>CALXCE010000001.1 GCA_944386725.1 uncultured Clostridia bacterium
ATAAGAAAAAATTATAGATATAAATTTAAAAATATAATAAGTAAAATAATTATAGTAATGAAATTATATAAGCAAAACAAAAAAATGTCTTAAAATTGATTTTAATAAGACATAATAATATTGATATAACTGTAATACAAAAGATTATAATAATAATGAATATAGTATAAATATAATAAAAAATAAAGATATATAAATGAATAATAGTATGTATGAAACAGCCAAAAGCCTTGAAATAACAGAAGTATAGGCTTATGACTGTTTTATATTTTTCTCCTATCTCTATTTGCACAAAACTTTGATTTTGTGCAATGTTATATTTTTATAAACTTCAAAAAGATTTCCTCTCTCCTTCTTCTAATTACTTCTAATTATTATATATAAAAATAAAGTATATAATAAATTAAATTATTATATGCTTTATTTTTTATTTATTTAAACCTTCTCAAATAACTTTCCATTTGATCAATAAACTCAGCATTATCCTTTGTTTGGGTCATATGACTAATAACTTGTTCTGTAACATCTGCAACTGGCATACTATTCATAGCTTTTCTTAAGGCAAATACTGTATCTTTTTCTTTTGGTGTTAATAATAGGTCCTCTCTTCGTGTACCAGACTTATTAATATCAATAGCTGGAAAGATTCTTCTTTCAGATAATTTTCTATCTAGATGTACCTCCATATTGCCAGTTCCCTTGAATTCTTCAAAAATAACATCGTCCATCCTACTTCCTGTATCGATTAATGCAGTAGCTAGAATTGTCAAGCTTCCTCCAAATTCAATATTTCTTGCTGCACCAAAGAATTTCTTTGGTTTATGTAATGAGGCTGGATCAATACCACCTGATAAAGTTCTTCCAGATGAAGGAATGACAAGGTTATAGGCTCTTGTGAGTCTTGTGATACTATCTAATAAAATAACAACATCTTTTCCTTGTTCTACTAATCTTTTAGCACGTTCCAAAACCATTTCAGCAACTTTAACATGATGTTCTGGTAATTCATCAAAAGTTGAATGAATCACTTGCCCTTTGATAGAACGTTTCATATCTGTTACTTCTTCGGGTCTTTCATCAATTAATAATACAATTAATTCCACTTCAGGATTATTTTTTGTGATGCTGTTCGCAACTTTTTTTAATAAAGTGGTTTTACCAACTTTAGGTTGAGCAACAATCATTCCCCTCTGCCCTTTTCCGATTGGACACATTAAATCAATAATTCTAGTGGAATAATCGTTTGATACAGTTTCTAATTTTAATCTTTCCATAGGATAGATGGGAGTTAATTCGTCAAACCTTTTTCTTTTCATTGCTTTTTCTGGATGTTCCCCATTTACTTCACCAACAAAAATTAAAGATGGGAATTTTTCTCCTTCTCTAAATCTGGATATACCCTTTATGATGTCTCCTGTATCTAATCGAAATCTTCTAATTTGAACCATAGATATGTAAACATCTTTGTCACTGGATAAGAAATTTTCTCCTCTTAAAAATCCATAACCATCTGGTAAAATGTCTAGAATTCCTTCTACTATTTCATCCCCATCACTTGTTAATTTATAGTCTACAATTGGTTCTCCATTTGCATCATATTGTCGTTTATTTGCCTCTTCTATTTCTTCTGAATTATCATAAACATCTTCGATTTCCACTGTTTTAGATTGATTTGTAATTTGTTTTAAAACTGTTATAAGCTCATCTTTTTTTAATTTTGAAATATTTCTAATGTTGTATTCTTTTGCTAATTCTTTTAATTCAAGTAAAGTCATTGATTCTATGTCTAACATAAAAGTCCTCCTTATTTTTTATTTTACTATTTTTTGTTTGGGAAATTTTTAAACGAAATAATAACATAATAATTATAACACAAATTTTGGTAAAATGAAATATTTTTCCAAAAAAAAGGAATATAATTTTGTAAATTACATTCCTATGTCTACATATACTCTTTCATTTGGATAATACATATCTAGCTTTTCTCTTGCTGTTTGTTCGATAAAATCACGTGAAGTTACATCTTCTTTGTTTTGCGTAAGTTCTTCTTTATTTTCTTTTGCTTCTTTGATTTGAGAAGCTAATTCGATGGTATCTTGATTGTATTGGTTTAATGTCTTTTGTTGATTGACTAATGTAAAAATTACATATATGGCAATTCCCAATATTAGCAATTTTTTATATGTTTTTTTGTTTTTTTTCATCCGTAATCTCTCCATTTTTCTGTGTTAAATCCTTTCGGATATACATTTATATATTCTACAAATTAAAAAAAAATCCTTTTTTTCTTTTCAATTTTTTACAATATTTTTCGACTTTTTTGGTATTTTTAAGTTTTTAGATATTTTTATACCGAAATTTGTAAAACCTTTTCTGATATTGATGAATAAAAAAGTGAATGGTTTTAAAAGAACTTTGTGCAGTTGATTATAGATAAATTTAAATGGAATCATTAATATGCTAAAGATCTTTTTTAGAAAATTGATTATTTTTACATTGATTTTTATTACAAATGAACTTATAAATAATAGATAAAAAAATGCACCTAGTATAATCCCTAAAAACATGTATAAACGTAATTCACCATTATTAAAGATAAATATAGAATATAACATAATTGCTCCGGCTAAAATCCAAAATAAAAAGTCTTCAATATAGGTTACGATATCATTTGTGTTAAATACTTTTCTAGATATTCTAAAAAAATCAAATAATAGTCCAATTAATATGCCATTTATTATAAAAATAAAAAATAAATATATTTGATTTGTAACCATTATTTGACTCCTCCTATTTTTGTTTTATTTAAATATTTTGCTCATAAAGCTTCCTTTTGTCTTTTCATTCTCTTTATCACTATAAGCTAAATAAGAAATATCTCCTTCTACAATTACTTCAGAAGTATCGATACTTAATTTATTAATTCGAAGGTTTTCTCCCTTTACTGTCAATAGCCCCAATTCTGTTTCTACCATAACAACCTGATCATCAAAACTCAAAACATCTAAAACGCCAGAAATACTTAGTTTTCCTCTATTTTCTAAAATAAGATTTTGAATTACTCCTGTGCTGATTGTTTTTCTTTCATCGATAGTCATTTCTTTGCCTCCCATTTCAAATTTTTGCTTGCTAAATTATATATATTCACAGTTTGTCTTATTTAGAACAAGAAAAGAATATATAAAATAAATTTTATAAAGAATATTGAAATTCTCTTCAAATATTGCATTATGTAAAATTTTGAGATATAATATTTACATATAAAAGTTTAAATTTTACAGCTAATTAGCGTAAAGTAAAATTAAATTTTTATATGAAGCAATTATATACTTTTTTTTATTTACAAAGGAGGAAAACAGTATGAAAACTTTTATCATGCGGACATCTTCATTAAGCTCAGTATCAGATGTTTTGCTTAGCTTCGGCCCAAATCGCAAAGTAATAATTCCATTTTATGGAATTATTAAATTGGAAAAAATGGCTGAAACACTGGATGACAAAGGGAAAAAGGCAATCAAGGTTCTTGAATACCTTAAAACTTTTAATCAGTATGATTTAATGAGTGAAAAAGGAGTAAAACAAAGCGATGGATCTATATTGTTTGTGATAAAAAAAGATAGATATCAGAATATTCAAGTTGATATTTCTGATATTACACCTTATGATAAACAATGTCTTCAAATCGCAATAGGATTAAAAGAAGCCGGCAATGATGTTGTCATTATAAGTAACTCAATTTCCTTTGGAATGATTGCAACGGATTTAGGAATTCAAACAAGACCTTTTAGGGATGAACTGTTTCCTAATCTTAAAGATCAGTATACAGGGCGAATTGAATGTCAAACTAGAAGTTTAGAGGAATTTTTTGAAAAGGGGAAAATGTCTATAAAAGACATAATAAACTTTAAAGAAATTCACTGGACTACTAATATGTTTTTGATAATCAAGTCATTAAATGGTGCTTCTACTTTAGGACGGTTTGACGGAAAGAAAATTGTCAAATTGGATTATCAAAAATTTTACCCAAGTAGAATTGTCCCTAAAAATAGTGGGCAACAAATGCTAGTTGAAGCATTGATGCAACCGCCCGAAATAGCACCACTTGTTATTGTAAAAGGTCCAGCAGGAACAGGAAAGACTTTTCTTTCTTTAGCTGCTGCCTTACAGCAAACAATAGAAAAAGATAATATCTATTCTCGAATTCTAATTGGTGCACCAATCCATGCCGATGAGTTAGGATATATGCCAGGAGACATTGTTGATAAGGCTGATCCCTATATTCTTGGATTTAAGAATAATCTCATTATGTTATTGAATGATGAGAAAACTTTAAATTCAAAAGGTCCGCAAAACTTTACAACCGGTGAAGATTTAATGGAAAGAGGACAACTTACTATACAACCTGTTGAGACCTTAAGAGGTGCTTCCATATCAAATACAATTTATATTATTGATGAAGCACAAAATATCTCATTAAAAACAATAAAAACTATAATTACTCGTGCAGGTAAAGGTTGTAAAATTGTTTTATTAGGGGATCCTTCTCAGGTTGATGTTGTAGGACTTGATGAAAGGCATAATGGAATTACCTATGCCTCTGAAATTTGGAAAGATCATCCTCTTGCATGGCAGATTAATTTTAAGGAGGAAGAATCTGTGAGAAGTCCTCTTGCAAAAGCTGCAACAATTCTGATGAGATAAGTATAGTTGTTTCATAAAAAAGGACATAGCTTTTTTCTATGTCCTTTTTCTAATAATTTATTTTTTGAAAATAATATAATGAAATTTATTTAACATTTCATCTTCTATTATATTTTTAAAAGTAATACTGATTTTAGATTCCGAGACTTCAAAGTTAAGCATTTCTAATTTTTCTTTTTCAATTAAATTAAGTATATTATGAATTATGTCTAAATTGCGAATAATTCCATTTCCTATAATTGAAATTCTAGAAACTTCTTTTTTAACAATACTTTTAATAGTATTCTCTTCAATAATATCAGATATAACTGTTCCAGGTTTATTATTAAAAGTAGATTTTGTAATAATTGGTACTTTAAATTTTTCTCCTATTTCAATACATCGATTATGAAGTACTCTTGCTCCTTCGCTTGATACTTCAAGCATTTCTTCATAAGAAAGAGCGGATAATTTTTGTGCTTCTTTTAATCGATTTGGATCTGTCGTATAAACCCCATCAACATCAGAGAAGATATAACAATTTTTAGCTCCTAAAGCTGCTGCTATGGCAACTGCAGTTGTATCAGATCCTCCTCTTCCCAATGTTGTAATATCCATATTTTTATTAATTCCTTGAAATCCTGCTACAATTACAATTTTATCTTTTTCTAATTCTTTTCTTATTCTTGAGGTATCGATGTATTGAATGATTGCATTCTGATTGGAATTATTCGTATAAATTCCTGCCTGCCAGCCGGTTAAAGAAATCGCAGGATACCCCATTTGATTAAGTAATATACTTAATTTTGCTGTTGCCATTTGTTCTCCCGTACTTAGCAATACATCCATTTCTCTTTCTTCTGTATTTTCTGATAGTTCTTTTGCTTCTAAAATCAATTTGTCTGTTGTTTTTCCTTGAGCAGAAAGAACTACCACAATATTATGATTTTTTTCATATAAACTAATTATTTTATCAGCTACTAATTTTAATTTTTCATTATCAGCAACAGAACTACCTCCAAATTTTAAAACGCTTGTGTTCACCTTAAATCACTCGCCTTTTGTAAAAATAATATAGAGAGCAAATCTAATTTTAAATCTGCTCTCTATATTGTATGCGGTAATCTTTCTTTATGATAAATTAAAACTATTTTTTAAATAACTTTCCATAAATTCATCTATTTCTCCATCCATAACTGCCTGTACATTCCCAACCTCATAATTGGTTCGATGGTCTTTTACCATGGTATAAGGACAAAAAATATAAGATCGTATTTGACTTCCCCAAGCAATATCCATTTGAACTCCTTTTAAGTCTTCAATTTTTTCTTTTTGTTCTTTTTCCTTTAAGTCTAATAGTTTGGATTTTAACATTTTCATAGCTGTTTCTCTATTTTGGATTTGTGAACGCTCTGATTGGCATGCAACTACAATATTAGTTGGTATATGTGTTATTCTTACAGCAGAAGAAGTTTTGTTGATATGCTGTCCTCCTGCCCCGTGATGCTCGATAAGTATCAACTCTTAAATCATCTGGATTAATTTCTAACTCAATATCATCTGTAATTTCTGGTAGGACTTCAACAGATGCAAAAGAAGTATGTCTTCTACCTCCACTGTCAAAGGGAGAAATCCTAACTAGTCTATGTACTCCCATTTCCGATTTCATATAACCGTAAGCATTTTCCCCAATAATTTCAAAGGTTACACTTTTTAATCCTGCCTCTTCCCCCTCTAAATAATCTAATTCTTTTACTTCGTAACCAGTTTTATTTGCCCATCTGCTATACATTCGATATAACATTTCTGCCCAATCTTGCGATTCGGTTCCTCCTGCACCTGGATGTATAGTAACGATTGTATTATTACTATCATACTTTCCAGATAAGAAAGTAGTGATTTCAAATTTAGCTATTTCTTTTTGTAGCTTACTGGTATTTTTTAATATGTCTTTTGCTATTTCTTCGTCTGGTTCTAGTTCTACTAGTTCTGTTAGTTCTTGTAAATTAGCAATTTCATTTTCTAGCCTTTTGTATTCATTTGTTTTATTTTTAATGTCTTTAATTTGAGTTAATATTTTATTAGAGTTTTTGCTATCATTCCAAAAATTTTCTTCCATAGTTTGTTTTTCAAGTATCTGTAGTTGTTCTTCTAAGGTAGCTATGTCAAAGAGATTCACCCAATTCTTGTATTTTTTCTTTTAGCTCTCTAAGTAGTCTAGTGTTTTCTTCTAATTCTAACATTTTATCACACTCCTTGCTTTATTCTGTTGTATTCTATCACAAATAGTAGTGTTTTTCAATGCTATTTTTATATATTTTGCCAATCTTTTATTCCAGTTTTTACTATTGATAATCTATTTATAATTTGTAAAAGTATATATATATCTATTTTTGATTATCTAAATTAGGCATCCAAGAAGCAAAATTTATTAATTGTTCATCTGTTCTGATATAGTATCTTTTATTTTTATTTATTTGTGCAATTTTTTTCATATCTTCAGCAGTTAATTCGAAATCAAATATAGCAATATTTTGTTTAATATGTTCTTCTTTTGAAGCTCCAGGTATAACTATAAATCCCATTTGTATATGCCATTTAAGAATTATTTGTGCAGATGTTTTATTATATTTACTTCCTAATTCTGCAAACACATCTTCATTGATTAAAGTTTTATCTCCATGTCCTAATGGATACCAAGACATTATTTTTATATCTTCTTTATCTGTTATCTTTCTTAATTCATCTTGTGTAAAATATGGATGAGTTTCTACTTGAATTACTTGTGGTTTTATTTCACAAATTTCTAATAATTCTTCTATATATTTTCCTTCAAAATTAGATATTCCTATTGATTTTATTTTACCTTCTTTATAAGCCTTTTCAAGTTCTCTATAGCCTACTTTCCAATTTCCTGCTGGTTGATGTAAGAACAGTAAATCTATATAATCTAATCCTAATCTTTCTAGTGTTTTATCTACTGCATTTTCATCTTTATATACAGAAGGCCATAATTTGGTTGCTTTTTTCTATCACTCTTTCTGCAGTATTTAATATAAATCCGTTGCAGTCAATTTTTTCTGGATTACTTCTTGCATTTTGATTTCTCTTTAATAATCTTGTTATTTTTGCAAGTAGTATTTGTAGATTGTAAGGTTTTGTTACATATTGGTCTGCTCCACCATATAAACTCATTAACTCATCTATTTCATTATCTCTACTTGTTACCATTATTATAGGTACATCTGATATTTTCCTTACTTCTTTGCATACAAATTCTCCATCTGTATATGGTAAATTTATGTCTAATAATACTAAATCAGCTTTTTCCCTTAATATATCTTGAATTGTATTATCAAATTTTTCTAAACCTTTTGTTGTAAATCCATTTTTATTTAAGAATGTTTCTAACTCTTTTTTTAGTTTTTCATCATCTTCAATAATTAAAATTTTTGACATTTTACTAACCTCCATACAAATTATAACATATTTTTATTGTTTTAACTTAAATTTTATATTAATTTTACAGTTAAAAAATTAGATGTAAAATTATTTTTTACATCTAAAATTATACTTATAATTTGTATTACTTTTTTATTATTTTTTAATTATTACAACTATCATGCACTCCAGACCTTTTTCTTAAACATTTGATAATATTTTTTATTTTTTTATTATTCTCAGTAATATCTCCTAAATAGTATGAACTACAAAAACCAATGATAAACATTATAAAAGAAATGATTGTTGTTGCATTTAAGGCTAATACACAGCTATCATTTAATACATTTGGTATGATAGAAATGAATAACCCAAATATGATTGAAAATGTAATTGTGTAAAATTTTTTTATTAATTTGTTTATGATAAAAGAAATGACTAATATTCCTATAATTAAACCAAAACCTGCTGGTATTAAGATACTTAAATTAAAGTTCGCAAGAGAGCTTACATATAATTCATATAGTCCAAGAGATGATAGAATAACAGCACTATCTACTCCCGGAATTATTGAAGATCCTGCAACAGCTACTCCTAATAGTACAGACTGTATTAAATTTGGGTTTTCTATCTGCGGAAAAGCATTTCTATTTAATAAAAATAAAGTAAAGCCTGCCACAGCTGACAATATTATTAGAATATAATACTTTTTAGAAAATCCTTCCTTTTTTACTTCTTTATAAAATAATGGAATTGTTCCTAAAACTAATCCTAAAAAAGTAAATCTTGTTTGCATTTCAAAATTGTTTAAAAAGAAATCTACTATTTTACTAAATAGTAATACGCCTACTCCAAATCCTAAAAATAATGGAATTAAAAATAAAACATTTTTCTTAAAATCTTTAAACAACGTTCCTATTGCATTTATCGTTTTTTGATATAAACCAAAAATAACCAATAATACACTACCACTTAATCCTGGTGCAATACCACCAATTCCTACAACTATTCCTTTTAAAAAATTTTTCATATTATTTTCTCCTATATTTTACTACCTCATTTTATCTACCAAATGATTATACTATATTTATAATAAATTAGCAACCTCCTTCTTTATTTTTAATAATAGTATTAATTTTGCCTACTTATAGCTTATGCAATATCAATATATTCTTTATCAGCTACTGGTTCACACCATTCATTTGATGTATTTTCTCCTGGCACTTCTACTGCTAAATGACTAAACCATGAATCTTTTTTAGCACCATGCCAATGTTTTACATTTGCAGGTATTGTTACAACATCTCCTGGTTTTAAACTTTGCGCTGGTTTTCCTTCTTCTTGGTACCAACCTTCTCCTTCAACACAAATTAATATTTGTCCGCCACCATTTTTAGCCTTATGGATATGCCAATTATTTCTGCACCCTGGTTCAAATGTTACATTTGCTATAAATAGATTATCTGTTTTTGCTAAAGGTTTTAAATAAGAGTTTCCAACGAAATATTGTGCAAAAGCTGTGTTAGGCTCTCCCATTCCAAACATTCCTCCGTGTTGTTCATTTATATTATCACCTAAATATACCTCTTTTGCTAAATTAAATACAGCCCATGCATTTGGCCATCCGCTATAAAATGCCGCATGAGTTATAATTTCTGCCATTTCTTCTTTTGTTATTCCGTTATTTTTAGCATTTATTAAATGATATTTTAATGAGTTATCTATCATTCCTTTACCCATAAACACACATATTGTAACTAATGACCTATCTCTTAAAGATAGTTTGTCTTCTCTTGACCAAACCTCCCCAAATAATATATCGTCATTTAATTCTGCAAATTTAGGAGCAAATTCTCCTAAAGAATCTCTACCTGCTGTTTGTTTTTTCATTCTAAAATTCCTCCTCTTACTTTTTATCATTTCTCCATAAAGTCTTTTCTTTTGCCCGCCTCGATTTCATTATATAATTCTATTTTATAATCCAATTTTTCTATTGTCTTTTTTATTTCATTTTGCTTTTCTAGTAAAATTTCTCTTTGTTCTATCAATAATTGTTTTCTGGATGTAATTGTTTTTCTACCCTGTTTAAATAAAGTTATATATTCTATTAATGCTTCAATTGGCATTCCAGCAGATCTCATACATTTTATAAATTCAATCCATCTACATGATTCTTCATCAAAATCTCTTATTCCTGATTTTGTTCTTGGAATTTCTGGTAATAAACCAATTCTTTCATAATATCTAATTGTATCTGGTGTTATTTCATATTTTTTACTAACTTCTGTTATTGTCATATAAATTACTCCATTCTATATTATTTTTTCTATATCTTTAACTATTTGCTCTTTTGTTATTCTATTTTCTTTTAGTAATCCGCCTTCTAACATTCATTCTTCTTTTGATGTTGGAGCCAGATAAACCATATTAGGTATATTGAAAATTAGTGCAATTACGTCATATACAATTTTTTAAATCTTTTGGATTATTTACTTTATTTAATGCATTTAACATTTTTTATCCTCCTATTATAAATTTTCTATTATTATATACCACTTAGAGTTAACTCTAAGTCAAGAGGTTTTAAGGGATTTTTTAATTTTTTAAAAAAGATTAGTTTTCAAAATTTCAAACTAATCTATAAAATATTGCTATTACTGACTTTTCCCACAACAATTCTTGTACTTTTTTCCACTTCCACATGGGCAAGGGTCATTCCTGCTAACCTTAGGTCCATTATTTCGAATTGTTCTATCAATATCTGTTCCTATCTTAGCGCCTCCATCTACACTATGAATTGCTTCTAAGGCTGCTCCTGTAATTTTAACAGTTTCTTGTCTTTTTGCTTCTCCTTGTTGTCTAATATGCATTAAAATTTTCGTTACATCAAATTTAATGTCATTTACCATTTCGTCGAACATGTCAAATCCTTCTAATCTGTATTGTACAACTGGATCCTTTTGACCATAAGCACGCAATCCAATACCATTTTTTAATTCATCCATAGCATCAATATGGTTCATCCATTTTTCGTCAACTACCTTAAGCATAACAACTCTTTCTAATTCTCTCATTTGCTCAGAACCAAATTCTTCTTCTTTTTGTGCATAAATTTCCATTGCTCTTTTCTTTAATTCTTCTGAAATTGCATGAGAATCTGTTTTGTTATTTTGAATTGTATCTAACATATCTATGCCGAAAATATTAATAATCTCTGTATTTAAAGATTCTACGTTTAGTTCAGATGTTTCTGCGTCAATGAACATATCTACCATGTTATCCGCTATAAAATCAATCATAGAAATGATATTATCATGGATATTTTCGCCATCTAATACTTGTCTTCTTTGTTTATAAATAATTTCTCTTTGTGCATTCATAACATCATCATATTTTAATACATTTTTACGAATACTGAAATTTCTACCTTCTACTTTCTTTTGTGCATTTTCTACTGCATTAGATATAATTCTAGAATCAATTGGCATATTTTCATCTGCCCTTAAAGTATTATAAACTCTAGTGATAGCATCTCCACCAAATATTTTCATTAAGTCATCATCTAATCCAATATAGAATTTAGATTCACCAATATCTCCTTGACGTCCAGAACGTCCACGCAATTGGTTGTCAATTCTTCTTGACTCATGTCTTTCTGTACCGATGATTTTCAAACCACCTGAAGTAATTACTTTTTCTTTTTCTTCCTTAATTTGTTCATCATATTTTTTAACTAAGTTTCTAAATTCTTCTCTTGCCTTTAAAATATCTTGGTCGTCTGTTTCATAATAAGTATCTGCTTCTTCAATCAATTCATGAGATATTTTATTTCTTCTCATTTCTTCTTTTGCTAAGAATTCACTATTTCCACCAAGCATAATGTCAGTACCACGTCCCGCCATGTTGGTTGCTATGGTAACAGCACCATACTTACCAGCTTGTGCAATAATTTCAGCCTCTTTTTCATGATATTTTGCATTTAATACTTCATGCTTAATACCTTCTTGTTTTAACAATTTACTTAATTTTTCTGATTTTTCAATGGATACGGTACCTACTAATACGGGTTGGCCTTTTTCATGACTCTTTTTGATGCTTTCTACAATAGCTCTATATTTAGCATTTTCATTCTTGTAGATAACATCATTTTCATCCTTACGAATCATAGGTTTATTGGTTGGAATTTCTACTACGTCTAAATTGTAGATCTCTTCAAACTCTCCTGCTTCTGTCATAGCAGTACCTGTCATACCAGATAATTTATCATACATTCTGAAAAAGTTTTGGAAAGTAATGGTTGCTAAGGTTTTTGATTCATCTGCAATTTTTACGTTTTCTTTGGCCTCAATGGCTTGATGTAGTCCATTGTTGTATCTTCTACCATACATGATACGTCCTGTAAATTCGTCAACAATTAAGACTTCTCCATCTTTTACGATATAATCGATATCTTTTTTCATAACTCCATGAGCTCTTAATGCTTGATTAACATGATGTACTAAAGTAGAATTTTCTAAGTCATTAAAATTTTCTAAGTTAAAGGCATTTTCTGCTTTTTTAATACCTTTTTGTGTTAGAGAGGCAGATTTTGCTTTTAAGTCAACAATGTAATCATATTTTTCATTATCTTCTGCTTGGTTAAAATCTTTTACATCTTCTTCTACAATAATTTTAGGTGTTAATCTTTTTACGAAGTCATTTGCCTTTTTGTATAAACCAGAGGACTGGTTAGCTCTACCAGATATGATAAGAGGAGTACGTGCTTCATCGATTAAAATACTATCAATTTCGTCCACAATAGCGTAATGTAACCCTCTTTGTACTAATTGATTTTTATAGATAACCATATTGTCTCTTAAGTAATCAAATCCAAATTCGTTATTCGTACCATAAGTAACATCTGCATTGTATGCATCTTTCTTTTCTTGTGGTTCCATGCCTGGGATAACTAAACCAACAGATAGCCCTAAAAATTTATATAATTTTCCCATCCATTCACTATCTCTTTTAGCAAGGTAGTCGTTAACAGTAATAACATGTACGCCTTTTCCTTCTAAGGCATTTAAATACACTGGTAAAGTAGCAACTAATGTTTTACCTTCTCCTGTTTTCATCTCGGCAATTCTACCTTGATGTAAAATGATACCACCAATTAATTGAACATCAAAGTGTCTCATACCTAAAACTCTTTTTGAGGCTTCTCTAACAACAGCAAAAGCTTCTGGTAAGATATCATTTAATGTATTTCCGTCTTCTAATTGTTTTTTTAAATAATCGGTTTTTCCTCTTAATTCACTATCACTTAATTTTGCTATTTCTTCTTCTAATCCATTAATTTTTTCTACTAATGGCATAACTCTTTTTACTTCTTTTTGACTATAAGATTTGAATATTTTGTTAAATACACTCATTTTTTTACATTCAGTCCCTTCTCATAATTTTTCACTTTGTTACTATATCACTAAACTCTCTTTTTATCAAGTATTTTTTTATATTTTCATATTTTAAAAAGAATGACATAGAATTTAATAAAGTTATTAAATGTGAGGTATTCTTTATGTTTATTTATAATATTAAAATCAATGGTAGTAAAACCTTCAAATATTTCTTTATAGGAATTGTTTTATTAGTAGTTGTTATCGTCGGAATTGTAGCTTTTAAAATTTTTTATGGTGCTAGCAATTCTACTGAACTTTCAAGTTGTTTGCCCCAAAATAAAGTGTCAAAATTATCTGCCACTAACTACACAAATGTATTAAAAGCTGTTCATGAAAATATCGATGATTATGTGGGAGTTCAAATTAATTTTACAGGATATGTTTATCGTGTTTTAGATTTAAATCAAAATCAATTTGTGCTGGCTAGAAATATGATAATTTCTTCTGATTTTCAATATGTTGTTGTAGGCTTTTTGTGTGAGTATGAAAATAGTAAAGATTTTGAAGATGAAACTTGGGTAGAGTTGACAGGTACCATTACAAAAGGTGATTATCATGGCGATATGCCAATTGTTAAGGTTACTCAAATAGAAAAAGTTGATAAACCAAATGAAGAGTTGGTGTATCCTCCTGATGAGAGTTATATTCCAACAAGTGGAATATTATAAAAGGAATAAGAAGGTTTTCTTATTCCTTATCTATATCTATGTTTTTCATTATTTAATTCTTGAATAAAGTCATTTTGCAACTCCTGTAAACCTTTTAATGAATCTTCTGTAAGAATTGGATTGATTCCATTTGTTTGAATAGATTCTTTGGTTTTTTTGATTCTCATTAAATAGTCAGCTGGATTGGAAAAAATCTCTCTTCTTTGTTTTGTTCTTTCTGTATTTAATGCATCTACAAAATTTTGGTATCTTGTATCTCCTAATTGATACACTAATTTTGGTTTATTTATACTTTTTCCTCTTACATAAACATTGATTTCATCACACAGATTTTGACTTTCTAATTGTTGAATTTCTTCTACAAAAGCATTGTACATCTTATCGTGTGATCGCTTCGAAATCCCTCTTGGAGAATCACCATTTTCGAGTGCTCTAGCTTCTCTTTCATAGCAAGAAAGTCTGTTTGTAAAGATGTCTGTTGCAATCATATTAACAGATGTTCTATATCCAGCTTTTTTAAAACTTTTAACAAATTCTATATCGCTTTCCCCTTTATTAAAAATATTTTCGTTTAATATATTAATTTTATGTTTTTGTAGTTCTTGGAATATTACAGGAGTAGCAGGCCTTACAAATTGTCTTGTAACTCTATAACGTTCTTCTGATAGTAATTCTGCAAGAGCATCTTCATAGGCTGGGTGAAATTCCGCAATTTTGTCAGAATTTACAACAGCTACTTTTTCGCCTTTTTCTTTTAATTGATGTTTTAAGAAGGTTTCTACACCACTTTTTCCTGCACCTGGTCCAGCTACAACAAAGAAAATCTGTGGGTTTTTTGAACTGATTGCTGAACCATAAATATAAGTCAAGAATCGATCTATATTTTTATTAATATCTTCTGTCGTTAAATCATACTTCCCCATTTTATTTCTCCTTTTTTAGTTCTTCTAAATATACTTGATATACTTTTTTGATTGTTTCTTCGTCTAAATCATATATTTTATCTTCTTCTTCAATTAACTTTTGTAACTCTTTTTGAAAGATTTTAAAATTTTTTTCTTTATTGTTTCTTATAAAATGTGCTATTTTTCTTTGCATAATATCAATAGCTAATTCTAACTTTAATTCATCCATTTTTTGTTCCTTGTATAATATAATAAAATTTAATATATTATACATACCTTTCTTTATTAAATATTTTGTTTATCTTTTTTATTATACAACAAGTTGACAAAAAAATAAAGTAAAATTTCAATTTCTTTACTTTTTCTACAAATTGTGGTAAAATGGTACAAATTTAATTGTGGAGGTAAAACAAGTGAAAAATGAATTAATTTTAATCCTAGACTTTGGTGGTCAGTATAATCAACTAATTGCAAGACGTGTTAGGGAATGCAATGTTTATTCTGAAGTAGTACCTTATAATATTTCAATTGATAAAATCAAAGAAAAAAATCCGAAAGGTATTATCTTTACAGGAGGACCTGCTAGTGTATATGGTGAAGATTCTCCAAGATGCGCAGATGGGATTTTTGATTTAGGAATACCAATACTTGGCATTTGTTATGGTATGCAATTTATGACTTATACTTTAGGTGGAAAAGTAACAAGAGCAAATAAACGTGAGTACGGAACAACAGCTGTTTCAATTAATAACTCTTCCCTACTTTTACATGGGTTTGGAGATACCAACGGATTTTTGATGAGTCATACTGATTATGTAGAAACCGTTCCACAAGGATTTAAAAATATTGGCTCTACTCCATCATGTCCAAATGCGGCCATGGAAAATCCTGAAAAGAAATTATATGGAATTCAATTTCATCCAGAAGTTAATAATTCAGTCAATGGAATTCAAGTTATTAAAAACTTTTTATTTAATATCTGTAATTGTACGGGAGATTGGGTAATTAGCTCTTTTGCTCAAGAAAGTATCCAAAGATTAAAAGAAAAAATTGGAGATAAGAAAGCTTTATGTGCCCTATCTGGTGGTGTTGATTCATCTGTAGCAGCTGTTTTACTTTCCAAAGCAATTGGGAAAAATTTGACTTGTATTTTTGTTGATCATGGACTTCTTCGTAAAAACGAAGGAGATGAAGTAGAAGAAATTTTTAGAAATCAATTTGACATTAATTTAATTCGAGTAAATGCCAAAGATAGATTTTTAGAAAAATTGGCAGGCGTTACAGAACCTGAAAAGAAAAGAAAAATCATCGGAGAAGAATTCATTCGTGTTTTTGAAGAAGAAGCAAAAAAAATTGGTACAGTGGATTTCTTAGTACAAGGAACCATTTATCCTGATGTTATCGAAAGTGGCTTAGGAAAAAGTTCTGTTATTAAAAGTCATCATAATGTTGGAGGGCTTCCTGACTATGTTGATTTTAAAGAAATTGTAGAACCTTTAAGAGATTTGTTTAAAGATGAGGTTAGAAAAACAGGATTAGAATTAGGAATTCCAGAAAATTTAGTATTTAGGCAACCATTCCCTGGGCCGGGATTAGCCATTCGAGTAATTGGAGATATCACGGATGATAAGTTAAATATACTAAAAGATGCAGATAGTATTTTTAGAGAAGAAATTGCTGAAGCTGGACTTCATAAAAGTATCAATCAATATTTTGCAGTATTAACAAATTTAAAATCTGTTGGCGTTATGGGAGATGAAAGAACTTATGACTATACCATAGCTCTTCGTGCTGTTGAAACCACTGATTTTATGACAGGTGTATGGAGCAAAATACCTTATGAAATATTAGAAAAAGTATCTTCTCGTATTGTAAATGAAGTAAATCATGTTAATCGAGTTGTGTATGATATTACTTCAAAACCACCTGCAACCATTGAATGGGAATAGGGGCAATTGGGGACGTTTCTTTTTGCACCTTTTTGTGCATTTAGGGACACATCTTTAATTTATTTAAAATGTTATTATTTATTTTTTATATTCATTCCTCGGTTTGTTACATGCCCTAGAAAATCTTAAAAAAATCAGTCAGCGCCCTCATGGTCGGTGAGATTCCCTGACTGATTTTTTTAGATTTTCTACGGTTATTACACGGCACATTCGTCATTTTTATAAAAAATAAATAATAACATTTTTTAAAAATAAGCATAGATGAGATATGTCCCTAAATGCACAAAAAGGTGCAAAAAGAAACGTCCCCAATTGCCCCTATTTTCTATCAAAAATAGTTTTAAATACCCCTTGATCTATTAAGCTAGCAAAAATATTTTTAAAGATGATTAATACAATTGGTCCAATTAATAATCCTATAATTCCGATGATTTTAAAACCTGTGTACATGGCAATTAAAGTAAAGATTGGATGGACTCCTATATTTTTGCTAACTAACTTTGGTTCTAATAATTGTCTAGTAATCGACATAATGATTAATAAAATAATAATAGCAATTCCTAGATTGATGTCTCCATTGATAGCACAAATGATTGCCCAAGGTATCATAACCGTTCCTGAGCCAAGGATAGGAAGAGCATCAACAAATCCTATAAATAAAGCCATTAATAAAGGATACTCTACATGAAATCCAGCAAATTGTAAAATATATAGTCCAATCAAAGAAATGATGAAAGATACTAAAATTAGAGTGGCTTCTGCCTTTAGATAGCCTCCTAATGTTTGAATCAAATCTTTTAAATGTCTTCCTATTTTTCTTACCCATACTTTAGGTAAATGGTGTTCTATTTGGTCTAATATATAAATTTTATCTACACAAATAAAATAAAGTGCAATGACTGTTATACCAATGCATATAGCTATAGAAGGTAAACTCGTTACTAAATTGATTAATCCTGTTAAAGAATTTCTTAACCAAGTAGAAGCAGTTTGTAGTAAATCTTCTGTGGAATTTTGGATGACCGTTAAGATCTCATTTGATAAATGGATTTTGTCAAAATCGAAGCTTTTCATAAGTCCTTGAAACTGTATGTAAGCTTTATCAAAATAGTCATTTAAACCTTGTAATAAACTAGAAGATTCCGAAAATAAGGTGATTAAAATCCATGATAAACTTCCTAGAATAATAGCCGATACTAGCACAAATATAATAATTGAGCTAGTTCTTCTGGTTAATTTCATTTTTTTCATGATGAATTTAATTGCTGGCTCTATGATAAGCGATATGATAAAAGCTATTAAAAATGGCATATAAAAAATAGAAAGTTTTAAAGCAATATATAATCCGAGTTAAAAGCAATATAACATATAATATGTTTTTTAAAACTCTTGTCCAATAAGTTACGTCGATTATCATCCTTCTTCCTCCCTATTTTTATTCTATGTAAAAGAACGGAAATTATCCGTTCTTTTATCTAAAATTATTCCGCATTTTTGTGTCCATTACAATCACAGATACCTTCTATGGTATCACAAACTTCTTGTTTTCCTAGTTCTCTATCATTTTGTACTAAATCTCCTAAGGTTAATATTCCAACTACTTTGTTGTTTTTGTCACATACTGGTAATCTTCTAATCTGATTTTGAGACATTTTACTTTCTGCATTTGTTATTTCATCATCTTCTGTACAAGTACATACATTAGTAGTCATGACATCACTTACAGGACAATTTTTGGTATCTTTTTCGCATGCTATCGCTCGAAGTAAAATATCTCTATCTGTTACAATACCACAAATGCTATTATTTTCATCACAAACAGGAATACATCCAACATGTTTTTCACTCATTAATTTAGCCACTTGACTTAAATTAGTATTTGGTTTCACGCAACATACATCATTACACATACATTCTTTAACTTTCATTCTTTTTACCACCTTTCAAAAAATTCTCATTTTTATTTTTTGCAGAATAAAAAAATATATGCAAAAATTAATTTGCATATATGGAATTTTTTTGAAATTTTATTTCGTTTTATTCATATATATCGTTCATATCATTATAATAATTGCTTCTTGGCATAATAGGTGGTCTTCCTCCGCCTGGTCCTCCTGGAAACGGTGGCCTCATTGGTGGTCTATTAGGCGGAAATGGTGGGCGATTTCCGGGAAATCTTCTTCGTCTTCTTAATAATTCTCTTATTAATAGAATTCGAATTAAGTCTTGTAAGCTTCTATTTCTAAATTGTCTATCTTCTCTAACTCTCTCTGCATCTTCTGTTTTAACGTTATTGGAAGCATTTCGGTTCCCAGTCGATTGCACTTCATTTGTTAAATTAATTGTAACATTAACACTATTATCGTTTTCGACAGCAGAATAGATTTCATCTGTTAATTCATCAATTAATTCAGGTGTAACAGGTTTTGTATTAGCATTACAAGCTTTGTTTACCATAGGATATATAACTTTATAAATCTCCGGATAACAAGCTTCTAGCTGTGCATCTTGTTCATTTTCACTGTTTCCATAATTTGTCATATTGGAATTGTAATTATTTTCGCAACAATTGTTACTATTATAATTTGGATAGCCTAAAATACTTCTTATGTAGTCTTCATATGATTCATTATACATATAATAACCTCCCCATTTTTTGTATATTATATGTATAGAGTTGCAAAAATGTTATCATATTTTTACATATTATGAACTAACTTTTTAAATTGATTTCCTCTATCTGCAAAATCCTTAAACATATCAAAACTTGCACTAGCTGGAGAAAACAAAACAACATTTCCTGGTCTTGCTAATTTTTTTGCTAGGTTTACGGTTTGTTCTAAATTTTCGCACATATAGATATCTAAGTCTTTTTTCTGGTTTTCTAATTCTTCTTTAACGACATCAAAAATTTTGCCAGAAGTTTGACCAATTAATAATAATGCTTTTACTTTTTCTACAATTGGTTTAGCAAGTGGTTCATAATCTAAATTTTTGTCATAGCCACCAGCAATTAATATAATTTCTTCCTCAAAAGCATTTAATCCTGACAAAGTTCTAGTTGGTGAAGAACTTGCTGAATCATTATACCATTTTACTTGGTCTATTTCTTTTACTAGTTCAATTCGATGTTCTACTGGTTTAAATTCTTTGATTGCCTCTACAGCATCTTCTATAGATACTAGCGTTTTTGTCGCACTAATTGCCGTTGCCATGTTTTCTAAATTGTGATTTCCTCTTAAAATGGCTTCCTCTCCATTGAAAATATGTTTTCTAATTCTATCTTCACACTCTTTTATTACTTTACCATCTACTATAAAACCATTGTCTAATTTTTCTTTACTGCTAAAGAAAATTACTTTTCCATTTGCTTCATTAGCACAATTTCTTGTTATTTCATTATCATAATTTAAAATTAAGATATCATCTTCTTTTTGGTATTTAAAAATATTTTTCTTAGCTTCTATATATTCTTCATAATCTTTATGAATATTTAAATGGTTTGGTGTTATATTAGTAATAACTGCTATATGGGGACTTACTTCCATACCCATTAGCTGAAAACTACTTAATTCAAGAACAACAATATCCTCTGGTGTCATTTCTGGAAGTTTCGTAAATAAAGGCATTCCAATGTTTCCTCCTAAAAAAACATGATAGCCAGATTTTTGTAAAATACTATGGATTAAGCTAGTAGTTGTTGTCTTTCCGTCACTTCCTGTTACTCCAATTATTTTACAAGGGCACATTTTCATTACCATTTCAATTTCAGTGGTAATAATTGCACCTCTATTTTCTTCTTCTTGTAATTTAAGTCTTGTTGGCAAGCAGCTTGGAGAACGAAAGATGATATCAAAGCCTTTTAGCTTTTCTAAACAGTTTTTTCCTAAATTGAATTCAAATCCATAAGTAGTTATTTTGTCCATTACTTCTTTTGATATACTTTCTATATTTCTTTCGTCAAAAACAGTTACTCTTGCTTTTTTGTCATGCATATAATCAAGCAATGGCAAATTGCTAACTCCTAATCCTATAATAGCCACTTTTCTAAATTTTATGTATTCATTAAATTCTTCTAACTTATCATTTTTAAAATTCATTTTATGCCTCCAGTTTATTATATTGGAAATATTTCTTTTATGTGCATTTTTTGTATCTTTTCATATTATATCTCAAATGGGACAAAAAGACAAATTTATATGGTATATTTTTAAGTTTTCTAGGTAAAAATAGTATTAAACTTGAATGGAGGTGCTTTTCATGTCAAAGAAAAATAAAGAAAACAAAAACAATAATAGTAAAAACAATCAAAATAATAACAACAATGAAAAACAAAACAACAATAACTGTAGATAATTTTGAAAATGAACCTATTTCTAGTTGCCTAGATTTAGGTTCATTTTTTAAATATTATATTTCTCTCTTTTTTGATAAATAGTATGTAATAATTTTTCAGCTAACTCACTTCCTGGTTTTTCAAGATATTCCTTATAGATTTTCTTTAAAACAGGATTTTCATGAGATTTTCTTATCGTACTTTTTTCGTCAATCGAATAAAGGGCATCTGCTCTTAATTTTCTAACATCAATCTCTGAACGTATCTTAGAACTTTTTATTGGTTGACCTCCACCCATTACACACCCACCAGGACATGCCATAATTTCTACAAATTGATAGTCTGCTTTTCCAGATTTGATTTCTTCCAATATTTCTTTAGCATTGGCTAATCCGCTTGCCGCTACTACTTTAATATCTTTGCCAGCAATATTTACGGTTGCTTTTTTGATGCCATCTCCACCACGAACTTGCGTAAATTCTATTTTTTCTAAATTCTCTCCTGTTAAAGTATCTTGTGCTGTTCGAAGTGCTGCCTCCATAACTCCGCCTGTTGTTCCAAAAATAGCTCCTGCCCCTGTTGCTTCTCCCATTGGACTATCAAACTCGCCATCTTCTAATTTTGTAAACTCAATATTTGCTTGTTTAATCATTCTAGAAAGTTCACGTGTAGTAATGACATTATCGACATCATAAAGTCCGTCATTCTTCATTTCTGCTCGTTGTCTTTCAAATTTTTTAGCAATACATGGCATAATAGATACCACATAAATTTTTTCAGGGTCAATTCCTTCTTTTTTGGCATAATAAGTTTTTAATAAAGCTCCAAACATTTGATGAGGTGATTTACAGGTTGATAAATGTGGCAATAATTCAGGATAATTCATTTCAATATATTTAACCCAACCTGGACTGCAAGAAGTTATCATTGGAAGATTATCATTTTCTTGGAATCTTTCAATAAATTCATTCGCTTCCTCCATAATGGTAAAGTCAGCACCTGTATTGGTATCAAATACCTTGTCAAAACCTAATCTTTTTAAAGAAGTTACCATCTTTCCTGTTACGTTTGTTCCAATTGGCATTTCAAATTCTTCGCCTAATGCGACTCTAACAGCTGGTGCTGTCTGTGCAATCACATACGTATCTGGATCTTTTAATTTTATCCAAACATCATCAATTGTTTCTTTTTCATGTAAAGCACCGGTTGGGCAAGCTTCAATACATTGACCACAGTTTGTACAATTAACGTCATTTAAACTGTGGTCTCCTACAGTTGAAATACAAGATTCAAAACCACGGTTAATGCAATCAATGGCACCTATCTTTTGAACATTTTTACAGGCTGCTACACATCTCCTACATAAGATGCATTTATTAAAATCTCTAACAATAGATGGTGATAAATCATCAATTTTGTGTTCTGTTCTTTCTCCTTCAAATTCTACTTGTAAGACATTGAATTTTGTAGCTAAGTCTTGCAATTCACAGTTACCAGAACGTGTACAAGTTAGACAATCTTTGGAATGATTAGATATGATTAAGTCTAATATAATATGTCTTGCTTCTAATACATTTGGTGTATGAGTATGTACTACCATTCCTTCTTCTACTGTTTGGATACAAGATGTAGCAAATCCTCTTCTGCCTTCTACTTCTACAATACACATTCTACAGTCCCCTACTTCATTGATGTCTTTTAAAAAACATAGTGTTGGGATGTCTATTCCTGCTTGTTTGGCTGCTTGTAAAATAGTAGTTCCTTTTTTGGTTTTTATTTTTTGTCCGTCTATGGTTAGGGATACTAAATCATTTTCCATGTTTTTCCTCCTTTGGATTATTATTTTTTAAATTCTTTCGATATTTAATAATATAAATTAATGGTCTCAGAACCATAATAATAGTTATGATTAGTATAATGCATGGTATTATAAACTCTATAACATCTATTATATTGAAAATTCTCAGTCCACCAGATGTTATTCTTGTAAGTCCAATTCCAGTTTCATCATACATCATCTTTATAAGTCCAAATTTACATACATAAAATATTAATACTATTAAAGATATTTCTAATAAAATCAAAAAAATTATTAATTCATTTATTATTTCTTCTGATTTTTTTCTCATTATTTTTATTCTAATAACTTCTAGTATAATAGAAATTACTAATAATACTAGACCCAAAATTACTATATATGTTGTTTTAGGTATATATGTTGTTACAGTAGGTAATATTAATAAATCATTACTCATCTTTTTCCTCCTTAGTTTCCAATTGCTTTAAATGGGCAACTTGTTAAACAAGTACCACACTTAATGCATTTATCTTGATTGATAACTCTTGGATTTCTTCCTTCTCCTTCAATGGCATTTACTGGGCAATGTTTTTGACATAAACCACAACCCTTACATTTTTCTTCATTAATTGTGATTTTTGACATTGCTTTGCATTCTAATGCTTTACATTCTTTTGCAATCGCATGTTGTCTAAATTCTTCTCTAAAGTATTTCAAAGTGCTAATAACTGGGTTTGGTGCACTTTGCCCTAATCCACATATACTTGCTTTTTGAATGTTTACAGCTAATTTTTCTAGTTTATAGATATCTAGTTCAGAACCTTCTCCATTACATAATTTTTCTAATATTTCTAGCATTCTTTTGGTTCCAATTCTACAAGGGGTACATTTCCCACAGCTTTCACTTACTGTAAATTCTAAATAGAATTTAGCTAAACTTACCATACATTTTGTATCATCCATTACAATAAGTCCACCTGAACCCATCATAGAACCAATTTCCTTTAAAGATTCATAATCAATTGGTGTATCTAGATGTTCTTTTGGAATACAACCACCAGATGGTCCTCCTGTTTGTGCTGCTTTAAAATCCCTACCGTTTGGAATTCCTCCACCAATGTCATACACAATTTCTCGTAAAGTAGTTCCCATTGGTACTTCAACAAGTCCTATATTATTTACATTTCCACCTAAGGCAAATACCTTTGTTCCTTTTGAATTTTCTGTTCCAATAGAAGAATACCATTTACTTCCTTTTAAGATGATTTGTGCAATATTGGCATAGGTTTCTACATTGTTGATTAAAGTTGGTTTACCCCATAAACCAGCTGTAGCAGGATAAGGTGGTTTTACTCTTGGTTGACCACGTTTTCCTTCAATGGACTCTAATAATGCTGTTTCTTCTCCACATACAAAAGCTCCCGCACCTAATCGAATTTCTATATCAAAATTAAAATTAGTATCAAATATATGATTTCCCAATAATCCATAATCTCTTGCTTGATTAATAGCAATTTGTAGACGTTTAACAGCAATTGGATATTCCGCTCTTACATAGATAAATCCTTTATTAGCTCCAATGCAATAAGCTGCAATTGCCATTGCTTCTAATACAGAGTGAGGGTCTCCTTCTAATATACTTCTATCCATAAAGGCTCCTGGGTCACCTTCATCTGCATTACATACTACATATTTTTGTTTTCCTTCAGACGCTCTTGTTAATTCCCACTTCTTACCTGTTGGAAAACCTGCCCCTCCTCTACCACGAAGACCAGAATTTTTGATTTCTTCTATAACTTCTTTGGGTGACATTTCGGTTAATACTTTTTCTAAGGCTTGGTATCCATCAAAAGCTAGGTATTCGTCAATATCTTCTGGATTAATTACACCACAATTTTTTAGTGCAATTCTTTTTTGCTTTTTATAAAAATTTAGATCATCTAAACTGTTTACTTTTGTTCCATCAATGTCTTTGGCTAGCAATCTTTCTACTATATTGCCCTCAATAATATGTGTCTGGATAATTTCTTCACAATCCTCTGGTTTTACCATTGCATAAAAGGTATCTTCTGGTCTTATAATAACAATCGGACCTTTTGCACATAAACCAAAGCAACCTGTTTTGATAACCTTTACATTATCTATATTTTTCTCTTTTAAAATTCTTCTAAAACCCTCTAGAATCTCTGGTGACTTGGAAGAAGTACATCCTGTTCCGTGGCAGACTAAAATATGCTTTTCCCTTGTATCTGCCTTAGTATTAACTCTTAAATCTAATTCTCTTCTTTTCTCTTCCTTTATTTGATGAAGTTCTTTTATTGTTTTCACTCAAATTCCTCCTTGGGTGTTTTTTGGGACGGGGACAAAAAACACCTTTTATATCATTTCTTTTTATAAATTTGTATTTTTTATTTTTTAAGGTGTTTTTTGTCTCCGTCCCCAAAACACCCATCTAATACTTCGTCTAATTTTTGAACGGTAGCTTTTCCATATACTTCTCCGTTTATCGTAAATACTGGTGCTAATCCACAAGCACCAACACATCTTGTTTCTTCAATAGAAAACAATCCATCTTTTGTTGTTTCTCCTGGCCCAATTTTTAATCTTTCTTGTAATCGATCCATTATTTTTTGTGATCCTTTTACAAAGCAAGCGGTTCCTAAACATACTGAAACATTATATTTGCCTTTTGGTTTTAATGAAAATCTAGAATAAAAAGTTACAACACCATAAATCTCTGCCATTGGTATAGATAAAAATTCTGATAATTCCTTTTGAGCTTCCATTGGCACATATCCATAGTGTTCTTGTATTTCATTTAGCATCTGAATTAAATTGTCTTTAATTGGTTGATATTGTGAAAAAAGTTTTTCCATGAATTCATCTTTTTTGTTTTCTCCACAGCAACATTTTATTTTTTTGTTTTCATTCTCATGCATAATTTTTCCTCCTTTTAATAATGTGTATTAAGTTGTTAACCAAATTATATCAAACTGAAATTTTTTATACAATGCTTTTTTTAAATTTAATATTTTTTATCATTTTTTGTTGATTCTAATAAAAATAAAAAAGATACCTTCATTTGAAGTAAACAAAGGTATCATTTTTATAATCTTTTTTATGCTTCTTTTATTGAATTATAGAAATTAGCAGTTGTTGCATTAATATAAGGTGTTACATAGATAGATGCAATTCCAAATGTAATTGCTGATAATAAATACCACCAGAAGAATGATAATTGCAATACAAATAAATCCCATTTGTGTCCTTTCATCATTTCTTTACTTTTTGATAATGCTTCTCTAGCTGTTAGTTTTGGATTATCTGCTAATATGTAAAATGCCATTGAGTAAGCATATTGTTTAACAATTCCAGGTATAATTAACAAACAAGTCCATAAGAAAGTAAATACACTAATTAAAATGTTTAACCATAGTGCTTTTCCTGTTGCATTAAATCCTGAAAACACATCACCAACAGATATATCTTCCTTTTTAGTAAGTTTCAAGTATACCATACATAAAGATAATCCAAATGCTGGTGTAATAATGAATGTAACAATTGGTATAAAAGCACATGCAATTGCAATTGCAAAAATAATTAGAAGCATGACAAATAAAATTCCTATTTTACCTCTTATTTGTTCTTTTGCTGCTGTTTTTAATTCAGCTCTTGTCATAATCAAATTCCCCCTTTTATTTTTTATCTACGTATATTTTATGTCGTTTTTTGTAATCTGTCAATGGTATATAATGATTTTATAATATTTTAGTTATATTGAAAGAATTCCAGTGTATCTTCAATACTTTCCTTCGGTGTAGATGCACCAGCCATAATGCCTATTTTTTCTCCCATTTCTTTTTTTTCTAATTCTTGGGCAGTTTCTATTAAAATGGTATTACTACAATTTTTTTTAGCAGTTTCGTATAATTTTTTAGTATTTGAACTATTTTTTCCTCCTATGATAATCATAGTATCCACCTTTTTAGAAAGTTCTTCTGTCTCCTTTTGTCTTAATTCTGTTGTCCTACAAATTGTATTTTTTACAACAAAAGTAATATCTTTTTTTATTTCATTTCGAAGGTTTTCTTCTATTTTATGAAATCTTTCTAAACTAAAAGTAGTTTGCGATATTAGAAGCAATTTCTTTTTTTCTGTTTTTTCAAATACTTCTATTGCTTTTGGAACATCTTCTTCTCTTTCGAAGATGTAATAATCCTTTCCACAGTGGCTTAATGTCCCTAAATTTTCGGGATGACTTTTGGCTCCTAATAGAAAAATGAAATAACCATCTTTACTAAACTTTTCTGCTATTTTATGTACTTTTAAAACATTGGGACATGTATAATCTTGTATTTTAATATTCTTTTCTTTTGCTAAATCATAAACTTCTTTTGGAACTCCATGAGCTCGTATTAAAACCTTCCCTTTTGCTTCTTCTATTTTTTCAATACATTTTATTCCTAAAGTCTCTAATTTTCTAATTACTTGCTTATTGTGTACAATCTCTCCTAAACAATAGATTGAATCTTTTTCTTTTGCCTTTGTTATTTCTTGAGTTGCACCTTCTACTGCTCTTTCAACACCATAACAAAATCCTGCTGTTTTACCTATTACTATCTCCATTGTTTTAAACTCCTTTGTTATAATTATAATATATTTCATTATATCCTATCATATTCTTAATTTCTTCTTTCAGTTCTTTTACGATATCTTCTTGCTTTATTTTTTTTATGACTTTTCCTTTTTTAAACAGAAGTCCTTCTTTGATTCCTCCTGCTATTCCAATGTCTGCTTCTCTTGCTTCGCCTGGTCCGATTAACAGCACATCCCATAACCGCTACTGTAATGTCTGCTTCTATCGTTTGCAAGAATTCTTCTATCTCTTTGGCAATTGGAATCAAATCAATTTGCGTTCTTCCACAAGTAGGACAGGCTATCAAAGTTGGTGATTTTTGATATAAATTACAATCTTTTAAAATCTCTTTTGCTACTTTAATTTCTTTGGTTGGGTCATCAGAAAGAGAAACACGCATGGTATCACCGATTCCTTGCCTTAATAAAATACCAAGCCCAATACTTGACTTAATCGTTCCACTAAATTCTGTTCCCGCTTCTGTAATTCCTAAATGAAGTGGACAAGTAAATTCTTTTGCTGCTTCTTCATAAGCTTGAATGCATAAGTCTAAATTAGAAGCTTTTAAAGAAATAACATAGTCATAAAAATCTAATTTTTCTAAAATTTCTATATGCTTCTTTGCGCTTTCTATCATTGCTTTTACTGTTGGTTTTCCATCTCTATCTAACAATTCTTTTTCTAAGGAACCTGCATTTACTCCAATTCGAATCGGAACGTGGTTTTTTTGACAACTATCCACTACTTCTTTTACTTTTTCTTCTGATCCGATATTTCCTGGATTGATTCGAATTTTATCTACACCAGCTTTGATAGCCTCTAGGGCAATTTGATAATCAAAGTGAATGTCAGCAATAATCGGAATATGAATTTGTTGTTTAATGAATTGAATTGCTTTTGCATCTTCTTTATCTAAACATGCTACTCGAATCATTTCACATCCTAACTTTTCAAGTTCTAATATTTGTTTAACAGTTGCTTCCACATCTTTTGTTTTCGTGTTGCACATAGATTGAATAACAACTTTGTTTTGTCCTCCGATTGCTACATTGCCTACCATTATTTTTCTTGTTTGTGTTCTTTTCATTTTTACATTTTCCTTCCTAAAAGCAATAAAAATGATAAGTTAATTAGATTAGTTCATTTCAACTGTTCCTACAATATCATTAATATCTTCAATATGATGTTTTTTCATATAATTTTCTATCCCTATTACAGTATTAACACTTGTATAAGGATTAATAAAGTTACCTGCACCAATTGAAATAGCATTTGCTCCTGCCAGCATAAATTCGATGGCATCATCACCATTTATAATTCCACCCATTCCAAGAATAGGAATGTCTACTTCCTGAGCTGCTTGATATACCATACGAACAGCTATTGGTTTAATAGCCGGACCAGAAAGTCCTCCTGTGTTATTAGCAAGAACAGGTCTTCTTTTATCTATATCAATTTTCATTCCTAACAAAGTATTGATTAAAGATACTCCATCAGCTCCTGCGTCTTCTACTGCTTTGGCAATCGAAGCAATATCAGTAACATTTGGTGTTAATTTTACAATTAATGGCTTATCTAATACTTTTCTTACCTCAGAAGTTACTTGTTTTACTCCTTCATAGGTATTTCCAAATGCCATACATCCTGCTTTTACATTAGGACAAGATAAGTTTAATTCAACACCATCGATATCTAATGTATTTAATATCTTACAAAGTTCCACATATTCCTCTATACTACTTCCACATGCATTTACAATAATAGCCGTATCAAACTTTCTAAGGAATGGTAAATCATTTTGTGCAAAATATTCTACACCTGGATTTTGTAGACCTATACTATTTAACATTCCACTTGCTGTTTCATAGACTCTTGATGGCTTGTTTCCACTTTTAGGTTTTAATGAAGTTCCTTTAGTGATAATTCCTCCCAATTTGCTTAAATCAAAAAAATTACTAAATTCTCTTCCATAACCAAATGTTCCTGATGCTACTGTTACGGGGTTTTTCATTTTAATTCCCGCTAAATTAACTTCCGTATTCATTTTTTATTCTCCTTTTCATTAAAATTTAGATTTCTACATCTTTCGCATTAAACACTGGTCCGGCTTTACATACATGCCAATATTCTGGATTTTCTTTTGAACTTTTAGCTGTCTTTACAGCACATCCTAAGCATACCCCTAAACCACATGCCATTTTTTCTTCTAACGATATTTGACATGGAATGTCTTTTTCTATGGCTAATTTTTGTACTGCTTTTAACATAGGTAATGGTCCACAAGCAAAAATAGCATCTATTTTTTCTGCTTTGATATCTTTTTCTAAATAATTGATAGCAAATCCTTTCTTTGCATAGCTTCCATCGTCTGTTGTTAGTATAAGATTGTCTGATACCTTTTTAAATTCTTCTTCTAATACAACAAAATCTTTACTTCTAAACCCTAAATAAGTAGTAACACTTTTGTTATCTGCTTTTGCACATTTAGCTAATTCATATAATGGAAACACACCTATTCCGCCACCTATAATGGCTATATTCTTATAATTTTCATATTGAAAAGTTCCGTAGCCTATTGGTCCAATTATATCAACTTGTTTACCTACTTCTCTTTTGGCAAGTATTTGTGTACCTTTTCCTTTTACTTGAAAAATAAATTCTAGTATTCCATTTTCTCTGTCTAAATTATAGATACTAATAGGTCTTCTCAAAAAAGGTTCTGTTTGGTCTGTTACCCTTATCTCTATAAAATTTCCTGGTTTAGAATTTTTTACAATGCTTGGTGCTTTTACACTAAATTTAAAAATGTCTGGTTTTAGTTGTTCTTTCTTTACTAACTTTGCTAATAATAACTCTGACATGTTTTTGCCTCCTTTATTCTTTGCCAAGAGGGACGAACCTTTTTGGCAATTTATTTATCTAATCTTTTTTATTTAAACTACCCTAAAGCTGACGATTGATTGCTTGATTTAATTCTTCTTTCATTCTTAAAGCTTCTGCTCTAGTTGCTTTGGCATACTCTTCTTCTACATATTTATCTTTCCATCTATCAGATTTATAGGCACACATTAAACTTCTAGATGCATTTACAATGCCTCCTAATCCATTAGAATCAAATCCTAGTGCAATGTCTTTTGCTTTTCCACCTTGTGCACCATAACCAGGAATCAAGAAATAAGTATGTGGTGCTGTTTTTCGAATTTGTTCTAATTGTTCTGGATAGGTTGCACCTACAACTGCTGCTACACTGCTGTATTCATATTTTCCTCTTAATTCTTCTCCCCATTTTTCTACTAATTCTGTTACTTGTAAATAAACTTCTTTTCCATTTTCTAATTTTAAATCTTGAAGTTCCCCTGAAGATGGATTAGAGGTTTTTACCAAAATGAAAATTCCTTTATCATATTTCTTACAATCTTCAATAAATGGTTTTACACAGTCAGTTCCCATGTATGGATTTACGGTAATAAAATCTACATCATAAATTGCTTCTTTTTTTTCTCCAATTGATGTTCTTCCTAAAAACGCATTTGAATAGCCGTGTAGCAGTTGAACCAATATCTCCTCTTTTAATGTCAGCTATGACTAACATTCCTTTTTCTTTGGCATATTGACAAGTTTCTTTGAAAGCTTCCATTCCTGAAATTCCATACATTTCGTAAAAAGCAATTTGTACTTTAGCTACTGGAATAATATCGCAGGTATTATCAATTAATTTTTTATTAAATTCGATAATCGCTTTTTTTACTCCCTCTAAATCTCGAGAATATTTGCTTGTTACACATTTAGGTAACATTTCATATCTTGGGTCTAATCCTATTACAGTCGGATTATTAGTTTGTTTAATTTTTTCTATCAAATTATCAATTGCATTCATATATTTTCTCTCCATTCTTTTTCTTTAAATCCCACTAAAATAACTTTATCATTTATGAATAATGGTCTTTTGATTAACATACCATTTGATGCTAATAACTCGATTTTCTTTTCGTTTGACATAGTTGGTAATTTTTCTTTTAGAGCTAATTCTTTATATTTTAAACCACTTGTATTAAAGAATTTTTTAATTTCTAAACCAGTTTGCTTAATCCATTTTTCGAATTCTTCCTTGGATGGTGTTTGCTCTACAATGTTTCTTTCCTCAAAAGAAATGTTGTTGGCTTTTAACCATTTTTTCGCTTTTTGACAAGTTGAACATTTTGGATACCATAGCAATAAATTTTTCATATCAGTTCCCCCTTTTTATCGATGTATATTCTTTCTAATTATCAAAGGAGTGTCCCCAAATCCCTAAAAGTGGAATTCTAAGAAACGTCCCTAAATTCTTTTTTGGTAAACAATTCTTCCTCCGACGATTGTATATTGGACTTTTCCTTTTAGTTCTTTTCCTATAAATGGACTGTTTTTTGCTTTCGACACAATCATTTCTTTCGTATATATATATATTTCATTTGGGTCAAAAATAGTAATATCTGCTACTTTCCCTTCTTCAATGCTTCCCCTATCAATATTTAATAATTTAGCTGGATTGTATGAAGTTAATCTCACTAAATCTAAATAAGTTAGATAGCCTGCATCAATTAAATTCATAATTTCTGCTGATAGAGCTGTTTCAAATCCAATGATTCCATTTGGTGCGCTTGCTAGACCTTTATTTTTTTCGTCTTCTGCATGTGGTGCATGGTCTGTAATAATGGCATCAATCGTTCCTTCTTTTAGCCCTTCAATGATTGCTAATCTATCTTTTTCTTCTCTTAATGGAGGATTCATTTTAGCATTTACACCTGACTTTAATACTTCTTCTACTGTAAAAGTAAAGTAATGTGGACAGGTTTCACAAGAAATTTTAACCCCTCTTTTCTTAGCATCTCTTACCATATTTTTGGTTGTTTTGGTGCTAATATGACAAATATGAGCTCTTACATTGTTTGTTTCTGAAATAACAATTTCTCTCGCTGCCATAATTTCTTCTGCTTCTGGTAGCACACCATTTACTCTTAATTGTTCTGCTACCTTTCCTGCATTAATTGCTCCTGCAGCTACTGATTTTTCTTCACAATGAGAAGCTACAAAGGTTCCTAACTTATCAGCTTCTATGATCGCTTCTCTCATCATTTTGCTGTTCACAACTGGCATTCCATCATCCGAAAAAGCAATAGCTCCTGCTTCTTTTAATTCTTTAAAATTAACTAATTCTTCTCCTTTTTCTCCCTTGGATACAGATGCATATGGAAGAATGTTACATAAATTTACTCTTTTTGCTTCTTTTATGATTTTTTCCAAAACAATAGCGCTATCTGGTGTTGGTTTCGTATTTGGCATTGGACAAATTGTAGTAAAACCACCACAAACGGCGCTTTTGCTACCTGTTTCGATTGTTTCTTTGTGCTCAAATCCAGGTTCTCTTAAATGGCAGTGCATATCAATCATCCCAGGTATTATATTAAAATTCGTACAGTCAATTGTTTTTTCTACTTGTTCAGAAATGTCATTTCCTATTTTCTTAATTTTATCATCTTCAATTAGAATGTCTTTCTTTTCGTATGTATTTGTTTTGTAGTCAATTAATGTTCCGTTTTTTAGCAATGTTTTCATTTCTACCTCCTAAAAATTGTTTTCATTATCTTATCATTTTATTTGATTTTTTTCAATATGTTTCATCAAAATCAGCAAGTAATATTGACAATTTTTTATTTTTTCTTTACAATAATTTTCAGAATGAAATTTAAGGAGGAACTATTATGTCTGATATTATATCATATTTATTTGAAACAAAAGCAGTAAAATTTTGTGAAGAAAATAAACCTTTTTTTCTAACATCTGGTATGATTTCACCCTATTTTGTAAATACTCATTTTCTTTATGGAAACGAAAAAGAAGCAACAGAATTTTTATCTTATATTGACACTCTATTAGAAGATAGAGTTAATTTACCGAAAAAAGTATTTGATAAAGTGCGAGTTCAATACGAAAATAATGCTATTTTTAAATATACGATTGATACTATGGTCAAAGCTATCACAGATAATGTTGATGTTAATAAAATTGATTATATCTCTGGTGGAGAAAGAAGAGATTGGTATTTTTCTAATATGATTGCTTATTTATTAAAAAAACCACATCTTACTTTGTTTAAAGATTTAGAAGCTTTTGTTAGCCCTTATGACTTTTCTTCTACAAAAAAAATAACAGATATTGAAGGAAAAACGGTATTAAATGCTTCTGATTTAGTAACAGCTGCTAGCAATTATGTTCGCTCTTGGATTCCAGCTGTTAAAAACTTAAATGGTAAATTACTATGGACATGTTATGTCGTAGATAGAAAGCAAGGTGGAACAGAAGTACTTGAAAAAGAAGGTATTAAAACCATTCCTTTAGCTTTAGTTGATGACACTCTTTTTGAAAAAGCTTCTGAATTAGGAATTATTAATCAAGGACAATTAGAAATGTTAAAAGGATTTTATCATGACCCTTATACAACTATGAGAGAATTTTTAATTAATCATCCTGAATTTATAGAAAATGCTTTGAAATCTTCTGATGAAAGAACTCAAAAAAGAGTAAAACTTTTAGTAGATGGTAATTTATATAATTTGTAAACAATAAGTTATTTAAATGTTATTATTTATTTTTTATATTCATTCCTCGGTTTGTTACATGACCTAGAAAATCTAGAAAAAAATCAGTTAGCGCCCTCATGGTTGGTGAGATTCCCTAACTGATTTTTTTAGATTTTCTACGGTTATTACACGGCACATTCGTCATTCTTATAAAAAATAAATAATAACATTTTTTTAAATAAGCATAGATGAGAAGTGTGTCAAAGGGAGCAAAAAGAAACGTTCCTAATGCGTCTTTATCACATTACATCTAACCACCGTTACATTATCAGGTATATTTTTCAAAACCGTACTATTAGCTCCAATTTTAACATTGTTTCCAACTTTGATTGGTCCTAATACCTTTGCTCCTGCCCCTACCATAACATGATTTCCGATATCTGGATGTCGTTTATGTGTATCTTTGCCTGTTCCTCCTAATGTCGAATTATGATAAATAGTACAATCATCTCCTATGGTTGCTGTTTCTCCTATCACAATTCCCATTCCGTGATCAATAAAAAGTCTTCTACCTATTCTTGCTCCTGGATGTATTTCAATTCCCGTAAAAAATCTTCCTATTTGTGAAACTAACCTAGCCAAAAATAATAATTTATGACGATACAAGAAATGGGCTAGTCTATGAAATACTAATATGTGAAATCCTGGATATAAAATAATTACTTCTAAGATATTTCTGCATGCAGGATCTTGCTTTTTTATATTTTTTGCATCTTCATATAATTCCTTTAAAAATAACATATATATCACCTTATTATATGATATGTATGCTATTTTTATTTGTTATTAGCTTTGTTCCTCTATTACTTCTTTTACACTTTCAATAGAGGTAATATTTCTTAAAAATTCATTCTTTTTGAATTTCTTTTTCTTATAATTAGCTATAATATGTATGTTTTCTCCTTCTTCTGTTTTATCTTCTTTATTTTGTCTTTTTATTTGTTTAATTTCTACTTGATAATCAGTTAAACATTCCTCAATTTTGCTAAGTGCTTCTTTTACATTGTCATGAATTTTTATATCTAATTCCAATATGTTAAAATGGTCTAATCTATCTGATATTTTATAAGAATAAGATAGTATAATATAGACAATTAAGGTTGTTATAATACCACCTAAATAAAAGCCTGCTCCAATGCTTAGTCCTATGCAAGTAACAGCTAACAACCCCGCAGCTGTCGTCAGACCTTTTACATTAAACCCATCTCTTAAAATAGTACCTGCACCAATAAATCCTATTCCAGATAATAATTGTGCTGGTATTCTTGATGGGTCAATATTATAGGTTTTTGACATATATTCTCCACATAACATGATTAACACTGCACTAATTCCTACTAGTGCATGTGTTCTAAATCCTGCTGGCTTACTCCAGGAAGAACGTTCTAGTCCAATAATTCCTGCTAATATAAAACCTAAAATCAATCTTATTATAGATTGAAACTCAAATGAATTAAATATCCTACAAACTATTTCCATTTTTATATCATTTCCTTATTTTCTTCTTCTGTTTTATAAAATGCTTCCGTCATAAATTTTATCACACTTTTTTAAAAATAAATAAAAAAATTGCCATTATAGCAATTTTTCTAATTCTTTAATTTTGTCACGTAGTTCTGCTGCTTTTTCAAATTCCATTTGAATTGCATATTGCAGCATCTCATCTGTTAGTTTATTAATCACATCTTTAATGTCTTCATTTTTTTCTAATTTATATTCTACACTAATATCTTCTACTGTTGTTACTGCAATATTATCACGTACTGATTTTTGAATGGTTTTTGGGGTAATCCCATGTTCTTCATTGTACTGTTCTTGAATTCTTCTTCTTCTGTTGGTTTCTGAAATGGCCTTTTCCATGCTTTCTGTTAATTCATCGGCATACATAATAACTGTTCCATCTGTGTTTCTGGCAGCTCGTCCGATGGTTTGTATTAATGATCTTTCGGAACGTAAAAATCCTTCTTTATCAGCATCTAGTATTGCTACTAGAGAAACCTCTGGTATGTCTAATCCTTCTCTTAAAAGATTGATTCCTACTAATACATCAAATTCTCCTAGTCGGAGATTACGAATGATTTCCATTCTTTCTAGTGCCTTGGTATCTGAATGCATATAAGTTACTTTTATTTCTAAGCTTTTTAAGTACTCTGTCAAGTCTTCTGCCATTTTCTTTGTTAAGGTGGTGACCAATACTCTTTCTTTTCTTTCTACTCTGATTCGTATTTGTTCTAGCAAATCATCAATTTGATTGGTAACCGGTTTTACTTCTATTTTAGGGTCTAATAATCCAGTAGGTCTTATGATTTGCTCTACCACATTATTTTTACTATGTTCTTTTTCATAATCAGCTGGTGTAGCACTGACAAATATAACTTGATTCATTCTTTGTTCAAATTCATCAAATTTTAATGGTCTATTATCAAAAGCAGATGGCAATCGGAAACCGTAATTGACAAGTGATTCTTTTCTTGACCTATCCCCATTATACATCGCTCTAACTTGTGGAATGGTTGCATGAGATTCATCAATTAATAGTAAAAAATCATCTGGGAAATAGTCAAATAACGTATAAGGAGGACTTCCTTCTTCTCTGCCACTGATATGTCTAGAATAGTTTTCAATACCAGAACAAAATCCCGTTTCTTTCATCATTTCTATATCAAAGTTTGTTCTTTCTTCTATCCTTTGTGCTTCAATTAATTTATTTTGTGATTTAAAATATTTTACTCGTTCCTCCATCTCCTGTTCGATTGTTACAATTGCTCTATCCATCTTCTCTTTTGTTGTAACATAGTGAGAAGCGGGCGAAATTAAAATATGTCTTCTACTTCCAATTGGTTTTCCTGTTAATGGATTAATTTCTGTAATTTTTTCAATTTCATCTCCCCAAAATTCTACTCGTACAGCTGATTCAGATTGGTCAGAAGGATAGATTTCTACAATATCCCCCTTCGCTCTAAAAGTTCCTCTTTTAAAATCAATTTCATTTCTTGTATATTGCATGGAAATTAGTTTTTTCAAAACTTGGTCTCTATTTTTTTGCATTCCTGGTCGTAGTGATAACATCATTTCTTGATAATCGATAGGGTCTCCTAATCCATAAATGCAAGAAACAGAAGCTACTATGATAACATCTCTAGTTTCAAATAGCGATAGTGTAGCTGAATGGCGTAATTTATCGATTTCGTCATTGACAGAGGAATCTTTTTCTATATAGGTATCTGATGATGGTATATAGCTTTCTGGTTGGTAATAGTCATAATATGATACAAAGTATTCAACACTATTTCCGTGGGAAGAACTCTTTGAATTCGGAATATAGTTGTCCTGCTAGTGTTTTGTTGTGTGCCAATACTAATGTTGGCTTTTGCACTTTTTCGATGATATTTGCCATGGTAAAAGTTTTTCCAGAGCCTGTAACACCTAAAAGTGTCTGGAATTTCTTACCTTCTTTAATTCCATTTGATAAGTATTCTATTGCCTTTGGCTGGTCGCCTGTTGGCTTGTAATCTGATACTAGTTTGAACATACTAAACTCCTTTTATATGAACTACTAAATAATTTGTATTATTATATACTTAATCTTAAGTATTTTATCATTTTTTGCAAAAAAATACAAGGCATATAACTGCCTTGTACTAAATTATTTTAGAACAACTTCTATTCCGCAATTTGCACTATTATCTGAAAAAATCACACCATTATCTTTTTTTAATGTTATAGTAATGGATGAAGAAATACTTTCGAAAATTTCTTTTTTCATTTTTCCTTTCACAGGCGCAGAAAGTTTTAGTCCTACATCATATGTGGATTTTAGGTTTAAAAAGTAAACACCCTTTTTTAAGGTTATATCTAAGGAATCATTCGTTACGTCATATTTTATTAATTTAGTATTATTGTAGGTACTAAACTTAAATTCCTGATTATCAATTATTAGAACACAAATAATTCCTCTAAAATGAAAGAATTTAAAAGGAATATTTGCTATTGAAAGCATAAAACTAGCATTTGTCTTTTCAAAATTGTTACCTTGGCACCAAATATAAGATTTAGGAAAAGAAGATCCCCAATCTTTTTCTATATATCCAATATTGTTGTTAAAATTGATTCTATTGTTGTTAATATTAATTGAGCCATTAATGTTATTTTGCATACTAAGTATAGCATGGTTGCATTCCATGGATGGTACATACGAAAAAGGCCCCATTATATTAGGACTAATAAAACTAGTATTGATATTTTTACTGTTTGAATATTTTATATCTCCATAAATTTTAAGGTTTTGAGCATTATCCTGGATATCTATATGGATACCATCTTTTGAAAAAGTATTATTTTTAATCTGAATATTAAAAGGTTTAAAATTAAATTTAAAGTCATTTATATCATAATTTACAAAATAGGATGAATCATTTGTAATTACTTGTATAAAAGCCTTTTTATCTTTACCATCAATATTTATTCCTGGAATAAAAGAAATACCATTTTCATTATTTGTATTTTTAAAGTACCAGCCTTCAAAATATTTTTTATTTTTATTTAGATATCTTTCTCCTTGAAATAGTTCAGGATTTTTTATTAAAAATAATTTATTCATATTTAATATTTTTTTCATTTTAGCGAATAATATTCAAATTTTTATTATATTCTTCGCTTATTCAACCATTAGTTTTTGCCTATTCCTAATTATACCTCATTTTATCATATTTTAAAAAAAAAGATAGATTTATTGCACTTTTATTTTTTTTTCTGTATAATAACAATACCAAATTAAATTAAACAAGGAGTGTATTAGATGGAACACTGGACTGTTGATGATTATAAAAATTTTACCAATGCAAATAAAAGAAAAAGTAAATATAAAGCTAATAAGATTTCGATTGATGGTCATACATTTGATAGCCAAAAAGAAGCAGATTATTATTGTGAATTAAAATTAAGATTACAAGGAAAAGAGATTAACGGATTTTGTTTGCAACCAACTTTTATTTTGGCTCCTGGTTTAAAATATAAAGCTGATTTTATTGTTTTTCATAAAGATAATTCAACTGAAGTAATTGATGTAAAAGGGTTTAAGACTAAAGAATATATTGCTAAGAAAAAAGTTTTTGAGGATAAATTTAATTTAAAGATAACAGAAATTGAATAATAAGGACAAGGGGACGTAGATAATGTCCCAAACTAAATAATTTGTAGTTTGGGACATTATCTACGTCCCCTTGTCCTTATTATTCTAATAGGATTTTAATCTCTTCATTTCTTTTTATTTTTTGAGTTGTTGTCTTAATCAATTCCTTATCTGTTAAAATCATATTTTTAATATATTTATAAGGTGGAAAAGTTTTGTTTATCTCTTTTATTTGTTGCCACATAATTTTTCTTAAATCGTCTTCTGTCGCATCTGGATGTTTTTCCTTTGCAACTTCTTTGTCATAAACAATCTTTACTGACAATTTAATATCATTTTTATCTTCTTTGGATGGAAGTCCGAAAACAATACATTCTTTTACTAAATCTAGTCTATTTATTAAAATTTCTAATTCATCTGGAAATACCTTTTTACCATTTTTTAAAACTATCATATCTTTTTGTCTTCCTGTTAAGAATAAGTATCCTTCTTTATCAAAATATCCTAAATCTCCTGTATAGAACCATCCATCTTTTAAAACTGTTTTTGTTGCCTCTTCATTTTCATAATACCCAAGCATTATATTTGGTCCTTTTACCCTTAGTTCCCCAATTCCATTTTCATCTGGATTAACGATTTCTACTTCTACATTGTCCATTGGGAATCCAATGGATCCACTTTTCTTTTTATAGGCATTTTCTGCAGCTATTACAGGAGCTGTTTCTGTAAGTCCATATCCTTGAACTAATTCAATTCCTAAATCATTAAAACCTTGTGCAACTCGTTTGTCTAGTGGAGCTCCCCCTGAAATGATAAATCTCATATGTCCCCCAAGTGCATCTAAGACTGATTTAAATAATTTTCTCCTTACATCTATGTGACATTTTAATAAGGTATTACTTATTTTTTTAGCTATATTAACTAGTTTTGTCTTTCCTTGTTTTGCAATTTCTTTTTCTATATTTTTATAAATTGCTTCCACTAGAAGTGGAACACCAACAAACACTGTTACCTTATATTCTTTTAAATTTTGTGCTACATATTTTAATCCATCTGGAAATGCTGTTGCAACTCCGACTGCTAGCATTACTATCATTTCTGTTGAGCCAAATATATGGTGAAATGGTAAAAATGCTAAGTTTACATCTCTTGGATAGAATTTTTCCACTAATAGCATTGCATATACATTTGACGCAATATTATGTTGTGATAACATTACTGCTTTTGATTTTGATGTTGTTCCTGATGTAAATAATAATATTGCCATTTCATCTTCCTTTATTTTTACTTTTGTATATTCTTTTTTACCTTCCTTTAAGAGTTCTTCTCCCTGTTTTTTTAATGTCCAGAAATTGTCATATCCTTTTTTTTCGCTCATACAAATATATTTTTGTAAATTTGTGTTCCCTCTTCTTTTGATTTCTTCTATTTTTTCTATCTGCTTTTCATCAAATATCACCACATCTGCTTTACTTCTCTCTAAACAACTCTCTAGTTCATCTACTTGTAGTTCTTTGTCTAATGGTACTGATACGATTCCTCCTAACATATTTGATAAATGTGCTATAACCCATTCATATCGATTTCTTCCCACTACTGCTATTCTTTTATTTTTTAATCCCATTTCATATAATTTTGTTCCAAATGCATTAATATCTTGTAATAATTTTTTATAAGTAATATTTTCATATGTTACTTCTTTTTCTTTTTTATGTTTGATGATAAATGCTATATTTTGGGCATATTCTTTTGTTGAATAATATATAATATCTTTTATATCTTTGAATTCAATTGATTTAAAATATCTTTCTCTATTCATAATTTTCTCTCCTTCATCTAGTATTGATTACTAGATTACCATATGTACAATATCTTGTCAAGTAGTTGACTAAGTATTCAAAAGATGTTATGATGTAGTATATGAGGTGATTTTAAATGAATACAGAAATAAAAGATTTTCATTTACCTAGATGGAATGAACTTCCTAATATTGATTTATATATTGACCAATTAGTAACTTTGTTAGAATACTATTTGTCTGGATATATTAAGAATGATAATGAAAAAGAAGAAAAAATTATAACGAAAACGATGATTAATAACTATGTGAAACAAAATGTTATTAAACCTCCTGTTAATAAAAAATATAATAAAGAACATGTTGCTTCTTTATTTGTTATTTTTATTTTAAAGCAAGTTTATAGTATTCATGATATTAAAAAATTAATTAGCTTAGCAATGGAAACTTCTCCTATTGAACAGGCTTATAATCGTTTCTGCTCTGAACTAGAAAAGGCAATTCGTATTGTTTTTGCAGAGAAAAATTATGTAAAAACTAGTAGACTTTCAGAGGAACAATATATCTTAAGAAACGTGGTTCAGTCTTTTGCAAATAAATTATATGTTCAAAGGGTTTATTTAAAAAAATGAGGACAAGGGAGGACAAGGGGACGTAGATAATGTCCCAACCTATTTTTTTGAACACCCTTACTTATACATTTGGGACATTATCTACGTCCCCTTGTCCTATATTTCCCCATACCCTTTTTCTATGACGGATTCCTCTATCTCATTTACTCTTTTCATGATTGATATCATCAATTTTGTCAATATGATTTTCATATTTTCTATATTTATATCTATTCCTTTTACGAAACAAGCATCTTTTAATTGAGTATATTCCCTTTTTAAAATTGGTATCATAGACAAAGAAATACAAACCAGTAGTTCTATTTCATCTGGATTTACATTAACTAATTTAAATGGCATACAAAGTCTTTTTATAGTGTCTGCTACTCCTCTTACTGTTGTTGTTCTAGAATACGTATAAGTAATATTACATACTAATATCAATTTTATACCTATCAAAATAGCATACTGATAGTCAGATAAAATACAATTAATCACAACGGTAAACAAAACAAATGGTAATATTTTGAATAGATTTCTAATTGCTCCCGATATTGATACATGAAATACTAGCATTGCTAAAACGTTTAACAGTAATACAACCAATAAAAGGGTATTACTGTTAATAAAAAATATAAAAGTTGCATATAAAATAAAACCTAAAAACAAAATAATATTTTTCATCTTTTTATGATTTCCTTCAATTTAGTTACTAATTCACCTACTGAATAATCCTTTAATTCAATATCAATTCCTTCTTTTTTTAACCCTTGTATAACTTCTAGTAAGACTGGCATTTTAATGTTATATTGTTCTAATACCTCCAATCGATTGAATAACTCTTGCCTTGTCATTTTTTCTGCAATTCTACCATTCTCTAATATAATAATTCTATCTGCTAAAAGGATTTCTTCTGCCATATTGGTTATGTATAAAATGGTATAACCATCTTTTTTTAGTTCTTCTACAATACGATATATTTTCTCTTTTCCTTTGCTGTCAATCATAGTAGTAGGCTCATCAAATACAATATATTTGGGTTGTTTAGCAAGTACTTCGCTAATAACTACCCTTTGCTTTTGGCCTAGTGATAGCTCATATAAATCCTCATCTATTTTGTCCTCCATGTGTACTTTATGAAGTGACTCTTCAATACGATTTTTGATTTCCTTTTTTTCTAGGTCTTTTAAAGCAAATGATACTTCGTCTTGTATATTATTAAATATAATTTGATTTTCTGGATTTTGAAAGACAATTCCGATTTTTTTTCGTATCTCTTCCTTATTTTTCTTATCTGCTATATCTAAATCATCAATTAGAATCTTTCCTTCTTTGGGTTTCATAATACCTGAAATTAGCTTCCCTAATGTAGATTTTCCAGAACCATTTTTTCCCATAATCACAACGGTTTCTTTCTCTTTTATATGAATCGTAATATTTTTTAATATGTCTTTTCCTTTTTTATATCGATAAGTTACATTCTCTATCTTAATCATTTTCGCCTCTTAAATATTTATTAAATGGTTTTCTTAATACTCTTTCTAAGAAAATAATAACAATTACTTTAATTGGTATCATAATTAGTTCCTTTACGATTCTTGCAGATAATAATACCATAAAGGCTTTACCTGTAGTAATACTTAGCCATAAGGTATTTAGTCCAATATTAGCAATTACTGTAACTAGGACAGAAGCTAAAATAACTCTTATTATAAATTGTTTTTCTGTATAAGTATCTTCTTCTTTTTTATATAATAACAATCCATAAATTAATGCTGCCAGTGCTGTAGTAATCGTATATCCGATAAAGAACGCTCCTGATGGAAATAGAGTTGCTCCTATTAAATCACCAAGTACATTAATTAATACTGTCCATTTAGGACCCAGCCAAATAGCACACAACATAGTTGGTACAAAAGAAAAACTAATGGTTAAAATTGGCGTTTTTATCGATAAAAATCTTGATAATATGATTAATAGTGCAAGTAATAATGCAGATAATATAATTTTCTTATTTTTTGACATTTCATTTTATTCCTTTCTTGGGACAAGGGGACGTAGATAATGTCCCAACCTATTTAAACACTCATTACTTTAAAGCTTTTTATTCTAAGTTTAAGTGGTGTTTCCATTGTACATTTGGGACATTATCTACGTCCCCTTGTCCCACCTTCTATTTCATTTTTTCTTTTATTCTCACTAACGTATTCAATGCATCAATCGGGGTCAATTCATTTAAATTGATTTTGTCTACTTCATGAGCAATTTCAGCTAATTTGTAATTGTATAAATCAAACTGTCCTTCTACTTGTTTTTTGTCTGGTTTGTCTCCGTTTCTTCCCTGTTAAGATATTTTTTCTTTCTAATGAACGCAATATCTCATCTGCTTTTTGTGTAACAGCTTTAGGAACACCAGCTAAACGAGCCACATGGATACCATAACTTTCATCGGTTCCTCCTTTTACAATTTTTCGTAAAAAAATAATATCTTCTCCTTTTTCTTTGACTGCTATTGAATAATTTTTAACACCTTCTAACCTATTTTCTAATTCTGTTAACTCGTGATAATGTGTGGCAAATAAAGTTTTAGCTCCACATTTTTCTCTGTCTGCAATAAACTCTGCTACCGCCCAAGCAATGGATAGTCCATCATAAGTGGAAGTTCCCCTTCCAATTTCATCTAAAATGACTAAACTATTACTAGTTGCTTCTTTTAAGATAGTAGCTACTTCCATCATTTCCACCATAAAGGTGCTTTGTCCCATACTTAAGTCATCAGATGCTCCTACTCTAGTAAAAATTTTATCTACTACTCCAATTCTGGCTGTTTGTGCTGGCACAAAACTTCCTACTTGAGCCATTAAGGTAATTAATGCAACTTGTCGCATATAAGTAGATTTACCAGCCATATTAGGTCCTGTAATAATGGATAATCGATTGTCTTGTTTGTCTAAATAACTATCATTCTCAACGAAGCTTCCTGGTCCTAATATTTTTTCAATAACTGGATGTCTTCCATTTTTGATATCAATGATTCCAGAAGAATTGACTTCTGGCATGCAATAATTCATATCTTCAGCAACTTCGGCAAAAGAAGTTAAAACATCTAAATTTGATATTACTTCACTGGTTTTTTGCAGTCTTTTAACATTTTTAGAAATTTCTTCTCTGATTTCTACAAACGCGTTATATTCTAAGTTTACAACTTTTTCCTCTGCTCCTAATATTTGATTTTCCAAATTCTTTAATTCTTCTGTGATATATCTCTCGCTATTTGCTAGGGTTTGCTTTCTAATAAATCTTTCTGGCACTTGGTCTAAATAGGATTTTGTGACTTCAATAAAATAGCCAAATACTTTATTAAATCCTATTTTCAAGTTTTTAATTCCTGTTTTTTCTCTTTCTTCTGACTCCAATTTAATTAACCAATTTTTACCTTCTGTTTGAGCTGTTTTTAAGGTATCAATCTCATCGTTGTAACCTAATTTAATAATGCCTCCGTCTTTAATCGTCATAGGTGGGTCATCTACAATGGCTTTATCAATTAATTGGTAAATATCTTGTAGTTCATCTAAATTATTAGCTAATTCTTTTAGTAAATCTGTTTTACAACTTTCTAAACATTTCTTCACTTCTGGTAACTTTAATAAGGAATTCTTTAAGGTTATCATATCTCTAGCATTAGCATTTCCATAGGCCATTTTACCTGCTAAACGTTCAATATCATATACTTTTTTTAGATGCTCAACAATATCTCCTCTTAAAATCACATTATCTTTTAATTCTTTTACTGCATCTAATCTCTTATTAATTTCTAAAACATCTACTAAAGGATCATTTAGCCATCTTCGTAAACATCTTCCTCCCATTGATGTTGAGGTTTTGTCTAATACCCACAATAAAGTACCTTTTTTAGATTTATCTCTCATTTTTTCTATTATTTCTAAGTTTCTTCTAGCGTTAATGTCTAACGCCATATATCTAGACAACTGATAAACTACAATTTTGTTAATATGGTCTAAAGTTGTTTTTTGCGTTTCTTCAATATATTCTACCAAAGCATGAATAGAGCTAATAGCTAAAGTTTTTTCTTGAAAGTTTTCTATTTTTTTACCATTATTATTAACAATACTAAATCTTAATTCTAGGTTTCCTATCTCGCTTGTAAAAAACTTATCATTAAATCTGGTTATGTATATGTTTTCAAATCTTTCTTTTATTTTTTCCATTTCTTCGGTACAATCTGCCATCATATTATTTACAACTAATTCAGATGGTGTATATCTTGCTATTTCATCTAATAGCATAGGAAAATTATTGTTATCTCTAATTTCTGCTGAATAAAATTCTCCTGTTGATATATCACAGATACTAATTCCAAAATAAATACCAGACTTAAAAATTGACATAATATAATTATTTTTTCTTTCTTCTAGCATATTGCTTTCTACCACTGTTCCTGGCGTTACAACTCGAATTACTCCTCTTTTGACAATTCCTTTTGTTGTTTTAGGATCTTCAAGTTGCTCACATATTGCTACTTTGTATCCTTTGTTTACTAGTTTAGCGATATACATTTCAGCTGCATGATGTGGTACTCCTGCCATTGGTGCTCTTTCTTCTTGTCCACAATCTTTTCCTGTTAAAGTTATTTCTAACTCTCTTGCTACTAATATGGCATCATCAAAGAACATTTCATAGAAGTCACCTAGTCGGTAAAACAAGATACAGTCTTTGTATTCTTCTTTGGTCTCAAGATATTTTTGCATCATTGGTGAATATTCTGCCATTTATATTTCTCCTTTCAAATACCACATATGTTCAGAAACAATTTTTAGATTTTGCATCGTTCCAATTAAATCTTTACTTCCTTCAAAAATAACCACTTTATTACTATCGGTTCTTCCTGTTAGCAAATCTTTATTGTTTTTACTTTCTCCTTCTACTAAAACCTTTTGTACGGTTCCTACATATTTTTGATTATTTTCTACAATTTGGTCTTCTACTAAAGTTTTTAGCTTATTAAATCTTCTATGTTTTATTTCTTCCGGGATTTGATTTTTCATCCTATCTCCTAGTGTTCCTACTCTTCTCGAGTAAATAAACATGTAAACTTGTTCAAAATTCACTTTTCTCACAACATCTAATGTATCTTCAAATTCATCATCAGTTTCTCCTGGAAATCCCACAATAATGTCTGTTGACAAAGTTAAATTTGGTATTCTTTTCTTCATTTTTTCTACTAACGCTAAATATTGTTCTTTGGTATATTTTCTGTTCATTTCTTTTAATACCTTTGTATTCCCAGATTGTAATGGCAAATGCACTAATTTACATACCTTGTCGCAGGTTGCAATTGCCTCAATGACATCATCTGTAAAGTCTTTTGGGTGAGGTGATACAAATCTTATTCTTTCAATACTATCTATTTTATTGATTGCTTTTAGTAAAGTAGCAAAAGAATTAATTCCTTCATAAGTATCAAATTCAATTCCTTTTTCGCGTTCTACTCGTAAATATGAATTTACATTTTGGCCAAGTAATGTAATTTCTTGATAACCTTGCTTTGCTAATTCCTTTATTTCATTGATAATATCTCGAGGGTGCCTACTCCTTTCTCTGCCACGTACATAAGGCACAATACAATAACTACAAAAATTATTGCAACCATTCATAATCGTAACAGATGCTTTAATATGACTATCTCTTTTGATTGGTAAACCCTCATAAATTTCTCCATCAATGTCAATAACATCTTCTATTTTTTTCTTTTCATTTAAAGCTTTGTATAAATCTTCTGGAAATTTGTGTAGTGTATGAGTTCCAAATAAAATATCAACAAACGGATAGCTTACTTTAATTTTGTCAGTAATGTGCTTTTCTTGCATCATACATCCGCCAATGGCAATTATAACACCTTTTTCTTCTTTTAGTCTTTTTAATTCACCTAATTTTCCAAAAAGTTTGTCCTCTGCATTTTCTCTAACACAACAGGTATTAAATAAGGCTAAATCTGCTTCTTTTTGGTTTTCTGTTCTTTCATATCCCATTTGTTCTAACATGCCACATAATTTTTCTGAATCATTTTCATTTAGTTGACATCCCATGGTTAGAATTGTATATTTAAATGTTTTATTTTGATTGATTTTCCTAACTTTTTTCATGTATTGTTTTTGTGCTTCTATTTCATTCATTTATGTTTTTTCTTTCTCCTTTTATTTTTATATTTCTAATATTTTGTCTTTATTAAGTCTTGTCCTATTTTATTACATTTTTATGTATTTTGCAAGAAATTTCGTAATAAAGTTTAAAGACAAAAAAATAGAGTAGTATCCTACTCTTATTTTCATTATCTTTATGCAAGACCATATTTTTTCTTAAATTTATCTGCTCTGCCACCAACTGTTTCTTGTCTTAAATTACCTGTCCAATATGGATGGCATTTAGAACATATGTCTACTTTTAAATCTTTTTTTGTTGAACCAACTTCTAACACATTTCCACATGCACATGTAATAGTTGTTTGATTATAATTTGGATGTATTCCTTCTTTCACTTTTAAGTTCACCTCTTTCTCATGTTTAAAATAATTTGACTGTTTTTTATCATAACATATTTTTTTTGTTTTTTCAAGTATTATTTTTGATTTTGTTCATTTTCTTCTTGCATATATTGTGCTGAATATAGCATTTCTTTGTTTAAAGATAGTTTATTGATTAATTTCCCCATGATATTGAAAATGCAAGCTACTATTAAAATTATCATTCCAATTCTTTTCCAGTTTCTTTTTAGCATTATATTTTCTCCTTTTTTTCAAAAAAATACTACATATTAATTATACTTTTTTTTTTTTTAATTGTCAATAATTTTGTGTTCTTTTGGTTACACTATCTTAGGTGATTAAAATGAATAAAAAAAGTTGGATTATAATAACTGTTATAGTTGCTTTATTAATTGGTGGGGGAATTTTTCTTTATTTTAAAAATATGTCTTCTCTTCCTGATAAAAATAATTACGAGGCAAATAAAACATCTACTGATAATACTTCAAATCAAACAGAAAATAACAATGATAATACAGAAAATCAACAGGATAAAAACACTGCTAATGAAGTAACACAAGGTATAAACGAAACAGAAAAAAATCCTCCTACAACAGAAGAACAAATTTCTACTTTTACTACTAAAATATATTCTAGTGATTCTGCTCGTCAAAACAATATTTCTATTACTTGTACTACTTTAAATGAGACTATTGTAAAGAACGGTGAAACCTTTTCTTTTTGTAATACTATTGGTCCATCCTCTACTAGTAAAGGATATCAAAAAGCTGATATTTATGATCGAAATGGGAATAAGAAAAAAGGACTAGGAGGACGGAAATTGTCAAATTAGTAGTACTTTATATAATGCTGTTTTAGCTGTTCCTAGTTTAGTTGTTACAGAAAGACATGCTCATAGTAATTATGTGCCTTATATTGCTAAAGGAAAAGATGCGGCTGTTGCTTATGGTAGCTATGATTTAAAATTTAGAAATGATTCCGGAAACAATATTAAAATATTGGCTTTTACAGATGGTAAAACTGTTACAACTACTTTGGTAGCTATCAAATAATAATATATGAATATTGTTTATTTTCTGCATATATATATTTTTTTTGAATAGTATGGTATTAACAAATTGGAGGGATACCTATGCACAAAATAAAATTATCACTTTCATTTTTTCTTATCATTACTATTATTTTTTCTTTAACAGTACCATGCTTTGCAGTAGAAACTACTTATGTTTGGTCTAGTACTTCTACTCCAGTCAGTTCTTCTATCACAGAAAATACTACAAATAATGATGCAACTACTAACACTAGCAATAACTCTATTGCTACAAATGCAAGTGAAGAAACAAATACTAATACTTTAGATTTAGAATCTCCATCAGCTATTTTAATTGAACAAACCACTGGTCAAATTTTATATGAGCATAATAGCCATGAACCATTACGACCTGCTTCTGTTACGAAAATAATGAGCATCTTGTTAATTATGGAAGCACTTAATGAGAATAAAATTACTTTGAACGATTCGGTTCCTTGTAGCGAAAACGCTGCTTCTATGGGTGGCTCTCAAATTTGGCTAGATCCTAGGGAAACTTTAACGGTTGATGAAATGCTAAAAGCTATTTGTGTAGCTTCTGCTAACGATTGTGTTGTTGCTATGGCAGAATATATTGCAGGGTCAGAAGAAGTTTTTGTTCAAATGATGAATGATAAAGCAAAAGTATTAGGTATGAATGATACAACCTTTAAAAATTGTCATGGTCTTGATGAAGATGGGCATGTTACGTCTAGTTATGATATTGCTCTAATGTCAAAAGAATTATTAAACAAATATCCTCAAATAACGCAATATACAACTATTTGGACTGATACTTTACGTGATGGAAAGTCAGAACTTACAAATACCAATAAATTACTTAGAACCTATAAAGGTGCAACAGGTTTAAAAACTGGCTCTACTGGATTAGCTTTATATAATTTATCTGCTAGTGCTACTCGTGATGATTTGTCTTTAATTGCTGTTATCATGAAAGCACCTTCCACTAAAGTTCGCTTTGCAGAAGCTACAAAACTATTAGATTATGGTTTTAATTCTTTCTCTTTTAAACAATTTGGAAAAAAAGATGAAGTGGTAAAAACCATTTCTGTAGATAAAGGTGTGTGTTCGACTGTTGATGCTGTCTTATCAGAAAATAGCGGTACTTTAGTTAAAAAAGGAAATGATAAAAATATCGAACAAAATTTGATTTTGGAGGATAATATTTCTGCTCCCATAAGTAGAGGTCAAAAATTAGGGGAAGTTTCTTTTGTTTTAGATGGTAAAACCTTATCTTCTGTAGATATTGTTGCAAAAGCGGATGTGGATAAAATCAATTTATTTACAATGTCTAAGAAGGTTGTTTATTCTTGGATAGATTTATTAAGGAGCTGAATTTAGTAATTCAACTCCTTATTTTCTTTTTTGTCAATGTTTCTTTTTTATTATTTTTTTAATACTCTTACCTATTTTTTCCTCCTAATCTGCCATAGTTGACATGGCTGGATCAATTAGTATTGTTTCTCCATTATCCAACTTATAATAATATGGTTCTGCTGATTCTATGCCTTGTTGGTAATTAGATTCATCATAAACCTTCTGATTTTGGTTTATTGCATTTGCATTATTGGTCATATTATTATCTATGGTATTGTCAAATCCAAAGTCTTGTGATATTTCATTTTCTCCTATCCCTAATCCACCTTTTTCACTCTTACCTAATCTATAAATTGTATTATCCTTATCAATCAATATAACATAATCCTCTGTTATTCCCATTAATTTTATATTTTTTACATTCAATTTAATTGGGATTGTTTTATAATAATCTGAATATCCATCCGTTTTTGCTAGATTTTCAATAGAATATCCAAAATTATAAACTGTACCATCTTCTTTTAAGATTAATACTTTTTCAGATGAGTTGCTCATTTTAGCATGTGTTATATTTTTTATATCTTTTAAAATACATTCATCATTATAATATAGATCATTATTCTCGTCTATTATAAAATATTTCTGTTCTTCTTGTGAAAGCCATTCAAAACAATATATCTCTTTTATTTTTATTGTTGTTTCTATTTTAGTTAATTCTTTGCTTTTATTGGTGTTTAAGGTATAAGCCGTCCCATCTTCTTTAATAATAAAAGCTTCAGACGTTCCCTTTGGCCTTATGGATTTTACATTAGGTATATCAAGATCTATCGGTTTTGTTGCCCAACCATTCACTTCATCAGTTAGTGCTTCAAAATCAAATCCTAAACCTAATATATTGCCTTCTTCTGCTTTAAAGAAATAATTATGACCTATTAGAAATATATCGGTTATCTTTTTATTTTCAATTTTCAATATGTCATCATAGCCAGAATAATCACTTCTAGTTGCATATCCCCAATAATAAGCTATATTATCATTACTTAGGGCAGCTGCTTGATTATCTTTTGTATATATCTCTTTGATATTACTAATATTTAATTTTTTAGGTGTATCATCTATTCCGTAAACTTCTCTACCCAGCTGTCCATAATCATTTCCACCCCAAGAATATACTTCTCCATTTTTAGTTAATGCTAATATAAAATTACTTCCAACTGATATTTTATCTACATTTTCTATATTAACCCTAGTAAAATTATCTCTTTGTAATCCATATATATAGTCATCATTATAATAGAAATTACTTCCTGCTACCCATACAGTACCATCTTCATATAAAATTACCGAATATGACTTTCCTACTTGGAAATCTTTTATTTCCTTTTGGTCATTTGGAAATTCCGCATCCAATATAAATGCTTTGTTTTGTTTATAATCTTCAATAAGATTTGGTGATCCTTTAATTATCACTATTGCTATACTTGAAACTAATATTATTATGATTATGATTGGTATTATCCACTTTTTCATAGAATTCCCCTATCTTTCAAGTTTTACTGTTTTCATGAATTTTTTTATTGTTCCCTCTCTTTTTATAATATCTATTAACGGAAACCTCCTCCGGCCTCCGCCTCCGCCGAAGGAACCGCCACCTCCTCCGCCTGATGAAAATCCGCCTCCACCAGATGAATAACTTCTAGCTCTTGATTCCGCATTTCTTGCTGTAGAAATACCATGTGCTGTATATGCATTAATTAAAATAATATTATCATAAGAATTAAAATTAGATTGCTCTATAACTTCTGGATAGACCTCTTTGAAGTCTTTTGCAACTTGTTTTGCTATTCCCATCATTTGAGCATAAATCAAGTATTCCTCAAATAATGTTACCTCTATTGCTTCTCTATCTTTTATTAATGTATATTCTTTTAAATATTTTTTTAAACCAGCCAGTTGAACTGCTTCTTGTTTTAATTGTGGGGTTGCAGTCTTAATCTTATTCTTAAAAATTATAAACTTTTTCTTTTCTTCTACAGTGATTAATCCCTCTTGTATTAATTTTTTTTCTTGTTCACTCAATATATCATCAAACCATCTTAGCACCTTCGAATAACTCTTATTACACCATTTTTCAAACTCTTTATTTTCTAATATTCCATCTTGACTTGCAGTATTTAGCATATTAAATAAATTTCTCTCTGTTTCATTTGTAATAGTAAAACTTGGATTTGTTTCATTTAAATAAATTACAATATTATCTTTTTTGAATATACTTGTTTCTTCTTTTTTCTCTATTCTTATAACAGAATCTTTAATCCATTTTAATATAATCGCACCTAACAAATCTGTTTTCTTTTTTAATAATCCATAACTATATCCTATATAGTATGCTCTAAAAATATTTTTGTTACATGGTATATCTCTATAATATGGTAAGTCTGATGGCATTTTTTTGCCTTTTTTCCCAAAATGTAATTTGGATGCATTTGCAGTTGATATCGCTATCCCGGTTATGAAAACAACAAGGAATATTGGCAATATATTAAGTAAAATTGCAAATATATCAATAATTTTAGTTATAAAACTTACTGGTTTCTCATTATATTTGGTAGAACCTTCTTCAGCCATTTCAAGGTAATAATCAAAGTCATGATTTAATGAATTTGAAGTATGAAATGTATTGCTTGGAAATTTTACTAATATTGTCATATATTCATTTGTTGAAAGCATTCCATCTGATTGCATTTCTATATATCCATCATATACATAAGCCGTTCCACCATAATTTCCATATCCCCATACATCTATTGAATTTTGTATATCAAAATCTGTATGAATCTTTATATATACATTTCCTATAGAATTAGAAAAATCTTGTGGTATTAATGTCCAATAAATCATTTGAGAATCGTTTAATTCTGCAACAAAATTACTAATTGTATAGCTTACCTCATATATATGTGAACCATAATTATTCATTCCCCAACATAATTCTACACCATTTGTAATTTTATTAATTCCGCATTTATATGATTTCTCTGACAATGTTCCTGATGTATTCCACGATGATAAGGTTTGATAAGTTCGTCCATTTTCTTTTACTGTTAAGTTTTCTATTTCTGATTTTCCTAAGTTGTAATATGGATGATACACTTCTGTTCCACTATTGGTAGTGCAAGACCAAGTTTCATTAATCGTTGCATTTCCATTATTGTCCACGTAAATATCCATAGAAATTCTACTGATTGTATTTGCTTCTACATTTTTACAAATACTGAAAATTAATAGACAAAATATAAATACCAAAGAAATTTTTAATATTTTTTTCATACATATCCCCCTTTATTTTTCTTCCGTTATTATATCATATAAAATAAGAAATCTATATATTTTTTTGTTTTTTTATATTTTTAAGCTAAAAAAAAGAGCAAGATATCTTACTCTTTTATTCATCTTCTATTGTCGAATTATATTCAAACTCATAAGTTTCTTTTTGGCTTTCTGGTTCTTTGTTTTTCTTAACTTTTTCTACTTCTTTTTCAATCTTTTTTTCAATTGCTTTTTTATCTTCTTCTTCTTTTTTCATACTTTTATTGTGCTTGTTTTGCATTTCCTTTAATATTTTCTGTGTCTCTTCTTTTTTATTTTGCATACAACGATTCATCATATTATTTGTCTTTTCTATTAAGTCTGGCATATAATCTAATAGCTTATCTAAAGAAGAGGTGTGATTTACTGGCATTAATTTTACATTGTTAGATTGGATAACAAGAAAAGCAACCGGATTAATCGTTACACCTGCTCCACTACCACCACCAAATGGTAATCGATATTGAATTGCTTCTTCTTTTTCTCTTTTTGTATATTCGTCTATTGTTTCCCCTTTAAATTCACTACCTCCTGCCGCAAATCCAAATGATACTTTTGATATGGGAATAATAACAATGTTATTTGAGGTTTCTATTGGTTCACCAATAATAGTATTTACGTCTATCATATCTTGAATACTATTCATAGCTGTAACCATAAGACCTTCTATGGGATGTTCGCTCATATTCCTTCACTCCTTTTTTCTCTTTTTTATTTAAAATATAAATGATATTTATAATATGGCTCATTTTTATTTCAAATATACCTGAAACAGTTAGATTTACCAAATTTTGATTTTGATAAATAGGGTTAATAATAAATATTTGATTTTCAAATTTTTTTACTTTTTTACGGAATACAATAGCAATTATTGTACTAATAGCTGGTACAATAATGGAAGTTAAACTAGCATTTTCCGTTCCTATATCAATATGCAAATTAATATTTTTAATAGAAAGATTTAAATTTTTCATTGCTTTTAAAATTCTTTTATCCAATTTATAATTGTCTTCTAATAGTTTAAAATCTATATTTTTTATTTTTTCTTTCCATTTTATTTTTTCTAATTTTGTTTTGGTAATATTTATTTTAAAAATAGGTATTAAACCAAAAGCATTTAACTTAATAATAATTTTATAATCTTTATTGATATGTCTTTGTAGCTGTGAGTTAAATTTAAAATTGATAATCTGTATTCTTATTTTTGAGAAAATTAAAATAATTACGAATAGGATAATTGCTATACATACAAAAAGAAAAACCAATAGAAACGCCTCCTTTTTTGGAGCTTTTTATTAGTTTTTCCATTTTTTTCTTTTTTAAACATAATTTAACTTATTTTTTTAGTTTTTTCTACTGTAATATCGCCAAATAACTCTTCTTGACTTGTCTCTACTTTACTTCTTCTTGATAATTCTAGTAATCCAGAAAAAGCAGTAACTATTTCTTGTTTATTATGTTGTTTAATAGAAAATAGTTTATTGAAAACAAATCTTTTTTGTTTTACTAAAACCTTATACATTTCTTTTACTTTACTTGCTACTGTATAATTATCAGTAATTGCTATTTTTTCTATGTTTTTAGCATTTTGATTTAATTTAACATTATTTCTTTCTATTATTTTTTTATAAATATCTGGTATTATATTATTTTCATAATTTTTTTCTAATTTTTGTTTTGGTAATTCTATTTCCTCTTGTCCTTTAAAATATCTCCTAGAAAAGTCAAGATAATTGTTCCTCAATGTTTTACTAATTTCTTTAAATTTCTTATATTCTATAATTCTACGAATTAATTCTTCTTCTGTTAATTCCTCTTCTTCTTCCTCTTGTTTTGGTAATAGATTTTTAGATTTTAGATATAGTAAAGTAGAAGCCATCACTAGAAATTCACTTGCTATTTCTAGATTTAACTTCTCTTGTTCCTTCAAGTAGTCAATATACTGGTCTGCAATTTGGCTTAAGTTGATATCATAAATACTCATCTTATTTTTGTCAATCAAATGACATAATAAATCTAATGGTCCTTCAAAACTTTCAATTTTAATTGCATATTTTTTTGTTTCTAATGTTAAGATTGCCATGTTCTTCTCCTTATTTTTCTATTGCTTTGTTTATATTTTCTAATTTGTATCCCTTTTTTAACAAGAATTGTTTTATTTTTTCTTGCTCCATGGATATGGATTTTTTATATAAGATATTTTCTGCTGATTTTATTTCATATTGTTCTAATTCTTCTCTATGTTCAAATATATAATCTTCTATATCATTTTTGCTTAATCCTTTTGCCATTAATTTATATTGCATTTCTTTTATAGAGAAATTTTTCAATAGCATAAAATTATGAACAGTTTTTTCGATAAATTCTTTATCATCAATATATTTTGCTTCTTTTAAATATTCTATAATGTTTTCTAGCATATTTTCATCGATTGTCGTTAAAAATTTATTACGTACTTCTTGTTCTGTTCTTTTTTTGTATAGAATATATTTTAATACTTTTGTTTTTTGTTTATCAAATTCTTCTATCGTATACATATTTTTCCTTTCTTTTTTCTCATTTTACTATAATTGAGAAAAAATAGCAAGATAATTTTAATTTTTTGAGTTTCGGTTTTTTTCATCATGTGATGCCAGCCCTTTGTGGGGTGAAGATGGTTGGATTTTTAAAATTACCGCTTGATTGGAACGAGAAATAGAAATTGTTAAGTAGAAAAATGAGGAATATTCAGGGCAATTGCTTATTTCTATATTTTTCATAAATTCTTCGGTTCCCTACATAAGCAAAGAAATTCTAAAATCATTTTATGGCACCCTTCCACGCACAAGGCGTGAACTCTTTCCATAAAATAATTAAAGAATTTCTAAACTTATTTTGGGTCACATTTATCATTTATTCAAAATATAGAAATAAGGAATTGAGCATGAAAGAGGCTCATCTTCCTACTATACAATTTCTTTTCAAAGTGGAGTGAATAAGGTGATTTTAAAAATCCAACCATCTTCACCCCACAAAGGGCTGGCATCACATGATGAAAAAAACCGAAACTCAAAAATTTTAATTTAAGTTAAAGGCTAAATAAACAATATATATCACTTATTTAGCCTCTCAATAAATTATTTAATTTTTACTTTTCTGTATCAGCGTCTTCAGCACCTGGTAATTCTTCACCTAGACTTTGCTCAAAAGCTTTTGCAAAGTTTTCTCTTACTTTTGTTTCTACTTCTTCTAGGATATCTGGATTATCTTGTAAATATTTTTTAACATTTTCTCTACCTTGACCAATTCTTTCTCCATTATAACTAAACCAAGAACCTGCTTTCTCGATAATGTCTAAATTAACAGCCATATCCAAAATGTTACCCGCTTTCGAAATTCCTTCTCCGTAAACTACATCAAATTCTGCTTCTCTAAATGGTGGTGCTACTTTATTTTTTACTACTTTAACACGCACACGACTTCCTTTAAATTCTCCATCTTGTTTGATATTTTCTGTTTTTCTGATATCCATTCTAACAGAAGCATAGAATTTTAAGGCTCTACCACCTGTTGTTGTTTCTGGATTTCCAAACATAACTCCAATTTTTTCTCTTAATTGGTTAATAAAAATTAAGACCGTTTTCGATTTGTTAATTGCTCCTGCTAATTTTCTTAAGGCCTGTGACATTAATCTTGCTTGTAATCCCATATGGGAATCTCCCATGTCACCATCAATTTCTGCTTTTGGTACTAAGGCTGCAACAGAGTCAACGACAATAACATCTAGTGCTCCACTTCTTACTAAGCTTTCTGTAATTTCTAATGCTTGTTCTCCTGTATCTGGTTGAGATACAATTAAATTATCGATATCTACACCTAATTTTTTTGAATATACTGGGTCTAGTGCATGTTCTGCATCAATAAATGCTGCTTCTCCTCCCATTTTTTGTGCCTCAGCAATAATGTGTAATGCTAATGTTGTTTTACCAGAAGATTCTGGTCCATATATTTCTATAATTCTACCTCTTGGTACTCCTCCAATTCCTAATGCAATATCTAAGCTTAAAGCTCCTGTTGGTATTGCTTCTATTTCCATGGCTTTGAATTCTCCTAATTTCATGACAGAACCTTTACCAAATTGCTTCTCAATTTGGCTCATAGCCATCTCTAATGCCTTCTTTTTTTCTGTATTTTCTTCCATAAATTTTCCTCCTTAATTTTTGAACTTTTGTTTGATGTCTTTATTATATATCAAAAATTTGTTTTGTCAATACTTTTTTAAATTTTTATAAAAAACATTATTTATACCATCCTTCTATCCCATAAAACTGATAAAACCAATTAGGTGTAAATTCTCCTACTAACTCCGAACTATATGCCACTGTGTATTTGTTATTATATAAGCTAATATATGGTGCATCAGATTTATAAATTTCTGCTAGTCTTACATATTTTTCTTGTAAAATATTTTCGTCTGTTGTGTTTTTCACTTCATTCATAATATTAGTAACTTCCTCATTTGAATAATTTGCCAAATTTCCTTCTCCAAAATAAGTAGTAAGATTTGGACTTGGAGATAATGTCATGCTACATAACGCAATATCATAATTTTTGCTATTGATGCTATTGCTATATTGTTCATCTGATGCTTGGACAATATTAATTCGAATGCCTTGATTTTCTAATTGCTGTTTTATATTTTCGGCAACTGCTACTTTAGAAGAATCACTAGCTTTTACTAGGAGATTTAATGTCAATCTTTGTGTTCTATAATTTTCTGTTTTTTGCCAATATTCAGAGATATACCTCCAATCATTATCAATTAAAATTTGTTTCGCTTGTTCTAAATTATAACCACTACTTGCCTCTTGTCCTTGTGATAAGTAGCTCCCATAATCTAAAGGAAAGCTACTAGAGTAACATTTATTATTAAATATATTAGAAACAATATTTTCCTTGTCAATAGAATAGGATATTGCCTTTCTTACTTCTTGTTTTGATAGAAAATAATTTTGCGTGTTTAGTGCTAGAAAAGTATGTTCTCTTCCTTTTAATTCTTTTGAGCTATATCCTATGGTTCCTATATAATCTTGTAGATTGTCATTTGTAGTGGAAATTAAATCAATATTTCCTAATTTGAAACTGTTATATAATTCACCAATAGAAGAATATAAGTTTACGGTAATCTTTTCAATAGTTAAGTTTTTCTCTTTATTCCACCAGCTAGTATTTTTTTCTAAAATGATATAAGATGATTGCACTTCTGAAATTTTATATTTTCCTGTCCCTGCTGGTGAACTATTTTTTTCGGTATTTACAAAGTCTTCAGCTTCATAATAATCTTTTGATAAGATAGGAAAGTTTAATTGATATTCAAAAAAAGGTACTTCTCTGTCTAAATTGATTTTTATAGTATAATCATCTACAATATCTATTCCTATTACATATTGTACATTATAAGAATAAATAGAAGATACCTCTTTTAAACGGTCAATGGTAAATCTAACATCCTCTGCTGTGAATCTCTCTCCGTTGCTCCATTTTACATTTTCTCTCAATTTTATGAGATAAGAATTATCGCTTTGCTTGGCCCATTCTGTCGCTAAACAAGGCTCTAGCTTGTAATTCGCAGTTAAAGTAATTAATGGATCATAAATCAATTTTGAAATATCTTGTACGTTTTTATTATTACTAAGAACTGGATTGATTGTGTCAAACTCAGCAATCCCAAATGTTAATTCTGTGACTTTTTCTTCTTCATTACTTGCTTGTTCTAATTTCTGTTGTGTTTCTTCATCTTGTTTTATTTTATAAACAGCAAATAGTAAAATAACAATAATAAAAATAATAAAAACATATTTAATCCAATTTGATTTCATATTCCACCTCTATTCTTTTGCTATCATACCTTAAATCAAATTAATTTTCAAGATATTTATAGGAATTTGTTTGAAATTATAAAACAAAACGGACTGTAGTAGGTACAGCCCGCCTTTTTATTTTTCAATTTTTAAGTTCTTGATTCTACAATTAATTTGATACCTGTTCGATCCTCTCCTTCGACCTCCACTTCTGCAAATGCTGGTATACAAACTAAATCTACTCCTGCTGGTGCAACAAATCCTCTTGCTATTGCCACTGCTTTTACTGCCTGATTCAATGCTCCTGCTCCGATTGCTTGCATTTCTGCCTTATTTGATTCTTTTACTAATCCAGCTATCGCTCCTGCGACTGAATTAGGATTTGATTTTGATGAAATTTTTAAAATTTCCATTTTCTTTTGCCTCCTATAATTTTTATTTTTTGTTGCAACTTTTACGATTGTTATTTTATATTATATGGAAAATTTTGTAAAGTATTTTTTGGAAATTTTTAGGTAATCTCATCGCATTTTTTTTCTTGTTTCGACAAACCTTTTCAAATATCCTATCGGTACAATCTTTTTATCTCTTTTACCTTATTATTCGTATCATCAACATGAAAGATAACAGCATTTAGCATGCATTCTCCGGTTAGCCATTTTATATCTCTCTGGTAAAGTTGTTTCAAATCTTTTGATGGATACTGCTATATCCATTCCAATAACAGAATATTTTGGTCCAGTCATTCCTATATCTGTTATATATCCTGTTCCCTTTGGCAAAATTTTTTCATCTGCTGTTTGTACATGAGTATGGGTACCAAATATAGCAGTCACTTTTCCATCTAAAAAATATCCCATAGCTATTTTTTCAGCAGTTGCTTCTGCATGAAAATCAATAAAAATCATATCTACATCATTTTGCAATTTTTCCACTATTTCTTTAGCAAGAAGGAATGGATTTTCAGAAAGTACATTCATATCTACTCTACCAATTAAATTTATCACAGCAATTTTTTTGTTATGACAAATATAAATATTATAACCTTTTCCTACGACTCCTTTTGCATAGTTTGCAGGTCTAATCAATTGAGGACAATCAATAACTTTAAATATATCTTTTTTTGCCCAGGTATGATTTCCCATTGTAATCACATCTACCTTGGCATCTAACATATCTTTTAAATTTTTTTCTGTAATTCCCATTCCTTCTGCTGAGTTTTCTCCATTTACAATTACAAAATCTATCTTTTCTTGTTCTCTTATTTTAGGCATTTCACTTTTTAATTTTTTAATTCCGGCAGAGCCAATTAAATCTCCAATTGCTAATACCTTCATACTTTTACCTTCTTTCTTTTCTATTTTATTTTGTATATCATACTATAGATTTTAAAAATTAGCAATATCATTTTACATAATTTGCATTTTTATGTATCTTTTGTTATAATATATATATGCCATTGCAAAATGTCCCAAAATGGTAAATAACAAACGGGAGGAGATCAAACATGAAGTTTGAACGGATAATTTTGATAAGTGGATTGAATCCAAAAGATTATCCAGTTGCCGGAATTCCAGTGGAAGTACTAGACGAAGAAAACTGCAAGTTGAAAGAGGAAGACATGAATTTTGTTAGACCTATCTTTTCAAAAAATCTTGAATCCAAAAAAAGATTTGGAGAATTTCTAGAAAGAGAGTGTTCAAAACAAATCCTTCCTGACACTATGATAGTACGTATCACAGAAGCTGCGCTTGTTGTGTTTGTACCTAATTGCGGGCCGGAAATTTTTTTCCGATTTAACTAAAATAAAAAGAGAACTACTTTTTAAGTAGTTCTCTTTTTGTTTTATTATTTGGCATAATCTGCAACTCTAGTTTCTCTTATCACATTTACTTTAATTTGTCCTGGATATTCCATCTCGTTTTCAATTTTTTTAGCTACATCTCTTGCTAAAATTGTCATTTGATCATCTGATATTCTATCTGGTTTTACAAGAATTCTAACTTCTCTTCCTGCTTGTATTGCAAATGATTTCTCAACTCCATCAAAAGAATCTGCTATTTCTTCAAGATTTTGTAATCTTTTAATATAAGCTTCTACCGTTTCTCTTCTTGCTCCTGGTCTTGACGCAGATATGGCATCTGCTGCTTGTACTAAAACAGCTTCTAAAGTTTTTGGTTCAACATCCCCATGATGAGCTTCTACAGCATTTAAAACAATAGGATTTTCTTTATATTTTTTAAGAACTTCCACGCCTATTTCAACATGAGTCCCTTCCATATCATGGTCTAGTGCCTTTCCAATATCATGTAAAAGTCCCGCTCTTCTTGCTAGTTTTGGGTCTAATCCTAATTCTTCTGCCATGATTCTTGCTAAGTTGGAAACTTCAATGGAATGATTTAATACATTTTGTCCATAACTTGTTCTGTATTTTAGTTTCCCAATTAGCTTTACAACGTCTGGATGAAGTCCAATTACTCCTGTTTCTAATACTGCTCTCTCTCCTTCTTCTTTTATAGTAGTGTCAACTTCTTCTTTTGCTTTTTCTACCATTTCTTCAATTTTCGCTGGATGAATTCTTCCATCATCAATTAATTTTTCTAAAGCAATTTTAGCAACTTCTCTTCTTAACGGATCAAATCCTGACAAAACGACTGCTTCTGGTGTATCATCAATGATTAAGTCAATTCCTGTTAAGGTTTCTAATGCCTTTATGTTTCTACCTTCTCTACCAATAATTCTTCCTTTCATATCATCATTTGGAAGTGATACAATTGATACAGTGGTTTCTTGTGAATGGTCTGCTGCACATTTTTGTACAGCATAACTTAAAATTTCTTTGGCATTTTTAATAGCACTTTCTTTCGCTTTTTGTTCTTTTTCGCGTATTAAGGCTGCTTTTTCAGCGGTTAATTCCTTGTCCATTTCAGTTAGCAATCTAGTTTTTGCCTCCTCTTTTGTTAAAGACGCAATTTTTTGAAGTTTTACCATTTCCTCATTATGTAGTTGTGTAATTTCTTCTTTTTGTTTTTCAATGTCTTCTAATTCTCGCTCTACTTCTTTTTCTTTCTTCTCAAAACTTGCTTCGCGTTTTTCTAGATTTTCTTCTTTTTGAATCAATCTTGCTTCTTGTTTTTGTACTTCGCCTCTTCTTTCTTTAATCTCTTGATCTAACTCTTTTCTGCTATTTACAATTTCTTCTTTCGCTTTGAAAATTTCTTCTTTTTTCAAATTTTCTGCTTCTATTTTTGCTAAATCAACTAGTCTTTTTGCTTCACTCTCTGCCCCTTGAATTTTAGACTCCGCAACTTTTTTACGGTATACTATTCCAATTAGTATCCCTATTGCTAATGAGATTAAGACAGTGGCGATAATGATTATAATATTCATAATCATACACCTCTTTCTTATTTAATTTTCAATGTTCGAATAAAATATATATTAGTTTTCATTGATATATTTTTTCCTTCCTATTCTATTTTAACTTTATTATTGTAAACTGTCAAGTGATTTTAAGTAAAAAGGCGAATTGGTGATTTAATATTCGTAAGTTTTATTCTACATTCATTTTATTCCTATTAATAAAATAGCAATGATTGATAATGTGTATTTTTTCAATATTTTTATTTCACAATTTCTACATCAATATTTAAGATTTCTCCATTAATATTCGCTTCTGTATAACTATCTTTAATCTCATCATAAACTACTTTAACTGCTAAAGTCTCATGCTTAATTAATTGTTCATTCTTTTTTATAATTTCTTCTAATATTTCATTTCCGGATACATAAAGGTTAATATTATCTAGTACTTCAAATCCTTTATCTTTTCTCATATTTTGGACTTTTGATAAGATTTCTCGTACGATACCCTCTTCTTTTAATTCCTTCGTTATATGAGTATCTATAACAACTCCGATTTCACCTTCACCACTAAAAGCAAATCCTTCTTTACCTTGCATCGTAATTAATAAGTTTTCTGCATTTAAGGCAATTTGTGTATCATCCATTTCAATGTATTCTGTTCCACCATTTTTTACTTTATTAGCTAAATCCATTTGATTTTTTGCCACTATTTCTTGTTTAATTCTTGGAATTAATTTCCCATATTCTTTCCCTAACACTGGTAAATTTGGCTTAATTTCAAAATCAACATAGTCAGACATTTCAGCTCCTAATGTAATTTCTTTTACATTTAGCTCTTCTTTTACAATATCAGAATAATATTCTGGTAAAGTATTAATTGAAATTAACATTTTAGAAAGTGGCTGTCTGTTTTTTATATTTACTGAATTTCTTGCACTCCTACCAAGTTTTACTATTTTATAGGCCAATCCCATCTCTGCTTCCAATTGTTCATCAATTGCTGTTTCCTCTACTTCTGGCCATAAACATAAATGTACACTTTCTGGCGCTGTTTTATCTAAATTAACGACTAGATTTTGGTAAATTTCATCTGTTATAAATGGTACAAATGGTGCTGCAACCTTTATTAAAGTTGTTAATACTTGATATAAGGTACAATAAGCTCCAATTTTTTCATCTGTTAATTCTTGTGCCCAAAATCTTTCCCTGTTTCTACGAACATACCAATTCGAAAGTTCGTCTGTAAAAGCTTCTATTTGAATAGCAGCTGATGTAATATCATAATGCTCTAATTTATTATCTACTTCTTTTACTAAGGTATTTAATTTTGAAATAATCCATTTGTCCATGATATTGCTTGGCTTAAAATTTTTATATTTTAGTGGATTGAATTGATCAATTTCTGCATATAAAACATAGAAAGAATATACATTCCATAAGGTACTTAAAAATCCTCTTTGTGTTTCTTGTACATTGTTTAGTCCTAGCCTTGTTGGAAGCCATGGTGCGCTGCATGTATAGAAATGCCATCTTGTTGCATCTGCACCTACTTGATCTAATAGCACCATAGGGTCTACACCATTTCCTTTTGATTTTGACATTTTTTGCCCATGTTCATCTAGTACAAGTCCTAATACTATACAATTTTCATAAGGTGTTTCATCAAATATACATGTTGATATAGCAAGTAATGTATAGAACCATCCTCTCGTTTGGTCAACTGCTTCTGAGATAAATTGTGCAGGAAAATGTTTTTCAAATTCCTCTTTATTTTCAAATGGATAGTGCCATTGCGCAAAAGGCATAGAACCTGAATCAAACCAAACATCGATCACCTCTTTAAATCTCGTCATTTGTTTTCCACATTCTGGGCATTTTAAATGCACCTCATCTATATATGGTTTATGTAATTCAATATCTTTCGGACAATCTATTGCTTTTTCTTTTAATTCTGCCACACTTCCTATACATTCTTGATGTCCACATTCACAATACCATATTGGAAGTGGTGTTCCCCAATATCTATCTCTTGAAATTCCCCAATCTATAACATTTTCTAAGAATTTTCCAAATCTTCCTGTTTTTATGGTTTCTGGGTACCAGTTTATTTTATTGTTATTGGCAACTAAGTTGTCTCTTAATTTTGTCATTGCTACAAACCAGCTCTCTTTTGGATAGTATAAAAGTGGGGTATCACATCTCCAACAGTGTGGATATGAATGTAAGTGTTTTTCTTTACTAAATAATTTATTTTCTTGTGCTAGCCATTTACAAATATCTTCATTGCAATCTCTAACAAATCTTCCAGCCCATGGTTCTACTTCTTTTACAAATTTTCCTGTTTTATTAACTAAATTGATAAATGTAATTCCATTTTGTTTTGCCACTAAGCTATCGTCTTCACCATAAGCTGGTGCAATATGAACGATTCCTGTACCATCTGTTAATGTTACATAATCTCCGTGAATTACTTCAAAAGCTTTTCCTTCTACCTCTCCCCATGGCATTAATCTTTCGTATTTTGTTCCTAATAATTCTTTCCCTTTGAAAGTTTTAATTATTTCATATGGTGTTTCTTTCAGTACAGCATCAATTAAATCTTTTGCTAAAATGTATGTTTCATATTGTGGTTCTTCATCTGTTCCTACATTTGCTTTTACTTCAGCATATTCATAAGCTTTATTAACACAAAGTGCTAAATTAGATGGCAAGGTCCATGGCGTTGTTGTCCATGCTAGGATATATTTGTCCTCATCTATAACTTTGAATTTAGCAACACAAGTTAAATCTTTTACATCTTTATATCCTTGTGCAACCTCATGTGAAGAAAGAGCAGTTCCACAACGTGGGCAATATGGCATAACTTTATGACCTTCATATAAAAGTCCTTTTTTCCACATTTGAGATATTCCCCACCATACTGACTCTATATAATTGTTCTCATAAGTTATATATGGATTTTCCATATCTACCCAGAAACCCACTTTATTTGTCATTTCTTCCCACATATTTACATAGGTAAATACACTTTCTCTACATGCTTTTACGAACTTTTCTACACCATATTCTTCTATTTGTTGTTTTCCTGATATTCCTAATTTCTTCTCTATTTCTAATTCAACTGGTAATCCTTGGGTATCCCAACCAGCCTTTCTATCAACATGATATCCTTTCATAACTTTGTATCTTGGGATAATATCTTTCATTACCCTTGTTTCAATATGTCCTACATGTGGTTTTCCATTGGCTGTTGGGGGTCCATCATAAAAGGTAAAATATCTTTTTCCTTCATTCATAGCAAAATTCTTTTTTATGATGTCTTTCTCTTTCCAAGTTTTTGCTATTTCTTTTTCCATTCCTACAAAACCGTCTTTTAATTCTACTTTTTTGTACATCTTTCTATTCCTCCCTTTTTGGTGTTTTTGGAGACGGGGTTAAAAAACACCTTTAATTTTATAATTTTTTATAATTTTCCCCTTGCTTTTTTATATAATGTCTTCTACTAAATAGTAGTCTCCTTTGAAGTGTTTGTAAATTCCATGATTTTTTAATTCTCTCATTTTTTTCTTTTCCTCCCCTTTTTCTCTTAATTTCTAAAACAAATCAAAAAAGCTATTTCAATCCTATATATTAATTAGGACGAAATAGCTTAATTCCGCGGTACCACCTATTTTAGCAAATTTATATTAAAAATATACAACCCACTCTCTTCATTCTCCTTTAACGCAGGATTACGGCTAAACTTAGTTTTATAATAATTTCAGTTTAGCAACAAACAAGGTGATAACAAATAATTTTTACTTACCAAATTCACAGCTTCCTTTGGCTCTCTTTAAGTTATTCTATTATTTATTTTGTCCTTGTCATAGTTTTTGCTTCTTTTATTGCTACTTATTATACCACATTTATTTCTTTTTGCAATATTTTTTTCATATTTTTTATATCTATCATTTTATTTATTATTTCTCTTAGTTTTACATTTATTATTACAATTTTTCTATACTGCTGTGAATTCTCCCATGTCAAATTGGTCTTTCCATTCTTCTAGACGGTTAATTCTTGCATTATAGAAATTGAGTCTTTTTTCATGAGCACAAACTAATTTTTTAAATTCTTCATGTTCTATATCATTTACTCTTTGAAAAGCAAGAACTTTGTCAAATTTAGCATCAAAGTATTCTCTCATTTCTATAAATTGATTATTAATTGTTTTTTGCATGGTATCTAATATTTCAAGCAAATCTATTCTATCTTTTTTGCGTCCTTCTTCTAACGCTGTTATTCTTTCATTCATTCCTGCTAATGTCTTTGTGTTTTCTTCCCAACGAATATTGTTTGCTTTCCAAAGTTGTTGATTTTCATTCCATTTTTCATTATTTTCTTGCCAACGCTTATTATTTTCTTGCCAGCGTTTTTCATTTTGCTCCCAACGTCTGTCATTTTCTTTCCAACGCTTTTCATTTTGTTCCCAACGTCTGTCATTTTCTTCCCAGCGTTTTTCATTTTGCTCCCAACGTTTGTCATTTTCTTCCCAGCGTTTTTCATTTTGCTCCCAACATTTGTCATTTTCTTCCCATCTTTTGTTGTTTTCTGTTCTAAATTCTCTTAGCTCTTTTAGTATCGTATTTGCCATAGCATCTTCCATAGTTTCACCACCTTTCTATTTTAAATCTTATTGTACACTTTTTGGATTAATATGTAAAATTTTACTTATTGTGTACTATGATTAATATTTAACCATAAGTTCTAGGAAATGTCAATAGAAAAAACAGAAAACTTTAAAATTTTCTGTTTTCCATTTATTAAGCTAACCCACTATAATAAGCATGATATAACTTGCTATAATAACCTTCTGGCTTATTGACTAACTCTTTGTGGCTTCCCTCTTCAATAATCTCCCCTTGATTTAATACAATAATTTTGTCTACATTCACTATCGTAGATAATCTATGGGCAATAAAGATAGATGTCTTTTCCTTTGAAATTTTGTCTACTGATTTCTGTATTAATTCTTCCGTATGGGTATCAATATTTGCTGTTGCTTCATCTAAAATAAAGATAGATGGATTATGAGCAAATATTCTTGCAAAAGCTAATAGTTGTTTCTGTCCAGCAGAGAAAGAACTTCCTCTTTCTTGCGAAATTTCATCGATTCCATTTGGCAAGGAATTGATAAATTCTTCTGCTGACGCCAACTGGACAGTTTTCATGATGTACTCATCAGAAAAATTCTTGTTCAGTTGGATATTATCTTTAATACTTCTTGCAAATACAAATGGGTCTTGTAAAATAATTCCTATTTTCTCTCTTAAAGAACGTAAATTAATCTCTTTAATGTTAATGCCATCTAGTAATATTTCACCTCTTTGTATTTCATAAAATCGATTTATTAAATTTGTTATTGTTGTTTTACCCGAACCCGTTTTTCCGACAAAGGCAATACTTTGACCTGGCTCAATGGTAAAACTAATATTTTTCAAAACCCAGTTCTCTCCTTCATAAGCAAACCATACATTTTTAATTTCAATCTTGCCTTCCACTTTTTCTAGCATAAGTCCATCTTCAAAGTTTTCTAAATATTCTTTATGTTCTAGTATATCATATATTTTATCAATAGAAACTAATGCTTCTTGAATAGTCTCAAAATTTTCGACTAATCGATTAATTGGGCTAAATATATCTTTAATATAGGTAACAAATACATATATTAACCCTACATCAATTGAAGTACCCATTAAATAATTAATCGTTGCCCAGATGATAATAGATATTCCTAAGTTTTCTAAAACCATCATAATGGCTACCAGAAATCCCTCTGTAATACCTGTTGGAATTCGAGATTTCCAAAATTCCTCACATAATTTTTTACACTCTTTTTGTTTTTCGTATTGTCTATTAAAGATTTTGATCAATTTTACACCATAAATAGATTCTGCTAAAAAAACATTTACTTTTGTTTTTACCATTTTTGAATAGTCTTCTAATTTATTACTGATTTTTGTAAGGATAACGGATGATGCTATGACGAAAGGAATTACTAAAAAAGATAAAAGAGCTAACTTATAATTTAAAGATAACATAACAACAACAAGAACCACTATAATTAATATATCTTTGATAATAGTGCTAATAACCTCTTTAAATAAAGTTGTGATATCTTCTACATCGCTAGTTATTCTGACAAAAAGTGTCCCAGCCGGTGTCTTATCATGAAAAGGAATGTTAGCATATTGTACATATTGATATAATTTATTTCTGATAGAATAAATAACATTTTCACCCATCATACTAGTAGCCGTTCTAACAACAAAATTCAAAATATTTCCTATCAAAACAATTGCAATATAAATAGCCCCTATTATTCCAATTGTCATAATTCCTTGCTGGTAAGCGTTAACACTTAAATAATCATCAATTACAATTTTTATTAAATATGGCCTTACTACTTCACCAATACTAATTAAAATAGCTAGAATAGATATGATTGCTATGGATTTCGTTTGTGGTTTTAACATCTTATACAATCTTTGCAAAGTTTTGTTCTTCATATATTTTTTCCCTTCCTCTAACTTAAAAAACTAAGTTCTGCTTTGGTAGCTTGTTGTCTATAAAATTCATGATAAATGCCTTCTTTTTGTAGCAATTCTTCATGAACTCCTTGTTCTACGATAACTCCATTATCTAATACAATAATCTTATCACTTTGTTTTACATCTGATATTTTATTAGAAATAATAATACATGTCTTTTCTTCCGTTAATTCTTTGATATTTTCTAACAAAGTTTCAGCAGTTCGATTGTCTAAGGCCGAAAATGTGTCATCAAAAATAATAATACTACTATTTTTCAAAAATGCTCTTGATATTACTACTCTTTGCTTTTGTCCTCCTGATAAATCAGAACCCCTTTCTCCAATCGTAGTTTTGATTCCTTTTGGCATCTGGCTAATTTCATCATAAATAACAGCTTTTTTTGTACTTTCTCTAATTTCTTCTTCTTTGTAATCCTCTTTAAATAAACTAATATTATCCTTTAAGGTAGAAGAAAATAAGAAGTTATCTTGTGTAATATAACAGATATTTTCTCTTAACGTTTCTGTATCAATCTCATTAATATCTCTACCATCAATTATAATTTTTCCGTTTGGAATATTATATAATTTAGTGATTAAATTCATTAAGGTCGTTTTTCCACTTCCAATGGTTCCTATAATTCCTAAGGTTTCTCCTTTTTTGATTTCAATGTTGATATTTTCTAATGCTTTGTCAAACATTCCTGGATAATGGAAACTTAAATTTTTAATTACGATATTACCTTCTAATTTTTCTTTTGGTTTATCTTCTTCTACTGTTATTTTTTCTTTTTCTAATTGAAATACTTTGTCTAGCCTTTCATAGGATATTTGTGCTCTTTTAAATCTTGAAATTAGTGTTGGCATCCAGTTAACTGGGTTTACAAATAAAGCAATGTATCCATTAAAAGTCACTAATTCTCCCACCGTGATACTTCCTTCTAAAACTAGATGGGATCCATAGATAAAAGAAATGGCATAACAAAGTCCAAAGCAAATGTCAATACAGGTTGTCAACAAATTAGAAAATACATCTACGACATTGTCGCTTTGTCTTACTTTTCTATTTTTCATAATGAATGTTTTTAATTGACTTCCTTCACAAGAATAAGCCTTCGTCGTTCTGATACTATCTGTGCTTTCTTGTATATATTCTGACATCTCAGTAAATCTATCTTGTGCTTTTTTAAAATTAATTTCTACATATTTTTTAATTTTTACAACTAAAAAAGTGGCTATTATAATCGGACATAAAGTAGCAAGTGTTAAATAGGGATTTACTCCTTTTGCCATCTGGAAAATTGCAATGATAAAGGTAAATATTGTTCTAGATCCATGTGACAAAATTCTATATACTGCATTTCTTATTTCATTAGTATCTTTAACAAAATAAGACATGATTTCACCATTTTTAATATTTTGTATTTCTTTTACTTTTAATTTTAAAAATCTCTCAAATAATTTTACTTTAATGTCCCTTTCAAACCCTCTACTTATATATGTCTCAAGATATTTCCATCCAAGTCTTACAAGCAAGTAAACAATACATATTCCTAATAGGTAATATGTATTGTTTAATATAGTTTGTTTATTGGCTTCTATATCATATAATTCATCTACAATTTCCCCAATAATTTTAGCGGGACAAGTTAGTAAATAAATATTAATGACAAGTAATATAAGCATCAGTGCTGTTTTCCATTTGTATCTCTTTAATGTATTAATTATAACTTTTTTCATAAGCTATATCCTTTTCGTCCGTATTCTTTCCTCTTATTTTTTCTCAATATTGTTATAGATAGTATCTTCATTAAATCCAAAGCTAGAATTTTTATTCGTTTTTAATTGTTGGTTTTCCATTTGGTGGTTTAAATTCATAAGATTGATTTCATCTTGAAAACTAAATTCATCAAAATCAAATTTCATATTATTACCTTCTTTCCATAAATCCCACTAATCTTTGCGTTTCTTTTGCAATCATTAATTCTTCATTGGTTGGAATTACATATATTTTTACCTTAGATTCTGGTTTAGAAATCACTTTTTCTTCCCCTCTCATGTTATTAGCCTCACTATCTATTTCTACTCCCATAAAAGTTAGTTTTTCGCAAATTCCTTTTCTAATATTAATTTGGTTTTCTCCTATTCCACCTGTAAATATAATATAGTCAACTCCATTCATTGCTACGGCATATTTAGCAATGTAACTAGCTACCGCATATTTAAAGCTTTCCATCGCAATTTCAGCTCTTTCATTGCCTTCATTTGCTGCTGTTTCAATTACTCGAAAATCTGGTGCTAAGCCAGAAATGCCTTGCACTCCCGATTTTTTATTTAATATCTCTTCCATTTCTCCAGCTGAAATTCTTTCTTTTTTCATAAGATAGGTTAGAACAGATGGGTCTAAATCTCCACTTCTTGTTACCATTGGAATTCCTCCTAATGGTGTTAGTCCCATACTAGTATCAATTGACTTTCCAGCATTTACTGCACAGATACTAGATCCTTGCCCTAAATGACAAGTTACTATTTTTAAGTCTTCTATGTTTTTATTTTCAATTTCTGCAAGCCTTTGTGAAACATACATATGTGAAGTTCCATGAGCTCCATATTTTCTAACTCCATATTTTTTGTAGTATTCATAAGGTATCGGATAAACATATTTTTCTTTTGGCATCGTTTGATGGAATGTTGTATCAAACACTGCTACCATTGGTTTTCCTGGCATAACTTTTTTACAAGCTTCCATTCCAAGAACTGCTGCAGGATTATGTAATGGTGCAAATTCTCCGCATTCACTAATTTGTTGCATTACTTTGTCATCAATCACTGCCGATTCTTTAAAAATCTCTCCTCCATGCACTACCCTGTGTCCTATTGCTTCTATTTCATCTAAGTTTTCTATTACTTGATATTCTGGATTAATCAGTTGAGATAATGTAAATCCAATTGCTTCTTTATGGTCATAAGCTGGCTTTTTAATTTCTACTTTTTTACCTTGTGCTTTGTGTGTAATAAAAGCTTCTTCTTCTCCAATTCTCTCATATTTTCCAGAAGCCACAACCTCCTGTGTTTCCATGTTAATTAATTGATACTTTAGTGATGAACTACCACAATTTAACACTAATATTTTCATTTTCAAATCTTCCTTTCTTTTTGAGACAAAAGAGATAGGTCTAAAATGTCTCATTTTTGATATTATATTTATATCTTAGCACTGTTTTAGATATTTCATTGTTTCACGTGCTATCATCAGTTCTTCATTTGTAGGTATTGTATAAATTTTTACTTTTGAATCATGTGCTGATAATTCTGCTTCTTCTCCTCGTATTTTATTTTTCTCATCATCTATTTTTATGCCTAAGAATTCTAATTGTTGGCAAATGGCTTTTCTAGATATTGGTCCTTTTTCTCCTACTCCTGCTGTAAAAGTCAATACGTCAACACCATTCATTGCCACCATACATTTAGCAATATAAGCAGCTACTGTATCATGAAATATGTCTAAAGCCAATTTTGCATGATGTCCTCCTGCTTCAGCTTCTGCTTCTATGTCTCTGAAATCTACTGATACCATTGAAACACCATATGCTCCTGATTCTTTGTTTAATCTATTTTCCATTTTTCCTGGTGATAATTTTCCTTTTTGCATAAGATAGGTTACAACAGATGGGTCTAAATCTCCACTTCTAGTCCCCATAACAATTCCACCTAAAGGTGTTAATCCCATACTAGTTTCAACCGACTCTCCATTTTCAATAGCACATACACTAGCTCCTTGACCCAAGTGGCAATTTATTATTTTTAAATCTTTTATATCTTTTCTCATTAATTTTGCTACTCTTTGTGATACATATTGATGCGAAGTTCCGTGAAATCCATATTTTCTAACACCATATTTTTCATAATACTTATATGGTATTGGATAAATATATCGTGCTCTTGGTAAGGTCTGGTGAAAAGCCGTATCAAATACCGCTACCATTTTAATATATGGCACTACCTTTTTACATGCCTCCATACCAAGTATCGCTGCTGGGTTATGTAATGGTGCTAAATCACTGCATCTCCTAATTTCTTCTATTACTTCATCATGAATTACAACAGCATCAGAAAATTTTTCTCCTCCATGTACTACCCTATGACCTATACCAGCAAGTTCACTTAAATCCTTCATGATTCCATAATGACTATTAGTAAGTCTATCAAGTACAAATTTTATTGCCTGTTCATGATTTTTAGCCTGATGCTCGAATTTATGCTTTATCCCATTTACTTTATGTGTCAGAAAAGAATTTGGTTGACCAATTCTTTCAAAATATCCCTTTACTAGCATTTTTTCCGTTTCCATATCAATTACTTGATATTTCAGTGAAGAGCTTCCTGCATTTAAAACCAAAATTTTCATTCTAAGGCTCCTTCCTTTATTTTTTGAAGCTTTTCATTTGATTGTAAAATTCTATCTTTAAATTAATTTAAAATCAAATCAAAAGCGAGTATTACAAGGCATTAAAACGAGAAAAAGCGGAGGCGTACACTGTGTACGTTGAGCATTTTTCAAGTTTTAATAACACAGTAAGACGAAGCTTTTCATTTGATTTTTTGAGCCTGAACAGCAGTAATAGCAATAACCCCTGCAATATCTTTGCTACTGCATCCTCTTGATAGGTCATTTACAGGTCTTGCAATTCCTTGGCAAAGTGGTCCATATGCTTCAGCTTTTCCTAATCTTTGAACTAATTTATAGCCGATATTTCCAGCATTTAAATCTGGGAATATTAATACATTAGCCTCTCCTTTAATTGGACTGCCTGGTGCTTTAAATTCAGCAACTTCTGGTACAATAGCTGCATCTAATTGAAGTTCCCCATCTATTAGTAATTCAGGTACTTTTTCTCTTACTTTTTTCGTTGCATTGATTACTTTTTGTGTTGATTCTGAATTTGCACTTCCATAAGTAGAATAGGAAAGCATTGCTACTTTTGGTTCTCTTCTAACTAGTTGTTTAAAACTTTTACTAGATGAAATAGCAATTTCTGATAAAGCTTCCTCATCTGGATTTTCGTTTAATCCGCTATCCCCAAATATAAAGGTTCCATTTTCTCCATATTCACAATCTGGAACTGCCATAACAAAGAATGCTGAAACTAATTTTGTTCCTGGTGCTGTTTTTAATATTTGAAGTGCTGGTCTTAAGGTATCTGCTGTTGAATGAATGGCTCCTGATACCAATCCATCTGCTTTACTTTTTTCATCTTTTAACATTAACATCCCGAAATATATAGGGTCTTTTACTAATTCTTGTGCTTTTTCTAATGTCATTCCTTTGTGTTTTCTTAATTCAAATAATAAATTAACATATTCACTATATTTGTTTGAATTACTTGGTTCTATAATTTCAGCACCTGTTATATCTATGTTGTTTTCTTTTGCTTTTTTTTCTATTTCTTTTTTATCACCAATTAAAATTATTTTAGCATACTCTTCTTTTAGAACTTGATTAGTTGCTTGTAATGTTCTAATGTCTTGTGCTTCTGGAAGTACTATTGTTTTTATATCTTGTTTTGCTCTTTGTTTTATTTCTTCTATAAATGACATTTTTTCCTCCTTATTTTTTATCGTTTATATTATATAAGTAAAATAAAAAAAGTACAAGTATTTTTTCAATATTACGATTTTTTATTTGTCCACACAGTTTAATGAAAAAATAAAGTTTGTAAATTATGTTAAATTATGATATAATAAAGTAGGCTAAATGTTTCAACTCCTTTTTTCATCAGGGGTTGGACTTAAGATTAAAAATAATTTTTTAGGAGGTACTTTACTATGAGGAAAAAAGAGGTTTTACGGAAAGTTTTGTTAGCATTCTTTTCTTTGTTGCTTTTTTATACCACAATAAAATTCTTACTTGGTAAAGCTGATATTTTCAGCACAATATTTATGATTGTATGTTATTCTTTATTAGCTTTGATTTTAATTTTAAGTATTGTTTTTAAAATTATTAAAAAAGTTATTAATTACAAATCATATAAAATTTATGAAGAAGGATTTTATTATTTGAAAGCTATTCATAAAATTCGGTATAAGCTTTATTTTACAGGAACAAGCGAAGATATTGAAACCTATTCTGCAAAGATTGAACATTTTGGAAATGTCTTATTAGATATTGGAGAAGATTATGTTTCCAATCATAAACTTAGCCAAAATCAATGTGATAGTATAAAAGAAATGCTAAAGAAAATTAAAAGGATGCAAAGTGTTGTAAAACCTGACTAGAGATAAAAGGGCTTGTAATAAGCCCTTTTATCACCTTCCTATAATTTCAAAATTTATAATAATCCCTTTATCTCTTCGTCTTGTTGTAATTCTTGTGATATAAAATAATATGCTTGTTTATTTTGCTTTACAGCAATTTCAGCAAGTTTTTTATCGTTTCTTAATCTTTGGCTTGCATATTTTATTATAATTCCTTTATTCTCTACTGCAGCTTTTACAACTTCTCTATCATTTCTTAACTCCTCGCTTGCAAAATATAATGCCTGACCATAATTCTTACAACTCTCTAACACCACTTCTTTATCATCTCTTAACTTTTCAGAAGCATAGCAAATAGTCCATGGTGCACCTTTTACACCCATCATTATAATTTCCTTATCGTTTTTTAATCGATCACTGGCAAATTCTAGAGCTTCACTATCTTGTTGTAATGCGTTTTTTACTACTTCTTTATCATCTTTCAAACGTTCTGACACGATGTCTAGAAACTTACCATTTTCTTTAACCGCTTCTAATACAAATTCTTTGTCATCATTATGATTCATTACATCTTGTACTTCCAATTGTTTCACCTCTTAATTTTGCAATACATGCTTTTATCTTAATTCCTTGTTCTGAAAACATTTTCTCATGTTCCGTTTCAATATTTTTTTCAAAAATTGGCTCTTGGTGTAAATCATAAGTTTTTTTAATCACTTCAAATCCACTTTCTTGAAAATATACTAAGGTAGCATCAAATAATTCGTCATCATCTGTTTTAAAATAAATTTCTGCATTTGGCATTAAAAACTCCTTGTATTTTTCTAGTTGTTTACTATGAGTTAATCTTTTCTTCCTATGTTTTCCTCTTGGCCAAGGATTACAAAAATTGATGTAAATTCTTTCGATTTCATCCTGCTTGTCTAATATCAAAAGAATTCTTTCAATGTCAAATCTTGTAATCAAAATATTTTTTGGTTCCATATTAGCTTCTTGATAGGCTTGCTCAATATTTCTTTTGGCTAATCCTAACATAGCATCTACTAAGTCAATGGCAATATAGTTAATATTTTGATTTTCTAGTGCTAGTTCTGCCATGAATTGTCCTTTTCCACATCCTAATTCTAAATGTAATGGTTGTTCTGGTTTTTCAAATTGTTCTTTCCATTTCCCTTTTATTTTTTCTGGCTCATCAATATAAAATTTACTAGCTTCTAATTCTGGTCTTGCCCATTTTTTGTATCGAATTCTCATTTTTACCTCCGTTTTATTTTGACGTACTTATTATACTGTAACAAAAAAGAAATTTCAAGGAATTATAGTTAAATTCAAGTTGATTTACCAAACAAAACGATGTATAATAATCAAAAAAATTAAGAGGAACATTTTATGAAACTAAAATATGAAATAAAAGAAAAAGACATAGACAAAAGCATTAATAATATTTTAACAAATGAATTAAATATTTCTACAAGACTTCTAACAAAACTGATCAAAAATGAAAAAATTTCTATTCATAATCATAAATGCGATACTAGAAATATAGCAAATTTAGGAGATATCATAGAAATCAATCTGGATATCCCAGAAGATAACTCAAATATTATTCCAACACAGATGAAATTAGATATCATCTACGAAGATGAGTGGATGATAGTAATTAACAAACCTGCTGGTATTTCTATTCATCCTTCTAGATTACATTATGAAAATTCTTTGTCTAATGGCATTAAATACTATTTTGATACAATTCATTTAGAGAGAAAAATAAGGCCTGTAAATAGGCTTGATTTAGATACCTCTGGTTTAGTTATTTTTGCCAAATGTGAATACATACAAGAAGCATTTATTAATCAGATGGCTAATTATGGTTTTAATAAGGAATATTTATGTATTGTCCAAGGCTTGTTAAATGAGAAATCTCGGTAGTATAAACTTGCCAATTGCAAGGAAACAAGGAAGTATTATCGAACGATGTATTGATGTGAATGGTCAAAAGTCTATTACCCATTATCATGTTATAAAAGAATTCAGAGACTATAGCTTAGTTCAATGTCAATTAGAAACCGGAAGAACTCATCAAATCAGAGTACATATGCAAGTAATTGGAAATCCTATTGTAGGAGACACCCTATATGGAACCAAATCTCCTTTCATTGATAGGCAAGCTTTGCATAGTTACCAAATTCAATGCATCCATCCTGTGACGAAAGAAAAATTAAATTTCATAGCTAGTTTACCAAAAGATATGGAAAATCTACTAGTTCACAATAATTTAAACTCTTCAATTAGGAAATAAACATCTTTTAAATACAAAGATGTTTATTTCCTTTAAGATCTAACACCAAATTAGTTTTAGTGATTTACTTAAAAATCCTATTATTCCAAAGCTTCCATTATCTCACTTTTATCTCTAACTCCAACAAAAGTTTTTTCTACTTCTCCATTTTTTATAATTACAATAGTTGGTATACTCATTACTCCATATTTCATTGCTAAATCCTGGTTTTCATCCACGTTGACTTTTCCTACTTTGATACTATTAGCTTTTTCTTCTGCTATTTCATCAATAATTGGTGACATCATTCTACATGGTCCGCACCAATCCGCATAAAAATCAATTAATACCATCTTATCTGATTTTAAAACCTCTTCTTCAAAATTTTTACTTGTTATCTTTAAAACACTCATTTTGTTACCTCCTACAACTTTTATAAAATTCATATTTTATATTTTTCATTACTTTTAGTATACACATCTTTTGCTTAATTATTATTTTTCATTCCTCTTATATATCCAATAGCCTGTATTCCTGCTTTTGTTCCTTCATATACAGCTTTTGAAATCTGCAATAGACCTCCTGTGCAATCTCCACAAGCATAAATCCCTTTTATATTTGTTTCCATATTTTCATTTACTATAATTTTGTCTTTTCCGCGTAATAATTCCTAGTTTCTTAGCAAAATCCATACTTCCTGCCATTCCTTGTGCTATAAATATGCCATCTGTTTTTAAAGTAGTTCCATCTTTGAATTGTATTTCTTCTACTTTTTTTTCTCCATTTATAGCTTCTATTTCTTTTATATCTATTTTTACATTATCTGCTCTAAATTCTGGCGCTTTTTTACCATTTGTTAGGATAGTTATGTTATTTGCTATATGAATTAATTCATTTACTTCTGATATGGCATAATTACCATTTCCAATGATAGCTATATTTCTATTTTTATAAAAAAAACCATCACATACTGCACAATAACTAATTCCCCTACCTTCAAAGTCTTCTATTCCTTTTATGTTTGGCTTACTCTTTTTATTACCAGTCGCTAAAATAACCGTCTTAGTTTTATATTCCTTATTTTCTGTTATGATTTTAAATTCTTTTTCCAACATCTCTATGTTCGTAACTTCTTCTCTTTTTACTTCTACACCTACTTTTCTTGCTTGTTTAATTCCTGTTTTATATAACTGTTCCCCACTAATTCCATCTTCAAATCCATAGTAATTTGCAATATGATTGGTTTTTTCTAAAGCTGATTCTTCTTGATAAAAAATTAAAGTTCTTAAATTTGCTCTACTCGTGTATAAACTGGCGGATACACCTGCTGGTCCCGCACCTATTATAATAACATCATACATTATTTTCCTTCTCCCAGTCTAATAAAAATTTTTTTATATCCATTCCTAGTGCATATCCTACTAATTTACCATTACTTCCAATGACCCTATGGCAGGGAATGATAATAGGAATTGGATTTCTATGATTTGCCATTCCAACTGCTCTGGCTGCTTTTGGATTTTCTACTTCTTCTGCTATTTGCTGATAAGTTTTAACCTCGCCATATGGGATATTTTGTAATGCTGTCCAAACTTTCTTCATAAAGTTTGGACCTTTAGGATTTAAAGGTACATCAAACGTCTTTCTTTTTCCTTTAAAATATTCCTCTAGTTGTTTTTCTGTTTCTTTTAAGACTAGTGTGTCTTTTTTTGTTATATCATTTTCTACCTTTTTATTAACTCTAATTTCAATAATTTTACTATCTTCTTCTATCAAGCTAATTTTTCCTATTTTAGTATTCATCGTTTTTACATATTTCATACCTAGTTACCTCGTATGTTTTTTGCTATTATAACATCTTTTTAGAAAATAAGCAAATACCATTATGAATAATAATGATATCTATTATTCGTTATAGAACTATTAATATTTAAATTATATTAAGGTTAGAAGCAATTTATTCCGTTTCTTAGAAATATATGTTATAATTTATAGGGTGATAAATTTGAAAGTATTATTTAAAAATACAACAAAATATACAAAATCTATATATGATAAATTTCTTAGCTTTCATAGCAAAAAATATCATTTTACTTATACAGCATATACCGTCATAATAGTAGCTTTCCTTTTGTTTGCTTTGATTTTACAGACAAAATATCATAATTTTAATATTGCTATTGTGTTATGTTGTGGATTAACTTTTTTTATTCTTTGGAGATTTTTTCACCCTATCTCTGAAGTTGCAAAGGAATACAAAAGTGACAAAATTCAAAAAGAAAAAGAATTTACCTTTAAATTTTACGAAAAATTTTTTACGATCGAAGATAAGAAAGAATTTTATAAGATGAAATATTATCAGTTGTATAGAGTATTTGAAACGTTAGATTTCTTCTATTTGTATATTGACAAAACACATGCTTTTTTGGTAGATAAGTCAAAATTCAAGAAAGAGAATCCTGCTGAATTTTCTAATTTTATTAAGAAAAAATGTTGGTGGAATTTTAAAAAAGTCAAATAACTGTTTGACTTTTTATTTTTTTGTGTTATACTATGTACAAATGTTTGGATACGTTTAAAAAACAATTCTTTTCTAAAGTAGATTATAAGAGGGATAAAAATGGATATTTTAGATAAATTAAAAATACTAGCAGACTCTGCTAAATATGATGCTTCTTGTAGTTCTAGTGGAAGTAATCGAAAAAACAAAAATAATGGAATTGGAAATGGTCATGTTTCTGGGATTTGTCATAGTTGGGGTGCAGATGGAAGATGTATTTCTTTGCTAAAAATCCTATTTAGTAATTGTTGTATTTACGATTGTAAATACTGTATCAATCGATGCACCAATTCTGTCAAAAGAGCTACCTTTACCCCACAAGAAGTGGCAGATTTGACCATTAATTTTTATAAAAGAAATTATATTGAAGGACTTTTTTTGAGTTCTGCTGTTGTAAAATCTCCTGATTATACAATGGAAATGTTAATACAAACGGTTTTTCTTTTACGAAATGAATACAATTTTAATGGCTATATTCATTGTAAAACTATTCCTGGATGCAGTAAAGAACTAATTGACCAATTAGGTATTTTAGTGGATCGACTTAGCATCAATATCGAACTTCCCTCTAATACTAGCTTAAAATTACTGGCTCCTCAAAAAGAAAAAACCGGCATTTTAGAACCAATGTCTTATGTTTCCAACGCTATTAAGCAGAATCAGCTAGAAAAAAGTAAATTTAAATCTAGTTTTGTTCCTGCTGGGCAAACAACACAATTAATTGTTGGCGCTACACCAGAAAGTGATTTAAAAATCTTAAAACTTTCAGAAGGACTATACCAAAAATTAAGCTTAAAAAGAGTTTACTATTCTGCCTATATTAGTGTAAACAATGATAAAAATTTGCCAACTTTGGAAGCTCCTCCCTTACTTCGTGAAAACAGATTGTATCAGGCAGATTGGCTACTTCGATTTTATGGTTTTAAGGCAGATGAATTACTAAGTGAAACTCATCCCAATTTTAACCATATGTTAGACCCCAAGTGTGATTGGGCTTTACGAAATATTCATAAATTTCCCATTGAAATTAATACAGCCAATTATTTTACTTTGCTTAAAATACCTGGTATTGGCATTATTTCCGCCAAAAAAATCATCCGAGCAAGACGTGAATTTTTACTAGACTTTGACTCATTAAAAAGACTTGGTGTTGTATTAAAACGAGCAAAATACTTTATTACTTGTAAAGGAAAATATTTTGACAAAGTTTATAAATTTAATCAAAATTTTATTAAAACAAATTTGATTTATCAAGAAAGGAATGATTTACCTAATTCTAAATTTCAGCAACTATCGCTTTTTGATAGTCTACAACCCACAAAGGAGGATAAAATAAAATGTCTAACTGGAAGCTTATAAATCAAACTTACTTATATGATGGTACATTTGATGGATTTTTGACAATTGTATTTATTAGTTATGCAAGTAAAACTTTGCCACAAAAAATATATCTAGAAACAGATTATTCTCCTAATTTTTTAGACAAAACACTTTTGATTAAAACCGATTTTGAAAAAGCAAAACGAGTTTTTGCTGGAATTGAAAAAAACATTGGTTATGATACTCTTTACAATACTTATTATGCTTTTCTTTCAAACGAAAAGGAAAAGGAATTATATCTTTTAAAATATATATGTGATGGATTTGACCTTGGTCCCAAAATTAACAATCGAATTACCCTTTCTTATGTGTTTAAAGTTATGAATATGCAAAAAAGAACACTAAGTGAATGTCATAGACTAAAAGGATTGCTACGTTTTCAAAAAGTAGAAAAAAACTTATATTATGCTCAAATTCATCCTGATAATAATATTATAGAACCACTAGGACATCATTTTATAAGGCGTCTACCTGCTCAAAATTTTATCATACACGATAAAATAAGGGATATTTGCTTACTGTATAATGGAAAAGAATATCAAATCATAACTAGCAACAATTTAAAAATTCCTAATATTTCGAAGGAAGAACAAAAATATCAGGAATTGTGGAAATTATTTTTTAAGACCATTGCTATCTCAGAAAGAAAAAATCTAAGATGTCAAATGCAATATATGCCTAAAAAATATTGGAAAGATTTGATAGAAGATCCTTAACTTTCTTTCGTTATATTGATTGCTTTCAAATATCCCTATCTATATTTTAATTGATACACTTATTGATTTACCATAAACATTAGTAAATGTTGTTGAATAATCTTGATTTGCATTATATGTCTTCGTTAATCTACTTTCTTTTGCATTTTAAATACTTATTGTCTATCTTTTTTTCTTATGATATAATATTACAAAATCAAAGGAGAAATAAAAATATGAAGAACTTTTTTATTCTAGTAGCCATGAAAATTTTGCACCTAGGACTAAAAATAGCAGGTAAAAATGGTGGCAATTTTTTAGGAAAAATTGCTTATGATTGGAATCCAAATATATTTCGATACTTTAAAATTAATTGCCCTATCATAGCCGTAACTGCAACCAATGGAAAAACTATGACAAATAATGCAATTGGACATGTCTTTAAAACTGCTGAAAAAAAGGTCATCAGTAATACGGAAGGAAACAACATGGAAACGGGTATTTTATCAACTATTTTAAAAAATTGTACTTTAACAGGTAAAGTAAAAGCTGATTATTTGGTATTTGAAGTAGATGAAGGATATGTTCCAGTTATTTTTAAAGATTTAAAATTAGATACCTTAGTTGTACTTGACTTTTTTCGTGACCAATTAGATAGAAATGGCGAAGTAGAATCTCTCATTTTAAGAATTAATGAATTTCTAAAAACTTATACTGGAAATTTAGTTTTAAATAATGACGATCCAAACGTGGCAAGACTTGGACAAGCTAATCCAGAAAATCATAATGTATATTATTTTAGTGTCCAAAAATATGCCTATGCTACTACTAATATGAAAGAAGCTGGAGAAGGAAAATTTTGTCCATTTTGTAATACTCGTCTTGAATATGAATATTATCAATACTCTCATGTTGGAAAATTCAGATGTCCAAATTGCAATTATGGTAACAATGAAATTTATAAATTAGCAACTAATGTTGATTTAAAAAATCGAACCTTTGCTATTGATGACATTACTTACCAAATTAAATTTAATAGCATTTATAATATCTATAACTTCGTAGCTGTTGTAACATGTAGCCAATTATATCATATCAACACTGAAATTATTAAAAAAGCTTTATCAACATTTGTACTAAACAATGGTCGATTAGAAGAAATTGAAATAAAAGGCATCCCAACTATTATCAATTTAGCCAAAAACCCAACTGGGGCTAATGTTAGTTTAAGAATTTTAAATGAAGATGAGGAAGAGAAAGAATTATTATTTGTTTTAAATGATAATCTGGCGGATGGCCATGATGTATCCTGGATTTGGGACATTAACTTTGATACTTTAAACAATGTATCTAGAATCATTACATCAGGAACTCGTGCTTATGACATTGCTATTCGTATTAAAACAGCTGGTTATCCTACTAACAAGATTGAATCTTATTTAAATTTACATGACGCAATAGAAAGATTTTATCAAAACAATGTTAAAAAATATGTTATTGCAAATTATACGTCTTTGCAACCAACAAGGAGTGAAATTTTAAAATTGAAATAAGACAAAAGGAGAAAATTATGAAAGAACTAAAAATATTATATCTTTATCCCGATATATTAGAATTATATGGTGATTTTGGAAATATACAAGTATTACAATATCGTTTAGAAAAACGTGGTATTAGGGCAATTATTGTTCCTTACTCTATTGGAGATGATGCTCCAAATTTTAACGATTATGATTTAGTCTTTGGAGGTGGTGGTGCTGACCAAGAACAGGGGATTTTAGCAGAAGATTTACTTCAATACAAAGATAATATAAAACAAGCGATAAATAATGGTGTTTTCTTTTTATTGATATGTGGTAGCTATCAATTATTTGGTAAGTACTACAAAGGCGTTGAGGGTAACATCATTTCTGGATTAGAAATTTTTGATTACTATACAGAAGCTTTAGCAGATAGAAAGAAAAGATGTATTGGAAACATTGTTATTGAGACTAAATTAAATGAAAGAAAAACAAAAATAATTGGTTTTGAAAATCATGGTGGACAAACTTTTGATGTTGCCACGCCTTTTGGTGATGTTCTATTTGGAAATGGTAATAAATTTGGTGACACCCAAGAAGGATTTTTTATGGATAATGTAATTGCAACTTATTTGCATGGTCCTCTTCTTTCTAAAAATCCAGAACTTGCTGATTATATTATTAAACATTGTCTAGATAGAAAATATAAGGATAATATCATTTTAAACCCTTTAAATGATGAGTTTGAGAATAAGTGTAGAGAACAGTTGTTATCAAAATTTTTGAATAATTAAATACTTTCTTGGTTTTCAGTTAAATCCCTATGGATAAAAGTCCTAAATAACAGATCATAATTCATCAAAGAGGTCATCGTAATGATGACCTCTAAATTTTTATTACAAATTCTTAAAGATTAAAGATGTGTCCCTAACTGCACAAAAATGTGCAAAAAGAAACGTCCCAAATAGCACCTACAGATGCATTACTCTTTGTTTAATTTCTTTTGTTTTTCCAACATTCCAGAAGTTTTCTCCTAAGTAACCACAAGTTCTTCTAACTACTGTCATTTTACTATGGTCTTTATTGCCACAGTTTGGACATTCCCATTCATTATCTTTGTTAATCAGAATTTCTCCATCAAATCCACATTCATGACAAAAGTCAGATTTTGTATTAAATTCCGCATATTGAATATTATCATAGATAAATTTAACAACAGATTCTAAGGCTTCTATGTTTTTATTCATGTTTGGTATTTCAATGTATGAAATAGAACCTCCTGATGATATTTTTTGAAATTCACTCTCAAAGGTTAGTTTTTCAAAAGCATCTATTTTTTCTCTTACGTCTACATGATAAGAGTTTGTATAATATCCTTTGTCTGTTACATCTTTGATGGTTCCAAATCTTTCTTTATCAATTCTTGCAAATTTGTAGCATAAACTTTCTGCTGGTGTGCCATATAAAGCAAATCCAATATTAGTTTCCTTCTTCCATTTGTCAACTGCCTCTCTTAAGTGCTTCATAACCTTTTTAGCAAATTCGTGTCCTTTTTGCGTTGTATGGGATTCTCCTGTCATTAGTTTTGTCACTTCATACAATCCAATATATCCTAATGACATCGTTGAATAGCCACCATATAATAATTTATCTATTTTTTCGCCTTTTGCTAAACGTGCAATTGCCCCATATTGCCAGTGAATTGGACTAATGTCTGATTTTGTTCCCAATAAAGCATAATGTCTACACATTAGAGCTTCTTTACATAGTTCTAATCTTGCATCAAATTCTTTCCAGAATTTTTCTTCATCGCCATCTGCTACAATTCCTATTTGTGGCAAATTAATACTTACTACACCTTGATTGAATCTTCCTTCAAATTTATAGTTTCCATTTTCATCTTTCCAAGGTGATAAAAAGCTTCTACACCCCATTGGACTAAACACGTTTCCTTCATAGTTTTCGCGCATTTTTTTAGCGGAAATATAATCTGGATACATTCTTTTGGCAGAACATTTAACAGCTAGTTTTGTTAAATAGTCATATTCTCCACCAGTTAAATTGTTGAATTCATCTAGTACATATACTAGTTTTGGGAAAGCTGGTGTTACATAAACACCTTTGTCATTTTTGATTCCCTCATATCTTTGCCTTATAACTTCTTCAATGATCATGGCATTTTCTTTGATGTATGGGTCGTCTTTTTCTAAGTGTAAAAATAAGGTTACAAATGGTGATTGCCCATTGGTTGTCATTAATGTATTGATTTGATATTGGATCGTTTGCACTCCTGCTTTTAATTCTGCTTTTAATCTATCTTGCACTAAATCTTCTATAATTTCATTGGATAATTTGTCTTTGTATTTTTTCTCTATCTCTTTTTTAAATTTATTATAGCTTTTTCTTAAATATTTTCCTAAATGAATTAAATCTACAGATTGTCCACCATACTGATTACTTGCTACTGCTGCAATGATTTGTGTTGTTATGGTACACGCAACTTGAAAACTTTTTGGGCTTTCTATCATTTTTCCATTCATAACGGTTCCATTGTCTAACATATCTGCTATATTGATTAAACAACAATTAAAGATTGGTTGTACAAAATAGTCTGCATCATGGAAATGTAAAACACCGTCTGCATCTGCTTTTACTATTTTTTCTGGCAGTAATAATCTTTTCGTTAAATCTCTGGATACTTCTCCTGCTATGTAATCTCTTTGCGTAGAGGCTAATAGAGTGTTTTTATTAGAGTTTTCTTCTGCTAATTCTTTATTTTCATTTCTAATTAAACCAAGGATGGATTCATCTGTTGTATTTTGTTTTCTAACTAATGCTCTTGTATAACGATATACAATATATTTTTTAGATAATTCGTATTTACCAATTTCCATTAATTTTTCTTCAATGATATCTTGAATATCCTCAACAAGCATTCTTTTTTTGCCAAGCTCTTCAATATATTGAATAATATCTTTGATATCTTCTTTACTTGCTCTTTCTTTTGGTCTTACCTCTTTGTTTGCTTTTTCAATTGCGATTCTTATCTTTTCTCTATCGTAATCTACTGCTCTTCCGTCTCTTTTAATGATTTTCATTTCAATCCCCATTCCTTTCTAAAAGTATGTCTTTATTATATAGCAAGATTTCTAATTTTCTGTTGCAAAAGCAACTAAAATAGTTTTGTATTTTTTTATTTCGCTTTGGTGTAGGATTTTGTCGATTGTTACATTTTTATTACATTCCTATTACAAACTAGTTACTTTTATTGCTAATCATTATGTTGCTATAAATTTCTTATTTTTATCTTTTTCATAAATTCTTCGATTCCTTACATAAGCAAAGAAATTCTAAGATCACTTATTCAAAAGATAAAAATAATATATAAATTGTTGCTTTTGCAACTTTTTTTTAGTATAATATATGTAGCTTTTAATGAATAAAATATAATAGGAGAAAATGAAAGTGGATGTTAATTTTGATATTGAAGAATTTATACAAAAATTAGAAAATAGTTGCCATAGAGTACAAAAGAAAACCTTTTTAAAAAATGAAGTTATTACCAGCTATATTAAAAAAAGAAATCAATTTTGTATTTTAGTTAATGGAAATGCTGATTTAGTTCGTTATGATTTAAATGGGAATCGAACGATTGTTGAACATTTTACTAAAAATGATGTTTTTGGAGAAGTGTTTTATACAATTACTACAAATAATGAATTACTTGTGGAGGCTCGCGAAAAATGCGAAGTTCTTTTTTATGGCTATAATGACATTCATAATAAGTGTAGAAATAATTGCAAATTTCATCAAGAGTTATCAGAAGATTTACCAGAATTAATATTGAGTAAAGTTACAGATTTAAATATGAGAATTGAATTGCTTACAAAGAGATCCATTCGTGATAAATTAATTGGTTATTTTACCATGTTATCAACTAGAAATTTAAGTAAAACTTTTTCTTTGCCTTTTTCTTTGACTGATTTGGCCGATTATTTAAGTGTAGATAGAAGTGCTATGATGAGAGAGTTAAAGCTTTTAAAAGATGATGGTTTTATTGAAAAAAATGGCAATAAAATCACTTTATTATATAAATAAAAAAGAGCGGACTTCAAAATGTTTTCGTTAAAGAAGTCCGCTTTTGTACTTTTAAAACTTCAGCGAATCTATATCGTCAAATAAAATCTCTTTTTCTTCTCCTGTATTCATATCTTTTAGTTTGAATTTATTTTGGCTTATTTCATCTTCTCCAATTATGATGACATAAGGAATTTTTAATTTATCTGCGTACTTAAATTTAGCTTTTAACTTTTTATTGTTTAAATAAATTTCTGTTTTTACACCGTTATTTCTCAATTTAGTTGCCAATTTTATTGGTATCGTTAAATCTTCTAACATTGGTATAATTAATACATCAGAAACTGAATTTTTGTCAGCTTTTATTAAATTTAATTCGTTTAATTTGTAAAACAATCGTGTTAATCCAATCGATATTCCAACACCTGGTAGCTTTTTGTCTGTATAATATTCGGCCAAATTTTCATATCTTCCTCCAGAACATACACTTCCGAAGTTCTCTATAATCGTTTAAAAAAGTTTCATAAACGGTTCCTGTATAATAGTCCAATCCTCTTGCAATTGTTAAATCTACTTTGAAATTACTATCTGGAACACCAAATAATCGAATATTTTTTACTACTTGTTTTAGCTCTTCAACTCCATTGGCGTATACTTTATTTTCAATCCCCAAATTCTCTAATTTTTTAATTTTCTCGTCAGAATTTCCTTCTATTGCTATAAATTTTATAATCTTTTCAATTGCATTTTTTTGTACATTTACTCTTCCTAATTCTTCTATAACTGCTTTTTTTCCTATTTTATCAATTTTATCTATAATTCTTAAAATTTCTACTGCATTTTCTTCTTGTTCTATACTTTCGAAAAGTCCATTTAATATTTTACGGTTATTGATACAAATTGTAAAATAATCAAATCCTAATTCTTTAAATATGGTATAAATAATACTTGGAAGTTCTGCATCATTGATGATATCTAATTCCCCGTCACCAATCATATCAATATCACATTGATAAAATTCACGAAATCTACCTTTTTGTGTTTTTTCGCCACGAAATACTTTTCCAATTTGATATCTCCTAAATGGAAAACTTAAATTTCCATAGTTTTTGGCAACATATTTAGAAAGAGGAACGGTTAAATCAAATCTTAAAGATAAGTCTGTTTCTCCTTTTGCAAATCGATAGATTTGTTTTTCGGTTTCTCCTCCTGCTTTGGCAAGTAAAACTTCAGATAATTCTATAATAGGTGTATCTAATGGTAAAAATCCAAATTTTTGATAGGCGTTTTCTATTGTTGCTTTCATTTGATTGAATAATATTTGTTCATTTGGTAATAATTCCATAAATCCTGCTAATGTTCTTGGTTCTGTTTTGTCCATAATTATCCCCCTCTCTTCCTTTTTTAAAATGATTTTGGTTTCAACTGCAAATAAATTGGTTTTTCATCTTTAAGCATTGTCATCATGCCATGGCCTGGATATACAATTGTTTCATCTGGTAAAACCATAATTTTTTCTTCAATCGATTTCATAATATCCTCTCTACTAGAAGTCGGCAAATCAGTCCTTCCCCAAGTTCCTCTAAATATGGTATCTCCCGAAAATAGGCAATTTTTCTTTTGACAATAAAGACTAGTACTTCCCTTGGTATGGCCCGGTGTATGAAGAACCTTAAACTCTAAATTTCCCAAATGAATTAAATCATTATCGTCAATTCTTGAATCTGCTTCTAATTCAATTTCTCCTACTCCTATATAAGGCGATAGATTAATTTCTTGGTTATTTAAACCTTCACTATCTTCTCTATGAATCAATATTTTTCCGCCACATCTATTTTTTAATTCTGTCACTCCTAATATATGATCACTATGACAATGGGTTAAGTAAATATATTTTAGTTTTCCCTCCATAATGCCAATAAGTTCTTCTATTTTCTCTACCTCGCCAGCTGGGTCAATTACCATCGTTTCTTTTGACGCTTCATCTACTATAATATAGCAATTTGTTGGATCGCCAATCCATGTATCAATCTTTAGTTTTTTTAATTTCATTTTTTCTTCCTTTCTATTTGGAACGTTTCTAATTGTCCCTATTTTTTTCTTTTTACTTCATAGACATTGTCTACTTTTCTGATAGCTTTTTGGGCTTTATTTAATTCATCTAAATTTTCTACTTCTAATGTAATATCTATAATAGCAATCCTTTCTTTTGTCGTTCTTGTATTTACTCCTAGAATTTTTGCTTTTGTTGTTCCAATTTCTTTTAATATATCCATCAATAATCCAGTTCGATCATTTGAGTAAACTTCTATATCCACTTGATAAGAGGATTCATTTTCTTGATACCATTCTACCTCAATCATTCGATTTTCTTCTGATAATAAATCTCCTACATTAACACAGTCTTTTCTATGAACCGATACGCCTCTTCCTTTTGTAATATATCCTACAATTTCATCTCCTGGAAGAGGATTACAACATTTGGATAATTTTACTAAGCAGTTGTCAATTCCTTTTACAATGATTCCTGAGCCAGATGGTTTTGGTCGTTTCTGTCTTGCTTTAGACAATTCTTCTATTTTTGCTTCAATGTTTTCTTCTTCATGCTCTTTTCGATATTCTTGTAACATTCTGGCAATTATTTTTACAGCAGAATTTGCACCAAATCCAACAGCTGCATACATTTCATCTAGATTTTTATATTTGTATTTATCTAGCATTGGTTCTATATATTCTGTTTTAAATAAATCAGAATGAGAAAATCCAATTCTTTTTAATTCCTTTTCAATCAGTTCTTTCCCTTTTTCAATGTTCTCTGCTTTTTGTGCTTTTTTGAACCAACTTAAAATTTTATTTTTGGCACTGGTACTTTTGACAAATTTCAGCCAGTCCCTACTTGGTCCTTTGGAATTGTCAGAAGTGATGATTTCAACAATATCTCCACTTTTTAATGGTGTGATGATTGGCATCATTTTACTGTTAATTTTACAGCCTGTCATGTGATGCCCAATTTCAGCATGTATAGTATAAGCAAAATCGATTGGTGTTGATCCTCTTGGTAATACCTTTATTGCTCCTTTTGGTGTAAATACATATACCTCATCTTCAAATAATTCTGTTTTTAAGGTATTTAGAAATTCTTGTGGATCTTGCATGTCTTTTTGCCACTCTAAAGTTTCTCTGAGCCATGCTAATTTATCTTCTTCTACTTTGACCGTTGTTTTTTTGCCAAAATAATTGGCCTCCTTATATGCCCAATGGGCTGCGATACCAAATTCTGCTACTCGATGCATATCCCAGGTACGAATTTGTACCTCAAATGGTGTTCCTTTATCTCCCAACAAAGTAGTATGAATGGATTGATACATGTTTGGTTTTGGTACCGCAATATAATCTTTAAATCTACCTGGCATAGGGTTATACATTTCGTGTACAACTCCTAATGCTGCATAGCAATCCTTAATTGAATTGACTAATATACGTAAAGCAAATAAATCATAAATTTGATCAAGTGTTTTATTGTCTCTTTTCATTTTTCGATAGATGCTATATAAGTGTTTTGCTCTTCCGTGTAACTTCTGCTTCTATTTTTTGTTTCTTTAATTGTACACGAATATCTTCCATGATTTTTTCAATAAATTGAAGTCTTTCTTCTCTCTTTTTGTTGATACCTTCTACTAATTCGTGATATTCCTCTGGATATAAGTATTTAAAACCTAAATCTTCCAGTTCCCATTTAATAGAATAAAGTCCTAAACGGTTTGCTAATGGTGCATACAATTCCATTGTTTCTTTCGCATTTGCTATTTGTCTGTCTCTTTTTAGATATTTCAAAGTTCTCATATTATGGAGTCTATCAGCTAGTTTGATTAAAATTACTCGAATGTCTTTTCCCATTGCTAAAAACATTTTTCTATAATCTTCTACCTGTTGTTCTTCAATTGAAGCAAATTGCACAGAACCAAGTTTAGTAACACCCTCCACCATTTCAGCAATTTCGTTTCCAAATTCTTGTCTGATATCTGCGTGTGTGACTTTGGTATCCTCGACTACATCATGTAAAAGAGCAGCACATATCGTACTATCATCTAAACCAATATCTGCTAAGATATAAGCAACATTAATAGGATGAACAATATAAGGTTCTCCTGAACACCTACATTGGTCACCATGATAATTTCTGGCATAATTATATGCTTTCATAATTAATTTTGTATCTACTTTTCTGCTATGCTCTTTTCTTTTTGCGATTATATCTTGAATTGCTATTTCTTTGGCTTGTTGCATATTATCACTTTCCTTTATTTTATAATGATTTCATAACATCTTTTATATTAATTTGTAAACTTTCTGCTCCATTAAAACTATTAATTTCTAGCACACCAACAACATCAATTTTATCACCAATTCTATATTCTTCTACTAAATGTCCTAAATTAAACCCTATGGCATTTATAATAGTATTATTATCTTTTAAAGTCAATTTTAAATGTTTTCCTTCTGATAAAGCTCGAATCGAATCAATTTTTAAATTCTTAAACATAAATACTGGCATTAGATTCCCTTCACCAAAAGGCTCTAGTTGTTTTAAACTTTCTACCATTTCTTTATTAATATCTCTTATATCAATTTTTGCATCAATCTGAATTACTGGTACAAATTCGTCTATATGTATTTCAGAAGCAATTTGTTCAAATTTTTTCCTAAATTTTAAGAAATTATCTTTTCGCACAGTAATTCCCACAGCCATACTGTGTCCACCAAATTTTTCCACGGTATCGGAACATTTCATTAATGCTTCATGTAAATCAAATCCAGGTATACTTCTTCCAGAACCTTTGCCAATTCCATCTTCTTCAAAACTCAATAAGATACTCGGTTTGAAATACATTTCTGTAATTTTGGAAGATACAATTCCTATTACACCATGATGCCAATTTTCTCCTCCTACAATAATGCTATTTCCTTCTTCCAAATGTTCTTCGTGAATTTGTTTCATAACATTTTCAAAGATACTCTTTTCGGTCTCTTGTCTTACACGATTATGCTCATTTAGTTTTTTAGTTAATTCATTGACATGATTTATATTTTTCGATAATAACAATTCTAAAGCTTCTTCTGCTTTTCCCATTCTTCCACAAGCATTAATTCTAGGTGCTATCCCAAAAGAAATACTATTAGAATCTATTTTTTGATAGCCAGAAGAATTAATAATAGAACGTAATCCAATATTTTTAGTTTGGTGAATTAATAGTAATCCAAGTTTTGCAATAACTCTATTTTCATCTACTAATGGAACAATGTCTGATATGGTTCCAACACATACAATATCTAAATACTTAAGATATTCCTCTTCTTTTAATCCTAATGTAATTCCAATGGCTTGAATTAACTTAAAGACCACTCCCACTCCAGCTAACTCTCGAAAAGGATAACTACTGTCTTTTCTTTTATTATCAATTACTGACATCGCATGAGGTAATTCATTTCCTGGTTCGTGATGATCTGTTACAATGGTTTCTATACCAAGTGAATTAGCATAAGCAATTTCCTCTATTGCTGAGATGCCACAATCAACAGTAATCATTAATTGACATCCACTATTTACAATTTTCCCAATTGCCTTTTTGTTTAATCCATAACCTTCCTCTAATCTATTTGGAATATAAGATTCTACTTCTAATCCTCTATCTTGTAAGAAACTTTTTAATACTGTTATACTAGTAATTCCATCTACATCATAATCGCCATATATGGTAACTTTTTCTTGGTTTTGAATTGCTTTAATAATTCTTTTTACTGCTTTTTTCATGTCGGTAATTAAAAATGGGTCGTGAAAATCCTCTCTAGTTGGCTTTAAAAACAGTCTTATATCTTCTTTTTTGACTATGTTTCTGTTAACTAAAATGGTGGCTAATAGTTTATTTAATTCATATTTTTCTTGTATTTCATTTATTTTGCTTTCGTTTGTTTCGTAAATTTCCCATTTTTTATTCATATACCTCTCCTAAAATATAATTTTCTATTATTTTATACTATTTTCTTGTTTTTTGAAAGGGTTTTAGAACAATTTATAAAATTTATTGTAAAAAAAACTACTTGAGATTCGTACTCAAATAGTTTTATAGTTCATTTTTATTGTTGACACATTCTTAAGTTTTCGTGTTCTTGAAACTTCATTTTTTCTAATGTTTCACTCATTTTGGTTTGCATATTTAAAATCTTTGCAATGTTATTACTATCAATTAAACGTTGTTTTCTAATAGCAGGTAACTCATTATTTTCAATATTTCCAATAGAATATTTAATCTCTGGTAAGTCTTTGTTTACAATGTTGTCTAATACTAAATGAATGTTTGGTAATTCTTTGTTTGTAATATTATCAACATTCTTTTTAATGGATTTTAAATATTTTTCCAAATTATCTTGACGTTTGTCTACTTTATCCTGATGTACTTCCATACTTTTCATATGTTGTTCCATTTTATTTTGACGTTCTTCCATATTTTCCATATACTGTTCCATTTTGTCCTGGCGTATTTCCATAGTGTCCATTCTCTCTTTAATGGATTTTATATCTCCTTGCATATCTAAAAGAATATCTATAATTTTTTGTTCCATATTATCCACCTCCTTCACTACAAATTTACGCAGAAAAAACTATTTGAATTAAATACCATTGTGTCATTGTTCTAAGTTGTTCGAAAAACATAACAAAATTGTTATAAAAAGATTTAAGATATAAAATATAATAAGATACAAATAGTATTGAATTTCATAGAATTAATACGTAAATATATAGTAGCACATTCCTCTATCAAATTCAATACTCTTTGAAAAACTTCCTTAACTTTTCATTGACTTTTTCCGACAATTATTTTATGTCATTTCTATTTCATATGCTATTTTAATTTATTTAGCATATCTCTATATTTTTCTAATTTAGCCTTTTCTTCTTCAATTTTAGATTGTGGTGCTTTCTTTATAAAACCTGGATTCGATAGCATTTTTTCACATCTTGCTATTTCTTGTTCTAGTCTTGCTTTTTCTTCTTCTTTCCTTTTTCTTTCTTCTTCTTTGTCTATTAATCCTTCTAATGGCATATATAACTCAATTCCATCCGTTATAATTTGGATGCTATCAGCTGGTATTCCAGTCTTATCCTTTTGAATTTTTGCTTTTTTTGCAAATCCAAATTTTAACAGCACTCCTTCTGCTTCTTTTAATTCCTTTTCATATTTCATGGTTACTAAAATCAAGTCTGATTTCTTAGTTGGATGAATATTTTTTGTGTTTCTAATATTTCTAATTTCTACGATAATTTCTTTTATTCTTTCTATTGTTTCTTCTTGACTGTCATATGCAAGATTTTTAATTTTAGGCCAATCACTTATCATTATCCATTTGTCTGCTAATTTCAAAGAGTTTTTTTATAGGTCAACTTTTCTTCATCATAATTATTTTTTCTAAATTCTATGATTTGTTTTTCATCTGGTCGATTCATAATGATAAATTTAGCTGCATTTCATATTAGGAATTATTATATAGTTTTTTGCTATTTATGTCAATCTATTTTACTTTATTATATGAATATGGTATAATTTTAATCATAAATATTAGAAATTATTGAAAGGATAGATTAAATATGATTGATTTACATGCACATACAACTGCTTCAGATGGCGAAAAAACTCCTGAAGAATTAATTGATTTAGCTTTAAATAAAAAACTTTCTGCTGTTGCCATTACAGATCATGATACAGTTAATGGATTAAAATCAGCTTTTGAATATGCAAAAAATAAAAATATTATGTTTATACCAGGTATAGAATTAGAAGCTGATGTAGATAAAGGACAAATGCATATTTTAGGCTTATTTATTGATTTTAAAAATAAAGAATTAAATGATTTATTAGAAAAAATTAAGCAAGGTAGAAAAAATAGAAATAATCTTTTTATTAAAGAATTTAATAAAATGGGATTTGATATTACTCTAGAAGAATTGCAAAAAATAAGTGGTGGAAAATATGTTGGAAAGCCTCATTTTGCTAAAGTATTTCTACAAAAAAATTATATACACTCAAAAAGCGAAATTTTTGATAATTATTTTAATAAGCCTCCTCTAAATACTATTAAAAAAACTTCTTTTACTGCTGAACAACTTATTAAAGTAATAAAAAGATCAAATGGTATTGCTATTCTTGCTCATCCACAATCATTAAAATTAAAAGATAATGATTTAGAAAATAAAATTAGAGAATTAATATCATATGGTTTGGACGGTCTTGAATGTTATCACTCTAATCAAACACCTGAACAAATGCTTAGATACAAAGCTTTAGCTAATAAATTAAATTTAATAATCACAAAGGGAAGCGATTATCATGGATCTATTACGAAACCAGAGGTAGAACTTGCAATTGGAAAAAATGGAAATATAGTATCTGATGAAGAAGGTGAAATATTAAAAAAACTTTTAAACTATAAAAAATTTACAATAAATTGACTTTTTATGTAAAATTTATTAAAATATACTTATAAGCTGTTACATAATTATTATCTAACCAATTGGAGGTAATTACTATGGCAACAATCATCGAAGTTCTTGGAAGTCCGGATGCAGGAAAAACTGTAGCACTCCAAACTATCTCAAATCGGTTAACACAAAAAGGTATTGCTAATGAGTTTATTATTGAAACTAGAGGAAAAAATCTTTTTCCTAAAAGTGAACGTGGCACTCTTTCTTACAATGAAAAGATAGGAGGTATCACTTGCAAACGTATCCATGAAATTCTTAAGAACACATCTGCAGAAATCGTCCTCATAGACAAGGGATTTGTAGACTATCTATATTTCACCAATTACTACTTGCAAAGTGGTAAATGTACTCAGGAAGAAGCTGATAAAGCTATGCATTTGTATGATTATCTAGGCTTAATGCCTGATAAAATAGTTATTCTTACTTGCAATCCTGAAGTCGCAGCAATGCGGTGTGAAGATGCTCAAGAAACCCGTACGATTAAAGTTCAAAATAGCATTAACTCTCTTATGACTTTTTTAGTAACTGGACTTTAACTCCAAAGTCTTGGATTGACACTTCATATATGAGTAAAAAGGAGGTTGTTATTGCTATAGAAGCAGCTATTGGCTTGTAAGCCATTTTTAAAAAGAGGCAAGAATCATATATATTCTCGCCTCTTTTTATTATCTCTCATTTTCTGAATTATATAATTGATTAGAATATTCTGTCGCAAAGTCTTGTTCTAATTCTACTAATCCTTGTAATGTATTTGATGTTAAAATTGGGTTTTGTCCATATTCTTCAATAATTTCTCTAGTCTTTTTTATTCTACTATAATAATCTGCTGGTCTCATAAATAGTTTATCTCTTTGCTTTTTTCTTTCTACATTGATAGCTTCTTGAAAATCTCTATACCTTGCATCCCCTGTTTTATAAACTAAATTAGGTGGTTGGGTTATATTTTTTCCTCTTGTATATACATTTATTTGATTTACTAATCCTAATTCTTGTAGATTTCTTACTTCTCTAATAAATGAATTATACATTCTAAACTGAGTCTCCTTTGAACAGCCTCTAGGTGTTAAACCTAATTGTAATACAGTTGCTTCTCTTTCATAGCAAGATAATCTACTTTCAAACAAATCTGTTGCCATTACATTAATAGATATTTTATATCCAGCATCCTTAAATTTTTTTGCCTGCTCTATATCTGAACTCCCATGATCTAATGTATTTTCATTTATAATTGATATCCTTTGATTCATTAATTCTTTAAATATTCTTGGAGTTGCTGGTCTAACAAATTGTCTTGTTATTCTATAACATTCTTCTGGTAATTCTTCTAAGGCTTCATCATAATTTGGGTGAAATTCAGCAATTTTATCTGAGTTAATTATAAATGCATTTATGTCTTTTTTTGTTAATTCTTGCTTTATATGTCTCTCTATTGATGTTTTTCCTACGCCTGGTCCTGCTGTTATATAAATTAATTCTGGATTATCACATACATTAGATGTAGCATAAGCTTCTGTTAATATTCTTTTTATTCCTATACTTATATCATTTGGTGTTAAATCATATCTTCCCATATTTATTCTCCTCTTTTTATTTCTTGTAAATAAACATTATATACTTTATTTATAGCATCTTCATCTAATTGGTATATTCTATCCCTTTCATTAGTTAATTTTTTTAGTTGTTCTAGAAATTCTTTTTTATCTTTTCCATTATACTTTTTTATGTATTGTTTATGACACTACTCTTTGAAAAACTTTCTTAACTTTTCATTGACTTTTTCCGACAATTATTTTATGTCATTTCTATTTCATATGCTATTTTAATTTATTTAGCATATCTCTATATTTTTCTAATTTAGCCTTTTCTTCTTCAATTTTAGATTGTGGTGCTTTCTTTATAAAACCTGGATTCGATAGCATTTTTTCACATCTTGCTATTTCTTGTTCTAGTCTTGCTTTTTCTTCTTCTTTCCTTTTTCTTTCTTCTTCTTTGTCTATTAATCCTTCTAATGGCATATATAACTCAATTCCATCCGTTATAATTTGGATGCTATCAGCTGGTATTCCAGTCTTATCCTTTTGAATTTTTGCTTTTTTTGCAAATCCAAATTTTAACAGCACTCCTTCTGCTTCTTTTAATTCCTTTTCATATTTCATGGTTACTAAAATCAAGTCTGATTTCTTAGTTGGATGAATATTTTTTGTGTTTCTAATATTTCTAATTTCTACGATAATTTCTTTTATTCTTTCTATTGTTTCTTCTTGACTGTCATATGCAAGATTTTTAATTTTAGGCCAATCACTTATCATTAATTCTTTTTTATCATAGGTTACTAGTTCAGCATATATTTCGGATGTGACAAATGGCATAAAAGGATGTAATAATTTTAAGCAATTTCTAAACACTTCATTCAAAACATAGGATACTTGCACTTTTTCATTATTATCTCCTCCATATAATCTTACTTTTGCCATTTCTATATACCAATCGCAAAATTCATTCCACATAAAATTATAAATCTTGTCAATGGCAACTCCTAAATCATAGTTTTCTATATTGTTAGTAACTTCTAAAATTAATTTATTTAATTTATTCAAAATCCATTTGTCTGCTAATTTCAAAGAGTTTTCTTTATAGGTTAATTTTTCTTCATCATAATTATTTTTTCTAAATTCTATGATTTGCTTTTCATCTGGTCGATTCATTATAATAAATTTAGCTGCATTCCATATTTTGTTAGCAAAATTTGATGCCTGTTCTAACTTTTCCGGCATATATCTTATATCGTTTCCCATAGTAGTACCTGATAACACGGAAAACCTTAAAGCGTCTGCACCATATTGGTTTATTACTTCAATTGGATCAACACCATTTCCTAATGTTTTTGACATTTTTCTTCCTTGACTGTCTCTTACAATTCCATGTATTAGAATGTTACTAAATGGCTTTTCTTTCATAACTTCTAGTCCTGAAAATATCATTCTTGCTACCCAGAAAAATATAATATCATAGGCTGTTACTAATACGTTAGTTGGATAAAAGGTTTTTAAATCTTCTGCTTCTTTATTGGGCCAACCAAGTGTTGAGAAAGGCCATAAAGCAGAACTAAACCAAGTATCTAGCGTGTCTGAATCTTGTTGTAATTTGTTAGAACCACATTTTTCACAGGTTATTGGTTTTGTTTTTGCTACATGCATGTAGCCACATTCTTCGCAATAGTATGCTGGTATTTGATGTCCCCACCATAATTGCCTTGAAATACACCAGTCTTGGATATTCTCCATCCAGTTAAAATAAGTCTTTTCATATCTTTTTGGAATGAATTTTATTTCGTCATTTTTTACTGCTTGAATAGCTGGCTCTGCTAGTTCTTTCATTTTTACAAACCATTGCTCTGAAATTTTAGGCTCAATCGTATTTTTACATCTTTCACATTTTCCAACATTATGGGTATATTCTTCTTCTTTTACTAATGCCCCTATTTCTTTTAGTTTTTCTACAATTTTTTGTCTGGCTTCTAGTAGTTCCATTCCCTTATATTCTGGTACTAGATTTCCCATTTTAAAATTTTCGTCAAATACTTCTATAATTTCTAAATTATGTCTTAATCCTGCTTGATAATCGTTCATATCATGGGCAGGAGTAATTTTAACAGCTCCTGTCCCAAATTCTTTTTCTACAAAAGAATCTGCTATAATTGGTATTTCTTTATTCATGATTGGTAAAATACATTTTTTCCCTAATAAGTCTTTGTATCTTTCGTCTTCTGGGTGAACAGCTACTGCTGTATCGCCAAGCATGGTTTCTGGTCTTGTTGTTGCTACAATAATGTATTTATTTTCTCCTTTTACTTGGTAACGAATATGCCATAGATGAGAGGCTTCTTCGTGATATTCTACTTCAGCATCAGATATAGAGGTGTTACAGTTGGTACACCAATTTACCATTCTTTTTCCTTTATAAATTAGTCCTTTGTTATATAAGTTTACAAATTGCTCTAAAACAGCATCTGACAAGCCTTCATCTAAAGTAAATCTTCTTCTTTCCCAATCACAAGAACATCCTAGTTTTCTTTGTTGTTCTTGGATGGTACCTCCATAAAGGTGTGTCCATTCCCATGCTTCTTCAATAAATTTTTCTCTCCCTAAATCGTACTTTGTTTTTCCTTCTGATTTTAATTTTTGTACTATTTTCATTTCGGTGGAGATAGATGAATGATCCGTCCCTGGCAACCATAGGGTATTGTATCCTTGCATTCTTTTAAAACGAATTAAAATGTCTTGGATGGTATCATCTAGTGCATGCCCCATGTGCAATTTTCCTGTTACATTTGGTGGGGGCATCATAATACAATAACTTTCTTTGCTTTTGTCCATACTTGGCTTAAAGTATCCTTTTTCCTCCCAGTGTTTGTATAATTTTTCTTCAAATGTGTTTGGGTTGTATTTTTCTTTTAACATAAACTTTTCCTCCTTCTTTAGCTCCTTACCATTGATAAAAAAAATCAAAACTCGCCCTATGTATAAGGGCGAGTTTTATTTCTCACGGTACCACCTTAATTATAATCTTTTTTGATTACATCTTAGTTAGCTGTTAACGTGGCTTAAACGGATATTCCTATTCTAAGTTTCTCAGAATATCAACTAAAAAAGCTACTTTCCATTTATCTTTTTCTTAAGAAGCTTTCAGCCTATGACTTCTTTTCTCTAAAAGTTAAGTGTAAATGTACTTCTCTTTTTTATTGTTTTTTTCTATGCTTCATATTATGACATATTTTTTATAAAATTGCAAGACTTTTTAATCACCTAAGTTAATTCCTATATTTCTTGCTGTTTTTACTAGGTCATCCTCCATACTAACTTTTCTTAAATTGCTTTCCTCTGTATTTCCAGAAACAGCACCTATTTTCTTGTTATTTCCAACAACATCTTCTAGTGAAACAAAATCTAACTTTCCATTTTTAATAACTACCAGAGTTCCAAATTTTCCTTCTAATGCAAGTTCCATTGCTTTTGATCCATATTTTGTAGAAAGCACTCTATCATAAGCGGTTGGCGTTCCCCCTCTTTGCATATATCCTAATGTTGTGTTTCTTGCTTCTAAACCTGTTATTTCTTGTAGTTGTTGTGCGATTATTTGTCCAACTCCACCTAATTTTGTATTGTCTACACCTGTTCCATTGTCTCTTGTTTCGATAATCGTTATGTCTCCGCCTTTTGGTTTTGCTCCTTCTGCTACTACTACCACACTAAAATTCTTTCCTCTTTTTCTTCTATTATTAATTTTTTCAGCTACTCTATTAATGTCATATGGAATTTCTGGTATCAATGCTATATCAGCTCCTCCAGCTATGGCTGATTCTAATGCAATCCAACCTGCATATCTTCCCATTACTTCTAATACCATAATTCTATGATGTGTTTCACCTGTTGTGTGTAATCTATCTAAAGCCTCCATAGATACTGATACTGCTGTATTATACCCAAAAGTAATTTCTGTACAAGCCACATCGTTATCGATTGTTTTTGGTACCCCTATTACTCTAACACCTTTTGTTGAAAAATCCCTTGCTGATTTTTGTGTTCCATCTCCACCAAGTGTGAAAATACAGTCAAATCCAAATTCCTTGATATTTTCTATTGCTTTATCTGACATATCTTTATATTCTATACTACCATCTTCATTTACTACTTTGTAATTAAAGAGATTAGCATTTGTTGATGAACCAATAATAGAACCACCTTTGGGTAAGATTCCCATTGCTTCTCCTTCTGCTGCCGTACTCAATATCTCAAAATCTTTTTTTAGTAATCCATTGTATCCATCTATAATTCCATAGCATTCAACACCATGGTTTTCTGCTGTTTTTACAATAGCTCTTATAACTGCGTTAAATCCTGATACATCTCCTCCATTTGCTAATATTCCTACTTTTTTTAACATTTCAAAAATCCTCCTTATATGTGTTGTCCTTTTTCTTTTATTATATCAATAATATTTTTTTTTACAACAGTTTTGGAAAATTTTTTATTTATATTTATAGTAATATTATTGTTTCTATTCTCTATGTTATTGTCTCCAATTTATGGTAGCTGAACAACCACCGTTCCAACCACTATCCCATCCGGAAGGTGCACTTGAATATCCTTGTATATTTATGGTTTGAGATGATGTCCATCCAGTAAATACACTATCACCCATATTTATTACACTATTTGGTATTGTTATACTACTTAAATTTGTACATCCAGAAAACGCTCCTTGTGCTATACTTGTTACACTACTTGGAATTGTAACTTCTTCTAATTGTCTAAAAGAAGTATTAGAAGGATGACCAAATGCATCTTGTCCTATTGAAGTTACTGTTCCTGGAATTTCTACCTTTAATATATTATTCGTAAATGCTCTTGACCTAAATGAATCTATTCCAACTTCATTACTTAAATATGGTGAAAATGTAATTTCTGTACATCTACTTGGATATCTTAATTTTGTATAATTTTCTATTTTAGCTGTATACCCTATAATTGTTCCATATCCTTCATCACTAGGATTATCACTTGCCCAATAAAAACAATCTTCATCTGATGCTGTTTTATCCCATTCACCAGAATTAAAAATTGTGCCATCTTCTAATATCTTTATCTCTTCTCCATTTACTGTTACCGTTAATGGAAAGCTTCCTTCTGTAATTGAGTCTGGCACTCCTGCCATTCCTTCTATATTTTGTAAATTTTTTGTTAATTCACTATAATTTAATTTTCCATCCTTTCCATAACTTCCTAAAAATGCTAATTTTACTTGTTCTTCTAGATTTGCATGATTAGTTTCTGTTTTTGCTTTTTCTGCCTGTGTTAAAATCCCATTCTCTCCTGTTAAAGTAACGATTGATACTCCTGCAAGTATTAGCAAGACAATTATGGTTATTACCAATGCAATTAATGTAATACCCTTATTTTTTCTTGATTGTTTCATAATTTATTTCCCTCTTTCGTTTTAATTATTACCATTTTTGCAAAGCGGTATTCTTTATTACTTACATTTTAACCAAACATGACATTAAATGTCAATATAAAAAGTAAAAATTTTATATATAAGGTGTTTATTTGTCCTTTTTATTTTGTTGCTATATGTATATTTTCTATCTTGCTATTTAATTCTCTTGAGATAATATTTTGAATTTGTGCTACCTGATCTTGTTGTAACTCCTCTGCTTCTATGATAACACTTATACTTTCCCCATTGACAAAAATAATACTATTTTCAAAGCCTTTTGTTTTAATTAGATTCTCACATATCATGATACTATTTTTCGTTTGGTTTATTTTTTGTATTTCTTCTGTTGCTGATTGTTTTTGCGTTTCTAATGAATTTGTACTATTTAACACTTTTTCATAAGTTTCTATCATTTGGGAATACATCGTATCTCTTTCTAATTTAGATTTCACAAAATAGTCATTAGTATTATTGCTACTAGTTTGTGTTGTTGTATTTTCATCTGTTATTTCATTATTTGAAGTAACATTATTTAAGCTATTGGCTTCGCCTATATTATTAGTGCTATTTTCTGTTACCACATCATTACTACTAACTAAAGTAGCATCTCCAATATCAGCCAATTGCATATCATCATTTGACTCCATCTGCATAGAAGTTTCTATAGATGCTTGTTTTTCCGTATTGGTTGTATAATTTAAGTAGCCTGCTGTCATTAGCATTAATGCAATTGCATAAATAATAATTTGATTTTTCTTAAATAATTTCATTTTAAATTCCTCCCTTTGGTATTTTTTGACCCTATCTCCAAAAAATATCAATCCATTTCAAACACTTGTATTTTATGAGTTGCCAAACCCGTCACAGCCTCTACTGCTTGAATGATATTGGCTTTTGTTTCTGCGTTTTCAACTCCTTTGGCTGTTATAATAGCACCTTCTACTTTTGGTTGAATAACTTTTTGTGTAATTGGTGTTTTTTCTCCATTATTTTCTTGATAGATAATCTCTTTTTGCGAATCGGTTTCTTGTATGGTTCTAGTTCCTCCTGATGTATCACTTTCTTCTGTGTTACTGGTTTTACTTGTTTCATTATACATAGCTACTACTTCACTGGATTCTGAATAATTGATAAATACTTTAACGTCTCCTACTCCTTGTATTTTTGAAAGAATAGCTTCTAATTGATTTGATAAATTATCTGTTGCTGTACTACTATTTGTCTCTACAATAGCATTCCTATTGGCTAATTGTTTTGAGCTTGTGTTATTGTCTTGCTTGGTAGTTTGACTATTTCCATTCCAAATTAAGTTAATAATGACAATTGTTATAATGAGCAATACCACAAAAAAAACTAAATTTTCAATTTTCTTTTTGTTGTTTCCTCCTTGTTCGCTTTCTTCTTTATTATTTTTTATGAATTGTTTTAATTTATCTCTAAACATTTTTCACTCACCCCATATTCTTCTATTAAAAACTTTTTGATGTTTTGAATATCAGATTTGCTCACTTCTGTACTTTGAGCCTCATCCATGCTATTTTCTTGTTGTGTATCATTGGTTTGGATAGAGGTATCGATTGGTTTTATTTTCTGAATTTGTGTCACAATTTGATTTTCTAGATTCTGTCCATTTTCTTTATCGCTACTACTTTCATCTTCTTGTGATTTTTTAACATTTACTTTAATTTTGGAAATTTTAGTTTCCTCCTCTTTATCTGATATTTCTGCTTTTACTTTGCAACTTATTACTTCATAACCTTTTGCTGTTAGTTTTTTAGTAATGTCCTTTTCTAATTCCTCAATATATAATTCTTTTATTCTTTCATCCATTGATGTCTGATTCAAACTCGTACTAGTTTGAGTTGTGCTATATTTTTCTAAATTAATATCATTTATATTAAAAACTTCTTTGTTAGATACAAAGGGAGAAATAATAGTAAATAAAATGTACACTCCCATTACCATTCGAATATATTTTTTTGTTTTATTATTAGGTAGTAACATCTCTAAAATTGATACCATAACAATTGCTAATCCTAGTCCCTTTACCCAAGAACTCATAAATTCAATCATTTGTATATCCCCTTATCTATACATCATTCCACTATTTGATATTTTTAAAACTAAGGCTGTCCCAATAATAATCATAAAAGAAATACTACTTAAGATAGCTAAAAATATTTTAAAAATATCACCTATTTGTTCTAACAATCCGGTTATTTTTTCGTCTGCAATTGGTTGCGTTACTCCTGCTAGTAATTTATATGCTAACGTTAACATTCCTAATTTTATAATGGGAACAATGCAAATTCCTATAATGATAATAACTCCAACTAGTCCTACTGCATTTTTTAAGATGATACCACAACCAAGAACGGTATCTACGGCATCTCCTAATATCTTTCCTACCACAGGAATTGCCGAGCTGACAACTGCTTTTGTGGTTTTTGCTGTAATTCCGATCCACACTGCTTGACACTGTCCCTTCTAGTGAAATTACTCCTACAAAGATTGTCAAAATAATTCCTAAAAACCACACAACGCCTGAATTTAATAATCTTGCTAATTTGTCTATCTTTACTTGGTCTGACAGCTTAGACAAAATTACTAAAGCTATAAAAACCATAAGCAAAGGAATAAGAATATTTTGTATGATGTTTCCTATAAAATTTATCATAAATAAAATGATGGGCTCTATCACTCCGCTAGTTGTAATACTCCCCGTATACATCATCAGAGTAATTAAAAGTGGTATCAACATATTCATAAATGCTACTAAATTGGACGTGGTATTTTGTACCATTGTTATAATATCTGAAAAGCTTGCCATAATAATGGTAATAATTAATATGTATTGTGCATAATAGATTAATTTAGAAATGCTTTCATTTTCAAGACCTTCACTAATTGCTTTTAAAATACTATGTATCACAATGATCGCTAAAATACTTCCTATTGCTTTTATGCTTGTTACAAATTCCGATCCTAATAAGTTTAATGCTTTTTTTACTAGTGTTGAGTTATCTACTTCTCCCTGAATAGCATCATTTAATACTTCTCCTATATCTACCTCTTCAAAAAACTCTCCCATATATTGTTCTGAATTTTTTAAAAAGTCTTGTATACCAAATTCTTCCTGCTGTTCTTGTATGGTTTCCTCATTATCAGCATAAACCTTTGGTGCAGAAAGTATTATTAATAATACAATTACTAAAATTCCAACTGATTTTTTCATTTGTACTCCTCTTTGGGACAATGGGGACGTTTCTTTTTGCACCTTTTTGTGCAATTAGGGACAGTTCTTATTTTAATAATTTTCTTGTTGTTATATATTATTTTTTATATTCATTCCTTGGTTTGTTTCATAACCGAGAACATCTAATTCAAATCAATCAGCGCCCTCATAGTAAGTGAGATTCCCTAATTGATTTTAATCAGATGTTCTAACGGTTATTACACAGCACATTCGTCATTTCTATAAAAAATAATATATAACAACAAAAAAGTATATCGAGTAAAGATGTGTCCCTAATTGCACAAAAAGGTGCAAAAAGAAACGTCCCTATTGTCCCTATGGTAATATTTGTAATATAATTTCTAATAGACTAGAAATAATTGGTATAGACATCGATATGATAATAATTTTGCTTCCTATTTCAATTTTACTAGCTATGGCTCCTTCTCCAGAATCTTTACAGATACTAACGGCAAATTCTGATAGAAATGCGATTCCTGTTATTTTTATTAATAGTGTCAAAAATGTTCCGTTGATAGATGCCTTACTTGCCAATGATTGTAATAATGTGATAATTCCTTTTAAATCATCTACTACGAATAATAAAATTAATATGCCTGTCAATAAACTAATATAAATAGCAAATTCTGGTCTATATTGTTTTAATAAAATAATAATGATAAGAGCAATAAGAGCAATACCTATTATTTTTATAATCTCCACTATCATCCTCCAACTTTCTTGGGTGTTTTTTACAAGTTGCAACTAAAAGTCGTATTATAATCCGAATATAGTTCTTACCGTGTCAAATAGTTCGCTTATTTCTTTGATTACCATTGTCAAAACAATTACTAGTCCTGCTAATGTAGTCATCATGGCTTGGTCTTCTCTGCCAGCTCTTACTAGTACTTGATGCAGTACAGCAACTAATATTCCGATTGCTGCTATTTTAAATAATAAATTAATATCCATATTTATTTTCATTCCTCTCCAAGATATAGCTTGTTTTTTGTGATTGTCAAAGTAAATAACCATGCCATTTAACACAAAACAATAACAATCGCTAATCCTATCGTAGTTCCTAATTTGCTATATAGTTTTTCATTTTTTTCTTTTTCCTCTTGAGCTTCTCTTAACTGAGTTTCTAAGAATTTTTGTGTAACTTCTATTTGACTTGTTTGTCCTTCAACATCTGTTTGTCCTAATAATTTCGATAGTGTTTTTAATACATATTTATCTTCTTTCGTTAAGTTGTTTTGACTTTCTTCTATTGCTTCTTCCCATGCAATGTTAGCCGTACTAGTTTTCATTTTTTCTTTGGCTGATGTAAAAATTAATCCCACATTCTTACTAGTATTTTGAGCAATTTCTTGAAATATTTCAGGGATTGGTTCGTAAGTAAATTTAATCTTTGATTGGAACATATTTAAAGCATTTTTCATTTCTTCTAATTCGTTTACTCTTATAACATATTTTTTTGATAAATATCTTCCTATTAAACTGCATGTTATTAAAATAATAAATAGTATAAAATACTTTAAAATTTGCATTTTTATACTCCTTGTCCTATGTATTTTTATATATTATATTATTGAACTTTCGCTTTTAGAACTATTCTTTATAAAAAAATAACTTTCTCTATTTGTTTTGTTTCAAGTAAATAATTAATTCTTGCATTTTTTTTTATATCCTCTATTGTTTTCCCATGCATAGTAAATATACCTTTTACTCCTGCTGTCATAGCTTCTCCGAATTGCTTGTATATCTTCTTTTGAACCAATTTCGTCACAAGCAATTACCTCTGGTGCCATAGAACGAATCAGCATCTTCATTCCTTTGGCTTTACTGATATTTTCTATCACATCTGTTCTGATTCCAATGTCATTTTGAGGTACGCCTTTATACATAGCAGCAATTTCTCCTCTTTCATCTACTACACCACAAGTCATACCCTTAAAATGAATTTCACCTATTCCATTGCTAATATTTCGAATGATATCCCTTAACATGGTAGTTTTTCCTTTTCCTGGTGGTGAAACAATTAAAGTATTATAAATACTATTGTTTGCTAAATCAATTACTTCTTTTAGAAAATGTTTGCTACAATCGATAACTTCTCTTGCTATTCTAAAGTTTAGGCTGGTTACATATTTTAAATTTATTATTTTACCATCTTCGGTAACTGCTGTTCCTGTTATTCCAATTCGATGTCCTCCTTTGATTGTCAAAAATCCTTCACATATTTGATTTTTATAAGCATAAATGGAATTCTCACAAAGTCTTTCTAATATTTGTAAAATTTCATTTGTACTGATTTTGTAATCAATAATGATATCAGCTTGTCTCGTTTTTAACAAAATTGATTTTCCCACTCTAATCCTTATTTCTTGCAAATCCTTTTGTAGGTTTATGTTTTGTGTTAGTGTATTTTTTAATAAAGTATAAATTTGATTTGGAAAATATATTAGTATTTCTTCTATATCTTTCACTCTTGACCTCCACTTAGCTATTTAACAAAATGGGACAAATCTCGCTTCACGAAAACTTTTCTCTACTTTTATAATTTTAACTATATATATTTATATATAGTTAAGTTCTCGAAGAAGCGTAAAGATTTGTCGACGCGAAAAATTGCATAGCAATTTTTCCTATTTAACAAAAAAGAGCATATATTATATATAATATATGCTCTTTTTTAATATTTAGAACTTAATTTTTATTTCTTGTTAATAACTGCTCTATAAATAAGTCCTGTATCTTCATCTCTTTCAAATTCTACTCTATATGCTGTTTCTGTTTCCACACTACTTTTTATTAATGTTATATTTTGGTCTGTTACTTCATATTCTTGACCGTCAAAATGAATTTCTTTAATCTTCTTTATATCCTCTTCTTGTGATTCATTGTTTAGCTGTATAGTTGATAATAGTCCTTTTACCGTAACACCTTGTAAATTAGTACTTTCATAGTTCTCAAATTTACTATTAAAAGTAGTTAATTCTTCTTCACTAATATTGCTTGCATCAAGTGCTGAAGTGTAAATTCCAAATTGAGGTATAACATATTGCAATGGATTTTCATTTTCTTCTAGTCCTAATTCTTCCATTTGTTTTTTATTGGTTTCTTCTAATCTTTCTTCTACTGCCTGCATAAAACTCGTTATTTGCTCTTCCTCATAATCATTTAATAACATACTATTATCAGTAGAAAAGTTTTCTATGTTTATACTATCTGAAAAATCAATATTGTTGATAAAGTTATATCGATATACCATGGAATTTTCTGAACTTGAAGATTCTTGTGTTTGTCCTTCATATTCTATATTTAGTTCATAATTTTCGGCAATACTTTGTAATGATTGTACTCCAGAATAATTAGCACTTAAATTTATTTTCATGGTAGCTACATCTTCTTGATTTATTTCTAGCAAGATACTATATTGTTGTGAATTTCCTGTTAAGTTTTTTTCTATCTGTATGGTTGCTTCATTATTTATTTTTACTGTTAATTTTAATATTTTTTGTTTTTCTTGGTAAACCGTAATTTCTATATTTTTATCATTGATTTCTAAGTTGTTATTAATATCTTTTATGAAATTATCAATATCACTTGTCGTAATTTTGGAAGAATTTTTATAAATTTTAAGATATTCATTTATTTTATCTAAGGTTACTTGGTCATTTTTTAAGGTTTCTAATAATTTTATGATAAGATTTTTCAACTCTTCTCCTGTCAAAGTTAGCCTATATCCTTTGCTATTTGCTTCTTCTATTTTACTAAAACTACTATCTTGTAACTGCTCATTCATTATATTAAAATAAGTATCTTGTAAGTGTTGTAAGTCCTCTTGTGTTAATTGCACATTTACAAATTCCTGTAATTTTTCAAAACTATCCTCGTTAACCGTTAATCCATCTTCCGAGGTCGCAATATCGTCTAAACTTTGTAATTCTTCCTTATCCACAGCAATATATTTACTTCCAACATAATCTGTCTGAATTCCTACTGTATTTCCCATTTGCTTAAAAGAAAATGGGAATTTTACGCTATCAGAATAATTTATACTAATATTCTGTACTACTTGAGAGTTAGCTGTATCTACTTGTCCTTCAAATGTTACATTCATATTATTTACATTTTCAAATTGCTCTTGATTGTTGGAAGCTGTAACATTTACTGATATACTACCTTCGTCTGCATATGGTGTATTTTTTTTCTTTTCGAAGTATTCTTTTAAATTTGCCTCAATAAAACCTTGTTTTTCATCTCCTAGTTGTGTGACATATTTGAAAAATAATTCTTTGTTACTTTTAAATGTATCTGTTGCAAAATAAGTATAGGCAATCCCTACTAGTAAAATCAAAATAACTAGTAATATTATTATAATTAAAATTATTTTACCGTTTTTCTTTTGTCTCATTTTTCTCTCAACTCCTATTTAATTTTGCTATTTATTATTATTCTTCCCAATTATGATAAATATTAGCCACATCATCTAAGTCTTCTAATCTTTCGATTAGTCTTTCCATTTTTTCTACTCCTTTTTCATCTAAAGCAACTGTCGTAGTTGGTACCATTTGAACTTCTGCTTCTAAGAATTTTAATCCTGCTTCTTCTAATTTTTCACGAACTGCAGTAAAATCTGCTGGTTCTGTCGTAATTTCATATATTTCGTCTGATGCCTCAAAATCTTCTGCACCTGCTTCTAATGCAAGCATCATTACTTCGTCTTCGTCCATTTCTGTGGAAGCTCTTTCAATTACTATTACCCCTTTTTTGTTGAACATGTATGATACACATCCATTAGTTCCTAAGTTTCCTCCTGCTTTATCAAAAGCATGTCTAACGTCTGCCGCTGTTCTATTTTTATTATCCGTAGCAGCTTTTACAATAACAGCTACTCCATTTGGTCCATATCCTTCATAGGTAATTTCTTCATAATTTTCGTTACTGGTAGATGCTTTTTTGATAGCATTGTTGATAGTATCATTTGGCATATTTGCAGCTTTACATTTTGCTATTACATTTTTTAGTTTTGAGTTTCCAGCTGGATCTGCTCCACCTTCTTTAACCGCTATTAATAATTCTCTTCCTAATTTTGTGAAGATTTTTCCTCTTGCTGCATCTGCTTTTCCTTTTTTGGCTTGTATATTATGCCATTTACTGTGTCCTGACATTCTCTCTCCTCCTTTTAATTTTTTCCTTTATTCTAGGCGGTTTTCGCCTTGTAAATGCTTATTTTGTCCATTTTTTTAATTAATTGAACTTTATTGATTTTTAGGGGTTTTTATGGTTCGTAATTAGAAATGATTGCTCCAAAATTGCTCCAAAAAATCTTATGCAAAGTTTTCAATGTACTTTAACTAAACTTTTGCTTTTAAAAATTTTAACAAAACTTCTAAATTATTTTATCACGTTTTTTCTTATTTGTGTAGTATTTTTACAAATATTTTTGTATTTTACTCTTGTGAGTTGTATGCACTATCTTCTATTGATACATATTTTTTATAATTTTTAATTTGTCGAGATGATTATCTTTCGGTTTCATCTTCAAATTCTTTAATACTAGACTTTTTACAAATCTTCGCATAGATATATGGAAAAATAAATTTTATAATGTTATACTTATTATATGGAGGTAGTAACAATGATACATGAAATGAAATTAAACGATACAGCATTTAATAATATCAAAAGTGGTGTAAAAAAATTTGAACTTAGGCTTTACGATGATAGAAGGAAAAATATAAATTTAGGGGATACTATTATATTTCATAACCTAAATAATCTAGATGATACTATTTCTGTAAGTGTTCGTGCATTATTAAGATATCCTTCTTTTGCAGATTTTTTTAAAGATATTGATTATAGACTTTGTGGAACCGCAAATAGTTTAGAAGAAAAATTAGAACGCATACACACTTTTTATACTCTTGAACAAGAAAAAGAAAATGGAATACTTGCAATAAAAATACAATTAATATAATCAAATACATACAAAAGACACCGACAATGTCAGTGTCTTTTGTGTGATAGTATTAAATCTTATTGACTTATAATGATTGTTTTTTCTGCTTTTGACACATGTTCTGTCAATTCAGCAAATGTTTCTGCATACGAAAATGCTTGCGGTGGCACAAAGCCAAACTTGTTTTTCAATTCTTCTAATGAAATTGGACAAACTAGTTCATAAACCTTAATTATTGGATAAGCATATTTAGATTTCTTACCTATATTAAAATCATGGTTTCCATCTCCATCGCTATCCAATTTTTCTGGATATTTCACAATATCTCCGACTTCTATCACATATTTTAGTTTACTTTGTGGTGCAGTTACATAAACATACAAGAATTTAAAACTTTTTTTTGGTATATAGTTTCTAAATTCATGGTTTTTCGTTCCTTGCACTATCTTAGAAGTTGGTTCTGGATTGATACTCACATATATTCCATTAGTTAATTCATCACTCATATTTCTCAAACTCCTTGATAAAATAATAGATACTGTAATGTCTAAACAACATATATGGATTGTTAATCCAGTTTATCACAATATCATATAAAATATCAAGACCTTTAAAGCCTAAATCTTCTTTTAAGAAGCTGTAGTTGATAAATCTTTTCGGAATATCTCCGTAAGCACCTTCCTTTACATATAGTGACTTTGACAGTTTAGCCCCAGACCAATCAAGTACCAAAGGAGCATAAAATATCATAGACATCTTGCTTACATCACAACCAAGATAAGATGCTACTTTGTACCTTAATTCCTCCTGATAAAAACCTGCATAATCACTCCCTGTAATTCTCAAAATTTCAAAATCATAGTTTTTACTCTGATTTGTTGCTGTATAGCTCATTCCTCTTATCAGATTTCTTAAAGGAGAATTGTATTCAAGCTTAGAAATGCCTTCATTTACATTTACTGAATACTCTCCATGTTCGGGACAATAGAAAGTTATTGTATCTTCAGTGTATCTATTGTTAACACTGTTTTTGTCTGTTAGTCCACAAATCGGACATGACATTCTTACTCTCAAATTGCCATATTTCTGATCCAGTTTCTTAGCAACATATTCCCTTTTCTTTAAGACCGTTTTAAAAACTTCCTGAGTTTCGGGCTGTTCATTGAATTCATGTTGATATCTGATTTCGTAGTCAATTCTTGTCAATTCCTTATAGTAATTAAGGATTTCAAGATATTCAGCAAAATAGGTATCAATTTTACCAGTAAAATTTAGACTTTTCTGATATTTCACTCCATCAATAACAACTGTTTCACTCGGTGCAGTTTCTATTACTTCATAGAGAATAGTAACTTTTTTCTTTGAATCGTATTCCTCAAGTTTCCGTGCTAGAGCAAATGCTAAAGCAATTGTTTCCAATGTTCCAAAATGAGGTGAAGAATTTGGTTGTGCACCAACGCTTATCTTCAGTTTGTTTTTGTGAAGTGTTCCAAGAATATAAGGAATAATTTCCTTCTCAAAAACATACGAAGCTCCACCTAGTGGATTGTGAACAACACCATCACAGTTAATCTGCATAATAATTCCTCCTTAATTTTAAGTATGGTTTATGGCTTTATATAATAAACAGCACTTAGCTGGAATTAAATTAATATCTATATTATAGTACGGATTATGTTAATTGTCAATATTTAACATTTTATTCTTTATCACAATCTTGCATAATTTCAACTTTTTTAACATTACATGCAAAACATTTATTCTTTTTTCATTAAAATATTTTATGTTATATATTTTCTATGTGAATTTTTTACATTATTTTGATTTACCATAGCATATTCCATTGTTGTATCTATTTTAATATGTCCTAATAATCCCTCCTTATACTTTAAAATATCACAATATATAGAACTTATCTCCAAAACGATTTCCTATCTTTATATACCCATCAAAGAAAGTATAAATGTGATAATCCTAATGCAATTAATATAATTTCAATAATTCCTATAATAACCTCTTTTCTTGCAAACAAAAAACGAGATTTTGTCTGCAATTTTTATTTTGCATTATTATACAATAATATTGTGTTTTTTAACAAGTATATTTTTACAAAGAACTTATTAATTCATTATATTCATTTGATAAACTCTCACTATTGAAAACTATATTTTCTCCTTCTATCTCCCAACTATTCTGATTTTCAGATAATAGGTTTAAAATTTCTTCTGAAGTATCTAAAATTTCTATAACATCATCTATTGAATCTTGTACTGTTGTGTCTTGTGTTGCTGAATCCATATCGCCTATAAATTCATCTTTGTATAAATCTGTATAATAACTATCTAATCCTTTATCATTTATATAATACATTGTTTTTTCTTCTGTTAAAAATTCGGTATATTTATTTTTGCAATCTTCTAATGTTGACCTTGTTGTTGTAATATAATTTTTAGATTCTGGAAAATCTTTTCCATCACTTTTATAATTTTCTACTGTCAATAATGTTATTATTTTCTCATCATTTAAGATTTCTGCAATTTGTATGCTATTATTAAAGTTTTCTCTTAAATATGATTTAAAGGCATTTTCTACAACTGCATAATCTCCCGTTGTAACAATTCTGTCTAACCTATCATTTATTGCATCCATATCAATATTTTCTGCATTTACTAATTCATTTAATTCAGATAATTCTGTTTTTAACCTTTCTTCTTGTTGCATATCTGTAAACACGAAATATCCTACTCCTATTAATGCTATTACTATAATTATAAGTAATACAATTAAAATTTTCTTTTTCACCAAAAAATTCCTCCTTTTTATTTTTTCTAGCATTTAAGATACTTTAGGCTGTTTATTATATTTTACAAATAAAAGTTTTTTAAATCATTCTAAATCAAGTTGTAATTTGTGTGATTATTTTTTAAGTTGTAATCCATCTTTAAAGGCTTCTCCAATTCTTTGCGTAACTTTATAATATCCATTAGTATATGGGTCAAATGCGATGGCACCAACTAATTCAATGTCAACATTTTCTCCATTCATAACATTTTCATCAGCAGTTACATTTACTACTTTTCCTATTACTCCACAACCATATTCATCATCTTGATATTCTATAAATTCACATTCAAAACAAATAGGAAATTCACTTATAATAGGTGCGTCTACATTTTCTGATTTTGTTGCTGATAGACCACTATTTTCAAATTTATTTGGAGTATTATTCCCCGATACTACTCCAAAATAATCGGCTTCTACAACATGTTTACTATCAGCTATGCTAACAGTAAATGCTTTTCTTTTTTTAATATTTTTAACAGTCTTATGTGTCTGTGTTAAATTTAATATTACTTGATTTCTACTTAACATAGTTCCCCATGCTGCATTCATTACATTAACACTCCCATCTTCATTATATGTTGCTATCATTAATACTGGCATTGGAAATATTGCCTCTGTATTTTTAATGTTTTTTCTCATATAAAAAACCTCCTCTTATATTAAAATTTAGTAAATACTTTTTGTTCATTTTCATTATTTTTTTTCGACAAATTGCTCTACCTTCATATGAAGTTTGTATTTGTCTCTAAGCTCTGCTATTTCTTTCATCATTGATGATTTATGGTGTTCATCTAAAGCCTCTTGACTTTTCCATCGATCAATTAATAAAACGGTTTCATCGTCATCCATTGGAAAAAAGTATTCATATTTTTGATTACCTTTTTCAGCACGAACCCTATCTACAATTCCACTTAATACCATTTCTTCTGCAAACTTTTTTGCACTACCATTATTTCCTGTATAATATATATTAATAGTTAGACTCATAACTTTTTCTCCTCGTTTATTTTAAATTCTTTTTGAAGAATTCTTCTATTTTATTAAAAGGAATAATATCCACTTTATCATATAAATCAGTATGAACTGCATTTCTAATTTCGTTGCGATATTGTAATATTGGCATATTAATCAAGGATAATGGTGATGTAACATTCTATACATCATTTGAATTTAATGATCTTTTATGATATCCACGACTTGTTTTCTAATCCAATAATTTTTATTAATTATTCATTACTATTTCTTATAATAACTTTCCTTCTAATTGGCAAGTTCAAATCTGATATCTATACTTCCACTACCTAATTGTGTAATAAAGTCATTTACATTATCTACTTTTCCTAAATCTGTATAACTGTATGAATTACTGAAACTTTCATAAAATACAACTAAACAGTTATTTCCATATAATTTAATATCTCCTGCATTTATTCTGTTTGGTTTATTACTATTTGTTGTAAAACTAGAATTTAAATAATTATATTTTTCATTTGCGTGTAAATCACTCATATTTAATGTCATTGGAAACATTTGCACTAACTGTCTTACAGTTTCATTATTATTTAAAGTTGCGCTAAAAGTTCTATTATTTACAATTAAATTTATCTTTATTTCTTCACTTTGATTATTCATAATTTCACTTTCTCCATTATTATTTATTTCACTTGACTGTATATTATCACTATTTTGATTTTCGTTATTTTGTAGTTTTTTATTTAAAATATTCCTAAATGCAATAAGCATAACTACTAGTATAACAATTATTATAAAAATAATTACTGCTATCATTTTTTGTGTTTTCATTTTTCTTTACCTTTCTTTTTTTTATATTTCTTTTGTCATAGTCTGTAGTTGATTATCATCTAATCTTACAAATACTTCATTTTCGCAATCATTATTCTCCTTAAAATTCACTAAAATCCTATTTCAGATAGCCACTCATTTACTGTACTTTGTGAATTTTTTGCACTACTTCCATTTACTGCTAATCCATCTGTTACAGTTGCATGTGGTTCCTCATCTTGAATATTAGCAGGTGTTCCTGAAAGTCCTGAACCTCCATGTGTAATAAATGGTGCAATTGTTTTTCCTGATAAGTCATATTCGTCTAAAAATGTATATATTGACATTGGCATATCACCCCACCAGTTAGGGTAACCTAGAAGTATTGTGTCATATTGGTCCATATTTTCTACATGTGAGCTAAGTTCTGGTCTTGCATCTGCATTCATATCTCAGAGAAATATACAATTAATACATTTTCTGCATTTTGTGTTTGTAAATCTCTAGTAGTATCACTTACTATGCCACTGTTAGAACTATTATCTCCATTTCTTACTACTCTAAAACCTATGTTATTCATTCTTTGGTCTGGTGTTGTTGATGCACGATAGCTACTTCTTAAATGTTTTGCATAATCGTTCCATCCTCCACCTCTATTTACTCTTAAGTTCGCGGTTGTTGGCCCTGATGGATTATCTGTATTTTCTAAATCATATTCTCCATAATAGTCAAAACACCATTCTGCTACATTTCCGTGCATATTGTATAACCCCCAGTTGTTTGGAGAAAAGCTGTTAACTTCTACTGTTGTTTGTCGGTATTCGCCTGGCTCTGTTTCTAAATTATCTTGTGAAAAATAATTTATTTGCTTCCTCATCACTGATTGAGTTTTGGGTATTAAATGGAGTAGTTGTTCCTGCTCTTGCTTCATATTCCCATTCTGCTTCAGTTTAATATATTTTTCAAATCTAATAACTAAATTATAATTACTTTATCTTTTTTTCTAGCTCATAGACGCAATCTTCATCCATTCCACGATGGTTTTCTTATAATAATTTTAAGATTCCTTTATAAGCAATGTTATAGATTGTTAAATATTCAAATGGAACTCCTGCTTTTTCCATTGCCTCCTTTTGTTTTTGTGTTACAAATGTATATGGATATATTCCATACATTAAAGGGAAAAATGAAAAGATGAATTCATTTTTGTCTTGTTCGTTCATAGTAATAGAAAATTTATCAAGACATTTTTTTACCGTTTTTATTGAATTTCCATAGGCTGTTTTAAAATTCACTAATGCATCTATTCTACTATTTTCTTCCATATCATATAAATTCATGGATAATAATTTTAGTAGCATTGGTCTTTTTTCAATTGTGTGTGCTAATTTACTTGCAAATACTTCTTTTGTTAATTTATCATTTTCATCATACACTTTATTTAAGTCATCTATCCATTTTTCATATTCTCTTTGAAAAAGTGCTAAAAATATTTCTTCTTTTGTTTGAAAATAATTGTATATTGAAGTACGAGAAAATGTAGTTTTTTCTCCTATACTTTTTATTGTTATTTCCTTAAAGTTGTTATTTTTATAAAGTTTTTCACAAGCATTTATAATTTCTTCTTTCCTAATATCAACTATTTCCCTTGCCATAATCTACTCCTTTTTTTATTTCTTTGTATGACATTATGTCAGTATAATTGTTATATATCACTATTCTGACATCGTGTCAATAGTTTTTTATATTTTTTTTACCTTTTTAATGTAAAAAAGATTAGTTTTATTTCAAACTAATCTAGCCTCTGCATTACAATTTCTTTTTGTACATAAAATTATCTTCTTTTTATTTCGCCATAATTTCGCAAACTAAATTACTAATTTCGGTTGGATTTTCAACTGCTAGTCCTTCAATTAGTCTTGCTTGTGCATATAAAACTTTAGTATATTTTTTTAATTTTTCTTTATCTTCTTTGTAAAGTTCTTTTAATTTCTTTGTTATTTCGTGTTTTTCATTAATCTCTAATACAGTTTGTGCTTTAATTCCTTGGTTGTTTGGCATAGCATTTAAGGTTTTTTCCATCTCCACAGATATAGCTCCTTCACTGCTTAAGCAAACAGGATGATTTTTTAGTCTATGCGTAAATCGAATATCTTGTACTTCATCTTTTATGGCTTCTTTCATAGCTTCAAACATTTCTTTATTTTCTTCATTTGCTTTTTTTAGTTCTTCTTTTTCTGTCTCACTATCTAAATCCAAGTTGTCGCTACATATGTTTTGGAAAGTTTTTTCTTCATAATTCATTAATACTTGGAAAACAAATTCATCTACATGATCTGTTAAATATAAAATTTCATATCCTTTGTCTTTTAATACTTCTACTTGTGGTAATAAATCTATCTTATCTACTGTTTCACCACAAGCATAATAGATTACTTTTTGATTTTCTTTCATTCTTTCTACATATTCTTTTAACGTGACTAATTTCTTTTCTGTTGATGAATAAAATAATAATAAATCTTTTAGTTTATCTTTATTCATTCCATAATTATCATAAGTTCCATATTTTAATTGTAATCCAAAATTCTTAAAGAATTGTTCATACTTATCTCTATCATTTTTTAATAAATTTTCTAATTCTGATTTTATTTTATTCTCTATGTTTCTAGCAATCACTCTTAATTGCCTATCATGTTGTAGCATTTCTCTAGATATATTTAAAGATAAATCTTCACTATCTACTAATCCTTTTACAAATCCGAAATAATCAGGTAGTAAATCTTCACATTTTTCCATAATCAATACACCATTTGCATACAATTGTAACCCTTTTTCATATTCTTTGGTGTAATAATCATATGGTAAATGGGATGGAATATATAATAAGCTATTGTATTTGTATTGTCCTTCCACTGCTGTATGAATTACTTTTAAAGGTTTTTCATAATCATGGAATTTCTCTGTATAAAAACTTTCATATTCTTCTTCTGTAATCTTTTTCTTGTTCTTTTTCCAAATAGGAGTCATTGAGTTAATGGTTTCTATTTCTTTCACTTGCTCGTATTCGTTTTCCGTTCCCTCTTTTTTATGACTGTGCTCTACTTCCATTTGAATTGGATAACGAATATAATCAGAATATCTTTTTATGATTTCTTGTATTGTGTAAGACTCTAAAAATTGGCTATACTTTTCTTCTTCTGAGTCCTCTTTTATGTGTAATGTGATTTTTGTACCAACTTCTTCTTTTTCACAAGGTTCTATGGAATATCCACTTACCCCTTTCGATTTCCAACAATAGGCTTTATCGCTATCTACTGATTTGCTTTCTACCGTTACTAAATCACTTACCATAAAGGCAGAATAAAATCCTACTCCAAATTGTCCTATAATATCAATATCTTTTTTCTTTTCATTCTCTTCTTTAAAATTAAGTGAACCACTCTTTGCAATCGTTCCTAAATTTTTGTCTAGTTCTTCTTCTGTCATACCACATCCATTATCTGTTATAGTAAGTAATCTTTCCTCTTTGTCTAAATCAATTCTAATTTTTAAATCCTCTTTGTTAATTTTTAATTTCTTGTCAGTTAGTGAACGATAATATAACTTATCAATTGCATCACTTGCATTTGAAATTAATTCTCTTAAAAAGATTTCTTTGTTTGTATAAATAGAATTAATCATTAATTCTAATAACCTTTTAGATTCTGCTTTAAATTGTTTGTTTCCCATTTTTGATTCCTTCTTTCTTTTTATAAATCTCTACTATTAAATCTACTGTTGCATCTATTCCTAAAACACTTGAATCGAAGCAAAAATCATAATCTTTTTTATCTCCCCAAACATGATTTTTATTTACATATTCATAATATTTTTTTCTTTGCTTATCAACTTGTTTTAGTTTATGAAAAGCCTCTTGATAAGAAAGTGTTTCGATTTTCATTTTTCTTTTAATTTTAAAATCTAAATCATTAGAGTATATAAAAATATTAATAACATTTTTCTTGTCTTTTAAAATATTGTTTGAGTTTCTTCCTAGAATAACGCAAGATTCATTTTGTGCTAAATCTATAATTGTTTTGCTAATCATCATTTGATATTTATCATCTTCAAAAGCCGCTTCACAATCATTTGAATTTAATAAATTCATTGCTTTTAAGATACTATTTCTTTTGGTTTCATCATATTGCTCTAATTTTGTATAATTGCAGTTATTCTTCTCATATGTTTTTTGTAATAATTCTTTATCATAAAAATTTATATTTAACCTTTTTGCAACTTCTTTTCCTATGTATTTTCCTCCAGAGCCATATTCTCTTCCTATTGTGATAACTACATTATTCATATATGTCCCTCCTATATTTACAATTCAAATTGGCTATTATATAAATCTGCATAAAATCCATTTTGCTCCATTAATTCTTCGTGATTTCCTTGCTCAATAATATTTCCATCTTTCATTACTAAGATTAAATCTGCATTTTTAATCGTGGATAGTCTATGTGCAATAATAAAAGATGTTTTTCCTTCTGTCAGTTTATCCATTGCTTTTTGTACCAATTCTTCTGTTCTTGTATCCACATTAGAAGTCGCCTCATCTAATATTAGAAATGGTGCATCTTGTAAAATACCTCTTGCGATAGTAAGTAATTGTTTTTGTCCTGCAGATATGCTATCATTATCGGAAAGTTCTGTGTCATATCCATGTGGCAGCGTTTTTATAAAATGGTCTAATCCTATTGTTTTACAAACTTCTTTTACTTTTTCATCACTTATATTTTTATTATTATAAATAATATTTTCTTTTATGGTTCCATTAAATAGCCAAGTATCTTGTAATACCATAGTAAATAAATTATGTATATTTTCTCTCGTTAATTCTTTTGTCGATATTCCATCTATTTTAATATCTCCTGAATTGATATCATAAAATTTCATAAGTAAATTTACCATTGTTGTTTTTCCTGCACCGAGTCGGTCCCACAATAGCAACTTTTTGTCCTGGTTTCGCTTGAGCACTAAAGTTCTTTATGGTTGGTTTGTCATTATTATCATATTGGAAAACAACATTTTGAAATTCTATATTTCCTTTTACTTCTTGCTTATTTAATACTCTTGTTATTTCTTTTTGGTCTGACATTTCTTCTTCATCAAGAAATTCAAATACTCTTTCACTGGCTGCTGCAGTTGATTGTAATTGGGTCATTGCTTGTGCTATTTGTGATAATGGATTGGTAAATAATCTTACATAGGTAATAAAAGCTACAATAACACCAAATGATATCATATCGTTCATGGTTAATATAGCACCCACAATACATACGGCAACATAACCAAAGTTACCAATAAAGTACATGATTGGTTGCATTAGCCCTGATAAGAATTGACTTTTACGGTTTGCTTCATTTACTTGTTTATTGAGTTCATCAAATTTTCTGTCTGCTTCCTTTCTTCCATTATATACTTTTACCACATTTAAGCCAGAATAGATTTCTTCTATATGTCCATTTAATTTTCCCAGTTCTACTTGCCTTGCTACAAAGTATTTTTGTGATTTTCCTAAGATAAGGAACATCAATACAAATCCAATTAGACTCGAAAGAATCGCGGTAATAGCCATAATCCAGTTGGTATAAAACATCATAATAATAGTTCCAACAAATAGTGTTACACTACTTACTAAGGTTGCCAAAGACATATTCATAGATTGAGCTATGGTATCAATATCATTTGTTACTCTAGATAATACATCTCCAATTGAGTTTCTATCAAAATATTTAAGTGGTAACTGATTAATTTTTACAGAAATTCTGCTTCTTAAAGTTTTCGCAAATTTATTTGCTACATCTGTCATAGCTAGTGATTGAATATAGGTAAATAAAGCACTTGTTATATATAACACTGCTAGAAATAATGCAATTTTTTTAATTGATTCGATATCCATAAATGGTTTTACTACCTCTTGTATCGAGGTTGGCATTTCATCTATTTTGGCATATAATTCTTCTGCTACCAAATTCTCTCCTACGGTACTCATAATGCTTAAAAATTGTATTTGGTCACTTGAACTAATCTTTGTTCCATCCATTTCAAATTCTGTAAACAATACATTCTGTATGCTTTCTGGTAATTCTAGTAAATACTTTATACTTTCATTTTCATTCGTAATTGTCTGCATTTTTCCCATTGTAGTTTGAAAAGTCTGTTTATCTTCCATTGTTATTTCTTTCGAAGTCATAATCTCTGTTACTTTTTCTTGTATGGTTTCTTCATTCAAATTAACCGTAATATTTTTGGTTAGAGTTTCTAAATTATCTTTATTGACAACTAATCCTTCTGATATTTTATCTGTTAATTCTGATAATTTATTAGGAGCAATGATAGATAAGACAGAACCTAATATTGCTAGAATAAGTGCTATACTTATCAAAATTTTAAAAGCTTTTAATTCTTTAAATAGCCTTTTCATAGCTCCTTGGAAGTCTTTTGCTTTTTCTCCTGCTCCTCCTCCCATACCAGGTCCTCTCATACCTCTAGGAGGTCTAGGAGATCTATTTTCTTTATTTTCTATTCCGCATCTTCTAATTCCTCCTTTGATAATTGGGATAAAGCTATTTGCTTATACACTTCACAGTTTTTTAATAATTCTTTATGGGTTCCTTGTCCTACACATTCTCCATTATCTAAAACTAGAATTTTATCGGCATTCATAATGGTTCCTATTCTTTGTGCTACAATTAATGTGGTAGCATCTTTGGTATATTTCTTTAATTCTTTTCTTAAGATACTATCTGTTTTATAATCTAATGCTGAGAAACTATCATCAAAGATATAGATTTCTGGATCTCTTGCGATGGCTCTGGCAATAGATAATCTTTGTTTTTGTCCTCCCGATACATTGGTTCCACCTTGTGCCATATGGGTATTATATTGCTCCTCCATTTTTTCTACAAATTCTTTTGCTTGTGCTACTTCTATCGCCTTTTTTATCTTTTCTTCTGTAATTTTATCTTTTCCATTTTCACCATAAGCGATGTTGTTATTTATAGTATCATTAAAAATTACTGCTTTTTGTGGTACGTATCCCAATTTATTATGTAAAAATTCTTGTTTATAATCTTTTACATTGACACCATCTACTAAAACTTTTCCATCTGTTACATCATAAAATCTTGGTATTAAGTTAATTAAACTAGATTTACCACTACCTGTTGAACCGATAAAGGCTACGGTTTCTCCTTTGTTTGCCTTGAAAGATATATTTTTTAATAAATATTCATCTGCATCTGGATATTTGAAAGATACATTTTTAAATTCTACAGTACCTCTTTCATTTGTTACATCTTGATTGATTTTTCCATCTTTTATGGTAATTTCTGTGTCTAATACTTCATTAATACGATTAGCAGATACTTGTGCACGAGGCAACATCATAAATATCATAGCTAGCATCAAGAATGACATAATAACCTGCATAGCATAAGAACTAAATACTACCATATCACCAAATAAAGCTAATTTATCTACCATTAATGCATCTTTGATTAGGTATGCTCCTATGAAATAAATACCAAGTGTTAAAAAATACATTACTAAATACATAACTGGTGAAAGCATAGCAAAAGCCTTTTGGTTAAATAATTGTTGATTTGTTAATTTGGTATTGACATTTTCAAATTTGTCTTCTTGATATTTTTCCGCATTAAAAGCTCTTACCACACGAATTCCTGTTAGGTTTTCACGAGTTACACCATTAATTTTATCGATTAATTTTTGTACAATTTTAAATTTTGGCATGATAATAACCATTAATGTTACAATCACTCCTAATAATACAGCAACTCCCACTCCTGTAAGTGCACTCCATTGCCAACTTTTATTTAATATTTTAGTAATTGCCCAAATAGCTGTAATTGGTGCTTTTATCATAAGTTGTAGTCCCATTGCTATTAACATTTGTATTTGTGTGATATCATTTGTGGTTCTGGTAATCAAACTACTTGTTGAAAATGCCTTTACTTCATTCATTGCTAAATTTTCTACTTTGTTAAATAATTTTTTTCTAACATTCATTGAGAAAATTGCAGAAATGTTAGAAATAAAATAGCCAACAATAACTGCTGAGACTAGACTACCTAATGCACATGCAATCATATAAACTCCGTTTTCAAGAATTTCACTCATCTGACTTCCTTCTGTTTGAACTAGAACTGTTATTTCGGACATATAATCTGGCATTTTTAATTCCAACCAAACTTGCCCAGCAATTAAGATTAAAGATATTAGTGCTAATATCCATTCTTTTTTGCCTAAGCTTTTTAATAATTTAATCATAATATTTTCCTTTCTTGTGCTTTCTTATTTTTTATTACATTAAAACAAATTATATGATATGGTTTTAGCATTATCGACTGTCGACTGCTAAAATTCACATTTTACTGTTTGCTTTTAAACTAAAAATTAGCAAGTAAGTTTTTTTACCTACTTGCTAATAGGATTTTGTCATTTTTTTATATATTATTAATCATCAATTGGAATATATTTCTTGTCTGGCAATTCTTTTCTTTCTTGCTTTTTTGGGATTTGTAAATGTAAAGTTCCATTTTTAAATGATGCCTTTATTTCATCTTCTGTAATATTATCTCCTATATAGAAACTTCGTGAGCATTCACCAAAATATCTCTCTTTACGTACAAATTTTCCTTCATCCTTTTCTTCTTTGTGTGAATCTGTTGTAGCATGAATTGTTAAATATCCATCTTCAATTTCAACTTTAATATCTTCTTTATTGTAACCTGGTAAATCAATGTCAACTAGATATTTGTCTTTTTTTTCTTTAATATCTGTCCTCATTAATTTAGTTTCTTCTCCATTGAAAAATGGATCTCTGAACATATCCTCCAACAAATCAAATTCGTTCCTCCTTCTTGGTATCATCATCATAATAAATCAACTTCCTTTCTTTTTATGTGTTGACACCATTTCTGGTAGCACATACATATTTTTATAAAAAGTATTTTTTACTTTTTACATTATTATTATATATCTTTTTTTAGCAATGTCAATAAGAGAGTGCTAAAATTCACAAAACTTTCACATTAACATTTTCAAATTAATCTCATATTCTATTAATAGAAATTTTTAGATTTCTATAAAAACATAGAAAGGAATCAGAATGGATCATTCAAATCTTATTTTATACACCATTAAGCCTGGTGATACTTTATATAATTTGGCGATTATGTATGGAACAACTGTACAAGATATTATAAATAACAACCTAGCATTAGATCCTTACAACTTGCCTATTGGTCAACAGATTTATATTAATGCTTCTTCTCATAATCCTTATGATTATTGGTTGAGTATAAATCAACTTAACCTTATAGAAAACATGAATTTAGCATGGATTGAGCATATTTTGTGGACTCGTATGCTTCTCATTAGTATTGCAGAAGATTTAAATGATTTAGATGCCACACAAAATCGTTTATTAAAAAATCCTAAAGATATAGCTGATATCTTTAGAAAGTATTATGGAAATAATATTGCAAATACAATTCAAAAATTATTAACAGAGCATTTGGTTATTGGTAAGGATTTAATTGTTGCATTAAAAAACAAGAATGAAAAATTAGCTCAAGAATTAAATAAAAAATGGTATAAAAATGCTGATGATATGGCTAAGGCATTTAGTAGCATTAACCCTTTTTATCCCAAAGAACAAGTACGAAATATGTTATATGAGCATTTAAGATTGACTACTCAGGAAGTTTCAGCTCGTTTGAAAGGAGATTATTCTGCAGATATTCGAGCTTACGATATGGTTCAAAAAGAAATTTTGGATATGTCACAATTTTTTGTAGATGGAATTGTACAACAATTTCCTAATAATTTTTAGAATATAAAATATGGCGGAAATTAGACTTTCTGGCAATTTACTTCGCTCAAGAAAATCTTAATTCCGCTTTTTCTCTTTTATCCAATCTTTTTTTGTTATACATTATATTTTTTAATTCTGCTTATCTTTATACATATTTACTATATCTTTGAAACTCATTTTTGTACCATAATTTAATATTGCATTTGAATATATTTTTATAGCTACTTTTGCTATCACTAATATTGTAACAATTAAAATTACGATTGATATTGCGACATCTGTTGTGCTAGCTAATCCCATCATAATTCGAAAAGGCATACAAAATGGTGATGATATTGGGAACAAAGAAGCAAATAAGTTTAATTCACTTGTTGGATTCATCATAGTAAAGTAGGATAGATAAAATCCTATTACAGCTAATATAGCAACTGGTGTATTGGCTGATTGTATATCTTCTGGTTTACTTACTGTTGAGCCTGTTAAGGCATATAATAGACTGTATGTAAAATATCCTAATACAAAGTATATAATAGTAATAATTCCTAAATATGGTGTAATATTAGACATATCTAATACAGATTTTAGTAATTCTGGCTCTAAAAATGCTTTGGCACTTATTAATGCGGTTCCTACTATTAATAGCATTTGAATTAAACCAACCATTCCTATTCCTACTGTTTTTCCGAATCACAATTGTTCTTGGACTGGTTGATGTTATTAATGTTTCCATTATTTTAGATGTCTTTTCTGTTGTTATGGAACTTGATACTTGATATGCACAAAAATAGATTGCATAGAACAATGCTAATGACATTAACATCATGGCAAGTATATTTCCACTTGCTTTTTCTTCTTCTGTCTGTTCCAAGCTAAATTCAAAATTAGGTGTGATAGATTGCAACTGTTCTTGCGTTAATCCTAGTTTACTAATTTGTATGTTTGAATATAGGGTATTGATGCTATTTACTAAAGTTTCTGGTACTTCTTCCATTAAATTTGTGTTTTCTACTATGTATCTTATTTTAATGTTATTTTCTTGTTTTTCTATTATAATTGCTGATTCTATTTCTTCATTTTCTATTTTCTGTTTTATTTCATCATAAGAAAATTCTCCTGTTTCTATTTCATATCCTAAATCGGCTTGTTTTAATAATTCTAGGTTACCTTCAAAAATATTTTGTTTATCTATGATTAAAAGTTTCTCCTCTAAGTCATTGTCTCCTTTTACTGCTTTTATCATATTAGGAACATTAAATCCTATTACAATTAATATTAAAATAATTAATGTAGATATGATAAAAGATTTTCTTTTTAGCATCTCTTTTATTGTAAATTTCATGACTGTTATTATATCTTTCATTTTTCTATTCCTTTCTCTTTTATTCTAAAATTTAATTTTAAAAAGAAACAAGTATCGCTAAGCAAAATTTTAGCTCACCTTCTCAATAAAAATATCATTAAGAGTTGGCTTTTTCACTTCAAACTTATTTACCTTTATGTCATTTTCAATTAATTTTCTTAAAAGCTTATGTGCCTTCTCTTCTTCTGCTATCTTTATTACATACTTATTATCTGTTTCATTTTCTATTTCTAATTCAAAATCTTTTATGTATTTACCTATATTTTCATTTACATCTATTTCTACTCTATTAGCAGGATATGTTTCTTTTATCTCTTTTAAGTTTCCTTGTAATACAGTTTTTCCTTTATTTAATATTAATATATCTCTGCAAAATTCTTCTATGGTTGCCATTTGATGTGCTGACATGATTACATATTTTCCATCTTTCACTAAATTAATTATAATATCTCTTAATATTTCTGTATTGACAGGATCTAATCCACTAAATGGTTCATCCAAAACGACTAACTCTGGGTTATGTATGATTGCTGTCATAAATTGTATTTTTTGTGCATTTCCTTTTGATAGTTTTTCTGCTGGCATTTGCAAGTATTCTTCTACTTTTAATTTCTTTGCCCACCTATTGATTGATTTTTCTGCTTCTTGTTTTTTCATTCCTTTTAATTCTGCAAAATACATTAACTGGTCGAATATTTTTGTTTTTGGATATACTCCTCTTTCTTCTGGTAAATATCCAAAATTAACACTCTTTCTATCTACTGCTTTTCCCTTCCAAGTAATTTCTCCACTGTCTTTTTTGATAATTCCTAATAACATTCTAATGGTTGTTGTTTTCCCTGCTCCGTTTGTTCCAAGTAAGCCATATACTCCTGGTTTATCTAATGTTAAAGAAATATTATCAACTGCTTTCTTTCCTACAAATGATTTTGATACATTTTTTAATATTAAACTCATTTTATTTCTCCTTTTTTCAAGTTTTAGATATTATATCATAAAATTATTATGATTCCTATCTTTATTATTTATTTTGTGTAATATCCTTTACTACTTCTCCTACAACAATTAATCCTGCAACAGATGGAACAAAAGATATGCTTCCTAGCACTTGCCTTTTATTTGTTTTTTCTTCTTGCTTCTCAACATCTTTGCTTTGTTGTATTGGTTCTTCTTTTGAATAGACTACTTTAAGACCTTTTATCCCTCTTTTTCTTAATTCTTTTCTCATAACTTTTGCTAAAGGACATATGCTAGTTTTATAAATATCAGTTACTTCAAATTTCGTTGGATTTAATTTATTTCCTGTTCCCATACTGGATATAATCGGAATATTCAATTTATTGGCTCTTACTACCAATTCGATTTTAGCTGTTACAGTATCTACTGCATCTACTATATAATCAACTGTATTATCTAAAATTTTTTTGCTATCTGGCATAAAAAATTCTTGATAGATTTCTACCTTTGCATCTGGATTAATTTCTAATATTCTTTCTTTTGCCACTTCTACTTTTGGCCTTCCTATTGTTTTTCTAGTTGCTATTATCTGTCTATTTATATTTGTTATATCAATGTTATCTGCATCTACTAATATAAAGTTTCCAATTCCTGCTCTTACTAACCCTTCTACTACAAAAGAACCTACTCCTCCTATTCCAAATATAGCTACTTTTGCATTTTGTAATTTTTCTATTCCATCTTTTCCTATTAAGGATTCTGTTCTTGAAAATTGATTTAACATTTTTTATTGCATTCCCTTCTTCTGATATTATAAACGGTTTTACAAGATTTCAGTAACTTCAAATCCCACTTCTAGTATAGCATTTTTAATTTTATCATTTTTAATTTCTTGGTTTGATTCTATGACTGCTTTTTTATCTTCTAGACTTACTTCTACTTTCGTAACTCCTTCTATAGAATTTAAAGCTTTTTCCACGGTCATTTTACAATGATTACATTGCATTCCTTCTATCCTAATTGTTTTTACCATTTTACCTTCCTCCTTCTTTTTATGATTTCTATTTGTTTTGAATTTTCTTAATCGTAAAGCATTTGCAACAACACAAACAGAACTTAAACTCATAGCAGCAGCACCAATCATTGGATTTAGTTTTAATCCAAAAATTGGGTAAAATATTCCACAAGCTACTGGTATTCCTATTATGTTATAGAAAAATGCCCAAAATAAATTCATTTTTATGTTTCTTATAACTGCTCTACTTAAATCTATTGCTGTAACAACATCTAATAAAGTATCTTTCATTAAAACAATATCAGCTGATTCGATGGCTATATCTGTTCCCGAACCAATTGCTATTCCAACATCTGCTTTTACCAAAGCTGGACTATCGTTAATGCCATCCCCCACAAAAGCTACCTTTTTTCCATCTCTTTGTAATTTTGCTACCTCTTTTTCTTTATCTTGTGGTAATACTTCAGAAATAACTTTGAGGGTTCCTAGTTCGTTTCCAATGGTTTCTGCAACAGCTTTATTATCACCTGTTATCATAACAACTTCTATGTTTTTTCTTTTTAGTTCTTGAATAGCTTCATGGCTTGTATTTTTAATGGTATCCGCTACTGCTATCATTCCAAGTACAGTATTTTTATCGGCAAAGTATAATACTGTTTTCCCTTGCTTTAATAGTTTGTCGCTTTGTAAAGTTATTTTGTTTGTATCAATATTATTTTCTTTCATAAAAGCTATATTTCCACCGAAGTATTCTATGCCATCAATTTTTCCTTTGACTCCTCTACCTGAAACAGCTACAAAATCTGTTGTATTGGCTAACTCTATTTTTTCTTCTTTTACTCTTTCCATAATGGCTTCCGCTAATGGATGTTCTGAATTTTTTTCCAAACTTCCTGCTATTTTTAGTAATTCTTTTTGTGGTAGATTCGTAACAATATCTATAACTTTTGGCTTTCCTTCCGTGATGGTTCCTGTTTTATCTAGTACTACTGTATCCACCAAATGTAACAGTTCTAAACTTTCTGCTGACTTTATTAGTATTCCATTTTCTGCTCCTTTTCCCGTTCCTACCATAATAGCTACTGGTGTTGCTAATCCTAATGCACATGGACATGATATGACTAAAACGGCTATTCCCATTGTTAAGGCAAATTCAAAACTCTGCCCTGCTAAAATCCATATAATGACGGTAAGAATCGCTATACCAATTACAGCTGGTACAAATATAGAGCTTACTTTGTCGGCTATTTTTGATATAGGTGCTTTTGAATTACTTGCTTCTTCTACTAATTTTATAATTTGCGAAAGTGTTGTGTTATCTCCTACTTTTGTGGCTTTCATCTTTAAATATCCATTTTTGTTAATTGTTCCAGAAACCACATTGTCGCCTACCGTTTTTTCTACTGGGATACTTTCTCCTGTTATGGTAGATTGATCTACTGATGAACTTCCTTCTATGATAACTCCATCTACAGGAATACCCCCTCCTGGTTTTATTACAATTATATCTCCAACAGCTATTTCTTCTATGTCTACTTCTATTTCTTTTTCTTCTCTCATAACGATTGCTGTTTTGGGTGCTAAATTAATTAATTTACCAATAGCGTCACTTGTTTTTCCTTTTGATTTTGTTTCTAAATATTTTCCTACCGTAATTAAGGTAAGTATGGTTCCTGCTGATTCAAAGTAAATATCCATAGAATATCGTTTAACTAACTCTATTTGATTATGCCCTAATCCATAGCCTATCATATAAATTGCAAAAATCCCATATACAGTTGCCGCTGTACTGCCAATCGCAATTAGAGAATCCATATTGGGTGTACCTTTGCATAATCTTTTAAATCCAACAATGAAATAGTTTCTATTTACATATAGAATTGGAATTAATAATAAGAATTGAGTAAATGCAAAAGTAATTGCATTTTCATTTCCATGAAATAAATTTTTTATTATTTGAGGAACCGGTAAATTAAACCATTCATATAACATATGGTGCATTGCTATGTACATAAGTGGTATTAAAAAACATATGGATATAATTAGCCTTTTTTTCATGGATTTAATATTGTCTTTTGTCTTATCTGTTTTTTCTTTCTTATTTATTTTTTTACCTTTATTTTCATCTTCTTGTAATGTTGCTCCATATCCTGCATCTATTACTGCTTTTATAATCTCATTTTGATTTAAAATATTTTCGTCATATTCCACTTGCATATTATTTGATAGTAAATTAACGTTAACATTTTTTATTCCCTGTAATTTACTTACTGCCTTTTCAACATGTGAAGAACAACTACTACAGGTCATTCCTTGTATATCAAATTTAGACTTTTTCATATAGGCTTACTCCTAAAAATAATTAACTTTTATATTTCTTACAACTCAATTACTTTCTCCCAATTTAAATTTTCCTTTCCAAAATGTCCATAATTCGTCGTCTTTGTATAAATTGGTTTTCTTAAATCCAAATAATTGATAATACCCCTTGGTGTTAAATCAAATTTATTCTCAATTTTACGAATAATTTCTTCTTCTGGAATAGTATTGGTTCCCAATGTATCTACATAGATAGAAACTGGTTTTGCAACTCCTATTGCATAAGAAAATTGTATTTCGCATTTTTTTGCATACCCATTTGCAACTATGTTCTTAGCAATAAACCTTGCCATATAAGCTGCAGACCTGTCCACTTTTGTTGCGTCCTTTCCCGAAAAAGCTCCACCTCCGTGTCTTGCATATCCTCCATAGGTATCTACTATAATCTTTCTTCCTGTTAAACCGCTATCTCCTAATGGTCCTCCAATTACAAATCTTCCTGTTGGATTGATAAAATATTTTGTTTTTTCATCTAGTAATTCTTGTGGTACTACTTCGCTTATTACTTTTTCTTTGATATCTCTTTTTAATGTTTCTAAATCCACTTCTTCTTTATGTTGCGTGGATATGACTATGGTATCTACTCGAATTGGCTTAGTATCTTCATATTCAACCGTAACTTGTACTTTTCCATCTGGTCTTAAATAATTAATGATATTTTGTTTTCTTACTTCTGATAATCTTTTGGCTAGTTTATGTGCTAATGATATTGGTAATGGCATAAATTCCTTTGTTTCATCACACGCAAATCCAAACATAATCCCTTGATCTCCTGCTCCTTCGGAATTTAATTCTTCTCCTTCTTTCGTTTCTAATGCTTTATCTACTCCTAAAGCAATATCAGGTGATTGTTTTGAAATACTAATGGTTATTTTACAGGTTCTATAGTCCATGTCCAAATTACTGTTATCATAGCCTATCTCTTTGATTGCTTGTCTTACCACTTTTTCTATGTCAACTTCTGCTAGTGACGTAATTTCTCCTGTGATAAAGATTTCTCCTTTTCCTGCTACTGTTTCACATGCTACTCTTGCATTTTCATCTTTTGCTAAATAGCTATCCAAAATGCTATCTGATATATAATCACATAGTTTATCTGGATGCCCTTCTGTTACACTTTCTGATGTAAATAATTTTTTCATATTAGGTCAATCCTTTCTTTGTTTGATGTTTATTATTTTTCTATCTTTCCTCCACCTAGGACGATATCTCCTACATAAAAAACTGCTGATTGTCCTGGAGTAATTGCCCTTTGAGGTTCTAAGAATTTTACTTTTATCTGATGTCCTTCTTGTTTTATTTTCGCTTTTGCTTGCTTTGATGAATATCTAGTTTTTACTTCCACTTCCATTTCTTCTTTTACATCATCTACTAAAAGTAAATTAATATCTGTTACCGTAATTTCTTTTTTGTATAGTTCTTTTTCTTCTCCAACAATTACTTCATTTTTAGCTTTATTGAATCCTAGCACAAATAATGGCACTTTATAAGATATTCCAAGACCTTTTCTTTGTCCTATTGTGTAATTATATAATCCTGTATGTTTTCCTAGAATTTCTCCTTTAGAATTTACGATGTTTCCTTTTTTTGGTTTTATAGCAGAATTGTTTTCTAAAAATTTTTTATAATTGCCATCTGGAACAAAACAAATATCTTCACTGTCTGGTTTATTAGCTACTTTTAAATTTTTTTCTCTTGCAATTTCTCTTATTTGTTCTTTATTTTCAAAATCGGCCAGTGGAAATAATACATGTTCGATTAATTCTTTTGGTATGCTCCATAAGACATAGCTTTGATCTTTTTTGCCAGCTTTCGATTTCTTTAATACCCATCTTTGATATTCTTCACTATATTCTGTTTTCGTATAATGACCAGTTGCAATATAATTACATCCTAATTCTTTTGCTTTTTTCCACATATAACCAAACTTCATATATTTGTTACATTCGATACATGGATTTGGCGTTTTACAGTTTGCATAACAATTGATAAAATCATCTATAATATATTTTCTAAAATCTTCTTTACAATCATAGGTAAAGTGTGGTATTCCAATTGAGTTGCATACATTTTTTGCATCTAAATAAGTGTTGGTATTGCAACAACTACTGCCTATAAATAGTTCTAGTGTTGTTCCTATTACTTCGTATCCTTTTTCTTTTAACAGCAATGCTGATACGCTACTATCAACGCCTCCACTCATTCCGAATCAATACTTTTTTATTTTCCATTTATCTCTTCCTTTTTAATGACATTCTTCTATCTTGCCATTCCCCTCTTCTTTATTTTTATCTAACATATCTTCTAATGTATGCCAAGCAAGTAGTGCACACTTTACTCTAGCTGGCATATTCGATACATTTTTGAAAGCAATTGCATCCTCTAATTTTTTTAATTCTTCTTCATTAGTTGTTTCTCTTTTTATCATTTCAATAAATGTCTTAATTATTTCTTTTGCTTCTTCTATTGTTTTTCCTTTTAGCGTATCTATCATAATAGAAGTAGAAGCTTGAGAAATCGCACACCCATGTCCTAAAAATGCCATATCTTCAATTACATTTCCATTTAGTTTTAATTCTAATGTAATTTCATCACCACAATTTGGATTATGTCCTATTTCACAATAATCTGCATTTTCTAATTTCTTTTTATTGTAGGAACTCATGCTGTGTTCCATGATTAATTCGTTATAAACTTCTGTTAAATCTTCCATAAAAAAATCCTTTCTTTTTATATAAACAAAATAATAATAATTTTTGAGAAATTTTGATTGAAAGTAATCGAGTTAGAAATTGTTGAAGACATTTTAGGGAAAATGTTCAAACTTGCTTTGAAAGGGTGCCCTAAAATTCGATTACAATTTCTTACGAGATTAGCTTGAACGATAAATTTCAAAAAAATTAATTATTATTTTTTCAAATTTATATATTTTTTAAACATCTCATAAGCTTTATTTAAAGCTATCACAAGCTTATCCACATCCTCTTTTGTATTATAAAAATAAAAACTTGCTCTACAAGTAGAATCTATTCCTAGAAATCTCATAAGTGGTTGTGCACAATGATTTCCTGACCTTATGCATACTCCTTCGCTATCTAGAATACTTGCTACGTCATGTGGATGAACACCTTTTATATTAAACGAAATAACTGCTGAATGATTTTCTTTGTTTGGTGTTAAGTATAGGCTCAAGTAATCTAATTTTGACAATTCTTGCCTTGCATATAAAACTACTTCTTTTTCTATTTCTTGTATTTTATCATAACCTATATTCTCTATATAGTCAATTGCTGAACCTAAACCAATTACTCCTTCTACATTTTGCGTTCCTGCTTCAAATTTATTAGGAAGTGGTGCAAATGTGGTCTCTTGTTCATAGACATATTCTATCATATCTCCGCCCATTAAGAAAGGGTTCATTTTATTTAATATTTCTTTTTTAGCATATAACACTCCGATTCCAAGTGGTGCTAACATTTTATGTCCGAGAGAACACTAAAAAATCGCAATCTAAATCTTGTACATCTATTTTCATATGAGGTATACTTTGTGATGCATCTACAATAACAATTGCTCCTTTTTTGTGTGCTTGTTTTATAATTTTCCTTACATTATTGATTGTTCCGAACTACGTTTGAAAGATGTGTAATTCCAACTATTTTTGTCTTATCTGTGATTTTACTTTCTATTTCTTCATCTGATATTTCAAACTCATCATTAATATACATATAATTTAGCTTACTTCCTGCTTGCTTTGCTACTTTTTGCCATGGAACTAAATTAGAATGATGCTCCATAATTGAGATAACAATTTCATCATCTTTTTTTAGGTTGTCCATTCCATAAGAATAAGCAATTAAATTTAGACTCTCTGTTGCATTTTTTGAAAATATAATTTCTTCCCTATGCTTACTATTTATAAATTTAGCTATTTTGGTTCTAGTATTTTCATAACTTTGGGTTGCATCCATGCTTAAAGAGTATGCTCCTCTATGTGGGTTTGCATTATATTTTTCGTAAAATTCTTCTACTGCTTTTATGACTTGAATTGGTTTTTGTGTGGTTGCTCCACTGTCTAAGTATGTAATCTTTCTGTTTTGTAATATTGGAAAATCTTTTTTTATTTCAATTGAATTCATTTTTGTTTTTCCTCTCTTAATTAAACTATTTTATTTCTAATCGAAATTTTATGTCCATCCTCTTAAATCTAAAGGATTCATTCAATAAAAAATATTAAACCTATATATGAAAATCCCAAGTGTATATTCATTTTTTATCTCACTTTCAAATTACTATTTTCTATTAAATTACTAAATTGTAATTTCTTGTTATATTCCAAATTCTTTTGCATATTCCACTATACCAGTTATTTCTGCATCTGTATCATTCAATTTTATTGCCATAAAATTTTCATTTGGTACTTCAAATGGTGCTGTTATTCCATATTGACTTGCTGGTATATAACCTGTTTTTGAATAATATTTTTCACTTCCTAAAACAATAGAATAATGGTAACCTAGTTTTTTTGCTATTTTGTGTCCTTTTTCTATCAATGTCTTTCCTATACCTTGTTTTTGATATTTTGGTAGTATTCCAAGTGGTGCTAATGCTAATTCATCATATTCTCCTATTTTTATTTTCGTAAATAATATATAACCAACTATTTTATTGTCTTGTATTGCCACCAAAGATAGTTCTGGAATAAAATTATTGCTTTTTCTTAAATCTACTACTAAATCTTGTTCATTTCCATCACTATGCTTTGCTGTCGCAAACGCTGTTTTTACTACATTATATACTTCATCATAATCTTCTTTATTTTCTTGTCTTATTTCTAACATTGCTAATCTCCCCTACAAATTAACTTATTAATCCAATCTTTTATCAATTTCTTGTAAAATTTCTTTTTTCAAATCTTCATTTTTAATATTTTCCAAAATTTTATTAAATCTAGCTCTAACCATAAGTTTCATAGCCTCTTTTAATTCAAATCCTCTACTCATAATATAGAACAATTCTTTTTCACCTATTTTACCTGCACTGCTACTATGATTTCCTTCTACTTCTTCCTCGGAACATAGAAGCATTGGCAATGCAATCGACCTAGCAGTGTCTGATAATAACATACAAGCTTCATTCTCATTTCCTGTTGCTTTTTTACATCCTTTTTTGAAGTCAATCGTTCCTTTAAAGTTCTTTTTCGCTTTATCTTTTAAAGCTCCTTGTACTTCTATATCTATATTTGACTTTTTGCCTCTTAGTTCTCCTATGTAATTCAAATCAAATAGTTGATTATCTTTTCCTAAATAAATTGTGTTTAATTGATTATCACATTTATTTCCTTGCAAATTTGAATAGTAATTGGTAATACTTCTTTTCCCTCCAAAATCTATTATGGTATAATTTACAACTGCATTCTCTTCTAGATTATTTTCGATTGCCATGAAATTGTTCGAATTTTGATTCATTAAATTAACAAGAATCACATTTATCTTTGAATCTTTCTTGGCTAGTAATTTAAAAATTCCATTATGAAATGCCTCTATACTTTCATCTGATTCATATTTCAAAACAATAGTGGCTTTTGCCTCTTCATTTGCGATAACTTCAATACAATCAACTAAATTTACATTTTCTTTGTCAAATTTAAAATCTATACATATTTCTTTGTTTGTTTTGCTATCCATCGTTATCTTTAAACTCTTATTTGCTTTTTTCTTTACTTGATTGGTCAGAACATCACCTAACCCGTAAACCAAGTCACAGTTTACTGTAACTTCATCGACCTTTATCCTAGAATCATTCACTTCTATTTTTACATTGTTAAAACTTCCTATCTTGTTTGGAATAACATCCTTGTCTATCTTAATATTATTGATATTAAAGTTTCTTGAAGTTCTAACAGGTGTTTCGTTTAATTTTAAATTATTCATTTTTAGTCCTTTCTTCTACATTATTTCAATTCAAAAAAGAATGGTTATAATGTATTTTTTGAATTTATCCGATTGCTCCTTCTAATTCTAAGTTAATAAGATTATTCATTTCTACTGCATACTCTACTGGTAGTTCTTTTGAAATCGGATAAGCAAATCCTCTTACAATCATTGCTTTTGCATCTTCTTCTGACAATCCTCTACTCATTAAATAGAATATGGTTTTGTCACTAATTTTTCCTATTTTAGCTTCGTGTGAGAATTCTACTTCATCTGTTCTGATATCATTTACAGGTATGGTATCAGAAATGGAAATGTCATCTAACATAAGCGATTCACATGATACAGATGATTTAGATTTTTTTGCATTTTCTCCTATTCTAACTAATGACCTATAAGTACATTTTCCGCCATTTTTAGAAATTGATTTTGCATTTACTACACTTGAAGTATTTGGTGCATTATGGATAACTTTAAATCCATTATCTAAGTTTTGTCCTCCTCCTGCAAAGGATATTCCCGTATATTCTGTTTTTGCTCCTTCTCCATTTAATATGCTCATTGGGTATAACATAGAGATTTTAGAGCCAAATGAACCTGTTACCCAGTCAACTTGTGCATTTTTTCCTACAATTGCTTTTTTGGTATTTAAGTTTAACATATTTTTTGACCAATTTTCTATTGTTGAATATCTTAAGTATGCATTATCTTTTACATATAATTCTACACAACCTGCATGTAAGTTTACTTTGTTATATTTTGGTGCTGAGCACCCTTCTATAAAATGAAGAGATGCTCCTTCATCAACTATAATTAATGTATGTTCAAATTGTCCTGATTCTGGTGAATTTAGTCTAAAATAAGATTGAAGTGGTATATCCACCTTGATTCCTTTTGGAACATAAACAAAAGAACCTCCAGACCAAACTGCTCCATGTAATGCTACAAATTTATGGTCGTGTACAGGAACACATTTCATAAAGTGTTGTTTTACGAGTTCTGGATATTCTCTTACAGCTGTTTCCATATCGGTATAAATAACACCTTGTTTGATTAAATCTTCTTTCATACTATGGTAAACTACTTCTGAATCATATTGTGCTCCCACTCCTGCTAAAGATGCTTTTTCTGCTTCTGGAATTCCGAAGTTTGTCAAATGTATTTTTGATATCTTCTGGTACATCGTCCCATGAATTTGACAATCCAGTTTTTGGTCTTACATATGTAGCTATTTCGTCCATATTTAATTCTGAAATATCTGGTCCCCAAGTAGGAAGTTCTAGTTTATTATATAAATCTAATGCTTTTAACCTAAATTCTTTCATCCACTTTGGGTCATTTTTTTGTTTTGATATTTTTTCTATAATTTCAGGTGTTAAACCTTTTTCTATTTTAAAATCATATTCATCTTTATTTTTTATGTCATATATGTTTCTGTTTATTTCTTCTAGTTTTGTTTTACTCATTTTATATATTCCTTTCGATTTTCAACTGGCATTTTTATTTATATTGTGCATACCCTTTTTCTTCAATCTCCTTTGCCAACTCTTGATTTCCTGTCTTCACAATTTTTCCACCGACTAAAACATGAACATAATCAACTTTTAGACTATGTAAAATCTTAGTATTATGAGTAATAATAAGCACGGCATTGTCATTATTTTTAAACATTTCAATTCCTTTTGATACGGTTTTTATCGCATCAACATCTAGTCCAGAATCCGTTTCATCTAAGATAGCAAGTTTTGGATTTAATACAAGCATTTGTAAGATTTCGTTTTTCTTTTTTTCTCCACCTGAAAATCCAACATTTAAGCTTCTTTCCATATTCTTCGGATTCATATTTAATTCTTCCATGTATTTTTTCAATTCATCTTTAAATTCAAATATTTTTACTGGTTTTCCTGTCATTTTATTTTTCGCATATTTTAAGAAATTCGTTACAGAAACGCCTGGAATTTCCTCTGGTAATTGGAATGACATAAAAATTCCTTTTCTTGCAATTTCATCTGTTTTTAAGTTTGTGATATCTTCTCCGTCAAATTTAATTTTTCCTTTTGTTTTATGATAAATAGGATTATTTAAAATGGCATTTGCAGTTGTAGTTTTTCCTGAACCGTTTGGGCCCATTATGACATGAATTTCTCCTTTGTTTATAGTCATGTTTATCCCTTTTAGTATTTCTTTTTCTTCTGCATTTACATTTAAATCTTTTATTTCTAATAATTTATTACTCATAACAACTTCCTTTCTTATTCTATTGTATTTAACATTTATATTGTTCTACTTCTTTCTTGCTGTTCTTCTTTTACAACATCTACATTTTTCTTTATTGATATCATAATTACAGTCTAAATCATTTAAATCTAAAACCTTATGAACATATTTTGCTAATTGATTGATTGTTTTATCATCAATTGCCAGCTTGATTTTTTCTGCTTCTCTCTTAGCTTCTTCCGCTTCCAAACTAAGCACATCCTTTAAGAATAAGAAAACAATATCATAAGCTTCTAATATTTTTTTTGCTAAATTTTCTCCATCTAATGTAAGTTCAATAGTTCCGTATGATTCATAATTTATTAGACCATTATCTTTTAAATTATATAATGCTTTATTTACACTTGGCTTCGTACAATTCATTTTTTTTGCAATATCTGTAACTCTTACCTTTCCATTCTGTTTTTTTAATATATACATCGTTTTTAAATATTCTTCTGATGCTTTTGATACCATATCTTCCTCTCCTTTTTGTTAACTTCGGTTAACATTGTACTACGTTATGATTTGTTTGTCAAGGCTAACATAAAAAAAGAATGCTTTAATCAAAAAACGAAGGTAAATCCTCCGCTTTTTTGCCTTATTTTTATTTATCTCTTTCTTGCCTATAATGTTTTCGTTTTTCCTTTCTCTCTTGTTTTTTCTTTTTTATTTGACTTTTATAACAATAGATAAAAATAATGATTAAAATTAGTATGATTAATGTAATTTTACTTCTTAGAATTTCTGTAACTATCCCAAAATGACTGATTTTGAATTGATATTTCCCTTCTATTTGTTCATATGTTATTTTTTCCTTGTCTTCTGTATTATTGTTGTCACCTTTTGTTTTGTATTTCTTTATGCCGTTTTCTTCTACAATTCCAATCACTCTATGTGTAACAATTGTTTCTCCTTGCGAAAAGGAAATGATGTCACTAATTTGTACCTCATCTTGTGGAACTTCTTTTACCAGTATGGCGTCTCCTGTCATAATAGTAGGCTCCATACTCCCTGATACAATTACAAAACTTTTATAGCCAAAAAAGTCTGGGGTTTTATCTGGATTTATAAAAGATTTTATGATTAAAGTAAAATTAAATAGAATAATAGGTATTAATATAATATAAAGAATTACGCTGATGACTCTTCCTATTGTGTGTATTCTTTGATTTTCTCTTTGAATTTTGTCAATTTTATACATTTTTTTGACCCCTTAACTTTTGATTTAGTTTAGCATAAATATTTTCTTTTATCCAATTTTCTTCTGACTTATTTTCCACTTTTTCTATTGGAACCCATTTCACTCCGCTATTTTCATCTTCTTTTATATAGAGAGTTTCTTTTTCATCCACTTCCAAAAGATAGGTTAAATTTAAGTGTACATGAGAAGAAACATAGTTTCCTTTTTTGATATGTCCGTTTACTGTTAGTATTTCTAAAGAGAATATATTGCCATCCTTTAATACTTTTATATTTTTCACTCCTGTTTCTTCTTTTAATTCTTTGATTGCTACTTTTAATAAATCTGCTTCTCCATCACTGTGTCCACCTGTCCAAGCCCAAGATTGATAAATATTGTGATATATCATCAATACTTTAGTTCTTTCCTTATTCACTACCCAGCTAGAAGCTGTAAAATGTCCAAATTCATTTTCTCTCGTTAAAATATTGTCAAAAGTATGTATGTATTTTAACATAGTTTGTTTATCTTTCTCTTCTTGTTCATTATATGGATTATAATTTTCTATCTTCGTTTTTAAATCATTTAAATTCATTTTTCAATCCTTTCATTCTCTATTTCATTATAGCAATATTTATATAAAAAAGAAAGCATTTTTTTCTGCTTTCTTTTTAAATGTAACAATTTGCTACTGGACATAGCTATTAATTTTATGTATTAAATTTTATGATTTTCTTTTTAATTACTTGTTAAATAATTTATTAAATAATCCTTTACTATCTTCTTTATAATTTTTACCTTTGCTTGCTTTTTTTCTGCTTTTTTCTATAATTATATCGATACTATCCTCATCATCAAAAATATTCTCTTCTTGTTTTCTTTTTTCTTCTTGAAGTTGTTCTTCTTCATCGTATTGAACCTCTTGATATTCCTCCTCTTCATCTTCATCGTAATCTTCATAATTTTCATTATTATATTCGCTTTTGTCTTCATAGTTATCATCATAGTCTTCCTCGTAGTCTTCCTCATACTCGTCTTCATAGTCTTCTTCGTATTCTTCTTCTATTTCTCCTAGTCTATAATCGGATAAATCTTTCTCAAACTTTTCTGCTATTTCTTTTTGGAATACATTGTATATGTTTTTTATTCCATCGATTCTCCAATAGTTTGAATTGATTACCGTTCCCATACTAATATTAACGTTATTGACTTCTTCTTCAAAGTTTTTCTCTTTGTCTTCAATATTTCGTAAGTAAGTTTTATTATACAATTCTTTATAAGCTTTTTTTGTTGCTTTATTGGTTATTTCTTTTAATAGCAATTCATATAAATTTTTGATTTGTATCATATCTCGTTCAAAGTTATTGCAAGCTTCTATCATCGTTTTTTTATGAGCTCTTGTGCCACTAATTGCTGTCATTCTTTCATAGTCTAAAAAGCTTATGATATATTCTTTTTCCGCTTTTAAAAAAGCTAATTTAGCACTAGTATCTCTTAAAGTCTTTTTGTATTTGTTTAATTTAATAAATTCGCTATCCGCTTCTGCTAATAATTTTTTCATTTTATCATAAATTAAAATATAACATTCTGCTTCTTTTTCGGCAATATCACTTCTTACTTTTATTGCTTTTTTTAATACATCTTGATCAAAAGCAACTTTTTCATTCTTTCCATTTTTCACCATGACATCTAGTGCTTCTTGCTTTATTTGTTCTTTCTCAGAAGTTATAAAATCTTTTAAATTAACTACATCTTTTACATCAATTTCATTAAATTCTGTATTTATTTTTTTGATATATTCTATATGATTTGCTTCTCCTACTCTTTTTGCCTTTTCACATTTGTTTCTATCTTTTTGTCTTTGTAAAAAATCGCTTAAATATTGAATAAATTCTTCTCTAATTTTTTTTAACTGTTCATTATTTTTTTCTAATTCACTTTCTATTTCCTTGAACTTACTATCTAGTACTTTGGCATCTTCACCTAAGTCATTGAATAATTGTACTCTATCATCTTCTAGCTTTCTATTGGCTTTATTGAATTTTTCTTGTTGTTGTTGCAATTCTTGTATTTTTTTTGCTGTATTATCAAATTCTTGTATAACTTTTGATACTTTATTTGTCATAATTTGATAATTTTCGATTTCATCGATTAACTCATTATAATTTTTACTATTTTGTTTTAAATTAGGTGTTTTGTTAAATCTTAGAATTTTTTCCATATATCTTTCTAAAACAATAGCACTTCTTTCATACATTTTGATGCAACCTCCAAATTTCTACATTATTTTTATTATTATATCCAAAAAAAAGCAAAAAGTCTATACCTAAAAAATTTCATTTTCATGATATTCTTCTGGTTTTAACCCAAGTCTTGTTTTCATATAACTAATCAAGCCAAGAACAGTAATTAATAATAGAATTCCAACCAAAATCATACTATTTGCTGTGTTAGTTATTCGTAATAAATAAGAACCTAAAAAGCTAATACTCGCTCTAAATATATTTCTACTTATTGCATTGCCTGCATAAATTTGTGTTAATATTTTTTCGTCTGCAAAGTTTCCTAAGTATCTTGTCGATAAAACACCACTCATTCCTTTTACAAAATCAATCGCTATAAAACAAATCGTTATAATTACTAAACTAATACTATATGAAATATGGATAACTCCTGTTAGTCCTGCTATTAAAATGGAAACTGTTGTTATCCATAAAATAGTGGCTAATGATTTGTTTCGAAAATGGTTATGAAATTGTATTTGTCTTTTCGATCCGACTGATGAAGCAATTCCTAGAATAGCAGCTATTATAGTTATGATTTCTTCTGATGTTCCAATATCAACCAATAGGCTAGCTCGATATGTACTCATTAAACAAAAAATTCCCCAAGCAATTCCTCCATATAAAAATAAACTTCTTAGTCTTTGTGATTTTATGATAAATTTTATCTCTTGTATTAAATCTTTCATATACTTATTAATAGTGGTTTTTTCTTTTTTGTTTTTTTCTTTTTCGATATCACTAAATCCTAATGATATAAAAGTTGCTAATAATGAAAAGCATAAACTTCCTATTATTGGAATGTAAGGATTAATAACATATAAAAATCCAGAACAAGCAGAAGTAATCGCATTTAACAAATAATAATTCTTAAGTCCTTTTCCTTCCAGTTTCGAAAATATTTCTCTTGATTTCTTTGTTTCTGGAATAGAATATTGAATCAAAGCACTGTCTGATATATCTTTTAGTGAATAGCATATACTACTGATAAATTGGGCAAAAATTAAAGTTCCTAAATTCTGACAGCACATAATTAATATCACAAATATACTATTAAAAATATTAGCCAAAATTATACATTTTCTGGTTCCTATTTGATCAATGATAATACTTGCTGGTATTTGAAAAATAATCATAAATACAGCATAAAATGCCTGACCTAGTACAATGTCAGAACTACTAATATGTTTTACTTGTGTTAGAAATAAAAATTCAATGGCATAATAAAAAATTAAGTCAGCAGATATTGCCCTATATAAAGAATATATTTTCATATTTTGTTTTCTTGCTTTCATAATTTCTTTGTTCATTTGTATTCTTCTCCTTTGTATCATTAACCTAATTTTTTTCTTTTTCTAGTTTAAATCCTCCATTTTTCATAATTAAAGATGTTTTACATTATAATCTCTCCATAAATTTTATAATTTGCTTAGCTAAAATTTCTTCTTTTCCTGTATAACTATGACTAGCCCCATCTATATAATCAATGTCTTTATTTGGATTTGAAATATGATTACTAACGATTGTAACTAATTCTTCTGCGTTTTGTAGAATCATTTCATTGTCATTACCCCATCTCATAAATAGAGGTGCTGTTATATTATTTAATTTGCTAAGTTCTGTATCTTTTCCATACTGGGCAAAGTCTATTTCTTGGTTATCTCTTGCATATCTTAGAAAGGTCTTAGTACTGATTGGATGAATAAATGCTTCTTTTGGCATGAATTCTAAAAGTTTTCCTTCTCTTTCTTTTTCTTCGGCTAGTTCTAAATATTGGTCAAATTTATTTCCTAAATAGAATTTTAAAGTAGTAGGAATGTCTATTAAAGAAAGTAATATGACTCCTTTTATGTTTTCTAAGATATCATCACTTTCTTCGTCTTTTAATTCATTGTAGGTATAGACTATTTTTGTACAACCTAAACTATGTCCTTGCAAGTAGATATTTTGATATCCTAGTTCTTTTAATTTTAGGATAGCTCCTACTATGTCTTCGTAGCCATCTAAGACGTCTTCATAAGAAGTTCCTCCTAGTTTTTCTTCTTTTTTTCCATCTGTCATTTTTTTGATATATTTTACTAATTCACTTCCTCTATTGTTAAAACAAAAATAGTCAATCCCAAATTCATTGGCTTTATTAGCAATTATTTCATCTCTCTTTTTAAAGCAATTACTACTCATTCCATGTACTGCTAAAATGATGTCTTTTGTCTTTTCTTTGCTTTCATATATTAACCCATTTAAAATAACTCCATCGGTTGCTAGAAAATTTATTTTTTTCATATGTATCACCTCTCTTTATTTTACAATTGCATTATACACTTACTTTGCTCAGTTGTCAAAAAGAGTCAAAAAAAACAGAGTAAATCTGTAAGCCGGGTTCTGTCTTTTAAAATAGTCATTTATCTAGGATATATATTACTATATATCTCAAGCCACGCAAGTTAGAAGGCGCCGAGCAGGCTTAATCTTCTATTTAGGTGTTGCTTCAGATGGGGTTTACACTGACCCATTATGTCACCATAATGGCGGTGAGCTCTTACTTCGCCTTTTCACCCTTACCTTTGATTTCTCAAAGGCGGTTATTTTCTGTTGCACTTTCCTTAAGGTTACCCTCACTAGACGTTATCTAGCATCTTTGCTCTATGAAGCCCGGACTTTCCTCTCGTAATTCCTTTCGGAGATTTACCAGCGACTATTCAATTTACTCTGTTTTTTATTATAGCATAAATAGTAAAAAAAAGAAAGTGTTTTTCTAAACACTCTCTCCTCTAATATAGATTTTATCATATATGATTAATTTCTTCTAGCAAATTTTTATATTTTATTAAAAATACAGAAGAATCTTGTAAGTTTACAGCATTTTGTAATTCATTTAGCATAATATATCCTTTACTAATATTATACTGTTTACTGGCCTCTATTTCAGTATTGGTTAATAAGGTTGAATATATGTCAATTGCACTTTTTATATCTTTTGATATTTCTTGCCAATTTTGCCCATCCAATTTAGAATATCCTTTAAATATATAATACTTTGTTTCCACTAGAGTCGTATATAATTCCTCTTGTCCTGAACTTCTCAAAAATTTTGGTAAATATTCATATACATTTGTTAATTCTACTAATGTTTCTTCTTTTTTCTCGTCTTTTGCAATACTTGCCAATTTGTCATATTCAGTATTAAACCCCAAGACATCCTCTTGATTTACATTTAGCTGATATAAATCTAGGGTAATAGAAGGTAAAGAAGTGTATAAAATTTCTATTTCGCTTTTTACACTGTCCCAATCAATATCGTCTGTATTGGTTAATACACCAATTGCTTTTAATTCAAATTTTTTTTTATCTTGCTCATCTTCTCCATTTGTTCCTTGACTAGAGCTATCCGAAGAACTTCCTCCACTCGATGAGTTATCTCCTCCTGAGGAAGAATTCCCTCCTGATCCATTTGTAGATGTATTATCATTACTAGATTGTTCCGTTGTTTCTTTAGAAAATTCACTTGTTACTACACTAAAATTTCTTGACTCTATATGATTCATTGCATTTAATAAACTCGCTATTTTTGTTTCCATATATTTAATTTCTGAAAACGTCTTTTCTTTTTGATTTTTTTCATTATCTTTGCTTGCGTTTGTATAAATAGTAAGTGACAGCACTACCACAATTACAATTAATACAATATATCCAATTCTTTTTATCTTTTTCAAATTCGAAAACCTCCCTAATTTTCTATTTTTTCTAGTATTTGCATTTTTCTTTTACTTTATTCTATGTATAAATTTTATTCTATTTTTTATACTAATAGAAAGGTGATTTTATGTTAGCAAGTGTTAATTTATATAGTCAAAAAAAGGGTGAATTAAATCGATTTTTAAGCCGTTTTTATAATACTAATTTTGATATAGAAGATAGTTTAAATTGGGAAAAAAAATATGCTAATCCAATTGAATTAGCAGAAATTGTTGGTATTTTTATTGATAACTGTGAAGATTATGTTTTAAGCATGTGGATTTGTCTAGATAAAAACGTTTTTGTTCGTGTTACACAAGAAAATGCAGATGATATTATTAAATATTTGTATGAACGTTTTCCTTACTGAGTGTCGTATTGGGAATGTTATTTTTCTAAAATAATGGTAACTGGTCCATCATTTAAAAGGCTAACTTTCATATCTGCACCAAATATGCCTTTTTCAACATGAATCCCATTTTTTTCGCATTCTAAACAAAAGTATTCATATAGTTCTTTTGCTTTTTCTGGTTTAGCTGCTTCTATAAAAGAAGGTCTGTTTCCTGCTGTGCAGTCTGCATATAAAGTAAATTGAGAAACAATCAATAATTCTCCATTTACATCTTTTAAAGCTAAATTCATTTTATCATTTTCATCTGTAAATACTCGTAATTTACAAAGCTTTTTTACTAAATAATCAACTTCTTCTTTTGTGTCATTATGGGTAACTCCTAGTAATACTAAAAAACCTTTTCCTATTTTTCCTACTGTTTTTTCCTTAACTTCTACTTGTGCATTTTTTACTCTTTGTACTACTATTTTCATTTTTCCAACTTATGTTAGTGATAAAAATACTAACATATCTCCTCCTTAATCTTCGCTTTCTTTTTTCTCTTCTAGATTTACATTAGATTCTATTTCTACTGTTTTTTCTAAATTGGATTGTTCCTCTTGTCCATCTTCTTGATTATCTTCTGGTTGCTTATTTTCCTTACTTTCTATATCTTGTTGTAAATCATCCATTACGATTTGCTTTTCTTCTTCATTATCTTGTTCCACTTGGGTATTTTCTAATTCTTCTAGTACTTCTACTTCTTTTGCTGGCTCATCTGTTTGTTTCGTTCCACAATTTGGACAGAACTTATTTTCTTTCTCAATTTCTTTATAGCAGTTTGGACATTGTCTTTTATCTTTTAGTTCTAAACATTCTTTTAATAGATTATCAATTTCATCACTTAATACATCTATCTTCGTACATTGTTCCTCTAAATCTTTTTTTATACACAATTCTTCTTCCCTTACGTGCTTTTCATATACTTTTTTACCAATTTCTTCATAGATATCATTAATTTGTGTCTTTAATTCTCCTATTTTAAATTTAAGTTTAGTTTCTTTTGCTATTTTACCGGTTTTATCAGCTGTTATCTTATACGCTTCTGATGCTTTCTTTCCTAATTTGTCAAAGAATTCCATTTTCATCTCTCCCTTTCTTATGTGCAATTGGGGACGTTTCCTTTTGCACCTTTTTGTGCAATTAGGGACACATCTCATTATTGGTTTTATTTTATATTGTTATATATTATTTTTTATAGAAATGACGAATGTGCCGTGTAATAACCGTTAGAACATCTATGCAAAAGGAAACGTCCCCAATTGCTCTTTTTTCTTATTATTTGATTTTTATGTGATATTTATTCACTTTTTTTATCTCTTGTCATTAATTTTGTGACTGCTTCTTGTGGTTCTAACTTTTCATAGATTACTTGATAAACCGTTTCCACAATTGGCATATCTATATTATGTATTTTGCATAATTCATAAGCCACTTCGATATTGTCTATGCTTTCAATTACCATTCCTACTTCTTTTTTTGTTTCTTCTAATGTTTTTCCTTGACCAATTAATTTTCCAGCCTTTCTATTTCTACTGTGTTCGCTAAGACAAGTTACAATTAAATCTCCAAGTCCACTCAAGCCATAAAAGGTTTCCTTTTCTCCTCCTAGTTCTACTCCTAGCCTTGTTATTTCAGTAAGTCCTCTTGTGATTAAAGCCGCAAAAGTGTTGTCTCCCAGCCCTATTCCTGCTGCTACTCCTGCACAAAATGCAATGATATTTTTTAAGGCTCCTCCTAATTCTACTCCTTTTACATCTTTTGATGTATAAATTCTCATTTCATCACACATAAAGGTATCTTGTATCATTTTTAAGATATCTTCATGTTTGGAAGCCACTACTAAAACCGTTGGCATAGCGATGGAAACTTCTTCAGCATGACTTGGTCCTGATAAAACTCCTACTTTTGCTGTTGGTAACTCCTCTAAAATAACTTCGTCCAGTGTTTTTAAGCTTTCTTTTTCAAATCCTTTCGAACAAATGATGATTGGTTTATTTTCAACATATTGTTTGTATTGTTTGAAAGTTTCTCTTGTGAATTTAGATGGTGTTACGTGTAAAATAAATTCTGCTCCTTGTATTACTTCTTCTAATTCATTGGAGCATGTTATGTTTTCATGTATCACTAATCCTGGCAAAAATTTGCATTTTCTTTCTTCATTGATTAGTCTTTTCTCTTCTTGATCAAAAGACCATATTTTAATTTCGTTTCTACCTCTTGCTAAGTGAGTAGCTAATGCTACTCCCCAACTCCCACTTCCAATAATAGATATTTTACTCATTTGTTTTATCTCCTATCTTTTACTTTTTAAAACTTATTTTATTTTCTGTTCCATTTAATAATCTTTTTATATTGCTTCTATGATTATATAAAACAATCACTGCTAAAATGATACTATATATCAAATAAGTAGTTCCGCTTTTTCCATCTGTTAATACAGTATAGCTGTCATTAATAAACAATGTTAGTACTGGAAATAATATGGCCGCTCCACAAGAACCTAATGATACCATTTTTGTTAATAACATTAATACCAAAGCAAATACCAGACAGATTAGTCCAATTTTCCAATTACTCATTAATAGAATTCCTAAAGATGTCGCTACTCCTTTTCCACCTTTAAATCCAAAGAATATCGGAAAAGTATGTCCTATTACAACCGCAATTCCAGCAATTTGAAGTAATAGCTCTTTGTTAGCTCCTTCTATAATATTACCAACTATTATAGAAATAATTATAGCTACTACTCCTTTTAGGATATCACATATTAAAGTTAAAACTGCTGCTTTTTTTCCTACAGTACGCAATACGTTAGTACTTCCTGCGTTTCCGCTTCCTTTTTCTCTTACATCAAATCCTGCCACTTTTTTACTAATGATTACAGAAAAATTTATACTTCCTATGCAATAAGCAATGATTGCTATAATAATGCATTCTACCATTTCTTATCTCCTCCTTTTAAACATCTTTTTCATTTTTTTCTCTTACCATAATTCTAACTGGCGTCCCTTCTAATCCGAATTCTTTTCTAATTTGGTTTACCAAATATCTTTCATAAGAAAAATGAAATAATTCTTTATTATTGACAAATATAACGAATGTTGGTGGTTTGGTTGAAGCTTGTGTACCATAATAGATTTTCAGTCTTTTTCCTTTGTCTGTTGGTGGCTGTACAATAGCAATTGCTTCATTGATTACTTGGTTTAGAACAGAAGTAGATATTCTCATCGAATTTTGCTTAGCTACATGATTAATTAAATCAAATAATTTATTCACTCTTTGCCCTGTTTTTGCTGATACAAATATCATAGGTGCATAAGATAAATATTTTAATTTATCATATACTTCTTTTTTGTATTTTTCTAGTGTTCCTGTTTCTTTTTCCATGGCATCCCATTTATTTACTACGATGATAACACCTTTTCCTGCTTCATGTGCCTCTCCTGCTATTTTGGTGTCTTGATCTGTTACACCTTGGGTAGCATCTATCATCATTAAACAAACATCTGCTCTTTCAATAGCTAATAGCGTTCTCATAATGCTAAATTTTTCGATAGATTCTTTTACTTTGCTTTTTTTTCGAATTCCTGCTGTATCAATTAATACATATTTCCCTTTTTCATTTTCAAATTCCGTATCAATGGCATCACGTGTTGTTCCTGCTATATCACTTACAATAGCTCTATTTTCTCCTAAGATTTTATTAATTAAAGAAGATTTTCCTACATTTGGTTTTCCAATCACTGCTACTTTAATTGTATTTTCTTCTTCTTCCTTTTCTGTTTTTGGTGGAAAATTTTCATATATTTTATCTAGGACATCTCCGATTCCAATAGCATTGGTACTAGATATTGGATATGGTTCTCCAATTCCTAAATTATAAAATTCATAAGCTTCTTGTTTGTCTTTTTCAAAATTATCTGCTTTATTGCATACTAAAACAATTGGCTTCCCAGATTTTTTAAGCATTAATGCTATTTCTCTATCAGCCGCTGTTACTCCTTGTCTAATATCGGTTAAAAATAAAATCACATCAGCCATTGCTACTGCTAAATTTGCTTGTTCTCTCATTTGAGATAAAATAATATCCTCTGAATCAGGCTCAATGCCTCCTGTATCAATTAATGTAAAATCTCTTCCTCTCCAATTCGTTTCTGCATAGACTCTATCTCTCGTTACACCTGGTGTATCTTGTACAATTGATATTCTACTACCTGCTAGATAATTGAAAAAGGTGGATTTCCCTACATTTGGTTTTCCGAATGATGGCTACAATTGGTTTCATTTGGTTAGCTTTTCCTTTCTTTTTTGATAGGTATAGTATATCATATTGAGCTTGAAAAAAGCAACGTTTTTTCAAGGTTCTTGAAAATAACGTTACTAGATTAAAATAATCAGAATTTTATCCTCCAATTGTCTAATATATTTACTAGTATTTGTAAGTTATTTTAAAAAAGGTTAATATATGAATATTAACCTTTTTCTTTTATTATATTTTTGCAATTCCACCAATCATTTTGCTATCTTCGGCTGTTGCTAACCATTTGGTTCCTCCTGAAACGACAACCATATCGCCTTTTTCTAGAATTCCCTTTTGTTTCAATTTCTCAATTCCTTCTTCTACAATATCATCAATAACATCTTTCTTTTCTACATAGATTGGTGTTACATTCCATGCAATTGCTAATTGATTGTATGTTCTTTTGTTATCTGTAATTGCTAAAATTGGGCATCCTACTCCTAATCCTGCAAATCTTCTTGCTGAATCTCCAGTATGTGTGTAGCAAATAATAGCATCGGCATCTAAATTCATTGCCATAACAGATGTTGAATAAGCTATTTTATCTTCAAGGGTATTTATTTGAATATTTTCTCTTTTTCTAAATCTTTTCCAGTAGTCAATATCATTTTCAATTCTGTTTGCTATTTTTACCATTGTTTGTACACATTCTACAGGATATTTTCCCATGGCACATTCTCCTGATAGCATAATGGCACTGGTTCTGTCATAAATAGCATTGGCAACATCACTTGCTTCCGCTCTTGTTGGTAATGGATTATATGTCATAGATTCTAACATCTGTGTAGCTGTAATAGCTGGTTTGTTTGCTCTGTTTGATAATTTGATGAATTTCTTTTGCATAACTGGTGGTTCTGTAAAATCTGTTTCTGTTGCCATATCACCACGGGCAATCATTTGAACATCTGCATTGTCAACGATTTCTTCCATATGTTCTAGTCCTTCTACGTTTTCTACTTTGGTAATAATTTTAATGTCTTTTCCGCCATTTTCATCTAATACTTTTCTTACTTGGTCAATATCATCTTTGTTTCTTGTAAATGACATAGCAACATAATCATAGTCATGTTCACAAGCTGTTTTTAAGTCTGCTATATCCTTTTCTTTTAAGGCTGGTAAACGTACTGCTGTTCCTGGTAAGTTGATTGTTTTTCTACTTCCTAATCCGTTTCCATGTACGACAGTACATACAATATCTTTATCCACAATTTCGTCTATTACTAATTCAATTGCACCATCATCAATTAATACTTTAGAACCAGGTTTTACATCTTTGTATAATTCTTTGTAAGATACAGATACTCTATCTTTATCCCCTAAAATGTCTTCGTTTACTAATGTGAATTTTTGTCCATCTTCTAATTTGATTTTTTCATTTTTTCCTGTTACTAACATTCCTGTTCTAATTTCTGGTCCTTGCATATCTAATAGTAATGCAACTGGTATATCAAGTTCTTCTCTTAATCGAATAATTTCTTCTGTTTTTTCTGATTGTTCATCCCAACTACCATGTGAGTAGTTAATTCTTGTAACATTTAATCCTGCTTCAAACAATTCCTTTAATTTGTGTTCGCTAGCTGGTCCTATTGTCCCTACAATCTTTGTCTTTCTTAAATCTTTTTTCATTTTTATTCCTCCCTAATGTTTATTTAAAACCAAAAATTATTATATCATAAACGTTTTACAAAATTCAACATTTTTTGTCATTTTTTTGTAACTATTCATAGTAGAGATTTTATTTAGGTCTGAATAGTTACATCACTTCAATTCAATGATAGCATGTAAAGTTTTTTCATCTTCACTTTGAATAACAACGATATGCTTATTTTTTTCATAAGCGTATTTACAAATGAGAGTATCTTCTAGTTTAATTTCTTTCTTATACATAATTCGTATTTCGTTAAAAAGTCCTTGGTCATAAATTTCTTCTGGTAAAGTTTCATAGGCTAAATCTAAATAATATAAGTTATGCATATGCCCAATTACATCTATATCTTTCCTCTTTGTTTGATATATTATACTACTTTTGTAGTTTTTAGGTAACCCTATTTTTTCAATTTCCTTTTCTTGAAATACTGATTTTTCTGTTTCCGATTCATACTTATCAGCCATTTCTTTTTCTTCTTTTGCTATTTTTCCTGTTTGATTATTGATTAATAACCATTTTGAAGATGCTATTACACATAGGTTATGATTTTCATCGTAGATTTCAAAATCACGATAAGCATAATATTTTATGATATCTCTTGACCATGTGTGTATATCCAAAGTTTGTCCATATTGTGGTCTTTTAATTACTTTTACTTTCCAATTTAATAAGATCCAAGTTAAATGTGTTGTATCTGATGTATTGATACCATATCCTACACTGTCTGAATGATAAGCAGCTACATCTTCTAAATATTCTAGTATTGCTTTGTTGCTTACTTCTCTTTTTTTCCATACATCTTTTAATCCTATTTTGAACTTTTCTTGATAAATCATTTTGTTCTCCTTTCTTAGGTGCAATGGGGACGTTTCTTTTTGCTCCTTTTGGTGCAATTAGGGACACATCTTTGCTAAATTATTTTATTGTTGTTATATATTATTTTTTATAAAAATGACGAATGTGCTGTGGAATAACCGTTAGAACATCTAGTAAAAATCAATTAGGGAATCTCTACTTATCATGAGGGCGCTGATTGATTTCTATTAGATGTTCTCGGTTATGGAACAAACCGAGGGATGAATATAAAAAATAATATATAACAACAAATATAAATTATTCTTTTTTAAAGATGTGTCCCTAAATGCACAAAAATGTGCAAAAAGAAACGTCCCCAATTTCACATTAATATCCTGGTTTTTCTAGTAATTTGAACATATTCTTTTTGTATTCTTCTACTCCTGGCTGGTTGAATGGATTTACTCCTAATATCATTCCTGACATGGCGCATGCTTTTTCGAAAAAGTAGATTAATTCTCCTATGTTCTTTTCGTCTAATTTGTCCATTTTGATGGCAATATTTGGAACTTTTCCTGTGATATGTGCTTTTATGGTACCTTCCATTGCTTTTTTGTTAACGTAGTCTAAGCCTTTTCCTGCTAAGTAGTTTAATCCGTCTAAGTTGTCATCATCTGGATGAATCGTGATGTCTGTATTCGGATTTTCAATGGCTATTACTGTTTCAAATAAGTTTCTTTTTCCTTCTTGGATATATTGCCCCATAGAGTGTAAGTCTGTTGTAAAATCAACTCCTGCTGGGAATATCCCTTTTTTTTCTTTTCCTTCACTTTCTCCAAATAGTTGCTTCCACCATTCTGTAAAATAATGCATCTTTGGTTCATAATTTACTAATATTTCTGTACTTTTGTGTGATTTATATAGGATATTTCTAACTACGGCATACTGGTAACATTCATTGTATTTTAAATTAGAATCATTGTATCTTTCTTGCCCTACTCGTGCTCCTTCCATTAACTTATCAATATCAATCCCTGCAACTGCTATTGGAAGTAATCCAACTGCTGTCAAAACAGAGTATCTACCACCTATATTATCAGGTACTATAAATTGTTCATAACCTTCATTGTTTGCTAAAGTTTTCAATGCTCCTTTTTCTTTATCAGTCGTTGCATAAATTCTACTTCTTGCTTCATCAATTCCATATTTATTTTCTAATATTTCTCTAAAGATTCGAAAAGCAATTGCTGGCTCTGTGGTAGTTCCTGATTTTGATATCACATTAACAGAAAAGTCTTTGTTTCCAATATAATCAATTAATTCATTGATATAATTAGGACTTAAATTATTTCCTACATATAAAATTTGTGGATATCTTCTTTGTTTGTCTGAAAGCATATTATAAAATGAACTAGTTAAGCTTTCTATTACCGCTCTAGCACCTAAATAAGAACCTCCGATTCCGTATTACTACTAAAATATCAGATTCTTTCTTGATTTTTTTAGCTGCTTTTTTTATTCTAGCAAATTCCTTTTTATCATAATTAGTTGGTAATTCTAGCCATCCTACAAAATCATTTTCATTATTTGCTCTTCTGTGCAAATCCTTATGAATATTTTCTACTTGCTCTTTGTATTCCAAAATACTTTTTTGTGTAATCCCACTATTTTTTAAATCTAATTTTATTTCTGCCATAATTTAATCCCTTCCCTTTCTTTTATAACTCTTAACTTATTATATAGAAACATACAAAAAAATTCAAGCTTTTGCTTGAATTTGTTTTATTGTATTACTTCCTGCATTACTTTTGCTAAATACTTCATACTAGTTAAGCATTGTTCTAATGTATTACCAGTTGCACCCACTTCAATAATGCTTGCATATTTTGCCGTATGTTGATTATATCTTGATTTCGTTAACATGATTGGTTTAAACAATCCTGGATACAACTCTTCTGCTTTTTCTTGTATTTTAATAGCAAATTTTAAGTTTTGATTCCAATTAGGATGCCATAATCCTCCGTTATCTGTCCCGGATAACAAACATAATTTGTGCTGCTACATCATTTTCTCCTATTTTTACTGTAGGTGCATAATCACTTCTGCTGCCTATAGCATCTCTATGGACATCAATTACAATATCAGATGGTGTTGTTTTTAATATACTTTCTACTGTTGCTAAAGAACGTGTATAAGAACCATTATAGGCTGGATAATCATGATAAGATGTATCATGAATCACATTATAGTTGTATTGTTTTAGATGATTTTCTAACTCCGTTCCTACTCTTGTTACCGTAAAATTTAAATCAGTAGTACGAAATGTTCCTGTTGGTGTATAAGGATAAGTATCACTTGAAGTATAACTCTCACAACTGTGTGTATGAAATAATATGATATTTTTGTTTTCTATTGTAATATCTGGTGTTAAGATATCCTGTGTTAATTCATAATCTGTTTCATTTTTTATTTTGACTTTTCCATATTGTGCATTATAACTTTCGGCAATTGGATTAACAGTTGTGACTTGAGTTGTAAGTCCTGTTTGGGCTACCTCTATACTTTTACTACTTTCATCCTGATTTTTTTGTGTTTCCTTTTCTGTGTTTTCTTGTTCTTCTGCTACCTTTTCTTTTTCTATTTTTTCTTCTATAAATTCCATTCCTTGTATGGAACTAATTTGTGTTTTTAAAACTCCCTGTAACAAGTTTTCTTCGTTTATTTTTTCTTCTTCACTATCTACTTTCTTATATTCTTCATTCATGCCAGACATAGCCGGAATAGTTTGTTCCAAACATCCTAACATATTATTCTCAAATAATACTTTTTCCATTAATTTTTTTCCGTTTTTAATTTGTGGAAAATATTTACTCACTAGTATTACTATAATGCTAATTGTCAACATTCCAATAAAGCATTTTTTTATATCTTTCATTTTTAGTACGGTAACATTAAACATATTCTTCTCCTTGTCCAAATTCTCCTTATATATGTATATTATAATTATTTAATATTTATGACGAATACATGTAAAATGCTAAAAAATGCTTTATTCCATAAAAAATAGAGAATATAATGTATATTCTCTATTTTTTATTTCGGTTATTTATATTTTTTTCCAAAACCAATCTAGACTGTTATCAATACTTTTCTTACCTTCTGCTTTTGCTTCTATATCATCTACCCATAAATAAGAGAAGAAACTAATTAAAACAAATACAAAGTCGATTACGATACATCGAGATAAGGTTGCCGTCATATATTTAAATTCTTCTGATAAGGTAGCAATTTGTGCTACATGCATAATTAAAATAATTAAATAGACAAATAATACGATTGCTCCTATATAACTCTTTTTTATTTCTTGTGCTAAAAATATTAATAATACAGTCGCTGCTAGCATTAGTATTAAGGTTAGTGGATTTGCTATATTAAAAAGAAACATCCTATTCCCTCCATCTTCTTTTGTTAATCTATTTATATGTTATCATGATTTATTCCTTTTATCAATATTTTTTTATTACTTTTTCATTACATTTTTGTTACAAGAAAAATACTTATTTTAATTTTTCTTCTAACAAATCTACTATTTCTTGAGCCTTTTTCGTTATGTACTCCTGGTCTTCTCCTTCTATCATAACCCTTACTAGTGGCTCGGTCCCAGACGCTCTAATTAAGACTCTTCCATTACCAGCAAATTCTTTTTCAAGTTTTTCGATTGCTTCTCTTATGCTAGTATCTTTATCATAGTCATATTTCTTATCACTATCTACTTTTGCATTGATTAATACTTGCGGATATAGTTTAATCATATCTCCTAATTCAGAAGCTTTTTTATTTGTTTCCAATATAGCTTTAATTAACATTAAAGAAGTTAGAATTCCATCACCTGTTGGATTGTAATCTAATAGAATAATATGACCTGATTGTTCTCCTCCTAAATTAAATCCCTCTTTTAACATCTCTTCTAATACATAACGGTCTCCCACTTTGGTTTGTAATAATTCTAAACCATTATCTCTAGTATATTTATTAAGTCCTAAATTGCTCATAACAGTGGCTACGATGGTATCTTTTTTTAGTTTTCTTTTTTCTTTTAAATTACTAGAAATAATTGCTAACAATTTGTCTCCATCTATCTCATTTCCCTTTTCATCAATCGCTAAACATCTGTCTCCATCTCCATCATAGGCTACACCTAAACTTAATTGGTTATCTAATACAAACTTTTTAAGTCCTTCTAGATGAGTAGAGCCACAATTTTGGTTGATATTAATTCCATCTGGATGGTTATTGATAATTTTATATTTTATGCCCAGTGTTTTAAAAACTTTTTCTGCAATGAATGATGTGGCACCGTTTGCTGTATCTATTCCAACAATGAAATCATCTTTTGAATTTTTTTCTATCACATCGTCAAAATGTTTTCTGAAAAAATAAACATATTCATCTATCAAATCCAAAGCATATTCTGAAATACCAATTTTATCATTAACAGCCATTAACTCATCTAGCTTTCCTGAATCCATAACTTCTTCAATTTCTTCTTCTAGTGTGTCTGGAATTTTCATTCCTTTATTACTAAAATACTTGATTCCGTTAAATTCATAGGTGTTGTGTGATGCAGAAATAACTACACTGGCATCTGCATTTAGTTTTCTTGTTAAGTAGGCTACTGCTGGTGTTGGTATCACTCCTAATAATTTAACATTGGCTCCATAACTTAAGAATCCTGCTACCATAGCACTTTCAATTAAAGTTCCTGATATACGGGTGTCTCTTCCTATTAAAATGGTTGGTGTATGGTCTGTATGTTTGGATAATACATAGGCTCCTGCCTTTGCTACTTTGTATACTAGTTCTGGTGTTAGTTCTGTATTGGCAATTCTTCTGATTCCATCTGTTCCAAAATATTTTCTCATGGTTATACTTCCTTTCACTTACATAATTATTCCATTTATTAATATATATTCTTTATTTTTAATATTAATTTTAAATTTATCTATGTTTTTATATTTATTTAATTTGCAATTTTGTTTTTCCATTCTAAATTCGCAATTTCATATTCAAATTTCTTGTGTTCTACTTCATTTTTTTCTAAATATTTATCTAATTTTTGATTAGTTTCTTTTAGCTCTTTGTGCATATCCATTTGGAGTTTTATCATACTTGTCATATTAACATCTTTAATTTGATGTATATTTTCTTTTATGTCATGCACTTCGTTTTCTAGATTGTCTATTTTACCTATAAGCGGTTCTAGGTTATCTACTTTGCTTTCTAGCTTATCTACTTTACTTTGTAGATTATCCATCTTATTTTCTAAATTATTTACAATTGCTTTTAAATTTTCCCATAATTCTTCAATTGTCATAAACTATGCCTCCTTTCACCTTATGGATTATTTATATCTATATATAATATTTTCTTTATTTATTAAAAATCAATGAAATAAAATAAGTTTTGATATAAATTTTAATGAATAAAATTACAATTAGAATTAAATTTTTATCTATATAAAAACATAGATAAATTATGTTTGTATTCTAACATATTTATCTATGTTTTTCAAGTATTTTTTACATTTTATCCGGCATCTCTATCCCAAGTAAATTAGTACCTATTTTTAAAACCTTACCAACGCTACATGTCAAATAAATTCTAGCATCTTGCAATTCTTTATCTTCCGTAATAATTTTATTTTCATTATAAAAGCTACTAAATGCTTTTGCTAAATCTATTAAATATCTTGCTAAAATAGATGGCTCGTCTTTGTCAGTTACCTGTATTAAAGTATCTTCAAAGGAATAGATCAGCTTGATAATATCTTGTGAATATTCATCAGATAATTTTTCTATATTAATCTCTTCTGCTTTTGGTAGATATCCTGCTTTTTCTAATACACTTTTCGTGCGTACATAGGTATATTGGATATAAGGTCCTGTTTCTCCTTGAAAGTTTAACACATTATCCCAATCAAATACTTGGTCTTTTATAATGGTATTAGCTAAATTATGAAAAATAACAGCTCCTATTCCAATTTTTTTAGCCTCATCTTTTAAATTTTTCATTTCTGGGTTTTTCTCTTTTATAATGTCTTCTACTCTACGAATTGCTTCTGTTAATAACTCTTCTACTTTAATTACATTACCTTCCCTAGTGGACATTCTTCCTGTACTTAAACGCACCATACCATATTGCACATGCCTTAAACCCTGTTTACATTTTCCTGGTATATCTAAATATTGTGCTACTTCAAATAGTTGTTTAAAATATAATGCTTGTTCATAGGCTACAACATATAAACATTTATCAAAATCATATGTTTGTGCTCGATATCGAATAGCAGCTAAATCTCTTGTTGCATAAATACTAGATCCATTTGATTTTCTAATCATGCAAACTCCTAATCCTTTATCTTCTAAATCAACAATTTGTGCTCCCTCAGATTCTTTTAAAACATGAGCATTTTCTAATAATTCATAAATTTTTTCCATTTTATCAATATAAAAGGATTCTCCAATCACGGCATCAAATCGAATACCTAGCATATCATAAATTTTTTGAAATTCTTTTAAACTTAATTCTTTAAATTTTTCCCATAACTCTACGCAATAACTGTCTTTTTGCTCTAATAATTTAAAATTCTCTCTACATGCTTCTAATACAGTTTTATCCTTTTCACAAAGCTTATTAATTCTAACATATATTTTCATTAATTCTTCAATTGGATTTTCTTCTAAGTTGTATTCATTGCCCCATCTTTTATATCCTTCGATTAATTTTCCAAATTGTGTACCATAGTCTCCTAAATGATTTATTCCAATTGTGTTATATCCTAAATATTGATAGATATTATATAAGGCTGCTCCTATTACTGTGTTTCTTAAATGTCCTATATGAAATGGTTTTGCAATATTGGGAGAAGAATATTCTACTAATATTGTTTTATCTTCTCCTATTTTTGATTTTCCATATTCGTGCTTATTTGCCATTTCCATTAAAACTTCTTTTGTTAATAATTGTTTGTTAATATAAAAGTTTAAATAACCTCCCAACACCTCTACTTTTTCTAGAATTGTGCTATCGATTTCTATTCTTTCTTTGATTTCATTTGCTATTTGTTGTGGTGCTTTTTTTAGTTCTTTGGCAAGACGAAAACAAGGAAATGCATAATCTCCATTTTTTACGTCTTTGGGTATTTCTATATAAGTTTCCAATTCTTCTTTGTCTAAATCGATTGCTTTGGAAATTTGTTCTGCTATTTTTTGTTTAAAATTTGTCATTTTTCCTCCTTTGAGACACTAAGGACATTGAAACATTTTAGACCTGTCCTTTTTGTTTTACAATATAATTCCATGAATCTCTACACATATCTTCTAATGTTTTTGTTGCTTCCCATCCTAGTTCTTTTTTTGCCTTAGTTGGATCAGCATAATATATTGCTAAGTCTCCTGCCCTTCTTGATGTAATTTCATATGGTACCTCTATGTTGTTTACTTTTTTAAAAGTTTCAACCATTTCTAGAACAGTATATGGTGTTCCTGTCCCAAGATTATATGTAAATATTCCTTTTTTTTCTTTTTCTAATTTTTTAAGAGCTTTAACATGTCCAATCGCTAAGTCTACAACATGTAAATAATCTCTAGCTCCTGTTCCGTCTTTTGTTCCTTCATAATCATTTCCAAATACATTTAAATGATCTATTTCTTTATTAGCAACCTTCATTATAAACGGCATTAAATTGTTTGGAATTCCTTGTGGGTCTTCTCCGATTAATCCGCTTTCATGTGCACCCACAGGATTAAAATACCTTAGAATAGCAATATCCCACATATTGTCTGCTCTATATATATCTTCTAGTATTTGCTCAATCATTGATTTCGTAGTACCATATGGATTTGTTGTTTTTCCCCTACCAAATTCTTCAACATATTTTGGATTTCCTGGGTTTCCATATATAGTAGCTGATGAGCTAAATACAAATCTTTTTACATTATATTGATTCATCGTTTCTAATAATGATATGCAACCTGAAACATTATTCTTATAGTATTTTAATGGTTTTTCTACTGATTCACCTACTGCTTTAAATCCTGCAAAATTAATAACTGCTTCAATTTCATTTTCTTCAAATACCTTTTCTAGCTTTTCTTTATTCCTATAATCAATTGTATAAGATTTAAAATCTTTTCCTGTTATTTTTTTTATTGCTTCTAAAACTTCTGGTTTACTGTTTGTAAAATTATCTATTATCACTATTTCCTTTCCTGCTTTTAATAATTCCACAGCTGTGTGACTTCCTATGTATCCAGCTCCTCCAGGTAATAAAATTGCCATTTTGATTCCGCCTTTCGTTTGTTTTTTCTATTATATTCTTCTTCCTTTTAAAAGTCAAATTATAAAAACTATTGCATTTTGTTTTCTTTAATGTAATATTCCCTTTTTTTAATCTCTGTACCTTCTTTACTATCTTTTATTTCATATCCTTTCCTTTGAATCCTATCCCTTAACTGATCTGATTTTGCCCAATCTTTATTTGCCCTTGCTTGTTTTCTTTCTTCTACTAAGTTTAAAATTTCTTGTGGAATATCCTCTTGTTGTTTAGCAATTGGTTCCTCTATTTTTAGTCCTAAAACAGTATCAAATCTAGCTAGTAAATTAGCCAATTTAGGCGATTTTTTTTCTTGTCTTACAACTTCCCAAACTATGCTCATAGCTGCTGGCATATTTAAATCATCATTAATAGCTTTATGGAATTTTTCCTCCCATTCTTCTACTATTTTGTCTTCTATTTTGTCTTTTCCATTCAAATGTAACTGATAACCATTTTTTAGCCTTTCTAATGATTTTGAAGTTGCTTCCATTCCATCCCATGTAAAGTTTAGTTTGTTACGATAATGACAAGAATAATTAAATAAACGATAAACTAATGGATCATATCCTTTTGCAATGAAATCTTTTATTAAATAAACATTTCCTAAGCTTTTTGACATTTTCCCACCATTCATTAGTAAATATTCTCCATGCATCCAATAGTTAGCAGGTATTTTTCCACACTTTCCTTTACTTTGTGCTATCTCATTTTCATGATGAGTAGGTATCAAGTCAATTCCTCCTGTATGGATATCAAATTTGTCTCCTAAATATTTTTGTCCCATGGCTGAACATTCGATATGCCATCCTGGATAACTTGGTCCCCATGGACTATCCCATTTCATTAAGTGGTTTTCTGGTGCTTTAATCCATAAAGCAAAATCATAGGGATTTTTCTTTTCTGGATCTATATCTACTCTGGCACCTGCTTTTTGTTCTTCTAAGTCAACATTTGATAAAATAGGATATTGATCTAACTTTGCTATGTCAAAATAAATCGCTGTTGAAGTTTCATAAGCATATCCGTTTTCTATTAATTTTTCGACATATTTTAACATGTCTTTGATGTGGTCTGTTGCTTTACAAACAATTTCAGGAGTCTCGATATTTAAAGCTTCTAAATCTTGAAAAAACAGTTTGGTATAGTATTCGGCAATTTCCATGGGTGATTTATGTTCTTCTTTTGCTGATTTTAATATTTTGTCTTCTCCTTCATCACCATCAGAAACTAAATGTCCTACATCTGTTATGTTCATAGCATGTTTTAAAGAATATCCATTATATCTTAGAACTCTTCTTAATACATCTTGAAAAATATTAGTTCTCATATTTCCTATGGTGGCATCTTTGTATACCGTTGGTCCACAAGAATATATTCTTACTTCTTTTTCATCTATCGGCTTAAAGATTTCTTTGTTTCTGGTTAATGTGTTGTAAAAATAAATATCCAAAATTCTCTTCCTCTCTTTTTTATTCGAATAGGAGATGTGAAAGCTCAAATTTCACATCTCACTTTTTTAATCTGTAGTTGTTTCATCACTTGTATTAGTTTCATTGCTTGTATTTGTATTATTTGTTATATTGGTTTCATTACTTGTATTTGTGTTATTTGTTGTATTGGTTGTATTGTTTTGGTTTGTCGTATGATTGGTTGTGTTTGTTGTTGGTTTTGGGGTTTCTTTTGGTTTTGTATGTATTGGACAGTTTTCTTCTATTTTACCAGTTCCTGTTGATGTTGAACTATTAACTGGTTTCCATAGTTGTAATTTTTCTTTTGGTACTACTCCACCATAAGCTTTTACCGTAGTTCCTACATATTGCGAACAATATTGGGTTGCTAATTTTCCTGATTCAGAGCAAATTGTTTGTGAACCGTGTCCTTCACATGTTTCTGGTAAATTATCTGCTGTAAATATTTCCTTATAAACGTCGGTACATCCTGTTGTTGCTATACATCCTGTTGTTCTACATACGGTTTGTTCTACAATACCACTTGGTTTTGTGAAGGAAGCATTCGCTAAGCCTTTATGAATGTCTGTCATAACTGCATCCCAAATTTGTCCTGCTGGATTGGTTCCAAATCCTGTTACTTCTTCTGGACTATCATACCCAAACCAACATGCTGCTGCATAATATGGTGTAAATCCACAAAGCCATCTATCTTTATCCCCGTCTGTTGTTCCTGTTTTAGCAGCTACACTTATACCTGATATAGCACAATAAGTTGCCGTTCCTTTTCTAACAGGTTCTTGTAAAATGGATTTTATAATATATGCATTTTGCTCTGATATTACCCTTCTTGTTTCTTGATTTGGTGTTAATACTGTATTTCCATTAGAATCTACTACTTTTGTGTAGAAGGTTGGTTCTATATATTCTCCATTATTAGCAATTGTAGCATATGCCGCTGCCATTTCTAATGGACTAATTCCTTCTGTAAGTCCTCCAATAGCAAGAGGTAAACCTTCATCATTGTGAGTAGGATTATCTGATGCTTTATATATAGTACTTACGCCAAAGTTTCTTAAATAATCAATGGATTTACTTGGTGTTAGTTCCTTCATAATTTTTACTTCTGGTACGTTTTGTGAATAAGCAATAATATCTCGAATGTTGATTAATCCTCTATATACGCTTCCATCATTTTTTGGCTGATATCCGTTGAAATCCGTTAATACATCGTCATATACTGTTGCTGCTGTAATGATTTTTTCTTGTAAAGCTGGTGCTATATCTGCAATTGGTTTAATAGAAGAACCTGGTTGTCTTGTAGCTTGCGTAGATCGATTTAAATTTGAGCCTGTTTTTTCTCCTAATCCTCCAGAAACACCCAATACATTTCCTGTTGTATGATCTATGATTACAATTGCTGCTTGTGTCTGGTCATTTTTTAAGGTTCCATCACTATTTTTTTCTCTTCCTGATTTAATATATTTGTCTTTTAATGTTTCTTCTTCTGCCCTTGCTTGGATAGTCGTATCTACTGTTGAATAAATAGTAAGTCCACTACTGTATACATAGTTTTGAGCCAATTCTCTTGAAATATCTTTTTCCTCCATAACTTGTTCTATAACTTGTTCTATAACTGCATCTGTATGATAAGAATAGCCAGAAGATATTACTGTTTCTCCTTTTTGAAATGGCAATCCTGCATCCACTTTTGCTACTGCTGCATCATATTCTTCTTGGTTTTCGATATAACCAAGTTCTTGCATTTTTGCTAATACTGTTTTCGTTCTATTCTTTATTTTTTCTGTGTTATCTTTACTTTCATCAAATGGATCATAAGCATTTGGTGAATTGTTAATTCCAGCCATGAAAGCACATTCTGCTAAATCTAAATCTTTGGCACTTTTGTTAAAGTAATATTCTGCCCCTAATTCTACTCCATGTAAATTGTTAGAGCCTACAAATAAAATATTTAAATATAATTCAAGAATTTGATCTTTGGATATCATTCTTTCTACTTGATAAGCTTTTGCCCATTCTTTTACTTTTCTAAAAATACCTGCTAAACCAGATGCTTCATCATCTTTTGTAATGTTTTTGACTAATTGTTGTGTAATGGTACTTCCTCCATAAGTACTATTTCCAAATATCGTATTTACAATAGCTCCTGCTGTTCTTTTAAAGTCTACGCCACTATGTTTATAAAATCTTTCATCTTCAATTGCTACATAAGCTTTTGGTAAATAGTCTGCCATATCTTCTAAAGTTATAATTTTTCTTTTTTCATCGCCACTTAAGTTAGCAATAACAGCCCCATTGCTATCTACTACAACAGAGTTTGCTGCCCCTATTTTTAGTTCTTCTTTGGTTATTTCAAATTCATCCCCAAATAACCCAAAGAACATGCCTGCAACAATTCCAGCTCCGATAACACATAATAATAAAAATAGAATAATTGCTATTTTTATTGCCATCATCAATTTTGGATGTCTATTCGAAAATTTATTCTTCTTGTCTTTTTTAGTTTTTCTTGCTTGTTGTTTTTTTGTATTGGTGTTAGTATTTGTTGATGGTCTTTTCTTTTTTGTTGTTGTTCCTTTTTTATTACTATTTTGTACTTTATGTGGTCTCGTTTTTTCTCTATCATGATTACTGTGTTTTCCATTACTATTTGGCATTTTATTACCTCCTTGCCAATTTTTAAATTTTGACAGATACATTATATTATATTTTTACAAAAAAGGAAAGCTTTTATATAAATTTTTAGGTGTTTTTGGGGACGGGGTCAAAAACACCCTTAAATTATTGTATTGATTCCAACTAGTTTTGTAATTTTTACTTTATCTTTTTCCATTTGTTTTATAATTTCTTGAAACGGTTGTTTTTTGTTGAATTGAGCTTCATATATTTTACATGCTTTGTATTTTGTACTTTTATCATAATCAAATCCCTCTGTTTTTTCAAAAGTTATGTCATAATCATTGATACTAATTCCATTAAACCTTTTTTGAGCTATTTTTACATTTCCTCTTATATTAACAATAATAGCATTTTCATAGATATGATATTGGTTGATTAATTCAGAAGGAAAGTCAACATTTAAAATTAGTTGTGATTTAGAAAGTCCTTTTTTCTTGTTGTTTCCAACAGTTATCATAATTCCGTCTTTTTCTAATATTTGTTTTTCTATTTTCTTAAATTTCGCAATATGATTGGTTATGATATTGACTCTTTTATATTCTTTTGCAATTTGTCTAATATTAGAAAGCATATTTTCTGTTAAATCGTTGACTAAAATTGATATTTTTGCTTCTTCTTTTTTTATTTCTTTTTTCTCTAAAATATATTCTAATATTTTGCAAGAAAGCACTTCAAATAGCCATTTTCCATCAATCAGTTCGAAAGAATACGCATGCAATAAATTAACATATTCTTCTTGCTTTTGTATTTTTTTACTTATTACAATTTTTGTGCTGATGGTTTTATCTAAAATTCTTTTTGTTTTTTTAGCTAGTTTTTGTGCTTTTCTACTGGATATTTTCTTTTCATCAATTGGTAAAATAATCTTGTCTTGTTGCAATTGAATAATATTAAAGATGCTAAAAATAAGATAAGGCTTGTCAGCTTCTTGGACATAATACATAAAAAATCACCTTCATTTCTTTTTAAGTGTATGAAGATGATTTTTTTATATGACTATTTGTATCATATTATTTCTATGCTTTATTTTATTGCTCCCATTTTATAATAGCTGAACAGCCACCGTCCCATCCAATATTCCACCCGGAAGGTGCACTTGAATATCCTTGTATATTTATGGTTTGAGATGATGTCCATCCAGTAAATGCACTAATACCCATATTTATTACACTATTTGGTATTGTTATACTACTTAAATTTGTACATCCTCGAAATGCAAGCATTCCTATATTTGTTACACTATTTGGGATGGTTATGTTTGTTAACCCTATACATGTTTCAAAAGCATAATCACTTATCTCTTTTGTTCCTTCTTTTATTGTTATCATAGTATTGTTTGGCATTGTTCCTTTATATTTATATGCTACTTTTCCTACATATAGTAATCCATCTGACTGATTGTTGTACCATGCTGTATTATAAAATGCATTTCCTCCTATGTGAGTTACACTATCAGGTATTATTATACTACTTAAACTTGCACATCCATAAAACGCTTCTTGTGCTATACTTGTTACACTACTTGGTATTGTAATTTCTTCTAATTTTCTAAAAGAAGGATTATTATAAGCATGACCAAATGCACTTTGTCCTATTGAAGTTACTGTTCCTGGAATTTCTACCTTTAATATATTATTCGTAAATGCTCTTGACCTAAATGAAT
>CALXCE010000002.1 GCA_944386725.1 uncultured Clostridia bacterium
ATTTGTTGATAATATTATAATATATTTTTATCATAATTTATTTTGAACGTTTTTATTTATTATACAACTTGTAATTTGTATTATAACTAATTAAAATTTTTTATTTCATCTAAAACAATGTCCTTATGAACATGATGGATAAAATGAGATGATTTAGAAACATTAATTATTTTAACGTGCTTTAAGTAATCTTTATATATAATATTTCTCTTGTAAGAAATTTTTCTACATATGCAAGTAAATGGTATGTTCTTCAACAAATTTATATCCTCGTAAATGTTTTTTAAACTTTTTATTGAATCTTTCAACTCGTTCAACACAGTTTTATTATAAATTTTAGTTCTTGTTATTTTTATAGCTTGTTGTTTTATATCTTCAGGTAGTTTTCTGCTTTTAAATAATAGCTTTTCTAGTTTATCATCGCTTATTTTTTTAAAATATCCTATTTCCCTTAAAAAAAGAATAATGTATGCCATTATATAGTTAAATAAAAATGCAAATCTTTCATAAGTATATTTAATTGGATAACTATCTATAAGTAGTATTGCTTTAATATATTCTTTATGTTTCTTTGCAAATTCTATGGATATAAATGTTCCTAAAGAATGACCTATCAAAATAATATTATCATTTATCTTTAAATATTGTAGCACTACTTCCATTTCTTTTGAGATTTGTTCTAAACTTCTTTTAAAGTTAACATTAGAACTTTCTCCATATCCAAATCGTTCTATAACAAAGCATCTACCATACTCACTCATTTCATCAGCAAGCTCATACATATCAGATAGTGATGTCGGATTTGCCCACCCAGAAACGAATATATAATTATTTTTACCTATACCTTTTTCATATACATATATCTCTTTGTCATCATATATAACTTTATTAATTTTATATCCGTGCATATTTTATCCCTCCAAATTACTATATATCTTTCAAGTTTCAAAATTTTAAATTAATATTATAATTTATCGTCTAACACAATAATTTTTGTTACTTCAGTTAATTGTGCTGGATAGCTTTCTAAAACTGCTCCTGTCGACGTTATTGAAACATTTTGTCCTTCTTTTAGATCTGACAATTCAATTTCTGTATTGTTCCATAATAATTCTGTGTTATTATCAATAGAAAAATCAAATTCTCCTTTATGATTTATATCATTAGTATCCAATCCTTCTATTAAAATTGATGTTACTCCGTTATATTCTCTTATTTCCTTTATTTTAGCATTAAATACCTCTTCAATAGTATCTTCATTTTGTCTTAATTCTTCTTCAAACCTTTCTTCATATTCTTTCATTTCTTCTTCAAAATCATTATAATCCATAAACCAACTACCTATCTTAATGTCATCGTATCCTGCTAATGTATGAAAATCAATTACCTTATATCCTAATCCAAAGTATTCTATTGTTCCTCCATCATTAATTATTCCTGCTGGATTTTGTATGCAGAAAATAGGTTTCTCTTGTTTCTGTACCCTCTTATAATCCACTACAAAAAATACAATACCTAAAATAAATATAATTCCTAAAATACTAAACATTATTTTCAATTCTTTTTTCATAAACATCACCTTTTAACATTTCTTTTAATAATAGCAATAACTTATTTTATATTATTTATTATAAAAATAATTTTTTTCCTTTAAATAGTTTATATTATCTTTAACCCAACTATTATTAGCAACAACTTTATTTATTTTCATTTCTATTTTCATAGATTGTGTTTCAATTTGCATTTCATTTTCTAATAATCCATTTTTCATTTTAAAACTATTTATTTCACTCCACGAAATCTGTAAATTATCAGCAATATTCCAATCTCCTTGAATTGGAAATAAATTAATTCCACTACTACTAAATCTAAATAAATATGATGTTGATTGTTCAAAAGCTAACACATTTACTATTCCTGTTGGTAAAACCCACTTTATTTTTGATTTTGTATGTCCACATAGAATATCATTGTCATAAGTATAATTGTATTTTTCTAACTCATTTTTTACTTTTTCTAAACTTAACATTATTTTTCCTCCATAAATTAAATTATTTATTATAAAAGTGATTATGTTCTATCAGATAAGCATTATTTTCTTTTACCCATTCATTCATTGCTTTTGATTTTGGAATCTTCATTTCTATTTTTCCATTATCTAATTGCAGTTGTATTTCATCTTCCATAATTAGACCTTTTTTGAAGTTAAAACTTTTTAAATCGTTCCAAGCAACAAATGATTTTCCTATCACATTATATTTATTATTCAAATCTAATGGAAAGAAGGTTATCCCTTTTTCATCAAAATATATAAAGAATGGTTGAAATTGTTCAAACGAATATATTGTTATTCCTGGTAAAGGTAAAATCCATTTCATCTTCATTTTAGGATGACCAAAAGTAATCGCTTTTTTATCCGTTAATCCAAATTTTTCAATTAATTCTTTTAATTGTTCTTCTAACATATTTATTCCTCTCTTTCAAATTGAATATTTTAATATCCTTTATTTATATTTTCGTTATCTACTAAAACTAAAATATTTCTTTCGTCATCTACAATTACCATTCTATTAACACCTAAAGTTTCTTTATTAAAAGGATTCTGGTAATCGTACTCAAAACCAATACTATATACTTTAATATCAGTAGCTATATCAATACTAAATCTATATGTTTTTCTATGTTTTCCACTATCCCAATGAGTTTCTGTTCCATTTTCTCGTGCTTTATGCTCTGTAATATTTTCATTTGAAATCTCTAATAGTTTGTTTATTCCTTCATCTAAATTTTGAACATTATTTATCATATCTGTTGAAAAAATATTTTTTATATTTTCATAATCTTTTGTTTTAATTTTATTCATTATGTCATTACAAAGAATTTGTGTAATTTTCTCATCTGCCATAAATAATTGTTCAATAGGGTTATCAGTTAAAATTATTTTTCCATCTCTCTGTATTATTTCCGTATTTTCGTTTATACTTATTTCATTAAATTTATGTACTAGATTATTTATTGCAAAGAAATCTATAGCCACAAATAATATTGTTGCAATTAATAGTATAATAAATGTTTTTTTGAATTTCTTTTTAATGGCTCTTATTATTCCAAATATTATTGTTAACATAAATAATACTATGCTAATTAAAATAGCAATAATTGTTAATATTCCTGATATTCCAAATGTTACAATATCTATCATTCAAATACCTCTTATTCTATAGTTCCAAATTATTTATTATACTTACTATATCATCATAATCTGGTACATTTTCTTTAACTTTTCCATAATCTTTTTCAAAATTTTTAAGCATTTCTCTGCCTGTTTCATCTATTCCATATCCTACATTTGTTCTTATATCTAAATCTGTTCCATAATCTAACAATAATTGTAATGTTTCTGCTGCCTTATCATTGTTATAAAATCTTAAAGCAAGTAATCCATTTTTATTCATATCTGATTCTTGGTAATTTGGATCAGCACCATTTTCAAGCAATAATTTAGTTGCACCATAATATCCACATTCTGTTGTATATGTAAGTGGTGTATTAGCTCCTTGTGGTTCTTCATAAATTTGCACATCTGGATTTACTCCATTTTTTAATAGCAATTCTAATATACTCCATTCATCTTTTTCTTTGTTTTCATCTGAATTATATTTTATTGCATAATATATGGCTTTTGTTGTTTCGTCAGGATTCCAACCATTATTTAAGTATTGTTCTACCTTATCATAATTATAATCTTTTATAGCAATTAGTTCTTCTCCTTCTTCTTTTATTTGCTCTTGTCTTTGTACTTCATCATAATTTACAAAATTATTTATGATTTTATAATCTATAAATGCAAAAATAACTGTTAAAATTAGTAGTATAATAAATGTTTTTGTAAATTTCTTTTTTACTAATCTTATTACTCCAAATACTATTGTTAATATTAGTAATGTAATAATTATTACATTAAATCCTATAAATAAAATTCCTAACATTCCCATTAAGGGAACAACTGTTAAAGCTGCCATAAACAGTCCCCCCATATAAATTACTATTCATTGATAGAATTATATCATAAAAAACAAATATCTTTCAATAAATTATCTTTCTGTATAAAAATAATTACATAATTTACAATTTCTTCTTATATATCTTTTCAAATTCAAATCATTTCTCAAGCATTTCTAACCACTGTCTACTTTGGAATCTACCTTCTGGAATATCATGTAGGCAAATTGCTAAAGCTAAACTTAGTCCTAATTTCACAGATGCTTCAAAACCTGAACCTATAGCTAACCCTTCTGGAAAGTTGTGTATGGCTAATCCTATAGATACAATAATTCCTGTCTTTAATAGTGAATTATTACCTTTTTTAAATTTTACATTTTCATTAAATTTTCTTTCTACTAACAAGTCACAAAATATCATAGCTACAATTCCGAGTACAATTCCTATTACAATATCTGCTATAGAACTTATCCCCAGTGCTTCTGGTATTAAATCAAAGCATATAATAGACATCATTAATCCAGAAGCAAAAGCAAGTATAAAACTTAAAAACTTATTCGAGTGTTTTTTTATAAAAACACCAACAATTCCTCCTAATGTAGTACCAAATGTCCCGAAAAATAAACCCATAAGGGTTGTTTTCAATATTTCTTCCAAAATAAAAACTCCTTAAAATAATTATTATTAATATTTATTTTAAAGAGTTTAATTTTATTCTTCTTCACCTTTTAATCTTTCTGCTCTATCTGCTGCAATTAAATTATCTATCATTTCATCAATGTCACCATTTAAGAAATTTTCCATTTGATAAATACTCATTCCAATCCTATGATCTGTAATTCTTCCTTGTGGATAATTATAAGTTCTTATTTTTTCACTTCTATCGCCTGAACCTACTTGTGTTTTTCTACTATTAGCTATTTCACTGTCTTGCTTTTCTTTTTCTATTTCATATAGTTTGGTTCTAAGCATTTTCATGGCATTGTCCTTATTTTGGAACTGCGACCTTTCCGTTTGACATTCTACAACAATTCCTGTTGGCTCGTGAATTAGTCTTACAGCCGATGAAGTCTTATTTATATGTTGTCCTCCTGCTCCCGATGCTCTAAATACTTCCATTTTTATATCTGATGGATTGATATCTATTTCGACATCTTCAACTACAGGAAGAACTGCAACTGTTGTCGTTGATGTATGAATTCTCCCACTACTTTCTGTGTCTGGAACTCTTTGTACTCTATGAACGCCACTTTCAAATTTCAATCTACTATAAACTCCTTTCCCCGTAATCATGAAAGATATCTCCTTATATCCTCCTAGCCCTGTTTCATTTTCATTTAGTATTTCTAGTTTCCAATGTTTCTTTTCTGCATACATGGTGTACATTCTAAATAATGTTCCTGCAAATAGTGCTGCTTCCTCTCCTCCTGCCCCTGCTCTAATCTCACATATAATATTTTTGTCATCGTCTGGATCTTTTGGAATCAACAAAATTTTTAATTCTTCTTCTATTTTAGGTAAATTTTCTTTTGCTTCATAATATTCTTGTTCTGCTAATTCTTTCATTTCTGGATCCTGTATTAATTCTTCTGCTTCTTTCATCGTCTCTTTTACTTTTTTATATTCTCTAAATTTTAATACGATATCTTCTATACTTGCATGTTCTTTCATTAATTTTTGCCACTCTGATTGATTTGAGATTACTTCTGGGTCAGCAATTAATTTTGTTAGTTCTTCATATCTCTTTTCCACTGCTTCTAATTTTTCAAACATAACCATTCTCCTTTTTTATTTTGCTTTAATTATTATAATATATTTTCCTTTTTTTTACAAGTTACTTTTATTTAAATAATAAAAAAACACATATAATAGAGTAACCCTACTATATGCGCTCACCAATATATAACTATTGGAGTTTGAAGGAACAATTTAAGCTACATCCACTTTTACTATTTGATATCATTAAATCTTTATTATAAACTAATAGAATGAAAATCAATATTTAATTCATTTAATATTTCTTTTTCTCTATTAGTACAAGTAAATATAATTACTTGATGGTCGCTAAACCTCTGTATCATATATTTCAAAATATTTTTTAATCTTTCTGTATCGTAATAAGCAAATGCTTCATCTAAAATAATTGGCATTTTTTCTTCTGACAATTCTTCTACCATAGAAAGTCTTAATGAGAGGTATAATTGATCAATTGTTCCTATACTTAATCGAGAAGCCGGTATATAATTTCCATTCTCTAATTCTACCACTAGACCAGTATCCTCATTTAGTCTAACATTGGTATATTTTCCATTTGTAATTTCTGCTATCGTTTTAGATAATTCCTCTGTAAACTTAGGGGTAACTGTATTTTTCATTTTCTCATAAGAATCATTTAAAACTTTTTTTGCTAAATTCATGCTTTTTTCTAAATTTTTAAGGTTAACCATTCTTTCGTTATTGTCAACTAGTTTTTCTTCTATGTTTGATAACTTCTCTAGTTTTGGTTCTATATTTTTGTTGTCTAAATCTAAAGTATGTAATTCTATTTTTTTATGATTTAATTTATTTTCTAAATTTTGTATTTCTAAATTAATATTTTCTAAATTAATTAAATTATTTATTTTATTTTTTTTAATTTTATTTAGATAATTATTTTTTATTTTTTCTTTTTCTGCATTTATTTTTAAATTAAATTTATTTTTTAATTCATTTATTTCATTTTCTAATTCTGTATTATTTTTTTCTAATAAATTAATTTCATTATTTAAATTATTTATTTCTAAATTTACTTTTTCTAAATTATTTTTTATATTTAATTCTTTATTTTTTATTTTATTTTTTAAAAACAAATAAAAAATTAAAACCGTTAGTACTGTAAAAAGGAAAATATAATTAAAATAGATATTTTTTATAAAAATAAATTGTAAAATATTAATAAAAATAATTAACAGAAAAATAATTGTCATTTTTTTATTTAATTTATTTTTTTCTGAATTTATTTTTTTATTTTTTTCAAAAATATTTTTATTTTTTGAATTTATTTCATTTATTTTGTTTTTTATCGAATTTATTTTTTCATTATTTTCGTTTTTTAAATTTATTTTTAAATTTATTTTTTCATTTTCTATTTTTTCATTTTCAAAAATTAATTTTATTTCTTTTAAAAATTTATTTTCATTTTCTAAGTTTTCTATTTCTTGGTTTAAATTATTTTTATTTTCTTCTATTTTATATTTTATGTCTACAGTTTTTTCTAATTCTTGTTTTTCTTTTTCTAATTCCACAATTTTTTGACTAATTACATTAATCGGCTTTTCCCTAGATCTTTCCGTTCCAACTTCATCTAATTGTCTTCTATTAATTCTGTCAATTGCTCTTTTAAAAGAAACGTTATCTTCCCCTGTTCCTACCAAATTAGCAATTTTTTGTATTAATACATTTTGTTCCTGTTTTTGTAGTTTAACCTCTTGTTGATTAACAAGTATAGTTGATAAAAACAATAGTTCATCTACTTTGGTTTGCTCATAAAAAAATTCATTTCCTCTATTTTTATCAATATTAAATTCTTTTGAAATATCCTCCATTTTTTCATTAAATATTTTTGGATTTTTCTTTTTAAAATCTCTAAAAATTTCAAATTTTTCTTGATTGTCTAATTCATATTCTAATTTTCCAGAAAAATCTTCTCCTGTCCATGGTATATATTTTTCAAAATCTGATATGTCTTTTCCTTTTTTATTTTTAGAAATTCCATAAAAACAATTTACAATAAAATTTAAAAGTGTAGATTTACCAGCTTCGTTTTTTCCGTAAATAATATTGATATTTTTTTCAAAATTTAATTCTCTTTCTTTTAATTTTCCATAAGCGTTTATTTTTAATTTATTTATTTGCAAGAAATATCCCCTCCTTAATTGCTGCTATTCTTTATAATTCTCATAATTTATAGGTGTCATAATAAATAAGTGGTATTTTTGATCCTGTCCACAAAACATCTTATTATTCTAATGCCTCTAACCCTATTTCTATAGCTTTTTCTATGATTGCTTTTTCTTCTTCTATTTCAGGCTGATTTAATTTTTCAAGCATCTCCTTAGCAAATAAGCCTTTTAATGTATTTTCATTTGCTATTTTTCTTAAATCATAAGATATTTTTGTATGATCTTTTATTTTAATGATTCTTTCATTTTCCATATATTTTAGTAATTCGTATTTGTTAATTTCAAAATTTCTATTTCCTGTTAAAATTATTTTAATATATTCATTATCTTCTATTTCTAATTTATTTAATTTTTCGATTAATTCTTCCTTTGATAAAATGTCTGTTACTTTTATTTCTATTTCTTTAAATTTTTCTTCATCTAGCGGCACAAATTCTAATTCTATCTTTCCTTTTTGTATATTGCCTACTATCATTCCATGTTCTCCTAGTTCGTCAAAGCCCAAGGAAATAGTTGAACCTGGATAGACAATATTTGAACTATAGTCTGGTTTATGAATATGTCCGAATAGCAATATAATCAAATTGCTTTTCTTTTAGAATCTTTCTTGCCATTGAATTATATTGTTTTTCTTCTATAGAGGCTCCATCTAATGTACCATGAATAACCAATAAATTTATTTTATTTAAGTCATCTAATTCCAATTTTTCAATACCACAATCTGTACAGTAAAAGTCGTCAAATCCATATCCATATATGTTAATATTTTCATATTCGATTTTTTCAATTTCAGAATGAAATATCTTTACATTTTCATTCCAATCAAATTTATTATAATAAGAATTTTTGACATAGGGGTCATGGTTTCCTGGGCTAATAAATATTTTGGTTTTTGGTATTTCTTGAAATAAACTGTTTATATATTCAATGGTAGATAACTTTACATATTTATGTTCATATAAATCTCCTGAAATAAATAAGTATTCTATATTATTTTGTTTAATATATTCAATTATTTTTTTAAATACTTTTCGTTGTTCTAGTCTTCGCAAATCTCCTAATATGTCTTTGTCTGAAAGGTTGATAAATGGACTATCAAAATGCATATCTGCTATGTGTACAAATTTCATTTTTTTCTCCTTTTTTCGTTTCTGGAAATTATTTTACTATAAATTTTTTCTTTTTGCAATAGGATTTACGAAAATATTTTCGCTCTAAACAAACTCCAAGAAAATTCATATCAAATCTTTTTTATGGAAAAGTAAAATTATATTAACTATTAACTATTTGTCTACCACTAATATTTCTTATTTTTAAAGCAATTAATTGGCAACAACAAAATTGTTATCTTTTTTTATTTTTGCTAATCTGTTTTTGTCAATATCAACAATTTTTAAAATTGTGTTTTCATCTATATTATTTTTTAACATTTTAATAATCATTTTATTTTCTTTTGTAGTTACGGCTTTCTCTCTTTCTTTAATTTCCATTTTTTCTTGTTCGATTTTTACTTTTTCTTCTTCTATCTTTGCTTCTCGTTCTTTTACCTTTGTTTCTTGTTCTTTTACTTTTGTTTCTTGTTCTTTTACTTTTGTTTCTTGTTCTTTTACTTTTGTTTCTTGTTCTTTTACTTTTGTTTCTTGTTCTTTTACTTTTTCTTCCATTTCAAATACTTCATCAATTTTTTTACTTATTATTTCTACAAACATAATATCTCCTCCTTTTTCTTGTTTTTGTTGTAATTCTTGAATAAACTTTCTTAATTTTTCATTGCTTAATTTATTTTTAAAAATATATTTGATAAGTCTTTGCATGAATATCGTCTGACTATAATCCATACTTTTTCCGATAATTGTTTGTAAATAATTTTCTAATTCTTTATAATTTTTTGCCTTCTCTAATAACATAATTTTCGTTAGTAAACTTTCACTTTCTAACAACTCTTTCTCTGTATAATCATTAATATCAATTACTTGGAAGTTTTCAAAACTTTGTAACTCACAACCTACTAACCTTTCTTGTTTGTTCACTAAATAATTAGTCGCATCCCATTTTTTATTTCCCGTATATATTACGAATGAATATATAGTTGGTAATTTATAATTTTTATTTTTTACTTTATTTCTATCAATAGCACTTTCCATAATTGCCATATTATATTTTAATATTCTATAAGGCATGGAATAATCTATGGTAGATTGGTGTTCTATTAAGAAAAATATATTTTGGTCTATTTTTTTATAAGTCACATCTGACTCCATATTAGAAAAGTCATTTGTGATGAAATTCCTATTGTATTTTTCTATATCCTTTTCCTCTAATTTATATTTGGTATTTTTAAGTTTTAACATTTCATTCAAAAAGGTTACTGCTTCTCTTTTATCATCTAGTATTTCTTTAAAAATTCTGTCGTGTGGTTGATAAGATTCTTTTTCTTCATAGGTATATGATTCTCCATCTTCCATTAGTACGTAATTAGTTTTTATTAAATTGTTAACAAAATATTTTTTATAGTACAAATAATCGTCATATGTAAATTTTTTCACGTCATCTCTCCTTATATTATATAATTATTTTATTTATTTGTCAATATTTATTTACAAGTAAATAAATATTTTTATGATTTTCTCTTATAATTTCATTAAATCTCTGCTTTTCTCAGCTGATTTCATTGTTTTTCATATTTGATTTTGTTAAGATCTTAATAACTTAGTTGGAATTAAAATTTTGATTAAAAATATTTTTAATTTTGAAAAAATCTATTTATATATTACATTATTTTCCATTCATTGTCAATCATAAAATTAAAATTCTTTTTAATAATGCCTTTTTAAAACTGTTTTATTTTAAGAAAATTAAAAAAGAACAATTGAAAACATCTCCAATTGCTCCCTATTCATCCATTGATCCAAATAATTCATCAAATTTAGCTTCTAATTCTTTTTGTAAATCATAGATGTCATCATCATTATCTTGTGGTAACATTGGTGCCTCTGCTTCCGATTCTTCTAAATCCAAATCCATTCTACTTATTTGAGTTGATTGCTGCATTGGTTGCTTTGGCTCTAGTATCTCTTTATTTTTGATTTTTTCTTTTTTAGGTAGAGGATCTTCATCAAATAAATCATCTAATGATTCTACTTGTAAGTTTTGAGCTGATTTCTCATCTTTTTCTTCTACATATGGATTATATGGGTTATATTTTCTCCATATGCCTCTATCTTTTTCTCCAATGTCATTGTGACTTATTTCAAAGGCCGCCATTTTCTTTGCCATTGGATGTTTAAAGTAATAAAATTTTTTAGCTTTAACTGGTTTAATTCCTTTTTCAAAAATAATACAATCATCATTATCCATTCTACGAAGCTCATCTGGTGTCATTAAAGCTCTTGCCATTACTTGATCTGATACAGATTTTCCTGTTTTCCAATTTTGCCTATCACGATTAACAGAAATGCTATCTCTTTCTATGGTTTTTTCTCCTAATGCTTTAGAAAAATACTCTACTGTTTTATAAGAGTTACTTCCCAAGAATACGTGTGTATCGCAGTTACCCATAATTGTTTCATAAGATTTTTCATAAACCGCTTCTAATTGGTCTATGTTTTGTAAAATAACACTAAATGATATTTTTCTACTTCTGGAAGTTGATATTTTTTTGTCAAAATCTGGTATTTTACCTATGTTGGCAAACTCATCTAATATGAAAAATGTTTGTTCTTTTAAGGTTCCTCCATTTTGATCTGCATAGTCATATAATTGTTGTATCATTTGTGAGAAGAAAATTGTTAGCAAGAAATCATATGCTGTATGTGTATCAGATGATATAACATAGACAGCTGTTTTCTTATTTCCTATTTCTTCAAAATCTATGGTATCTGTTGATGTTAATTCCGCTATTTCTTTTGAGTCAAATTTACCTAGTTTAGATTGCAATGAACTTAAAATAGAACCATACGTTTTTTCTGGTGCAATTTCAATGGATTTATAATACATTCTAGCAGGATGGTCATAAGGTAATTGACTCATTAATTCTGTAAGTAAATTGCTTCCACCATTATTGTTAGCTGCCCTTACAAGCTCTGCACAACTGGCTAAATTTTGTTCTTCTTCTGGTCTTGTTGCAATCAAATAATAAATTAATGCTTTTAGCAACATTTCTGCCATATCATCCCAATATGGATCTGAATTACTACTATTTTCCGATTTTTGACCTTTTACAATGGTATTGGCTATAACGTCTACATCTATTTCTGATGATATATGCATTAATGGATTGTATCCATCACTATATTGTGGTCTTACTAAGTTTAATACTTTAATTTCATATCCTTTTTCTTTTAGGTATCCTGCTGTTCTATCATATAGCTCTCCTTTTGGGTCTGTAAAGACATACGAACCTAAACATTGATATGCATTTGGTATAGAATAAGATGCCGATTTACCAGATCCAGATCCGTCCAACCACTAATACATTGACATTTCCTCGTTTATCAACTGGCAAATAATTACCTTCTGCTAATATGATTCCTTTATCTTTACTTAATATCTGATATTGTTCTCCTCTTTGACTCCAATCACTAGATCCATGTTCTATATCTGTATATTCATTTTTAGGTGCTGATCTTACAAAACCTATAAAGAAGAATATAGCATAAATTATGGTAACAACTAGTAAGCTTGAAAAATAAGTTCCACCTGCTCCTTGTACAAATACGTTTCCAAACGTTTGGAATGGATGCATGATAGATGTTCCAAATGTTTCAATAAATACTTCTAAATCTATTTTTCCTTCTAATCCTGCCATATGTGAGCTATAAGCAAATGGCGAAACAAATACTATGGCTATAAATATCCATAGTATAGCAAATATAATAAAATTCTTTCTATTTCTTCTAATAGCTCCTTCTATTTTATAATGCATACATTTCACCTACTCTTTTGTATATATTATATTTCTAGTCCATCCTTTTTCGTTTTTTGCTTTATAACAGGTTTTCCTCCATCTTTTGCAACAATACGCATTCCCTCTTTTAATTCTATACTAGATACTACATCTCTTGCATAAGAATCTCCTGTTATAGTGATTGTGTTGTTTTTGTTTGGATTTTCTACCTCTCTAGCGCAATCTATTGCTACAACATAACCGGTCATTTCAGTTTTGTCATATGTTCCTGCTGCACCTTCTATTGCCTCTGGCGGTATTTGTGTATTTCTCTTTCTTTTATCAGTATCTGCTGACATATTATTTCCTCCCTACTCTCCTTCTCTTATTTCGAATGCGAAATAAGATTTGTATGGTTTTAATTTACACTTACCTTTGACTTCATTTGTTTTTTCATCAAAATAAAGCACAGGCTTTACTTCTTCTGTAGTTTCTGGGTCTATAATTGAAATTGGTCTTTTTAAATTTGGTGTATATTGAAAATCTTTATATTCTGTTTGCTCTTCTGAATATAAGGTATTAAACTTAAATGGTGTTGGTTTTTTTGTTATTTTTACCTCATCTCCTAACAAAATTCCAGTATTAATAACAACCTTATCTTTGCCAAATGATAGAATAACTAACTGATTTCCATCTTTTTGAGGCTCCTCAACATAAAAAGTTCTTCGATTTAAATTTCCTACTAATTCTTCTGTATGGTCTAATCTTTCTACTGTGTATTTAGGATATTCATCTAAGTATTCTTTTTTTGTTTTGTTTACTTGATATATGACTGTTTTCACTCCTTCTGGATCTGTTATACTAAAGTGTTTACCTTGTATTGTTTCCATTTTTACACCTCTTCCTACGATTTTAATCCATAGCTTGTCTTTTGTTTCAACACTATAATTAATTATAGCGGAAAATAAGCATTTTGTCAATACAAAATTTATGTAAATTTTTATGTTTTTTCATTTCTAGGATTAAAATCTGATATTTCATTTAATTTTTCAAATATGGCTTTTTCTTGCTCGCTTAATTGTTTTGGTACTACTACTTTGATTTCTGCAATTAAATCTCCTCTTGTACCATTCCCGTCTTTATAACCTTTTCCAGGAATTTTGATTCTTTCTCCACTTTGAATTCCTTGTGGGATATATATTTTGGTTTCATCGTCAATTGAGGTTACACTTGCTCTAGCCCCTAAAGCTGCCTCCCATGGAGTTAATAATAAATCTGTATATAAGTCATATCCTTTTAGCTTAAATGGTTTACTGTCCTCTATATTGATTTTAATTAATAAATCTCCATTCTTACCTCCATTTTCTCCAGACTTGCCTTGTCCTATTAAACGAATTTTTTCCCCATTTTGAATTCCTTGCGGAATTGTGACAAGTAAATTTTTTATTTTTCCTTCTGGGGTTCTTAATGCTATTGTTTTTTCCATTCCATAAAATGCTTCTTGTATACTAATATTAATTTGTGTTTCAATATTTTCACCTTTGATAGAAGATTTTTTAGAGGTTGCTTGTCCATTTTTTCCTTCTTTTTCGATATCGCCTAGAAACATAGTAAGAATTGTTCCTTTTTCTCCTTTGCCAGAAAACGCTTTTTGACTTTTTCGAAAACGAGAATTCCATATTTTATCATATTTCTTCTTAGAGGCTGGAACAGATAGTGTTCTATAAGCTTCATTGATATCTTTTATTTTTTCTTCTGCTAGCTTATCTCCTATGTTTAAGTCTGGGTGATATTTTTTAGCTGCTTGTCGATAGGCAACTTTTATTTCATCAATTGAAACATGACTTGTTTCTAAATCTAATATTTTATAATAATTTTTAAAAACCATTTTTGACATCCTTTCCTTAAAAATAAGGTAAGCTTATTATATCATAAATCAAAAAAAAATCCATAGTTTTTATGGATTTTCTTATGTTTTTTTATTAAATATTACTTTATAACATAACAGCAAATCAACTCTTTTCTTTACTTAACTCTATTAATCTATCTAACAATTCTTGGTAACCAATACCACTTGCTTCAAATAACTTTGGATACATACTAATACTGGTAAATCCTGGCAAGGTATTAATTTCATTAATATAGATTTGATTGGTCTCATTTTCAATAAAGAAATCAACTCTTGATAACCCTTTTCCATCTATAGATTTAAACGCTTTGATTGCTTGTTTTCTGATTTCATCTGATAATTCTTCTGGGATATTGGCAGGTATCTCTGTTTTTGACTCTTCATTTTTGTACTTGGCATCATAACTATAAAATTCTTCTGCTGGTTTTATCTCTCCAACACAAGAAGCGATTACTTCTTCGTTGCCAAGTACAGCACATTCTACTTCTCTTCCTTCAATTCCTTCTTCTACTAAAATTTTGCTATCAAATTTTGAAGCATATTCTATTGATTGTTTTAATTCTTCTTTGTTTTTGGCTTTGTTAATTCCCACACTAGAACCAGAATTAGATGGTTTAATAAACATCGGAAATTTTAGATTTGTTACGATTTTTTCTATAATTTGATCTAATTGCACTATTTCTTCATTAAATTCTTTGTCAATATAAATATAATTGTCTTTATATCTTTTAATATACTCATATTTAGCTTGCTTTAATCCAGCTCTCTCAAAGACAATTTTCGTATAAACTTTATCCATTCCCACACTAGAAGCTAAAACCCCACATCCTACATATGGCTTTTTTAATAATTCAAATAGCCCTTGTATTGTTCCATCTTCTCCATATAAGCCATGTAATACAGGAAATACAATATCTAAATTTTGTAGATATCCCATAACGTCTTGTATTTTCTTTTTATGATGAACCGCTTCTCCTAATTTTCTTTCTTCTTGACAATAATCATATTGGTACCAAGTTCCATCTTTATCAATATAAACGGGATATAATTCATATTTATTCTCATCTAAATTCTTTAACACTGAATTTGCAGATACAACAGATACTTCATTTTCTGTTGACATACCTCCAAAAACCACTCCTAATTTTGTTTTTTGCATACACAACACTCCTTTAAATTTTTTCTGCTATATCAAAAAATTTCATACCATTCGATGCTTTTAATAAAATAACATCTCCTTTTTTCGTAATTTCTTTTAGTTTGTTTATGATTTCTTCTTTCGTTTTAAAATAATAAATATTTTCTTCTAACATTCCTAATTCTTTTGCTCTTTTGGCTATGTATTTTGCATTTTTCCCACTACACATTAGAATATCAATTTTATTTTTATAGACTTCTTCTCCTACCTCTTCATGTAATTTTTGTGAGTATTCTCCTAATTCTAACATATCGCCTAATACTGCAATTTTTCTATTTTCTTTTAATTTCGATAGATATTTCAAACTAGCTTGCATTGATTCCAAACTAGCATTATAAGCATCATTAATTATCTTTACACCATTTTTTAATTCGGTAATATCCATTCTTTTTTTCGTTAATTCAAAACTTTCAATACCTTTTATAATTTTGTCTGTTTCTATTTTTAAAGCTTTTCCAACACTTACCGCACATAGAGAATTTAATATAAAATGTTCTCCTCCAACTGGCACTTTTACTTTTATGCTTTCATTCTCAGTATGGCAAATAAATTCACTGCCATCTTCTTCTAGCACAATCTGTTTGGCATTAATGTCACTTGGTTCATGAATTCCATAAGTAATGATATTCATATTACTTCTATTTTCTTTTTGCCATTTATGTAATAAATCATTATCGTTATTAACAATAATAGTTGGATTATCCGCTCCTTCTAGAATTTCTAGTTTTGCCTTTAATATATTTTCTCTAGAACCTAAATTTCCTATATGTGAGGTTCCTATGTTCGTAATAATACAGATGTTAGGTCTAGCAATCTGGCTTAATAAGCTAATTTCTCCAAAATGATTCATTCCCATTTCCAGTACCATTGCCTCTTCTTCTTGTAATTTTAATATAGTAAATGGTAAGCCTATATTATTATTGTTGTTTCCGTATCGTTTTTAATGTTTTGTATTTTTGAGAAACAACACTTGCCACAATATCTTTTGTACTGGTTTTTCCCACACTTCCTGTTATGGCTATGACTGGTATTTGATAAAAATCTCTTTTTAATTTTGCAATTTTATATAAGGCTTGCAAAGTGTCTTTTACTTTTAAAATCGTTTTATTTTTAAACTTTTCTAAATCTCTTTGTTCATATTGAATATCTGATACAATAACGCAATCTGCTCCTTTTTCTAAAGCTTGCCTCCAAAATAGATTGCCATCAAATTTTTCTCCCTTGATTGCAATATAAGTATCTCCTTTTTGAATTGTTCTTGTATCTTTAGAAAAGTTTTTACAGATAAAATCTAAGTTCCCAGTAATTAGCTTTGCTTTTGTTACTTTCATGATTTCTTTTATCGTTAAATTTTTCACTTCTTCATCACATTCCTTTGCTCAATTATATGCCTAATTTCTATTTTTTGCAACCTTTAAAAAATGAGCAATTGAGGAAGTTTCCTCAGTTGCTCATTTTGAGAGATTTTTATTTGTTTTCTACACTTCTATTTGCAATTTCAATTGCCTTTGATACAATATTTCCACATTGTTTTGAAGATACATTGGCCCAACTTCCACCATCTTGTTTTACTTGTTCATAAACTCCTAATTCTTTTGCTATTTCTTCTCTTAAATTTTCAGACATTAATTTACTATTTCTAGACATAATATCCTCCTAAAACCAATCCTTTAAAGATTTTATTTTTATCATAAAACTTAATTTTAAGTTTTATAATTATAGTATTTACATTTTTTTTAATTTTATTTTGACATTTTTTATGTTTTTTTCACTTTTTTTGTTAAAATATGATATAATAAATTAGATATGTATCACAAGGAGAATAAAGATGAGCAATAAGAATAGTCTTTTAGAAAAAATAGATGAAAAGCAAAATACCAACTTGGTAAAAATAGAGGAAAAACAAGATGAAAATTCAGCTACAACATTTGTCCCTGTTAAGGAAAAATCAACTGATGTAATATCTATTTTTACTTTATTAGTCATTCTTTTTATTGTTGTTATATTTCTAGTGTTTAGTATTTTTACAGTTTATAATATATTGAATACCAATATTATTTCTGGTGTATCAATCAAAGGAATTGATGTTTCTGGTTTAAGTACATCAGATGCAAGATATCAACTAGATAATTACTTAAAAGATAGACTTCCAGAAGAAATCAAATTAACCTACAAAGATTTTGAAACAACCATATCACTTTCGCAAATGGACATTGCTTTTGATACAAAATCAGCTTGTAATTCAGCTTTCCATATTGGAAGAAATGGAAGTATTTTTGAAAATAACCTATCAGTATTGTCTACCATGTTTGGAAATATTAATATTGAACCAAATGTTACTTTTAATAAAGAATTATTAAAGAAAAATTTAGAAGATATATCTGCACAATTGCCAGACACTGTTATTCAAAGTAGTTATTACATAGAAAATGACGAATTAATTATAACTGCGGGAACAGAGGGAAATGTGGTTAATGTAGATGCAACCATCGAATCTATCAAAAATGCCATTTCTACTTTTTCTGCCCTAGACACGCCAATAGAAATTACAGTAAAAACACAACAACCTGAAGAAATTGATGTCGAAGCAATTTATAATGAAGTTCGCAAAGATCCAGTAGATGCTTATTATACCACAGATCCATTTGCCGTCTATCCATCTGAAAATGGTGTGGATTTTAAAATTTCTTTAGAAGACGCCAAAGCATTAGTAGCTAGCGAACAGAAAGAAGAATATAATATTCCTTTAAATATTATTATTCCTAATGTAACAACTAATATGATTGGCACAGAAGCTTTTCCAGATTTATTATCTACTTACTCTACTAAATATGCTACCAGCAATAAAAATAGAACAACAAATTTGATTTTAGCTGCCAATAAAATAAATGGAACCGTTTTAATGCCAGGAGAAACTTTTTCTTATAATAGAGTAGTTGGTGCTAGAACAATTGCAGCAGGATATAAAGAAGCTCCTATCTATGTGGAGGGTAGAGTAGAAGATGGACTTGGTGGTGGTATTTGTCAGATTACTTCTACTTTATATAATGCTGTTGTTTATGCTAATTTAGAAGTAACCCAAAGAACGAATCATCAATTTGTACCTTCTTATGTAACAGCAAGTAGAGATGCTACAGTTGTATATGGTTCTCTTGATTTTCAATTTGTCAATAATAGAAATTATCCCATTAAGTTAGTTTGTTCTGTCTCTGGTGGCATTGCTAATTTCCAAATCTTTGGTATGAAGCAAGAAGATGATTACGAGGTTCAAATTTCTTCTTATGAAACAGGTCGAACTTCTACGGCTATTTACTCAGAAGCTTATAAAATTTTGAAGAAAGATGGACAAATTGTTAATAAACAATTATTGTCAAAGGATACTTATAAAAGACATTAAATAACGAAATGCTGTTAACTCAATTTGTAAAATATGATTTTGTAACTTTAAAATTATAAGGTTTGGCACACAAGGTGTAAAAAAATAATATATTACAAATTAAGTTGACAGCATTATTTTTATTACATTGTCAACGTACCATTCGGTGTATTCGTTATAATTAAAATATCTTCTTCTCTACCATTTTCAGCATTTATATAAACTAAAAATTCCCTATCTTCCACTTTCCCTTTAAATTCGTAACACAAAATTTCAGTTTGCCATTCTGTTGGAATAACAGCTAGTCCTTCACTTTCAATTGCTAAATCTTTATTTAAAGATGACTTTGCTTCCTCTTTGGTAATTTTTACATTTGACAAGTCTCTTTTCGTATGATTGTTTAAATATCCCGTTGTTTCAATTCCTAAAATTTCACCATTATCCAGAGCAACTTTTACTTTAATCAAGTCAGGATACATTACTACATTATCTTGTGTTGCTGCATAATTAATCGTAACAATTCCTTCTTGTTTCAAATAATACGTTTCCTTCATATTGCTAAATCCTTTTGATTCTAAGAATTCTTTTCCCTTATTATTAGCTTCTTCTTGCGAAATAATTTCTGAATTTACTTCTCTATTAGAATTCATGGCTACGATATGTCCGCCTGTTTTAGAAATAGATATATTAAAGGTTTCATCATTATTATTTATAATAGAAAAATCATATACAGGAATTGTTGCATTTTCTGAGAAACCTAGATTAGAAATTTCTTTTATATTGTCTTTGCCAACAAATTCTTCTGCTATTTGTTTTGCTTGCTCTTCGTCAATATCTTCTCCTGTTAAACCTTTTTTCTCAACACCTGTTAAATGTTCTGAAAAAGCACCATCGTAAATTAGCCCTGAATATTCATGAAAATTCTCTTCTAAATTGCTAAAACTTTCTTTTGATATATTATCAACTTGTTGAGCAAAAGCAATTGTTCCTTTTTGAGTCAATTCTCCCCAAGAAAATCTTCCATTATTTAAATCTTCTGATAACTGATTTAATGTATTTTCTAGTTCTACACTATAAGAATGTAATTCTTTCAAATTCGTAAAATCCTCTTGTGTCAAATCTTCATTATAAATATTTTTCCTAGATAAGGAATAACTATAATCACTTACCTGATTTAAGAACTTCTCGGTGTTTTCTAACTCTTGACTTTCAATAGGAAGCCTAGCTAAATAAGCTTGTGCTAAGTTAGCTTCTCTCCATAAATTTGTCAGCGTTTCTGCTCCATGTTCTGAAGTAGATGAAATTAACGATTTTGCTAAATAATTTTCCACATTTTGTACATAATCTACTAATTCATAAAAAGCCATGTTATAGCTATTTTCAGATGCTTGTTTATATTCTCTTTGTTTGCTATACAATATAATCCCCAATGCTATGACAAGTATCAATAGCACACAAATCACGCTAAGCATATGCCCTTTTTTTAATCTTTCTTTCCAATCCTTTAATTTATTCATTCTAAACTCTCCTCTAAGGTGTTTTTGGGGACGGAGATAAAAAACACCTTATTTATTTTTTTACCAATAAGGTGTTTTTTATCTCCGTCCCCAAAAACACCTATTTACAAAAACGATGCTTTCCAATGGTTTTTACCAATGGCCTTGACCAAATCCATTGATTGGTTGCTGTATCAGGATTAAAGTAATAAATACATCCTCCCGTTGGATCCCAACCATTCATAGCATCTTGTGCTGCTTTATATACAGTAGAACCTTCACTAATAGGACTATTAATTTGTCCATCTGAGACTGCTGTAAAAGCTCCTGATTGATAAATAACTCCTGCTATCGTATTTGGGAATTGAGAACTTTTTACTCTATTTAAAATAACAGCACCTACAGCAACTTGTCCTTCATAAGGTTCTCCTCTTGCTTCTCCATTAATAGCCCTTGCCATTAACTGTATGTCAGATGTATTAGAAGACGCTGCATAACTAATATTATCTTCTCGCATGTCACCTCCTACAAAAGTGAAAGATATGATAATGACTAATAAAATCAAAATTAATCCTATTATTTTTATTACTTTTTTCAAAAAATCACCTTTTTCTTTTTTATATTCTTTATTATTTTGTATTTTTATTAAAAAAATATTCCATTTTTTGAAATTTTATTATTTTTATGATAGAATGTGAATTGGGGACGTTTCTTTTTGCACATTTTTGTGAATTTAGGGACAGTTCTTTATAATATTTTATATTTAATTTTAAGATATGTCCCTCATTGCACAAAAATGTGCAAAAAGAAACGTCCCCAATCCACAGAAAGGATTTTTTATGAATATTTTAATTTTTTATGCCTCTTATGGCGGTGGTCATCTAAATGCCGCAAAATCCATCCATGAATATATTCTAAACCATTATAAAAATAATTATATTGAATTAATCGACTGTATGAAATATGTAAATAAAACCGTTGAAAAAGTTACAACGGCAGCTTACCGAGAAGCTGCTAAAAAGGCTCCTTGGGTTTGGGGAAAAATTTATAATGATTCTCAAAAAGGACCTTTGGCTCATCTTTCTACCAGATCTAATAAAATTATGGCAATTAAATTATTAAAATTATTACGAGAAAAAAAACCAGATTTAATTATTTCTACCCATCCATTTAGTAGCCAAATGTGTAGTTATCTAAAAAGAAAAGGAAAAATAACCGCAAAAATTGCAACCATTATGACTGATTTTGCCCCACATGACCAGTGGCTTGTTGGTAGCGATTTTACTGATTATTATTTTGTAGCCAATGATAAAATGAAAGATTATTTAATACAAAAAGATATTAAAAATACAAAAATATTCGTAACAGGCATTCCCCTATCCAACCGATTTTTACAAAAACATGATAGAAAAAAAATCCTGGATACTTATCATCTCCAAGATGGAAAACGAAATATATTATTTTTTGGGGGTGGAGAATTTGGTTTAGGAAAATCCAAAACCTTTGAAATATTAGATAGTCTTATCAAAACTTCTTTAGATATGCAAATCATCGCCATTGCTGGAAAAAATGAAAAAATGAAAGCAAAATTCGATGAAATCGTTGAAAAAAACAAGGCTAACAAACGAGTTAAAGTCCTTAGTTTTACGAATCAAGTTCCTGAGCTTATGAGCATTTCCGATTTGGTAGTAACAAAACCTGGTGGCATGACAACAACAGAAAGTTTAGCCTCTGAATTACCAATGATTATTATCAACCCTATTCCTGGGCAGGAAGAAGAAAATGCAGAATTTTTAGAAAATAAGAATGTTGGTATTTGGATAAAAAAAGAGGATGATGCATCTAAAATTTTACATAGTTTATTTTCTAATCCTGATAAACTAAATGAAATGAAAAACAATGCTAGACTTTTGGGACATCCAAATTCAACAAAAAATATTTGCAATATATTATTACATAATTAAAAAAGCACATCTGTGCTTTTTTGTTTTATGTTACTTTTTATAATTCTCTTCTTCCCTCTAGCGCTTTTGTTAATGTAATTTCATCCGTATACTCTAAATCCCCTCCAACAGGAATTCCATGTGCTATTCTAGTTACTTTAATTCCTAATGGTTTAATCAATTTAGATAAATACATAGCTGTCGCTTCTCCTTCTACCCTAGGATTAGTAGCTAATATTACTTCTTTTACTTGTCCATCCATCAACCTAGATAAAAGTTCTTTTATCTTAATGTCATCTGGTCCAATTCCATTCATAGGAGAAATAGAACCATGTAAAACATGATATACACCTTTAAATTCATGTGTTTTTTCCATTGCTATAATATCTCTTACATCTTCTACCACACATATCATAGAACTATCTCTTTTGGGATTACTGCAAATTGTACAAGGATCCGTATCTGAAATATTAAAACATTTGCTACAATATTTTAAATTTTTCTTAGCATTTACAATAGAAGATATAAATTCATTGGTTTCTTCCTCCGAACAATTCAAAATATAAAAAGCAAGCCTTGCGGCAGTTTTATGCCCAATGCTTGGTAATCTTTCAAAACTTTCTATTAACTTTTCAATCGATGGTGAATATAATGACATGGTTATTTTCCTTCCTTACATCAATCCTGGTATGTTAAATTTCCCTAGTTGAGCTGCTTGTTCACTATCAACTTTTCTTAATGCTTCATTTACACATGTTAAAATTAAATCTTCTAGCATTTCTACATCATCTGGGTCTAGCACTTCTGGTTTTATTTTTATTTCTTTGATTATTTTTTCACCAGAAACTTTAACTGTCACCGCTCCTCCCCCTGCTGATGCATCAAATTCTTTGTTCGCTAGCTCTGCTTGTGATTTTTCCATATCTGCTTGCATTTTTTTAGCTTCTTTCATTAAATTGTTAATATTCATTCCGCCAAATCCTCCCATTCCTCCTGGGAATCCACCTCTTTTACCCATCTTTAAAATCTCCTTTCAATTTTTTACTTATCATAAATTTATTTTTTAAGATGTAATATATTATTTTTCGACACACTTTGGTAGTAAAAAATAATATATTACATACATCATCACTCAATAATATGAAACGGTATATCTGACTGATTTGCAAAATTTTGTAAATTCTCCTCATTTGTCATAGCATGGCTTTGTTGCTCTGGTGCAATATACTTTATTTGCATTTCTTTCCCGCAAGCCATAGAAACTAAATTTGAAATTTCTCTTATGTTTTCTTGTTTTTCTAACACCGTCTTTCCAAAGGATGACATACCATTCGGAAATTCAATGCCAACTGTCATATCATTTAATTCTTTTGCCTTAGTACCCATCAAATTAGTATATAAAACAATTTTTCCACTTTGTTTCAAATCTTTCATAATTTGTGGCCAGTATTCTTCCGAACGACTAGAAAACTTTTTATTTTCTGTAGTTGCTTGTTTTTTCGCTCCAGGTGAAGTTTGAGCCTTTGTTTGAGTTGTCGTTTGACTCGTTGGCATACGTGTTTGCATCATGATTCTCGTATTCGACGGTGCAACATCATTTTCACTAGAAACAGCAACTCCTTTTCCAGATTTTAAGTATTTTTCTATTTTTTCTACTCTTTCTTCTATCTCATTACTAATTTCAGCTTGTTTATTACATAGCTTAATGATACCTGCTTGAAACATAATTGTTTTTTGCGTAGAATATTTGATTTTACTTTCTAATTCTGATAACTGATAAATCAAATTTACTAATTTATTTTTAGCTACTACTTCTGAAATACTTTTTATCTGGCTTAATTCTTCCTCACTATATAATTCTAATTTTCCAGTCGCTTGATAAACCAATATATCTTTAACGTATTTTATCATTTCCCATATTAAATTACTAATATCTTTTCCTTCTTTTAAGACGCTATCCACATTTTCTAATGCCTTATCTATATCATATTCTATGATAGCTTGTATGATACCATTCACAAAGGTAACTTTTGGAATTCCTACTAAATCTTTTATTTTGTTCTCATCGATTTTGTTTTCCCCATCTTGCACACATCTTTCTAAAATAGATAAAGCGTCTCTCATAGCACCTTCTGATAAAGTGGCAATAATAGCTAAAGCACCTTTGGTAATTTCTATATTACTTTCGTTACATACAATTTCTAATCTTTTTATAATATCTTCATTCGAAATTCTTTTAAAATCAAATCGTTGACACCTTGATAAAATTGTTGCTGGCAATTTTTGAGGCTCTGTTGTTGCTAAAATAAATTTAACATGTTGTGGTGGTTCTTCTAATGTTTTTAACAAAGCATTAAAAGCTCCTGTTGAAAGCATATGTACCTCGTCTATAATATAAACTCTATATTTTGCTTTGGTTGGCAAAAAGTTAACTTCTTCACGGATACTTCTAATATCTTCTACGCTATTGTTAGAAGCAGCATCCATCTCTACGATATCTGTCAAGGAACCAGAAATAGCCCCCTTGCAAATTTCACACTCATTACATGGCTCTCCGTTTTGTGGATTTAAACAATTGATTGCTCTTGCTAGTATCTTAGCCGCTGATGTTTTTCCTGTTCCTCTTCCTCCATTGAATAAATACGCATGTCCAACACGATCTGCTATAATCTGATTTCTTAGTGTTTTTGTTATATGTTCTTGCCCTACCATTTCAGAAAATGTTAGTGGTCTAAATTTTCGATAAAGAGCTGTGTACCCCATAATTTCACATCCTTTATACTTAAAAAATGGTCAATAGTTCAATCTCTCTATGGAAAGACTCCACATAAAGATATCTACTTATTGCTGCTTCCTTCCGGACCTGACAAGATTCATAGGTCTTTATTGGATTCTCTCCATACAAAGATTAAACCACAACCATTTGTATTATATACTCAAATTAAAATTTTATCAAGTAATTTACGCTAATTATTCACTCTTTTAAAAATAAAATCTTTAAGATCTGTTATTTCCATAGATGTTGTTCCTTCTTCTATGACATTTCCTACTGGAAAATCTAAATGAATCGTTGCTTTATATTCTTTTCCATCTTCAAGTTTAATAATGATATCAAATGTTATCTTAGTTTCTAAATCTTCTGGAGTAATACCTGCTTTTTTTAATAATTCATTATGATAAATAGCTTCTTCGTCATTGGAGGTATATTCTACTAAATTATTATTAGAACATCGAAAAGCGACCAATCCTCCTTGATTTGAGATTTTTAATTGTTTTAAATTGGATTCTATATCACCTATATATTCTATGCTTTGAACGATGTTTTCTTCTTTATTTTTAAAAATTAACTTTTCTTCTTGCTCATCTGGCTTATAGATAACTATATTATCTTTTTGCTTAGCCTCAATTTGTATATTATTAATTTCAATCGACTTAATTGCTTCTGTTTTAGCATATCCATCATTTTTATCAATATATAAAAACACATCATTACTTTGGTAAACATCAAATGCCCACTTAGTTTCAGCCACTTCTTTATCAATTCCCTCAGAAGAACTGATAATAGATATTTTAGATAATTGGAAAGGCATATTCGTTTCCCCTTCTACATTATATTTTAAAATGATAATACCTAAGATAAATAAAATGATAGCAATTATTACAATCATCATAACCATATGAAAATATTTCTTGCTCGTTAAATTTCGTAATCTCCTTATCATGTTTCCTCCTTTGTCGTATTTGGGACGTTTCTTTTTTCACATTTTTGTGCAATTAGGGACACATCTTTTGTTTTATCTTTTTGATTTCTTTTTTCTTAGTTCTTTAAAAAATTCTTTTAACGCCTTTTCGCACTTTTCTTTTTCGATTCCCGTTTCTACTTCCACAATATGATTAAATGGATAATCTCCTAATAAATTTAAAACCGAACCACAGGCTCCTGTCTTTTCATCCATCGCTCCTACATACAGTTTTTTCATTCTTGATTGTATAATAGCTCCTGCACACATCGGGCATGGTTCTAATGTAACATACATATCACAATCTAACAATCGCCAAGCTTCTAATTTTTTGCTTGCTTTCTGAATGGCTATGATTTCTGCATGTTTCGTAGTGTCAGCTTTTGTCTCTTTTTGGTTGTGTGCTCTTGCTATTATTTCTCCATCTTTTACGATAACGCACCCCACTGGTACTTCTAGCTTTTTTGCTGCTTTTTTCGCTTCTTTTAATGCTTCTTGCATAAATTTTTCTTTTTCTTGCATAATTACCTCGTTTTTATTTTTGGTGTGCCTAGAGGGACTCGAACCCCCATCGGTCGCTTAGGAGGCGACTGCTCTATCCTGCTGAGCTATAAGCACATGTACATTTAACAAAGATATTATAACAGTTTTTATTATTTTTGTAAATGCCTTAACTTGACATATCTGTTATCATAAAAAATATGAGACAAGTTGTATTGTCCCATATTTTTATGATACCTATAAATTCTTATATTTTTTCAATAATGTATACCCTCTAATTCCAACTACACCAAATACAGCAATGAATGCTACTATTATTTTACTTAAAAATCCTCCTGCATAAGGTAAAATACTACTACTTGTAAATACATTTTCCATCTTAGAGTTTGATATAGTATCACTATTGGATCCGCTATTATTATTGTTGTTGTTGTTGTCGTCGTTATGATTATTATTGTCAATATAGTCTACTACTTTTTCTATAGTAGTTGTATTTCCCGCTTGATCTGTTACTATAATAGTATATGTTCCATTCTGCTCTGGTACGAAAATCCATTGGTTAGTGTAACCTTCTCTTTTCTCAAGAGTATTTCCATTCACTTTTACGCTTGCTATACCAGATCCATTCTCATCATCAGCAAGGATAATGATTCCACTATCGTAGATGTTATCAGAAATGCTGACTATAGGTGTAATTTTATCTATATTGGTTACATCATATGATTTTGTATCTGTATTTCCATCATTATTTTTTACTTTTATTTCTATTGTTCCGTTATTTTCTACTTCATATTCATTAGATGATTGCCAAGTTTCTCCTCCATCAAAACTATATTCTATTTCAGAACCTCCATAATCAATAGCATGAACTATTAATGTTACATTTTTATTTGTCCAGTTTGTTGGTGATTGTGTCACAGAATTTATATATAGTCCTTCATTATCATTATCTACATGTTCTTGAAGAAGAGTAACATCACTTAAATTTACACTTGCATCTTTATTGGTATCAGCTCTTAATCTTTGATCTTTTGTAAAAGTCTTTATGTTGATTAAAGATTCTTGAATTAACCTTATATCAGCACCATCTATAATTGCATCATTATTTACATCTCCTAATCCTTTTGGCTTTATTTCATCATATGGATTTTGTTCTACCATATATTTTTGAATACAAAAGGCATCGCTTATATCTATCTTTCCATCTCTATTTGTGTCTGCTCTTAGTTTTTGATCATCTGTAAAAGTTGTTAAGTTTACTAGATATTTTTGAATTAATGTTACATCTTCTACCGTAATCTCCCCATCATCATTGATATCCCCTAATCCATTTGGTTCTATTTTATCATATGTATTTTGAGATTCTATGTATTTTTTAATGCAATTTACATCTGATACACTGATTAATCCATCTTTATTAGTATCAGCTCTTAATTTTTGATCTTCGGTAAAAGTTGTTCCTTCGGCTAAATATTCTTGAATTAGTGTTACATCCTTGTCATCTATCATCCCATCATCATTGATATCGCCTAATCTATTTGCTTCTATTTCATCATATGGATTTTGTGCCATAATATATCTTTGAAGATAAGTAGCATCACTTATATCTACATCTCCATCTTTATTAGTATCTGCTCTTAGTCTTTGATCATCTGTAAAAGGTATTAATTTTACTAAATATTCTTGAATTAATAGTGAGTCCTTGATATTAATATTTCCATCATTATTTATATCCCCTAATCCATTTGGTTCTATTTTATCATACGGATTTTGTTCCATGATATATTTTTGAATAGAATTAACATCATTTATATCGATACTTCCATCTTTATTGGTATCTGCTCTTAATTGTTGATCATCTGTAAAAGTTATCATGTCTGCTAAATATTTTTGAATTAATAAAATATCCTTATAACTTAGATTCCCATCATCATTTATATCGCCTAATCCATTTGCTTCTATTTCATCATATGGATTTTGTATTACAATATATGTTTCAAGATAAGCACCATCATGTATATTTACACTTCCATCTTTATTAGTATCTGCTCTTAATTTTTGATCTTCTGTAAAAGTTGTTGATTTTACTAAATACTCTTGAATTAATCTTACATCCTCTACTGTAATATTTCCGTCATTATTCATATCTCCTAATTCATTTGGTCCTATTTTATCATATGGATTTAGTAATTCTATATATCTTTGAAGATAAGTAGCATCATTGATATCTACATCTCCATCTTTATTAGTATCTGCTCTTAATTTCTGATCTTCGGTAAAAGTTGTTCCTTCTGCTAAATATTCTTGAATTAACAATGCATCTTCCACCGTAATCTTTCCATCATTATTCATATCTCCTAATCCATTTGGTTTTATCTCATCATATGAATTTTGTTCTGTTTCTACATTCACTATCTTAGCTGGTATTGTAAAAGTCTTATTTTCACTAAAAAAAGCTTTTCCTATAGTAAAAAATATAAATATGATAAATATTAAAATAATGATTAAATTCATAAGTTTTATATTTTTTCTTTTACTTTTCATATTTTCCCCCTTAATTAAAATATAATAGTGTAATTATTTTAATTATACTTTTAGTTATACTCTTTTACCTTATCTATACTATTATTTTTATATTATCTATAGTAAAAAACATAGTAATTCAAAAGTCAATATACTTTTTTCTTAGCTTCTCTTAAGTGCCTACGGGTTGGTCTTTTTGTTAGAATATTACATTTTAATTACTTTTTCATGACAAAAGACATCATTATAAAAATGCATTAACTTGACATATCTGTTATAATATAAGTGGTGATAAAAAATGCAAAGAATATTAAGTCATATGAGAAAAGCAATGGAAGAATATAAAATGATAAATGAAGGAGATAAAATCGCTGTATGTTTATCAGGTGGTAAAGATTCCATCACTATGTTACAAGCTCTAAAGGCTCTTCAAAGGTTTTATCCTAAAAAATTTGAATTAATTGCCATCAGCATTCATCCAGGATTTGAATTTTTTGATACAGACTTTTTACAAAAAATATGTGATGATTTGCAAATTCCTTTATTTATTGAAAAAAGCAATGCCAAAGAAATCGTATTTAACATTAGAAAAGAAAAAAATCCTTGTTCTCTATGTGCCAATTTGCGTAGAGGAGTTATTAACTCGGTTGCAATCCGAGAAGGTTGTAATAAAATTGCATTAGGACACAATCAAGACGATGTTTTGGAAACTTTTTTATTGAATTTATTATACACTGGAAATATCACCACTTTTGCACCTGTGAGCTATATGGATCGATCTAAAATAACTTTAATTAGACCTCTAGTATATACTCCAGAAAAAGAAATTCGAAGATTTATTCGAAAAAATAATTTAGAGGTAATGCCTAAAGTTTGTCCTATGGATGGTACTTCAAAAAGAGAAGATATGAAACAATTAATTTTCACGTTAACCAAAAGTATTCCTATGCTTCGTGCTAATTTATTTGGCGCTATTCAAAGAAATTTAGAAGGTTGGAAAAAATGAGATAAATTTAAGCAAATAATAAAACGGCACATTTGCTTGCGATGTGTCGTTTATCATTTTTTTACTCTACTATTTTAAGCATAGCATCTTTTAATTTTTCTATTTTTCTATTAGAATCCTCTTTAGAATCCCCTTTAACACCCATATATAACTTAATCTTTGGTTCTGTACCAGAAGGCCTAATACAGCACCAGCTATCTTCTTCTAATTCATAATATAACACGTTAGATTGTGATAGTCCTGTTTTTGTAATTTCTCCTGTTTGCATATTCTTTACTATATCTTTTTCAATATCTTTAAAAGTTAATACTCTATAATCTCCTATTTTTTCAATATCTGTATTTCTCAACTTTGTCATCATATCTTTTATTTCTTGAGCCCCCTGTACACCTTCTCTCACAATAGACACTTGTTCTTCTTTATAATATCCATACTTTTCATAAATATCATTCATAGCATCCCATAATGTTTTATTTTGAGATTGATAATAACATGCTGCTTCACAAAGACTCATAACAGCAGCAATTGCATCTTTATCTCTTGCATAGTCACCAATTAGACAACCATAACTTTCTTCAAATCCAAATACATAAGTTTTATCTTTATTTACTTCTGCTTTTTTCATAACGCTACCGATATTCTTAAATCCTGTTAATACTTCAATACATTCTAAACCATATTGTTTTGCAATTGCCTTTGCCAAATCAGAAGATACAATCGTTGTAATAAGCATTCCATTAGATGGTAATAATCCTTTTTCCTTCATTTGTGAAATCCTATACTCCGCAATTAATAAAGCTGACATGTTTCCTGTATAACTCATATATTCTCCTGTTTTAGGGTTTTTTGAGTAAATTCCTAAACGGTCTGCATCAGGATCAGTAGCTAAAACAATATCTGCATCTACTTTTTTAGCCAAATTTAATGCTAATTCGAAAGCCTTCTTGTCTTCTGGATTTGGATAATCAACAGTTGGAAAATTGCCATCTGGCTCGCTTTGTTCTGGTACTACATATACGTTTGCCATACCTAATTCCTTTAAAAGTCTCTCTGTTACTGTGTTCCCAGTACCATGCAATGGTGTATAGACAACCTTTATTTTTTTTCCTTGCTCTCTCATAATATTTGGATTTAATACGGAATTCTTCAAAACCGCTAAGTATTTGTCATCCATTTGAGTTCCAATTATTGTTAATAATCCTTTTTGAATTGCTTCTTCTTCTGAAATTTGCTTAATATCACTAAATTTCTCAACAGCCCTAACTTTACCAATAATATCTTTATCTCTTGGTGATACAATTTGTGCTCCATCATCCCAATATACTTTATAACCATTATATTTAGGTGGATTATGGCTAGCTGTAATCATAACACCTGCTGTACAACCTAATTCCCTTACGGCAAAAGATAATTCTGGTACTGGTCTTAAATTTTCAAATAAATAAGCTTTAATTCCATTCGCACATAAAATTAATGCTGTCTGCAAGCTAAATTCTTTTGACATTTTTCTAGAATCATAACTAATAGCAACACCCTTATTTTGTGTTCCTTGTTCGATTATATAATTGGCTAAACCTTGTGTTGCTTTTCCAACTGTGTATTGATTCATACGATTGGTTCCTGCTCCAATAATTCCTCTTAATCCTGCTGTTCCAAACTCTAATTCTTTATAAAATCTATCTTCGATTTCTTCTTTATCCTCTTTGATGGATAATAATTCTTTTTTTGTTTCTTCATCAAATTCTGGACTTTCACACCATCTTTGATATTCTTCTAAATAATTACTCATAAAATCAATCCTTTCCTTTTCATACACTCATTATACTTCATAAGTTTTAAATTGACAAGAGAAAATTTATTATTTATGAATATGTTAAAACGTGAGATTTTTCTAAAATCCCACGTTTTTACTTTAATCTAAATGATGAAATTTTTTATATAATTCTCTTGCTGTACTTGGGCAATCAACTCCTGCAGAATCCGAATTTTTAACTGGTGCAAATTCTTCTTCTCTTTTTACTCGAAGAATTGCCATATCATCCACTTCTCCAAAAGCATCAAACAAAAATGCTTCAAACTTATAAGCGTTTGGCGAATCTGGAACAACTAATTTCCCATCTTTATCTAAATAAGTTGCCTTTTTGTAAGCCACATGATATGGTAAAGGATTATCTCCCATTCTTTCTATTACGTCTACACGAAATAAATTGCAAAGAATATGAGATTCTCCATAAAGTAATTCTCCTTTTTCATCTCGTGCTTCTGCCATCTCTTCTGTAATTTCTGAATATTCTATTACACTTGGTTTTCCATTTCGCTTGCAAAATACACCTACTTTTTCTTGTGCATTTGCTTTTACAACAGATTTACATGCAACTGTTACTGCTTTATCTATTGCTAGACCCATTAAAACAGGGTCTACCATTTTTACTAAACAATTATCGATACCACCTATAAATACCCATTCGATTCCCATTTGTTTCATTTTTTGAGTCATCCCACTTTTTACAAGCGACTCATAAATTCCTCCATGACCATCAGACGCTTGCTTAATTAGTCCATCTTCTCCAATTAATATTTTCCCTTCGGTATCCACCATTGGTAACTCACCTTGAATAAAGAAAAATAAATTTTTATCTTTTTGATAACCAAAATATTTATGTTTTTCAAAGAACGCAATCGTTGCTTTATTATTTTCTCTACTTGTCATAATAAACCATGGAATCGTAACATTATATTTTTTTCCTTCTTCTTTTAAATTGTCACATAATAATTCAAATAAAGATTTATGCGAATCTAATCCAATATCATAGGTTCCTTTTGGTCCATTATGTCCAAGCCTTGTCCCTTGCCCTCCTGCCATAGTTACTGCTGCTAGTTTCCCTTCTTTAATTGCTTTTTTCCCTATATTCTCATAATATTGATAGTCGTCATATAATTTATTTTTATCTAAATATTCAATTGGCGTTATTTTATCTTTTCCTTGTTTGTGTTCTTTTTTTGTATTATGATATAAACTATTAACTAATTCAAAATTGATTGATTCTATTTGATTTAATAATTCTTGTTTATGTGATTCATCTAATGTTTCATAATGATTTAATAAATGTTCTTGTCCATACTTTTTTAAGATATTTTTCAATTCTTCTATTTTTGGGTTCATACTTATCTTCCTTTCTTGATAAATCATATAACGTTTTTTATCTTTATTAATAAAACAGATAACTTATATTATCTGTCTTATTATTTATACACCATTTTAAAAAAATTATCAACTATTTTCTTATAATTTATCTATTTTGCTAATTAATTAAATATATTGGATAACTTGCAAATTATGTAAAACTATGGTAAAATATTTGTGTAAGCATTATGCTACAAATTTTGAAAACACAGGAGGATACAGACATGAAACTTACTTTGCAAGTAAATGGGCGGAAAATGACTTTTTCTAAAAACCAGATTACAACTATTTTGGAAAAGCATTTGGCTAATGAAACTACTAAGCAACAACCTCAAACGGCACAAGTGGTGAAAATCCCCACAGAAAATCAATGGTTTGATGTAAATCCTTTAAGCATCAACCAGAAACTCTTTCAAAAGAAGAGAAGAAATGGGAGACAGGAGAAGACACGTCAGCTAATTTTGGAGGCCTTCACTGAGTTAAAGAGCAATCCGCAAAAATATGGAAGAAGATTTGAAACCATGTTTCCGAAGAAAACATGGTCAATAATGAGTGTTGCAGAACTCGAAGAGATGGCTAGTAATTTGGGAGACCACAATGCAAATTGGGTTGAGCAAGCTCTCGAGTGGGCTCAGAGAATCTATAATGGTGAGTCGTGGAGAGCTATTTGCAATGATGCTGATACTGCTGATTGTTGTAGATTAGTTATATGGAAGAATGGCTTGGCACGAATTATTGGTGGTTCGTCTGAAGATATCATTCCAGCGACTAACGTCTTTTTCCTCGAATATAGTTCCAGTGAGAGAGTCAACTACACTGTGCCATTGCCTGTACGTTATAAGTAGCAATATCCACCATTTAAGCAAAGAACAAAGAGAGAAACTAAATTTAGTTTCTCTCTTTGTTTTTATTGGATCATGAAAGCTCCCTATTTTAAAGGGGGTTAAAAGCTTTTAGCTATGAGTAAAATATAGATATAGTAGGCGAAAATAAAAGGCGATTTCTTATAATTTATCTATTTCTTTTTCTCCTGTAGTTCTTAAAATTTTATGATATTGTCCCATAACTTCATCTAAATTTTCTCCTACTTCTTCTATATCATAACAATCGATTATTTTTATATTTGTCCCTTTTGGTATCCATTCTTCTATATTTTGATTCATGTTATGTATATAATTTTCTTTCCCTTTAATAAATATAATTACGTTTTTTTCTTTATTGATTTTTGTTTTAATGGTTTCGAATTTTTCTGAATCACTATTTCTCCAATTTAACTGTAATATTTTTTTCTTTTTATTTTCTTTTAAATTAGTTTTGTTTAATAATGTTTTCATTGTTTCTTCTAAGTTATTTTCTGTTAAGATAATAATTTCATTTTTATTTTCCATTTTTTGGTCTATATATGGCAAACTTATCATTTCAAAATGATAATCGCTAGCATAAAATGCACATATTTTTTCTTTTGTATTTTTATCTTTATTCATTGAAATTCTCCTTTTTCATTCCCAAAATTATACCCATGATTATTTTGGTTTTTCTGGTTACTGGTAAATTTTACCATTTCTTTACAAATATGTCAATATTATTTCAAATAAATTTCATCTATTTTTTTCGACATTTCATTTTTTATCCTATTTTAGTATAAAATTTTCTAAATTGTTAATAATTAATAGTAAAGAATATTTTTCAAATAAATTGTTTTCGGAGGTAACATATGAAAAAAAATTTAAAAATGGTAATTATTTTAAGTTTTCTTCTTTTTTTATACAGTACTATTTGTGCCATTTCTTATGCACAAAACATTTCTACTGATATTGCCAATAGTGTTTTTAGATTACATGTTATTGCCAACAGTGACAGTGAAGAAGACCAAAATTTAAAATATAAAGTTCGTGATAAATTATTAGAATATATGAATTCTATTTGTGGAAATTGTGAGTCAAAAGAAGAAGCCATGACAATTGTGGAAAAAAATAAAGATACTTTTAAACAAATTGCTATCAATACCATAAACGAAGAAGGTTATTCTTATCCTGTTAAGATAAACATTGGTAATTTTGAATTTCCTACTAAAAATTATGGAGATATCTCGCTGCCTGCTGGCTACTATGATGCCCTAAGAGTTGAAATTGGAGAAGCAAAAGGACAAAATTGGTGGTGTGTCATGTTCCCACCTCTATGTTTTGTTGACATTTCTTCTGGAGTCGTTTCTGACGAATCAAAAGAGTTGATGGAAAATAACTTATCTGAAGAAGAATTTGCCCTAGTATCCGATCAATCAGATACAAAAATTCAATTTAAATTTAAATTACTAGAATTTTTTGTAGATAATGGTTTAATAACTGCAAAAAAGTAAGTTGAAAATAGTTGCAATCGTTTCGACTTTATGATATAGTCTAATAGATAAAAGAGTGTTATATAAAATACTCTCTTTTTTAATGTAAACAAATTGGAAACACGTAATAATGGGGGTTATTTAATTGGAAAAATTAGTAGTACAAGGTCCAACATCTTTAAAAGGTGAAGTAACAATTAGTGGTGCAAAAAATGCGGCAGTTGCCATTTTACCTGCCACGCTTTTAATTGACGGTAGCTGTACCATCGAGAATTTACCAAATATAAGTGATATCAAAATATCCTGTGAAATATTAGAAAAATTAGGAGCAAAAATAACTTGGAATAACCAGAACAGTATTACCATAGATACATCAAATATTACAACTACCAAAGCTCCTCTAGACCTAACTAGTAAATTTCGAGCTTCTTATTATATTATAGGAGCAATGCTTAGTAGAAAAGGAGAAATTGAAGTTGGTATGCCTGGTGGTTGCAAACTTGGAGCAAGACCAATTGACCAACACATCAAAGGATTTGAAAGATTAGGAGCTAATGTAACTGTTGAAAAAGGAACTATCTATGCCAAAGCTAAAAAATTAAATGGTTGTCCTATCTATATGGATATCGTTTCTGTTGGTGCAACTATTAATGTGATGCTAGCTAGTGTTTTGGCAAAAGGTACTACCATTATTGATAATGCTGCAAAAGAACCTCATATCGTAGATGTAGCAAATTTTCTAAATACCATGGGAGCTGACATTAGAGGTGCTGGAACAGATGTTATTAAAATTAATGGTGTAGAAAAATTACAAGGAAATGCAACTTATTGTGTTGTTCCAGACCAAATTGAAGCTGGTACTTTTATGTTAGCTGCTGTAGCAACCAAAGGCGATTTGGTAATAAAAAATTGTATTACAAAACATCTTGAATCAATCACTGCCAAAATTATTGAAGTAGGTGGCAATGTAGAAGATAACATAGATAGTATCCGTGTTTGGTGTAATAAAAGGCCTACGAAAGCTACCATAAAAACATTACCATATCCTGGATTCCCAACTGATTTACAACCTCAAATGGGAGTTGTATTAGCTTTAGCCGATGGTAACAGTATGATTCATGAAAGCATTTGGGATTCTAGATTCCAATACACAGATGAGTTAAATAAGATGGGGGCAAAAATAACAGCACAAGGAAAAACAGCCTTTTTTGAAGGAGTGAAAAAATTATCTGGTGCACCAGTTTATTCTTCTGATCTACGCGCTGGAGCTGCTCTTGTTATTGCTGGAACAGCAGCACAAGGAATTACTGAAATTTATAATTTAGAACATATCGATAGAGGATACGAAAATATTGAAGAAAAATTTAGAAGTATTGGTGCTAAAATCCAAAGAGTAAATGAATGAACAAAGGAAAGAGTTATGATGTTTAATTTTTGTAGTTTATATAGTGGAAGCAGTGGAAATAGTTTATTTGTAGAAACACCTCATACCAAACTTTTAATTGATGCTGGTGTTAGCAGTAAAAAAATTGAAAAAGCTTTATTGGATATTTCGATTGATCCATCTTCTTTAGATGGCATATTAGTAACGCATGAACATACAGACCATGTGCAAGGATTGGGAACTTTTTCTAAAAAGTTTGATTTGCCTGTGTTTGTCAATCAAGAAACTTTAGATGCTATGCCGAATCAAAGAGATAAAATAGAGAGTAATAATATAAAAACTTTTAAAGTATCAGATAAATTTTCCATTGGAGATTTGGATATAAAACCATTTTCGATTCCTCATGATGCCGCTAATCCATGTGGATTTAATATCTGGAAAGATGATAAGAAGATAAGTATTGCTACTGATATTGGACATATGACAAATGATATTTTAAAACAATTAGAAGAAAGTTTATTTATTATGTTAGAAGCAAACTACGATCCTGAAGTGTTACGTTGTTCTTCTTATCCTTTTACATTAAAATCAAGAATTGCTGGCCCAACTGGTCATTTATCAAATGAAGTGGCTGGTAAAACAATATCTCATTTGCTAAAATCAGGTCTAAAAAATGCTATGTTAGGTCATTTGAGTAAAGAGAGTAATTTTCCAGAGCTTGCTTATCAAACAGTTGTTGATGAATTGACTTCTAATCATTTTTTTAATAAGGATTCTATCAATTTAAGTGTGGCAAGTAGGAATGTACATAGTAAGTTAATTCATATTTAGTAATTTTTTCGATTTATCATCTTAAAAGGAGTAAAAATTATGCTAACAATTCAAATTATTTGTATCGGAAAATTAAAAGAAACCTATTTAAAATCAGCTATTGATGAATATAGCAAACGCTTGTCTAGATATTGTAAATTAGAGATTTTGGAATTGCCAGATGAAAAAATACCAGATAAATTGAATGCAAATTTGTCTAACGAAATTAAATCAAAAGAATGCGATAATATCCTTCGTCATACCAAAAAAGATTCTTATCTTATTGCTTTGGATTTAAAAGGTAAACAGTTTACTTCTGAAGAGTTTTCTGCTGAAATCGAAAAAATCCCAATGACTGCTAGTCATATTACTTTTTTAATTGGTGGCTCTTTAGGTTTAACAAATGAGTTGCTAAATCAATGCCATCAAAAAATATGCTTTTCTAAAATGACTTTTCCTCATCAATTAATTAGAGTATTCCTTTTAGAACAAATATTTAGAGCTTTTAAAATAACTAATGGAGAAACTTATCACAGATGAAAGAAACCAAGTAGAACAAAAGGGGACAGTGTCAAAGTGTTTCATCTGTTTCATAGCATTTTCTTTATATTCTCTAATTCTTTTTTATTGATACCTACATATTTCATTATTTTTTCTTCATCTTCCCCAAATTGCAACATGTTTTTAATAGATTGTTTTAAAACCTCTAATTTTCCTTCTTTTTTTCCTTCCTTTCTACCTTCTTTTCTTCCTTGTCTAATTAAATTCTCATTTTCTTTTCTAATTACTTCTAAAACCATATTTTTTTCCTCCTTTTCCAATTTTTCTAATAATAATTTTCTGTCTTTTGTCTCTAGTTTTTCTTCTAAAATAAAAGCTATAATCCTCTTTAATATGATACGATTTCTTTCATCATGTTCTTCTTCTATTGCATTTTCCATTTCCTGTATAAATAACAATTGGAATTACTCTTGGTAGAGTATGCTCTTTTTTGGTCATATTTTTTCCTTTTACTGCTTCTTTTATAATTTCTACTTCATATTCTAATATCCTTTTGGGCATATTATAATCAATTTTTCGTTGATGTTCTATTAAAAAAAATATTTCTTTTTTCTTCATTTTATAGACTACATCTGAATCACTATTTTCAAACATATAATTTATATGCTCATTATTATATTTTTCAATATCATCTTCTGATAGTTCTACTTTTAATTGCAAAACTCTATTTAGCAGTGCAACCATTTGACTTTTTTCATCTAAGACTGTTTTAAATATCTTGTCATGTGGTTGATGTACACGATATTTTGTTTCTGGCTCGCATAATTTATAGGTATAATTCTTTTCTATTTCTTTTAACTTTTGATATTTTAAATAATCTTGGTAATTAAATTCTTTCATTTATCTTTTCTCCTTAATTATAATTTCTTTTTAGTAATATGTCAATATTTATTTTAAAGTAAATTGTTTTTTATTCTTAGTTCCTGTCCAAACCAAAACGCCAGCCAGTATACATATATATTATTTTTCATACCTTGTGTGTCGCAACCACTAATGTTGAAAGATAAATCTTTCAACGTGTGAAGGTTGCTCCAATCGCACTCGCCTTGCTCGTTTAGTCGCTTACTCGGTATTTCAAAATAATATATATGTATACTGGCTGGCGTTTTGATCTGAGCAGTAACTATTCCTACATTTTTCTTGGATTTGTTTCATTTCATTTGATTTGTAGAGAAAATACAAGACAAAAATAATCATGTTATATTCTAGGGGCGAACTAAAAGTTTTCATAATCATATATTAATTTTATTGGGGGGAATATTTTCTCTACAAAAATAAAAACTTAAATTAATTTGAAATCTTTTTTAAGATTTTTTTCGTTAACCTATGAATTATAATTTTTCTGACAATAAAAAAAATGAATATAAATAATAAAAATTTTGTTATCATGAAAAAATTATATCCTAATTTTTTCCATTTGTCAACAAAAACTTTACGACATAATTCTATATATTCCGACACTCACTAATATTCCAACAATATCTGCTACTAAAGAAGCAAGTAAAACAAATCTTGTCTTTTTTATTTTTACACAACTTGTGTAAATAGCAATTGTATATAAAGTTGTTTCTGTAGACCCCATAATCGTAGATGCTATCATTCCTATGGTACTATCTACTCCGTAATTTTTCATAATGTCTGTTGCAATAGCTATTGATCCACTTCCAGAAACAGGTCTTAGCATCGCTAACGGCATAATCTCACTTGGAAACTGTATTACATTTAAAAGAGGTGTAATAAAATGAATGATAATATCCAATATACCAGAACTTCTTAATGCTCCAATTGCAATAAATAATCCTACTAAAGTAGGCAAAATACTAAAAACAATTTCGATTCCCTCTTTTGCTCCTTCTAAAAAATCATCAAATACTTTATTTTTTTCGATTAGACCATAAGTAACAATCAATAAAATAATGATTGGCATTGCTAAATTAGATATGAAATTAACAACTTGCATAATATCTCCTTTTAACCTTTACTTTTCTTTGTCAAACTTTATCATTAACATAGCAACTGTTATTCCGTGCTACTGCCGCACATATTGTTGCAATCCATACAGGAAAAACAATAGCCGTTGGATTACTAGAACCCAATGAATTTCTGATGGCAATAACTGTTGTTGGTATGATTTGAATCGAAGCTGTATTTAATATAATAAATATAAACATGGAATTACTTAAAGTATCTTTTCTAGGATTTTCTTTTTGCATCGATTTCATAGCTTTTAATCCTAAAGGAGTAGCAGCATTTCCTAAACCTAAAATATTAGCAATCATATTCATAGAAATTTCTTTTTGAACTTGTTTATTTTTTCTCATTTCTGGAAATAATATCTTTATAATCGGACTTAATAAATTTGTTAATTTATCGATAATGCTTGTTTTATTAGCAACCTGCATAATCCCATTCCATAAACATATTGTCCCAAGTAAATCAATTGATAGCGTAATAGCATCACTCGTACTTGTAAAAATGGCAGAGTTTAATTGCTCTAAATTCCCGGAAAAAATGGCATAAGAAAAGGATATAATAATAAACACTGGCCATATCTTATTTAACATATTTATCACCTAAGTCATTTTATTCTAAACTTGACTTTTTATTACAATACAATTGACCTACCTTTGCATTTATGATATATTATGTGTATAAGGATTGTTAAATTATAACTTTTAAGGAGGATGATTATATGAAATCAACTGGAATTGTTAGAAGAGTAGATGAACTTGGTAGAGTTGTTATTCCAATAGAAATCAGAAATCAATTTAACATTATTGAAAAAGACCCTATTGAAATATATGTAGATGGTTCTTCCATTATATTAAAAAAATTCCAACCCAATTGCATCTTCTGTGGTAATAACCAAGACTTATTGTCTTACCACGATAAATTAATCTGTTCAGAATGTGCTAATAAAATAGGTGCATTAGAAGAAATACAATAAAAAATGATGTATTGGAGCATTTAGAAAAAACAGATGGTATAAACCATCTGTTTTTTTCTACCGTTTGATTTGAATTCGATTTAAAAATTCCAATACCTCGTTATTACAAGGTATAATGACGGAGTTTTTTTCATCTGCTAGTATCCCACGTCCAATATAATGTTTTTTGATTGTAAATGATTTACTAAAAGTATATTTTTCTTTATTAGACATATGGATGGTAAACAAATCATCGCATACTTCTATAGCATAATGAAAATCAGGAAAATATGACACTAATAGTGCAGAAAAAAATGACATCAGCAACCCATAAAGCATTACGTGATCAATTTCTTCACTTATGAAAAAAAGAAATAAAGCACTTTCTACAAGAACAATTTTCCATAATATGCTCCGTTTAAAATGATATGTTATCAAATCAAATCCCTCCTTAAAATTATTTTTAGGAAGTAAAAGTCTGACCAGTGGTATATTAACCATACTTTTACAGTAATATTTTATCACTTTTTTATGTTAATTGCAAGTATCTACTTTAATAATATATTTAGTGTATTATCTATTACAATAATTGAAAAAATATTTTTTATATAAAATTTTGATATACTTCATTCTTACTTAATCCTCTATCTTTTGCTATTTTTTTTATAATTTCCTTTTTTTCAAATCCCTGATTCTCATATAATTTATAGTGTTCTTCTAGACTCAATTTTTCAAAACCATCTTTTTTGTTGATTTTTTCATTTCCCTCTATAATTAAAACCAATTCACCTTTTAACCCTTCTGCTTTATCAATAATTTCTTGAATAGTTCCTCTAATATATTCTTCATGTATCTTTGTCAGTTCTCTTGCTAAAACCATTTTTCTATTTTCTACTATACTACTTAAATCACTTAATGTATTTTTTAATTTATGTGGTGCCTCATATAAAATAATAGTTTTAGTTGAATTTTTAATTTCTTCTAATTTTTCTTTTCTTGTTTTCTTGTTTAAAGGTAAGAATCCTAGAAAATTAAATTCTTTTGTACTAATTCCCGAAGCGATTAAAGCATTTACCATAGCACATGCCCCGGGTATTGGTATTATTTTTATATCTTTCTCTATACACTGTTTTATAATTTCTTCGCCAGGATCACAAATACCAGGAGTTCCTGCATCTGATACCAAGGCAATATCTTGTCCCTCCAATAATTTTTCTATTAATACATCTGTTTTTACTTCTTCATTATGTCTATGATAACTAATCATAGGCTTAGATATTTCTAAATGATTTAATAATTTTAAAGTATGTCTTGTATCCTCTGCTGCAATTAAATCTACTTCTTTTAAAATTCGAATTGCTCTTAGTGTTATATCTTCTAAGTTTCCTATTGGAGTAGCAACAATATATAAAATTCCATCCTTCTGTTTTTCCATAAAAATCTCCTCGTATCTTCTTTTATAATTAAATTTTATTATAAATTTTTAATAGTTCTTCTGTATATTTTCCATCTGTATTGTAAATATATAAATTCTTTTCTACCTTTAAAAATGGTTTTGCATTTTTGACTCCTTTTATTAATACTAGTTTAGGTTCACTGTTTTTATTAGAATAAACAAAACGCATAATTTTAGGTTCTATTTTATAGGATCTCATAATACTTAATATATCTACTAACCTATCTGTCCTATGTACCATATAAAATTCACCTTTATCCCTTAATAAATCTTTAGAAATTTTTATAAAATCTTCCAAATTGGCTGTTGTTTCATGCCTTGAAATAATTTTCTTTTCCTCTTCATTTTTGATTCCTGTGTCTTTTTTCTTATAAGGTGGATTAGTCACAATTGCATCAAACATATTTTTTTCAAATATTTTATTTAAATTTAATATATCCTCATTTACGATTTTAAATTTATTTTCTAATTGATTTAATATAATACTTTTTTGAGCCATTTTATATACTTCTTTTTGAATCTCTACACCTATTATTTCTTTTAGATTCGTTTTTTCACATAGTAAAGTTGCTATAATCCCTGTTCCTGTTCCTAAATCTAACACTTTCGTATTGGGTTTTATTTCTTTGGCAAAGTCTGATAATAAAATACTGTCAATTCCAAAACGAAACCCTTTTTTATTTTGAATTATTTTTAAATTTTTAAATTGTAGGTCTTCTATTTTTTCATTTTCATTTAATTTTATTTTCATTTTTATTTTTCCTTTTTTATTTTATGTCTATCATTTTTTTATACTTAACTTTTCTTTCTTTTCAGTCAATCCCATCATTTTCGCTCAAAGTTATTTAACAAATCTAATTATTAAAATTACTTTTTTATCTAAAATTTGTAAACCATTTTTTATTTCCCACATATTATACAATAAAATAGATATTTTTGCAAAATTTAAGAATCAGGGGAAAAATAAAATGAGTAAAAATTTTTTTAATGAAAACAATCAAAATAATAGAGGAGAAAAAAAATCCCCTCATAAAAAATCTTTTAATTTTAATTTATGTAAAAAAAATACAATAAATTCTATTAATGATGTTGAACATTTTTTAAACAATTTTCATCATTATTTTAAATATTTTAAACTATATAAAATAATAAAAAAATAAAAATTTAATTAATTTTTTCTAGTATATATTTCATTAAATTCACTATTTTCATTTCCGTCAATTAGTATTTTAACCTGGTTAACTTCTGTTAGTTCGGTTAAAGTATTTACAATACTATTGATTAAATTTGTTTTTTCATTTTCGTCTTCTTTTGAATAATTTAAAAATTCACTAGAAAAATCTAATACCACACAATCTCCTTCTAAATAATTTTTATTTAATTTTGCATTATCTGGAATGATTTTTCTATTTTTATCATTTTTAGGTCCTTCTATTAATAAATTAATTAGCTTTTCATAAGGATTGTTAATAATCTCTTTTATATCAATTAATCTAGCTTCTGGATTTAACTCATTTGTTTCTTTAGACGGAAAATATAAACTAACAATTGTCTGTCTAGCTTGATCTTCTGTTATTTCCTCTTCAGGAATATATTCTTCAACCATTGTTTTTTCTTCTTTATTTTTAACGTATTGTATTACTAAATATCCTCCTATTAACACAATAATTAATATAACTAAAAAAATGATTCCAATTTTCTTGTTTTTCATAGTTACCTCCTTGTACTTTCTACTTATTAACCATATTATTATTTGTTTGTCCTTTTTAGAACTATTTTATGCCACTATTTTAAAATCATACAAAACAAATAACAAAACTACTGGTGCTTTTTGTCCCCGTCCCCAAAAGCACCAGTTTTTTCCATTTGACAAAATGCCTTTTTCCGTATACAATGAAAGGGATTATCTAAATAAATTTTGGTACAGAAAGGAAGTTTTTGTAATGGAGAATATTTTGCATGTTGGATTAGATGTTGGTTCAACTACGGTTAAAATTATTGTTATGGATGAAAACAAAAATACAATATATAAAGATTATAAAAGACACTTTTCAGATACAAAAAATACGGTATGTAATGTTTTGGAAGATTTACTCCTTAGATATCCTCTAAAATCTTTTACATTAGCTCTTACAGGTTCAGGGGCTATGTCTGCTGCTAAGTTTTTAGGAGTTAACTTTATTCAAGAGGTTGTTTCTTGTAAACGTGCCGTTGAGAAATATATTCCTAGAACAGATGTCGTAATCGAACTTGGAGGAGAAGATGCTAAGATTATATATTTTGACCAGTCTATTGAACAACGTATGAATGGTACTTGTGCTGGTGGAACAGGAGCATTTTTAGATCAAATGGCCTCTCTTTTACATACAGACACTGCTGGTCTAAATGAACTTGCTAAAGGATATTCTACCATTTATCCAATTGCTTCTCGTTGTGGTGTTTTTGCAAAAACTGATATCCAACCTTTAATTAATGAAGGTGCTGCCAAAGAAGATATTGCTGCTTCTATTTTTCAAGCAGTTGTAAATCAGACGATTAGTGGTCTTGCTTGTGGTAGACCTATTAGAGGTAATGTAGCATTTTTAGGTGGCCCTTTAAATTATTTATCAGAATTAAGAACTAGGTTTATTGAAACCCTTGGGCTAAAAGAGGATGAAATTATTGTTCCTGAAGAAGCTCATCTTTTAGTTGCTAAAGGTGCAGCTTTAGATTCTATTCATTCAGATATCATTACAACCAATGAATTAGAACAAAAAATTGAGAATTTAAAAAACTCTCAAGATAATACTACCCATCCTTTGGATCCTTTATTTAAAAATAAAAAAGAATATCAAGTTTTTCAAGAAAGACATAATAAAGCAACTGTGGAAAAAGCTTCTCTAGAAAATTATGAAGGAGACTGTTACCTTGGTATCGATGCCGGTTCTACGACTACTAAATTAGTCTTAATTGATAAAGATGGCAAATTATTGTATTCACTTTATGGAAGCAATGAAGGAAATCCATTAAAAAGTGTTATGAATATGTTAAAAAAATTATATAATGTATTACCTGAAAAAGCGATTTTAAGATATAGTGGTGTTACAGGATATGGCGAAAAATTGATTCAAACAGCTTTAAATGTAGACTTAAATGAAATTGAAACCATCGCTCACTATACCGCTGCTAAAACCTTTGAACCAAACGTTACCAGTATTGTTGATATTGGTGGGCAAGATATGAAGTACATCCGAATGAAAGATGGTTCCATTGATAATATCATGTTAAATGAAGCATGTTCTTCTGGATGTGGCTCTTTTATTGAAACTTTTGCTAAGAGCTTAAACTTAGAAATCTCTGAATTTGTCAAAGAAGCCATTGACGCCAAAAGACCTGTTGACTTGGGTTCTAGATGTACCGTATTTATGAACTCAAAAATCAAACAGGCTCAAAAAGAAGGCTATTCTGTTGGAGATATCTCAAGTGGTTTATCTTATTCTGTTATTAAAAATGCCATTCAAAAGGTTATGAAAGTTAGAGATGTAGAAACACTTGGAAAACATATCGTAGTACAAGGTGGTACTTTTTATAATGATGCTGTTTTACGTGCTTTTGAATTAATTGTAGGCAAAAATGTAGTTAGACCTGATATCGCTGGTTTAATGGGTGCTTATGGTATGGCTCTTTTATCGAAAGAACAATACGAATCCAATTTAGATATGGAATATAAATCTACGATATTAAAAACAGAGGAATTAGATCAATTAAAAATTAAAGTAACCCACACACGTTGTAATAATTGTGAAAACCATTGTAAATTAACGATTAACAAATTTAGTAATGGTCAAATGCATATATCTGGCAACCGTTGTGAAAAGGGTAGCGGTATTATTACAAAAGCAAAAAAATTACCAAACTTAATTCAATATAAATATGAAAGAATTTTTAATTATCAACCTTTAGAAGAACAATTCGCTACAAGAGGAACCATTGGTATTCCAAGAGTTTTAAATATGTATGAAGATTATCCTTTTTGGTTTACCTTTCTAACCACTTTAGGTTTTCGAGTAATCCTTTCTGAAAAAAGCACTCGTAAAACTTATGAAAAAGGAATGGAATCTATGCCATCAGAATCCGTTTGCTATCCAGCAAAACTTTCTCATGGACACATTGAGAGTTTATTAGAACAAGGTATTACAACCATATTTTATCCTTGTATGCCATATTCTAGAAAAGAATATGAAAAAGCAGATAACCATTACAATTGCCCTATTGTTATTTCTTATTCGGAAGTATTAAAAAATAACGTAGAAGGTTTGAAAAACGATAATATCAAATTTTTGAACCCATTTTTACCATTTGACAAAAAAAATTTAGTCAAAAAAATGATGGAATTAGAAGAATTTAAAGAATATCACTTTACCAAAGCAGAATTAACAGAAGCTGCTCAAAAAGCAGAAGAAGAATATCAAAAATGTAAGAAAGATATTCGCGATAAAGGTACTGAAACCGTAAGATACCTAGAAGAGAACAATTTAAAAGGAATTGTTTTGGCTGGTCGTCCTTATCATGTGGACCCCGAAATCAATCACGGTATCGATACTTTAATTACTTCTTTAGGACTTTCTGTTTTAACAGAAGATAGTATTTCTGATAAAACAGAAGCCAAAAGACCAATTCGTGTTGTTGACCAATGGGTATATCATGCTAGACTTTATGCAGCAGCCGATTATGTTGGAAAACATGATTGTCTAGAGTTAATACAATTAAATTCTTTTGGTTGCGGGGTGGATGCCGTAACAACAGACCAAGTAGAAGAAATATTAGCTAGTTACAATAAAATGTATACTTTAATTAAAATAGATGAAGTTAACAACCTAGGTGCTGTTAGAATCCGTATTCGTTCTCTTCTAGCTAGTATGAAAAAACGTGAGCAAGAAAAACGACAAGAAAAGCTTGAGCGGAGACTACGGCGTCAAGAAAAAAATCTTCACGAAAGAAATGCGTAAGGATTACACCATTTTAATTCCACAAATGGCACCAATTCACTTTGAACTACTTGAGGCTGCTGTACGTTCTTCTGGATATCATGTACAATTACTTAGAGAATGTACACAAAAGACTGTAGAAACTGGACTAAAATATGTTAATAATGACGCTTGTTACCCATCCATCTTAGTAACTGGTCAAATGATAGAAGCACTGCAATCTGGAAAATATGATTTAAACAAAACTGCTTTAATCATGTCACAAACGGGGGGTGGATGTAGAGCTACCAATTATATTGGATTTATTCGTAAAGCTCTAAAAGACGCTGGATTCGAAAACATACCAGTTATTTCCTTCAATATTGTTGGAATGGAAAAAATGCCAGGTTTTAAAATAACCGTTCCTCTGATGGAAAAATTATTAAGAATGGTTGTTTATGCAGATTTATTACAAAAAATGCTAACAAAGAATAGAGCTTATGAAATACATAAAGGAGAAACGCAAAAATTATTTGATACTTGGATGGAAAAATGTAAAAAGCTATTAGAAAAATCTAGTAATAAAGAATTTAAGCAAAGTATTTACGACATTGTAAATGATTTTGAAAAAATTGAACTAGATACATCCATCGAAAAACCGCGTGTTGGTATAGTTGGTGAAGTCCTAATTAAATACCATCCTTTTGGCAACAATTTTGTAGCTGATTTATTGGAAAAAGAAGGAGCAGAAGTAATTTTACCTGATTTTATGGGATTTGCAAAATTTATGTGTACGCATAAAATTACTTTTAATAGTTTGTTAAACACCAATAAAACTTCTTCTAAAATCATGAAGGCAGCCATTAAATTAATCGATATTCTTGAAAAAGATGTTAAAATTGCTATTTCTAACTCTAAAAAGAATTATTTACCACCTTGTGATATTTGGCATTTAGAAGAAAAAGTAAAAGATGTTTTATCGATTGGAAATCAGACAGGTGAAGGTTGGTTTTTGACCGCTGAAATGATTGAATACATTGAGCATGATATTCCAAATATTGTATGTGTTCAACCATTTGCTTGTTTGCCAAACCATGTAGTTGGAAAAGGAGTTATTAAGACAATACGTGAGAAGTACCCTAATGCCAATATTTCTCCTGTTGATTATGACCCTGGTGCTAGTGAATCGAATCAAGCTAATAGGATTAAATTATTAATGACTGTTGCTAAGGATAACTTAGAGGCTAAGCAGAAGAGGAAACAAGCTTTAGAAAGTGAAAATATAGAAACAAAAAAACAAGAAGAAACTGTTTAAAAAATACAGGGAAGTGCGAATTCCCTGTATTTTTTGTTACTCTTTAAAGTAAAATCTCATTAATAGATTTTTTCATTTGTTCATATCCTAACTCATACAACTCATCAATCTTTTTCATGTCCAATAAACCCACTTTATTACTTTTAATTTTTAAAACATAATCTGCTCCTTCCATTTCATAATTGGAAAGCTCTCTACTTAATAGACCAATAGAACGTCCAGCTATTTCCACTAAATTGTTATCACAATTATAACTCTTTTCATCATCAAACATAATACTAATTACTTTCTCTGCCCCTAACACCTTCAATTCTTTCCAAGGTACATTTTCACGAATACCACCATCAATCAATTTAACATTTTTATAATTACATGGGGAAAAAACAACTGGATAACTGCAACTTGATCTGACAGCTTTGCCAATATTGACATCATTTACAAATACAGTAGAATCGGAAAAATTTTTTCTAAATTGACAAGAAGTAAAACAAATAACATTTCCATTACATAAATCAACACTTGGTATAGCTAAAGACTTTTTGATGTCCGAAATATTCTCAATGCCTTTTGATTTTCCTATTTGATTGATTAATTTTTCAATGGATTTTCCACTATTTAGTCCATCTATCACAATTCGTCCTGTAAAAATAAGACCAACAATTAATTTAAAAATATTAGTAATATTTACATATTTTATCTTATTACAATATTTTTTAAAAATCTCATACATTTCATCTGCTTGAAACCCCATAGCATATAAACATGCTACAATACTTCCGGGACGAAGTTCCTCCTATATAATCAAATTTTATACTACTTTCTTCTAGTGCTTTAATAGCCCCAATATGTGCTGCCCCTTTTACTCCTCCTCCTGCTAAACATAATCCCATTTTATCATTCATATTTATCACCTAACACATTTTATGAAATAAGTAATTGAAACATTCTTTATTTTATGTTATAGTAATGCTAGAAAGGGTTGCAATTATGAATAAAAATTATTATGATATATTACAAGTAAATAAAAATGCCTCTCCTGAAATTATAGAAAAAGCCTATAAAGTTTTAGCCAAAAAATACCATCCTGATTTGCAAGCAGAAGAAAATAAAAAACAATCAGAAGAGATTTTTAAAAAAATTAATGAAGCCTATGAAGTTTTGTCAAATCCAGAAAAAAAGCAAGCATATGATGAATCTCTTTTAGAACGCGAAAGAAATGATTCTAATACAGCACAACAACAAACATCTGGGGATACCTCTTATTCAACTCCACTTTCAGAAGACGAATTACGTTATAGACAGCAACAAGAATCACTACGCCAGCAAAAGATACAACAAGAAAGACAATACCAAGAACAATTACAACGTGAGCACGAGTTAGCCTATCAACAAGAATTACAACAAGCTAGACAAAAAGCTTATCATGATGCCTATATTCAAGATTTAAAAAACAGAGGGTATAAAATAAAATATAAAAAAACATTCAAAGATTATTTAAAAAGTTTTATTGCTTTATTAATTACTATTTTTATTTTATTTGTGCTTTGGCAAATTCCTTTTGTTAAAAATTTTTTTGTTAATTTGTATGAAGAAAATGAAATTTTTCGTTTATTTATAGACATTATTTTAGGTCTATTTAAATAAAAAATACAATTAAAAAGATTTTAGATAAATGTAAGAAATCTATTTAACATTTATCTAAAATCTTTTTTATAATTATATAACTTTATTAAATAATTTTTTCTGCCACTTTTTAATACCACGATCAATGATAATAAAAATAATTGCAAAAATAATCATTTCACTTATCAAATTAATCAAAATATCTACATCCTTAAATATTTTGCCAATATACATTAATAATAAGACATTAATTATCATCCATACATATTGGAAAAGCTTATTATCACTTTTTTTGACAACAGAATATTCTGTATCCCAGTCCAAGTTTGGTCTCCTTAAATCTACAATTAACATTAAATAGCTGTTAATTAGGTTTATAAACACAGATATTATAAATATTAAAAATAAGTATAAAACAGGAATAGTTGGTACAAAATACCATATCATACCTAATACCACGACAGAAACAATTAAATTCAATATAATTTGAGGAACATTTTTATATAAAAATTGTTTGTATAATTCAATTGGAATGCACTTAATAAAAGTTGCATTTTTTCCTTCTCTTGAAATAGCTGTTAAAGAAATACTAGAAATAGAAAACAATACTTGTAATACAATTAAAATATCACAAACCACTTCGGCATTAAAAGATAAACCCTCCATTGTATTCCTAATCGTTTCATCTTGCATAACTTGTTCTATAACAGGTACTAAAACTAGTATCAACAAAATCACCGTCACTAGAATGATAATAACAGGAAAAACACATTGCATAAAAAAGATAGGTTCTCTTATTAACATTTTAAATTCTTTTTTTACATAGGATTTACCTTTGCTAAGATATTTTGTATTTTTTTCTACCTGTATCTTTTTTCTTTTCTTATCTGTGTAACTTACTATATTTCTTAATATATCTTTTAAATAAGTAATCTTTCCTATTATAAAGAAGATGCATACACCTACTACATTATAAAATATTAATTTAAAAAAAGATACTATTGCTGTTGCATTAGAAAGATTTGTCAAAACAGCTATACTAGGATTAATAATTAAAAAATACTTGCCGACTTGTTCTACTTTCTGACTAAAACTACTAAATTGTTCTAAAGCTTGATCGTTCGTTTCTATGCTAAATACTCCATTAAATGCTTGCATTTCAATAAAGCAAACCATTATAATTAATATCACTGTAATAAGTAATTGAAAAACATCTTTATTTCTAATAAATTTGGCAAATCTCATAATTATTAACAAAAAAGTTGTTACCGTAACAGCCAATAAAATTGGAAAAACTGCCAAAATCAGAATCTCCCAAAAATAAAATACAAAGCTGACATTTGTTAATAATCCATATAAAGTAAGTGGAACTAGACCAAAAATACCTTCTGATATATATAACATACATAATAGCGTATTTAACTTTGCTAAAAGTAATTCTACTGGTTTAATTGGCATAGGCAAGACTTTTTCAATATCCTTAGCAAAAAAGAATATATTAGCACAAACCAGTATAACTTGAAACAAAAGCAACATAGTTAAAATAAAGAAATATAAATTCAAAAATATTTCTGGCTGACCAACATTCACTAAAAATGTTATAACTTCATAACTAACATAAGTAATTCCAAAAAAAACGATAGCTATTAACCAAAAAAACATAGACTTTTTGTTAAACTTCTTTTTTTCCTTATCAAAAATAGCAAGATTTTGATAAAACTCTTTGACAAATACATTTGTTAAACTAATTATTTTCTTCATTTCTTTTCGTTATCTCCATAAATAATTCTTCTAAAGAAGCATTTTCCTTAACTTTTTTTCTCATTTCTTCTTGTGTACCTACAAAAATCAATTTGCCATGATGAATAATTCCAATTTTATCACATAATTTTTCTGCAATTTCTAATATATGAGTTGAAAAAAACACGGCATTATTGTCTTTGGCATGTTGTTTCATTTTATTTTTCAAATGAAAAGCCGCTTCTGGATCTAATCCTGTAAGAGGTTCATCTAAAATCCAATTTTTAGGATTGTGTAATAAAACAGATACAATAATAATCTTTTGCCTCATACCATGAGAATAGCTTTGAATTTTATCATTTAAAACTTCATAAATACCAAATTCTTTGGTTAATTCTACTATCCTCTTATCTCTTATTTCTTTTTTTATTTCATAGATATCCGCAATAAAATTCAGATACTCTATGCCTTTTAATTTTAAAAACATATCTGGATTGTCAGATACAAAACCAATTTGCTTTTTTGCCTCAATTGGATTTTCTACAATGCTTTTTCCATCCACTAAAATATCACCTTCGTCAATATCTAAGATTCCTGTCATCATTTTTATAGTAGTGGTTTTTCCTGCTCCATTGGGTCCTAAAAATCCAAAAATTTCTCCATCTTTTATTTCCAAATTAATATTATTTATTACCTTTTCCCCTTTTTTATATGATTTTGATACATTTTTTATTTCTATCATACAAAGCCTCCTAATTTAATTGTATTATACAAAATTGCATAGAAATATGCAAGGGGTTCCCCATAAAATATGCGTAACCCCTTTTTATTTATTGTATACTATATGACATAACAAAATCTGTCCCTTCCTTTAATTGCACAATCACTGTCATTGCCTTTTTTTGTTCCTCATCTTCTTTATCCGATACACTTATCTCAAAGACATGAACATTTCCTTGTTGTTCATATTTTATGTATTCTTTATCGTTATATTCAAATAGTTGTTCTTTTATATTCTTTTCAAAATCTTCTTGACTTTGGTAATAATTATTTTTAAAAGAGTCTGCTAAATGTTCATAAATATATGTATAATCTTTTCGATTTAACGCTTCGAAGAATTTTTCTACATTCATTCCTGCTTTTGTTTTTTCATCTCCACTGTTATATTTTGTTAAAAATTCTTCTGATTCTATTGTGTAGTTATCTAGGAACACTTCATATTCTAACGAACCCTTCTCTTTAAATATATAATAATTTTCTTCAGCATCTAGACAAATATATTCTGAATACTGACCATCTTGATTTACTAAATATTTTGTTATCCCCCAGTTCATTATTTTTTGTCTGTTTTCTTCTACGTATTTTTCAAAATTCTCATAATTTTCAAAACGTTTGGTTCTATACTCTTCATTCATATACTCATATGCTAATTTAGGTTCTCCTAAAACAATTTGCTTATAAGTATCAAAATATGATTGTGCTATATATTCTTCTGTTATTTGTGGGTTTTGATATTTGTTATTTCCATTTGCAGGTATTTCTTGCTTTTCATTTTCTATTGTTATTTCATCTATATTATTATAATTTTCATTAATTAATTCTATAGAAAATGTCCCATTTACTTTATCCTTATTTACAAATATATAGATATCTTTCTTTTTATAAAAATTTTTATCTTCTATAAAACCATATACTGCATATTTGTCTACATTTTCCCCTTTTAAAATATTCATTTTTATTGGAACAAATAAAACACTTTCATTCATCTCTTCCACATAATTAAATAAGTTGTCAATTGTAATATTATTTTCCTTTATATATTTTTCACTTAATAAATTATATATACTCTGTTTTATTGTATTGTCATCTATTACTTTAACATAATTATTATTTGCGTCCTTCCCATAATACATGCTACTATCGGTATTCAAAACATCAAAATAGCTTTGAACACAATTCCTTATTGTATAGAATTCTATATTTCCTGTTACTTCTTCTACTTTTACATTGTTATAATCAATACTTTCATCACTAAATTGTTCTATTTCTTCTGCAATAGCTTGCTCTTCTTGTTTTTTTTGATTAAAAAGTGTAATGCACAATATAATAGAAAAAATAATAATAAGGATAAGTATAATTATAATTATTTTTTTTATTTTTTTCAAATCCTGCATTTCATCTTTCCTTTCTATTAAAAAAATCGTAAAGCATGTGTAAATTGAGAATAAGTAGAATATTTTACTACATCTCCTGTTTGTGGAGCATGAATATATGTAATAACTCCGTTTTCATTACTTACACATAGACCCACATGTCCAGTCTTATATAGAATATCGCCAGGTTGTGCTTGACTTATATCTAAAACTTGTCCCATTCTTTGTGCATCAGCATATTGATTAGCATGTGATATAGTTATTCCAGCTTGCGCATAACACCACATTGTAAAACCACCACAATCAAATGTATTTGGTCCTTCTGCTCCCCATACATATGGACATCCAAGTTTGCTCTCTGCAGCATCTAATATTATTTTTGCTTTTCCTGTTGCATTTCCTTTAAATTGATTATAATATTTTCTTGCAGCTTCTTGTCTCCTATCCATATGGTTAACAGACCAATCAGGTCTTTCATACCAACCACAATATTGATATGTAGCATCATCTGTATTTGTAGCATTTATCCATCCACTTCTTGTACAACTCTGTATTCCGTACTCCCCAATAGATTGAGCATATCCTTTTGCTGGTCCTTCTCCATTATTTAATTGAGTTATTAAAAATTCTATTTGGGTATTTACATCTTTCCATGATTTTCTTTTTTTATTGGCATAATTATTTAAATCCGTACGATTTCCTTGGCTACCTCTGTTTGCATTTGTCCATCCACATAATCCTACTCCTGCACCAATATCACTTTCAGAATAACCGCCATTCAACACTTTCTGGATTAAACCCTGACTCAACCTCAATATTTCCCATAGCTCCTGCTGTGGCATATTCACTAAACCCTGCTTTTCTTAGTGTATACCATACCTTTTCTTGTATATTTCCACCTTGTATATCACCGATTGATGAAAATTTAGTTGCATCATAAATACTAAATTCAAATTCTGTAACTCCATAATCACGTCCTGTTGCCTTATAGAATAGATATTTCATCAAATCTACCATATTGGCTGTACTCTCATTGTTTTCTATAATTTCAAAAAACCAACTAGTAGTGTTTAAAATATTACTTTTATTTTTTTTATATTCATCTTTATTAAATATTGTCACAAAATTATCTTCACTAGAATTTTTGTCTGTTTTTTCTTTTACGGAAGGAGTTCCTTGAATATATTTTTGTGTACTAATGGTATTTGTTTTGTTGTCAGTAATATTAATATACTTATTATAGTATTGAACATTAATGTTCTCATTAAAAGTAACTATATAATTTTGAATATTTGGTTCCAATGGAGCCGTGGGATCGTAAGAATCTGATTGTCCTGAGCTTTCAGAACTTGTATTATTTTGTTCGGCTCTCTCTTGTACGATTGATTTCAATCTGTTCCTCTCATCATCGATTTCTTGGCAGGAATAACTATTTCCTGTACTATCAGGAGAAGATGGGTAATCTTCATCAGGTTTGGTAATTGTACTAGGAGTTGAGGTTTCTGTTGGTGCAACATAAGTATAATCATTCTGATAATCGACAATCCATACATTTGCCTTTGTTAAAACTGCATTAATTGTATTTGTTTGAGTAACTACTGTTTTAGTAGTTTGATAGTTTGTTTCTGAGTGAGGATCATGTTCGTCATTTGTTATTTTTCCTGTCTCACTTTCTTCATTACAAGTTGCTGTAATAGTTGCATTTACCAGAGCTTTTGTTCTTTGTGTATAATGCCAATCATCTACATCGGTATTCACTGTTAAGTTATCGTAAACTGTTATTTGTATATCACTGCCGTAAACTAAATCCGCAAGTTCAAATACAAAATCTTTGTCTTCCCCTTCTACCAACAATGCCCATAACATATCAAAAGGCATAGTATAAGGTTCTACCATTTCTTCATAATTAATATTAGTAGTAGTCATTGTATATTGTGTTTCATTTTTGGCTTGAACATTTGGATCATTTGTTGTTACTGTTGTATCTACCTGTTTCCATGTAGCTACTACTACAGTGTTTGCAGCACTATCCCCTGTACCACTCGTTGTCCCTCCACTACCATAATCAACACTCGATCCATCGTTTGTTACAAATGCAATATTATCTAATAAACTATATACAGTATCAATTGATAACCAACCATTCATACTATCATTATTCCATGGATTAGATAAATATACTTGCGTTTTATCACTACTAATATCCAAAACAGCCATAAAGTGTGTCCCACTACTTGTTACTCTACTGTCACTCGAATGTACTACTGCTACACATCCGTCAGCAAGTTTATTAGCAAACTCTTCCTTTGTTGTCATACTTCCAAGAAAATTACTACTCTGTCCCGTATATTCGCTTAACCACGTTGCTAATTGAGAGCTTCCATTACTTCCTTCCATTTTTTGAGTAGCATCTTCAAAAGTTGCATTTTCCGTATATCCACTACCAACAATCATTACACTTACTACACCACATTCTGATGTCCATCCTTCTGAATTAGCAAGATGACTTATTGGATATCTTGAATCCCATCCGTTTATATTTTGCTTATATTCTTTATATTGTCTTCCTGTTGTACCGCTAGTAAAAATAGATGCATATCCACCATCATTTAAATTATATGTATTGTCTATTTTAGCTTCTCCTGTTTCTGTAGGAGTAGTAGAGGAACTATCCAATGTGTCAGGTGTCGTGCTAGTAGATAAATTATTATTAGCTACTGTTTTTATTGTAAAATGGCTTAAAGCATTTTGTTTTGCTGTCTCACTTCCATTACTATTATACTCATCAATATAACTTTGAAAAGTTTCTGGATCTACGTATGACATAGTTGATGTATTATCATCTGAATTTGCTCTTTTAAACTTAATAATTCCTTGAAGTGTATTAGAGTTAACAATATCATCCCAATTAATATCTTCATTCGGATTACTGCGAGTATCTGGGTATTGTGTTACAATTTCTGCTTTCATTAATCTAGCTAATTCTTCAGAACTATCTAGATATTCGTCTACTCTACCTCCATTTTCTAGCATTGTATCCCATATTTCCTGTGTGGAAGTACCACTACTAAGAGTACCATCGCTGTTCACAGAAACACTTGTAGTGTATTGCGCTGCACCATAAGGCGTACTGCTCCAATCGTCTTCTTTATAAGTACCATCATCTATAGTAAGAAAATATGTCACAGCTGCTAACAAAACTATAATAATTGCTATTATTAAAAAGACTGGAAGTAAAATACGTATAACATGTTTAGCAACTTTTTTTGCTCTTCTTTTTACTGCCTCTTTTGTTTCCTCCATATATACACCTCGATTCTTGCTTCTTGTTTTTGTGACTAAACACTTGCTTTAAATTCTATTTTTTCAGCTAATTGACCATCATATAATGATAATATTAAATTAGAAAAGACAATATATTCTATCTTTTTTGTAGATACATAAGAACTATAAAATTTAATTGTTACTTCTTTGGTTTGCCCAGATGACACTGTTAGCATTGGTTCTGTTAGTTCATGGCTATAAGAAGAATATTGAACTTCTTTACTATCCTGTAAATATAAAGTTTTTGCATTTGTCCTACTATCCAATAGAATTGTACCTTCTGTATTATTCGTAACCCTTATAGTGTATTGTTCATAATCCATATAAGTATTTTTACTAACTACATTCATACTAATATTATCTTGTTGTGTCGTTTCATTAATTGATGTATAACCAATATAATTATTAATATTTAATTTATATCCGTCATCTACTTTAACTATCGTCATATAATCTTGTTTTGAATAGCCGTTACTACTCCTACCTGTTGCCAGTATGTCATCCATTATTTTTACTTTATAGGTATTATTAACCCAGTTTTCTATACTACAATTTTTGCTCTTTCCAGCAAAAACATCATTATAATAAGCTTGCTCAAAAACTTCTAATGTAGTATACATTTGTGTTTTACATTCTTGTGTAAGCAAATCATAGGCTTGTTGTAATTCTTTATTATTACAATAAGAAATAAAATTATCAATAATAGTTGTATCATTTTGTAATTGATTACTAGATACGCTGTTTCCCGTTACAACTGATTCATTTGTAGTTAACGTTGTTGTATTGGTATTTGTTCGCGCTGTTATATTATCACTTATGTTTACTGTCGATTTCTTTTCCATATTTATTTTATAAATATAATTCACTAATTGTAAAAAGATAAAAGCAGAGACTATAATTATTACAATCCCCCATATTTTTTTCCTGTTTTGATTATAGTATCGTCTTAGATTCATAATTATTTCCTCCACTTTTTATGTCATTTTTTAAAGACTTGATTTAATATTATTTAATTTGTCAATTTGGTTTAATCTATTTTTAGCAAATTTATCTTTATTCTTAACACCACTTTCCCCTGCTATTTCAGCTATTCTAGTTGTCCATTCATTTCTTGATTTTGTTGTCATTTTAGTAGTGTCTTTTCCTATCATTGTTCCTAATTGAGATATGGCAACAGCTTGTTCGAAGTTTTCTACACCGCTCTTTTTGTCTCTAGACAACTCATGTATTGCTGCTATTTCTTTTTTATCTGTGATACCTTCATTTAAGCAATATTCAATTTCTCCACCTTTTTTCAACATTTCTTTTGCTTCCGCTACCCCAAATGTTTGCTCAAAATAGTTTCGAAGAGCTGGGTCTTTTCGGTAATCTTTTACATAGTCATTCATCGCATCTTGTTTATATTCACCCTTATTATAGGTATTATTATGAACTTCTTGTATTTTTTTATCTTGCATTGGTGATTTAATTCCTCCTACCATTCTAGAGCCTAACGTTGCTCCCGCTGCTGCTGAAGCTCCTCCTATTTTTACAACATCACTCAAATCTCCACCCGATGCTGCAATTGCTAAACCTGCTGCTCCTGCTGCAGTTCCTAACGCTGCTCCTGCCGCTAATTTTCCTGCCATTCTAATAGGATGTACATTTGCAATTTTCCCCTTTAATTTCTTTGGAGTACTTCGTATTGCTGCTTTTTGCGCCGCCCAATTTGCGTGAAGTGTTCTTTTTACTCTTCTTCCCGCATTTTTTCCTGCACCAGCTATTTTATCTCTTATTCCCTGTCCTCTTGTTTGATTTTCTTCCTGTTCTATTCTTGGATTTGTTTCTCTTTCACGTTGTTCTGAATTTTCACCAGCTGTCATTTTTCTTATTTCATCTTCACTATATCCAGACCCTCTTAATATATCTGCATATTCTTGACTAGATGGATCCATTCCTTTGTCATTATTTCTATAGGCTTCTCTTGCTATAGCATCTCTTTCTTGCATGTCATACTCATTCGTATTATAGTTATCATCATAAGAATCTAACATTCTTTGCTGATTTGTTTGTTCTGTTTCATCAATGCTTTGCCTATCCGTTTGTTCTGTATTATTTGTGAATGCAGCAATTGGATTAGCTTCCCTAGGCATTGGTACTCTATCAGAATCTGAATCATCTCCACTGGAACCTCCATTCTTTCCGTCTCCTATTCCTTTTTTTGGTCCTTTATTAAGTAAATGACTTAATGCTGAACCCGCTAGCATTGCTCCTGCTGGTCCTAATTCTGGAGGTGTATGAGCTTTTTCAAATCCAAATAAACTACGAAGCAATTTTTCTGCTGGTATCATAAACCCAAGTGCAACAATACTGTATATAACATTTGTTGAAGCCAATTCAAAAGCTGAAGTTACTAGAATATAATATAATAATAAATGCATTGGTTGTATTAATAAATTAAAAATATATTCTTTAAACCATTTATTAAACCCTTGTGCTTGTCCGTCATTCAATTTATCAATACAGTAAGTAAGTGCTACTAAAGGTGCTATTAACGTTAAGAAAGCCATATATAAAACCCTTTTCAAATAAACAATTGTAAAATATAGGGTAAATAAACAAAGTATTAAAAAGCATATACTTAGCCCCACATATTGTGCACCATATGATTCCATTTGTAATTGTAATCTTAAGCTACCCATCAAATTGGTTGGCCAGTATAAATACTCCTTTCCATCTCCACTATCTGTTTGAATAGTATCTGGCATATTAAGGTGATCAGCATCCACTGCTTCTTTTATTTTATCATTAGCCTCTATAACAACCATATAAGCATCTTCATTAACTGTTGTTTTTATAACATCTGTTAATTTTTCTGTCAAGGTAACTGAAAATGCCATAATATAATGCATTAAAAATAACAAACAGAGTCCTATAAACCAATCCTTTAACATGGTTAAATATTTTGCCTTATCAGACGCTACACTAGATAATAACATCCTGATACCTATATATACTAATACTGATAACATTAACACTAGACATATATTTCTTAAGGCTTTATACCATGAACTAATTGTCTTTCTTAAAATAACTGCAGAATTTTGATTAGATGTTTTTACTTCATCGCCATTGTCATCTAAATAATAATAATATTGTGCTCCCTCATGATTTTTATTTATGTCATCTTCAGCAAGAGCAGTACTATCATAATCACTCATTTTAATTCTTGTTCCATCTTTCGCCAATGCATATATTTCTTTTCCCTCCGAAAAAAAATTCACGTCAAAAAATAGAATATTTCCTTTAAAAATTTCCTCAGCACTATAGGTATACATTGGTAGATAAAGATCATCTGGCAAGACTTCATTATTAAACCAAACTGCTGCAACGAGACCTGCTGTTATGCCAGCTATAACGGTTCCCATTCCAATAGTTACCGATGCGGTTATTCCTATTGCCGCTAAGGCAACGGCAGCAGCACCTGCTGTTAAAACAACCAGAGCAATTGCAGCAGCGGCAGCTACAATAAATACAAGAATAGTTCCTAGAATTTGCCACCAACTATCTTGCATATCTATTTGATATAATGTAGAGGAAGCCCCCATTATTGTTCTACCTATAATATCATTAATTCCATCTCCTATCCCCACTAATAGTGATAAGATTGGGCTCATTAATTTTCCTGCAAATTCTACTCCATCATTTGCGTGAACAGGTTTCATTATTACCGTTTGAAATAATAAAACAATTAATAAAGCAATTACTATTTTTTTCCATATGTTTTTATTTGTAAAAATTTTCATAAGGTATTAACCTCCTAAATTTAGTTGCTTCTCTTCTTAGCTAGTTGATTTAAGTTTGTTTCTACAAACTCAAACTCCTTTTTCGTTGGTATAATTTTTAAAATGGCAGTATCTGCTCCAACTTTTAATAATCCTTCTCCTCTTTGGCAAGTTACTAAAAAGTTCGCTTCTCCTTCAGAAAGTTTAAACACTTCTTTCAAGTAGTTAATTTCTGATTTATCTTGTGCTAAAAATAATTTTGTATCAGAAGATGTTAAAACTGCTTGTGCTTCTTGCTTTTCATAAAAATCTTGAAATCTTTGTGATATGATAGCAAGAGATACATTTCTTTTTCTGGCACGTCTTGCCATTTTATTTAAAAATTCTACAGCCTCTGGATAAGGAAGCAACATCCAAGCTTCATCCACTAATACTCTTTTTTTACTAGCTTTCGTTTTATCTTCACTATTTTTTTTAACAAATTTCTCCCAAATCCAAGAAAGCAATATTTGTTGTGCAAGTGGTCTAGCAAACCTCTCTTCTAATTGAGATATATCCAAATTAATAAAAGGTGCTCCATCTAAAAGGTCAAAGGTGGATTGTCCATCAAAATATGCCATTTGCCCATCATATTCTCTGATATATTGTTTCATAACTTTTAATAAATAACTATAATGATATTGATAATCTGGATTTTTATTTTCTTGTGCTTTTCCTTGAATTCTTCTATACCAACTTCCTATGGTTGGCATATTTTTTTTATGTTTTGTAAGTAAACTTCCTTTTGATACACTAGCATCATTTGTTTGATATAAACTATTTGGATTACTGGTAATACCAAGAGCAGCATATTCTTCTGCCACTGCTTCTGCTATAATTTGCTTAGTTAGCTCGTTTACTTCTGTACTTCTTGTACTACCTTTTGCCATCGTAAGTAATCCTTGTGTAACGTCTTCTACTTTATTTTCTATATTTAAAACAGTTCTTTCTTTTCCTGTTATTTCATCTTTTACTGTTTCTGTTTCTATATCAAATATATTGATAACTGTCTTAGAAGTAGGACTAATAACTACATTGATACCACCTAAACTTTCTGCCACAATGGTATACTCTCCTTCTGCGTCTAATGCTAAACTTTCAATCCCCATAAGGACAGAAGATCTAGAAACTAAGGTCTTCATGGTAACAGATTTACCTGCACCAGATTTTGCAAATATAACCATATTATAATTGGTAAGAGAACTATGAAAATTATCAAAAAGAATTGGTGTCCCTGTTTGCTTGTTAAAACCTAATGGTACACCAGAAGGATGTCCAATTTCCGAAGTAGTAAAAGGAAATACCGTTCCCATAGAATTTCTATCAAAAGTATGTTTTTTCTGAACCTGATCATCCATCAATGGTAAATTAGATTGAAAAGCTTCTTCTTGAATTCCCCAAGCAGTTTTTATTCCTACCAATGTTTTAGACATTTCAGTCGCTAACATCTTTGAAAATCTATCCAAATCCTCTAAATTGTAAGCAAATAATGTAGAAACGATAGAAGCTTCATATAATTTATTAAATCCTGCTGCTATTTCATCTCTTAATTGCTCTGCTTCAAATCTCTTTTGAGCAATTGTACTCTCTCTATTGATATTTCCCTTATCCATTGCCACAATTCTTTCTGTTTCTAATTCATTAATAACTCTATTCAACTCATTTTGTGATCTTTCTTCTTTGATTGGATTGATGTAAATAGAGGTATTAATATCACCAAATAGATACATATCCCTAAACAATTCTGGAAAGGTACACATTCTAGGAAGAGTAGAAACAAAGAAACTTCTTGCATATCTTTTTGTACTAGAAATAATTTCCAAGTAGTCAACATTTGATACATCCACACCAGATGGAGCAATTAAGTCTTTTATGGTTTGTCCTTGTAAGAAATTATCATTGTTTTCTTCATGATACCTTTTTCTTTCTTCTTCCTCTTGTTGCCTTTTGTTCTTTTTCATTTTCCTCTCCTCCTTTTCCTTTGTCTTCTTCATCTATTTTGCTCTTAGCTTTCTTTGCTATTTCTGTTCCAACTAATTGTTCATTTTCATCAATGAGCATTTTGGCCATTTTGTTTATCAGAGATTGTAAATCTTGCTCTTTCTTTCTCACTTCTCGTTCTTTCTCAGTTTCCTCTGCTGCTTCCTCTAATTTTTCATTTGCTTTTCTGATAGCCTCTTCTTCTATCTTTTGATCTAATGCTTTTATTCTCTTATCTAATACATCTTGTGCTGTCACATATAATTCATCAAACCTTGCATCTAAAGCCTTATCTAATTGATAAATATCTGCCTCATCTCTGTTGTACGCCATATATAATAGCTCTGCTAATTCATTTGAATTTAAAATTTTTCCATGAACTTCGCAAACTGCCAAAGAAGCTATAATTGATTGACATTTTGTATATAATTCATTAAATGCAATATCTCTTATTTCTGATTTTTGAATATCTGGATTGTTAATTTCTTCTGGTGTATAGGCCACTATAATATAATAATGCCTTCTTAAAATATTTTTATTTAAATTCATTCTTTCTGTACTGTTAATAATGTCTTTTCCATATTCGTATAAGTTTTTTTCTTTTACTACTTCTATTTTTTCTTTCATAAGCTGCTCTTCTGTATATTGTTTTGAATTTACTTTAGTATTGTATTCCATTTGTTTACTAACTAACCTATTTTCTATTACCTTTAATCTATCTTTATACGTCGCAATACTACTACCTAAGTTAACCGTTCTAGTTTGTGTATAAATTTGTATAGGATGTTTTAATGTGTTTAAAAATTGTAAGAATCCTTGTTCAACACTGTTCTTTTCAACACCTGACATTAAATCATAATTAATTCCTTGACATTCAACAACCATTAAGAATTTTGTACCATTTTTTCTTACAATCATATCATCTTTTATTTCATCAAATTTCATAAAAGAATAAATAGATTGTTTGCTGTATTCAACTTGTCCTTTTCCAGATTTCATTGTTTCTTTCTTTTGATCCAAAGAAATATTTTCTTCCCTAGGGTGTTTCTTTCTGTTTTCTTGCATTTTTAACACTATATATATAACAGAAAGCAAAAGCAAAATTCCAATCATTATAAATAAAACAGTGGTTAATAACGTGGTTATTTGATCATTACTCATCTTTTGTTCCCTCCTTCATATATACATATATTCTATTTTTCTTTTGCTTAAATTTTATAGCTCTTTTGATAACATCATCTATATTTTCTCCACCTGTTTTTTCTGTTATTTTAAATTTTTTTGAGTCTGGAATTTTAAAAGTACCAATGCAAAAACCAATCAATCCAAAAATTGCTGTTATAATAATTCCTACTACAGTTAATCCAACTAAGTTAAATAAAAAGTAAAAGATTAAACCAATCCCTACCCCTATTGCTGTATACATTAAACCTTTCATAGAAAAAATATATAATATTCTACTTTCTCCTTTATAATTTCTTGGTATTTCATATATTTGCATACACTTTCCTCCTCTGTTTTGTAGTTGTCATAAACCTAATTCTAACTATTTTATATTATAACAAAAAAAGTAGATAATTGTAACTATTTGTACTATTTTTTTTTATTTTTAATATAATTGTAATATTTTATTAACAATACTGTAATATTTATGCATAAAAAAACTCCCTGATATTGTTACTTTATCATGGAAGTTTTTATGTTTATACTTTGAAATAAATAATTTTGCTTTTTGATTTGTTTCCTATTCTATTTCTTTCATTATGGTGTTACTACAAAATTGTATACAATGTTTGCAATGGTAGATGCTGCAAATATGAATACGGCACCTACTAGATAAGGCATTAAAGTTTTCTTGTATTCTGCTTTTTCCTCTGCACTACCCAACATATATTTAATACCTAAAACAGCTAATACAATTACTGATAAAATAATTCCTGCTGTAGTTATAGCACTTAAGATTTTACCTCCAAAACTCTGTATTTCAGGATCTGCATTTGTTGAAGTTGTTGAAATATCGCTTGGTGAAAGGGCTAATACATTTGTTGCTGTCATTAGCATCATCAGCATTACTAAAACCATTGCTAAAATTTTGACTATTTTTTTTGCCTTCATATTATTTCCTCCTTTACTAAGTAATTTTATATTAACATCCTTACATAATTAAGGAACTTTAATAACAAATTTAATATTATTATAGCATATTCTTTCTTATTTGACAAATTGATATATAATTTCTGCTATCGTGGATGCACCAAACACTAGTACCGCACCTATAAAATATGGCATTAAAGTTTTCTTATATTCTGCTCTTTCTTCCACACTTCCAATCATGTATTTTACTCCTAAAACAGCTACTACAATGGTAGATACTACAATACCTATTGTTGTAATGACTGACACTATATTTTTTCCAGTTGTCAATAAAGTACTAGTTCCTGTTTGATCTCCTGTCAAATCTCCAACACCAAATCCATAAGATATTGTTATGGAAAACGTCATTAAGATTATAAAAATCAATGATAATAATATTTTTATTACTTTCTTCATCTTATGCCTCCTTATATTACCACTTTGATAATATGGTTACTGCTAATTTCCAAATGCCAAAAGCTCCAAAAACAACTACACATCCTACCACATATGGAAGCAATTGTTCTTTTATTTTTGCCTTTTCTTCAACTCCTGCCATCATAAATTGAATTCCTATTACCATTCCTATAACAACAGCCACTATAATAGCAATTGCTAATAATAAATTATAAACAAACTTAGATGTGTCATCTAATTCACTCGTACTAACAACCGAACCAGTCCCTGCTCCTATAAAACCTTCTGCTCCGCTTATTACATCATCTACTGTATCAGTGGCATATACTTGCGTATAATTAACTGTATCTATACTAAAAGATAGAATAACTGTAAGTAATATTGCACATATTATTTTTTTGGTCAAATTAATCACCTTCTTTTAATATCATAACATTATTAAAATAGTAAACCTGCCACTTTAATGATAATACCTAGTATATTTGTTATCCCAAATACCAATACTGCTCCAATTATATAAGGTAGCATTGTTCTTTTATATTCCGCTCTTTCTTCTACACTTCCCACCATATATTTAATACCTATAACTGCCAGAACCGCAACCGACAGAACCATTCCTATCACTTGTACTATTCCTACTATAGTATTTCCTATGGTTTGTAGTTTAGTTGCACCGCTAGCATCAGTATTACTATCTGGTTTATAGTAATCCGGATCAGTAATAGGGTCTCCAATCGTTATAGAAGTACCAGGAATAGTGTAGGCAAAAACTTGATTCGTCAAGGCAAGTACTAGTAATAAACTTATTAATATAATCCCTATTTTTTTTATAACTCTTACTTCGTTTCTTTTCATTTCTTCCCATCTTTCTTATTTATCACTTATTATTATACATTATTTTCTAATATTTTTCAAGTTTTGACAATAGGATTTAAAAAATTAACAAAAAAGTAATAAATCAGTAACACTTTTGTAATATTTATCAAAAATAATTGATTGACAAGTAACATTTATTTTAGTATATTAAAATAAATGTTAGAGGGGAGGAAAATGAAATGGAAGAAAACAACAAAGCTGATGGTAAATCAATCGCTTCTTTTGTACTAGGTATTGTTGGAATTATTGCTTGGCTACTACCATTGTTTGGATATCCAGTAACAATCGTAGGTCTTGTTTTGGGATGTATAGCAAGAAAAGATAAAAAGAATGGATTTAATCTTGCTGGTATTATATTATCTGCTATAACACTTGCATTAACACTGGGAAATTCTATTTTGGGCGTAATTATGTATAGTCAATTGTATTAATTTTGAAAATCAAAAAATGCTAAAACTCTTAATTAAAGTTTTAGCATTTTTTTGGCGGAGATGAGAGGGTTCGAACCTCCGCGCCGTTTTCACGACCTAACTGTTTAGCAAACAGTCCCCTTCACCACTTGGGTACATCTCCATTTTTATAAATAAAAGTTAGACATAGATAGTATATCTAACTTTTTTATTTGGCGGAGAGGGTGGGATTCGAACCCACGGTACGCTACAAACGCACGCCAATTTTCAAGACTGGTGCCATAAACCAACTCGACCACCTCTCCACATCTCTAGACTAGTGTCTAGCGACAGTATTTATGTTAGCATTTTTCTAGATATTTGTCAATAGAATTTTTATTTAATTTGGGAATTTTTCTCCATAAATGATTAAAATAGCAATTTTTATGCTTTTGTTTTTTAAAAAACTTTATAGCATAATTTCTTTTTTATTTTGGTTGATATATCTCAAATTCTTGTATTTCTCCTATCTTATTCATATTTTCAATTATATATTGCCTCAGTAGTTTAGATTCTTGCCAAAATATCTTTTCTTCCTCTTTTTCAATTAATATTTCTATTTTCTCCATACTCTCTATTAGATGAATAATCCCCTCTTCTCCTTCTTTTCCAAGGTTTCCTTTAAATGGCAAATCTAGCATACCATTACTATTTTTAGTAGGCACCATATACAAAGACGCTTTACTAGATAAAATGATGACTTTATTCGAACTATTTTCTATATAAGCAGTAACTTTATTTATATCTTCTATCAACCCTTCTTCATAAATTCCTCCATAAAAAGGATGGCTGTTTTCAAATTTATACTTTTCAGAATCAATTATCTGATACCAAGAAATAAAATGACTTATTGAATATCCACATGTAAAAAATACTAAAATAGTCAATATTATATTTATAATTTTTTGATTGATTTTTAATTCTATTTCTTTTATTAATATACTTGCTAAATACACAAATAATATGATAGATAAATAAATTCCAATTAAAAAATGTGTATCATTAAAAATTGGTAATATTACTAGTGTAAAAGGAATAGAGAAGCAATTAAGGATAGTTAGCTGTTTTTTTTCTACTGGGGTAATTTTTTTATGCTTTATAAAAATAAAAATTACTACTGTATTAATAAGAATAAAAAATATAGTAGAAATCACATTAATCATATTAATTGTAAGATTTTCAGTTGCAAACTCCCCCATTCCTAATACAGTATAATTTATAAAATTATATAAATTATTACTACAATATAAATATAGAAAGAAAATAATTAAAAAAACAAAAAAAGTAAAGAATTCAATCATCAAATTCTTAATTTTTTCTTTCCAACATTTCTCTTCAAATATCTCACAAAAAAACAATCCAAAAGCATAAAACAATCCCATGTTTTGTTTTGTCATAAATACTAAAAACAATATAAGTCCTTGTATAATAGAATTATATTTATACTTATTTAAATATAAATATACCCCTAAAACACTTAACATTAGAGTCATTACATTATAATTTGCTTGCGCTCTTACCAAGTTATATTCTTTTAACATAATTAATATTAATACTAATATGATAGCTATCTTTTTGGCTACTTTTAGTCTTTTTAATAGTAAATAAATAATAAAATAAAGAGCAATTAATATTATTATGTTATATATTCTAAAAGTCAAAAAATTTGCTCCTAATATGTTAAATAAACATTCTCCTATCCAAAAAAACAGTGGTGTAACTATGACATTAGCATCTTGATAAATTTGGTATCCATTATACATTTTATAAACATTTTGAAAATTCCATAACTCATCCGAATTAGTTATAGAAATATTTAAAGTAATACCAGAAATAGACAAAAAAATTAAAATAATAAAAAAAATGTTATCATGTCTTTTTACAAATTCAATTGTTTTTATTGCTATGTTTTTCATATCATATTATATCCTTATTTTATAAAGTTGTTCACACTAACAGCTTTTTCAATTGCTTGTGCTTCCTCTTCAGAAAGTGTATATGCAGACCTCCCTTGCTCCACCGGTTTGGCATAGATATTAGACATCTCTCTTGAATAAATACCATTTAATACAACTCCGTCATTGTTTTCATCTAATAAAGCCAAAGCAAAACTCAAGTCACTACCTGTATCTTTAAAGGCATTGTATCTTACTATTCCAATCTTCTGGATACATTTTGTTAAATCCTTTTCTAAATTCTTTATTTGGTTAAAAATGTCCATATTTTGTTTTTCGACTTTCTCTACTCGATACATATAAGTTTCTAAATCTTCTTCTAAGTTTTTACCATCTCCAAGTTTTTTCATAAAATTTTTGTATTTTTTATTTAATTTAGAGAATTTAACTAATATCATAATAAATCCTATTAATAATAGAATTATAATTGCAAAGATTACCAATAAAAAAGTATCTGTTTTTATTATTTCCATTACGTTTTCCATAAAACTCCCCCTTTTTGTATGTGTTATTGAATTAACCCTAAAATTCTTTCTAAATCATCATTTGAAGTATATTCAATAATAATTTTGCCTCTTCTTTTTCCCGCATCTAATCTAACTTTTGTTCCAAAAAAACTTTGAAAATTATCTTCTATACTTTTATATAAAACATGATTTCTTTGTTGTTCTTCTTTTGTTTCTTTTACTTTGGCTTTTTTCTCAACTTGTCTTACCGTTGAACCTCTTTCTAGCATTTGTATTGCTGTTTGATACTGTTTTTCTGGATCTGTAATAGCAAGTAATGCTTTACAATATCCCTCTGATATTTTGCCCTCTTTTGCCATTTCTAATACACGTGGCTCTAAATTTAAAACTCTTACCCAGTTGGCTATCGTACTTCTCCCTTTTCCTAGTTTTTTTGCTACTTCTTCTTGTGACATACCATAACTATCAATTAATGTTTTTATTCCCATTGCTTTTTCTACAGGATTTAAGTCTTCTCTTTGCATATTTTCAATTAAAGAAATTTCTGAATTTATTTTTTGATTATCTTCCCTAATAATTGCCGGAATCTCTTTTAAACCTGCCATTTTAGAAGCTCTCCATCTACGTTCTCCTGCAATAATACTATAATAGCCATCTTTTTTTGTTACTACAATTGGTTGAATTAATCCATATTCTTTGATAGATTGTGCTAGTTCTTCTAAAGCTTCTTGGTCAAATTTCTTTCTTGCTTGGTCTGGATTTGGTTCTACTTCTGTTATTTTTAAGTTTTTTAAGGTGTCATTTTCTTGCAATTGTTCTTCTTCTGGCGGTGGTCCAAACAAAGCATCTAACCCTTTTCCTAGTCCTGTCATTTTTGCCATTTTATATTCCTCCTTTTCTTTTACATCATATGTTTAGCCTTTTTTTCTTCTTCGTTCATCTTTAAAAATTCCTTAGCAAATTTTATATAACTTTTAGCACCTTTTGATCTAGGATCATATTCTGTAATTGGCATTCCATAGCTTGGTGCTTCACTTAATCTTACATTCCTTGGTATGACAGTTTTGTATACCTTGTTATCAAAATATTTTTTCACCTCTTTTACCACTTGATTAGAAAGATTTGTTCTTATATCATACATGGTAAGCAAGGCACCTTCTATCTGAATATTTTTGTTTAAATGTTTTTTGACTAAATTAATCGTATTTAATAATTGTCCTAAACCTTCTAATGCATAATATTCACATTGTACAGGAATTAAAACGCTGTCTGATGCGGTAAAAGAATTTAAAGTGATTAATCCTAAAGATGGTGGACAATCAATTAAGATATAATCAAACTTGTCTTTTATTTCATCTAATTTTTCTTTTAATCTTTGCTCCCTTGACATCATAGATACGAGTTCTACTTCTGCCCCTGCTAAATTAATATTAGACGGGCAAACCTTTAAGTTTTTTATCATAGTATTTTGTATGGTATCTTCCATTTGTGTTTCATTTACTAGAATATCATAAGTAGAAAGATCCACTTCTTTTTCTAATCCAAGTCCACTTGTTGCATTTCCTTGAGGGTCTGCATCAATCAATAAAATTTTTTTGCCTTTTTTTGCCAAAATCGTGCCTAAATTAACAGTTGTAGTGGTTTTTCCAACGCCACCTTTTTGATTTGCTACTGATATAACTTTTCCCAATTTTATTGCCTCCATTTTTAGTTAATATTTATTTATATATTCTTGTTGCTTTACACTATAATCATATATAAATATAAGAAAAAAGTCAATAAAATATTTAAAATTTATCGACTTTTTTCTTGTTTTTAATCCTAATAACAATTCTCATCTTATTGGTTCCTTTGCCGCCATTCCTGGTTTTCTTGGATATTTAGGCGGTGTTTGTTTTACTTTACGAATTACAATAACATTTCTTTTTATATCACTTTTTGGTAATTGAAAATTATGAATCTTCTCTATCTTTCCTCCTAATAGCAAGATAGCTTTTTTACTTTGTTGTATTTCTTCTTTTATATCCGGTCCTTTCATACTAATGCAACAACCATTTACTTTCACCAATGGTATTAAGTATTCTGATAGAGTTGATAAATTTGCAACTGCTCTTGAAGTAGCATAGTCAAAAGACTCTCTATATTTTTTATTTTTTCCAAACTCTTCTACACGTGAATGAATCGCCTCAACTTTCGTTAATGATAGTTGATTGATTACTTCTTGTAAAAAGAGGATTCTCTTATTAAGGGAATCTAATAAAGTTACCTCCATATCTTCCCTAATAATTTTTAAAGGAATACCAGGAAACCCAGCTCCTGTTCCTACGTCAATCAATCTTGCTTCTTCTTCTATTTCTTTAGCAATTGTCATAGAATCAATAAAATGTTTTAAGATGATTTCTTCTGGCTTTGTAATAGCTGTTAAGTTTATTTTTTCATTCCATTCTAATAATAAATTCATATAAGTATAAATTTGATTGATTTGTTTCTCGTTCAACAAAACCCCTATTTCGTTAGAATATTCTTGTATTTTTTGGCTAAATTCTTCTTTTAACATAATTTCTCCTTTTTCTATATTAATCTCAATTTAATTATTTACTATTCATTGTTTGCAAATAAACCAATAATACGGATATATCTGCAGGTGAGACCCCTGATATTCTGGAGGCTTGTCCAATAGAACGAGGCCTAAATTGATTCAATTTTTGTCTTCCCTCCAAACTAATACCACTTACTTTTTCATAATCTATATTTTCTGGTAAAATCTTTGTTTCTAGTTTCTTAAATTTTTCTACTTGTACCTCTTGCATCTTAATGTACCCTTCATATTTAATTTGAATTTCTACTTCTTCTCTTTCTTGCTTTGATAAATTTGGTCTTTCGAAATCAATAACAGATAATTTTTCATAATCCAATTCTGTTCTTTTTAGCAATTCTGACAGCTTTGTCCCTGTTGATAATTCCGACGTTCCATTTTCTTTTAAAAATTGATTTACCTTTTCATTAGGTTTCACAATTGTATTTTTTAACCTTCTCATCTCTTTTTCTATATTTTCTTTTTTTCTTTTAAAATTGTGATATCTTTCCTCTGAAATAAGTCCTATGTTATAGCCTATTTGCGTTAATCTCAAATCTGCATTGTCTTGTCTTAATAAAAGCCTATACTCTGCTCTAGAAGTCATCATTCTATAGGGTTCATTAGTTCCTTTTGTAACAATATCATCAATTAAAACACCAATATACCCTTGTGTCCTATCTAGAATAAGAGGCTCTTCTCCTTTTATTTTAAGCGCACTATTGATTCCCGCTATTAACCCCTGGCAAGCAGCTTCTTCATAACCAGAAGTTCCATTAATTTGTCCTGCCATAAACAAACCTTCTATTCCTTTATATTCTAAAGAAAGCTTTAGATTTAATGGATTAATACAATCATATTCAATCGCATAAGCAGGTCTTGTAAATTCTGCTCTTTCTAACCCAGGAATTGTATGATATAAAGCGATTTGAACATCTTCTGGTAGTGAGGAACTCATTCCTTGAATATACATTTCTTCGGTATCCATCCCGATTGGCTCTACAAAGGCTTGATGACGAGGTTTGTCACTAAATCGAACAACTTTATCTTCGATTGAAGGACAATATCTAGGTCCTGTTCCTTCTATCATCCCAGCATACAATGGTGATCTATGCAAGTTTTGTCGAATTATGTCGTGAGTTTTTTCATTTGTATAAGTCAAATAGCAGTCTACCTGTTTAAAATCTTTTGGTTCATTCTCAAACGAAAAAGCTTCTATTCCCTCATCTCCCTTTTGTACCTCCATCTTACTAAAATCAATACTTCTTCTATTAATTCTAGCAGGAGTTCCTGTTTTAAAGCGAACTAATTCAATTCCTAATTTCTTTAGGCAATCTGATAATTGATTGGCTGCCGATACTCCATCTGGACCACTCTCTTTTGAAAATTCTCCGATAAATATTTTTCCCTTTAAATACGTTCCCGTCGCTAAAATGACAGCTTTCACTTTATAAATAGCACCGATATCTGTTTTAATTGCCGTTATTTTTCCATTTTCTACTTGGATATCCACAATTTCTGCCTGTTTTACTTCTAAATTTTCTTGTTTCTCCAAAGTATGCTTCATTTCTGCTTGATATCTTTTTCTATCTGCTTGTGCTCTTAACGAATGCACAGCAGGCCCCTTTGAAGTATTTAACATTTTGATTTGTATCATTGTTTTATCAATATTTTTTCCCATTTCACCACCAAGGGCATCTATCTCTCTTACTAAATGTCCTTTTGAACTTCCACCTATATGTGGATTACATGGCATATTTGCTATCGCTTCTAAACTAATTGAAAAAATCAGTGTTTTCATCCCTAATCTAGCTGCTGCAAGTGCAGCTTCACATCCTGCATGTCCTGCCCCAACTACTGCTACATCATATTCTCCCGCTAAATAACTCATTTCTTCCTCCTTTTGTTCTTTTTTTACTTCCGTGTGAAACAGAAATTGTTGTTTTTTTGCAAAATAAATCTTTTTTTACTTTTTAGTTCTTGTCTTGATTATGTTTACTTTTTTGTTTTTGGTTGTTTTTTGACTACATCGAACTCTTCTTTTTGTACAAAATTAAATGTTTGTAAAACTTTACTTATGGTTTTATTTTTATGTAACCCAATGTAATACAATAGGTTTAATTTTTATTTTATGAACTATTTCTTGTTTTTGGTTATTTCTATTTAATTTTTGTTCGCTTTTAAAACCCATTTATTTCGTTTTTTTGTTTTTCGAGATATAATTTCTTGTCTTCTATATTAAATCCTTTTATTTTTGATTTTGAGCGTAATTTATTATCATTATTTTCCCAGGCAAAACTTAGAAAAAATTTCATTAATAATATCTTCGCTCACAACTTCTCCTGTTATATTTCCTAAATCTTCCAATATGTCTTTGATAAAAATTGCTATAATATCTAATGGCATTTTATTTTCAACTGTTTCTTTTGTTTTTTTTACATTTTTAATCGCTTTGGAGATCAAATTCTTATGTCTTATATTGGTAATCACTATCTCGTTATCTAAATTAATTTCATTTAATTGAAATAGATTTGTTATTTCTTCATATAGTTTATCAATTCCTCTATAATTTAAAGCTGAAATTTTAATAATATGATTACTTGCTTTCTGAATTCTAGGATCATCTTCTTTTAAAACAGCTTCTAAATCCATCTTATTTAGTATGATAATAGATTTTCTATCTTTAATTAATTCTAATATTTCAAGATCTTCAGGCGTTAATTCGCAAGTTACATCAAAAATAGCAATGACCAAATCCGCTTCTTTTGCTATTTCCCTAGATTTTGCAATACCTATTTTTTCAACTTCATCTTTTGCCTTTCTTATTCCTGCTGTATCAATTAATTTAAGTGGTATTCCATTAATGGTAACAAATTCTTCAATCGTATCTCTTGTTGTTCCTGCATATTCTGTAACAATCGCCCTATCCTCTTTTAAAATAGCATTTAAAAGGGAAGATTTACCAGCATTTGGTTTTCCTATAATAGCTGTTTTAATCCCCTCTTTTATTATTTTACCATTATCAAAACTCTTTTCTAATTTTAATAACTTATCTTCTACCTTAATTAACATATCCATGATTTGCTGATTTGTAACATCATCTACATCATATTCTGGGTAATCAATGGCAACTTCTATATTAATCATGACATCCAAAATATCCTGCTTAATTTCTGCTATTTGTTTCGATAAAATACCTTCTAATTGTTTGATTCCTGTTTTAGCTTCTCTCTCTGATTTTGCATGAATAACATCCATAACAGATTCTGCCTGTAACAAATCAATTCTACCATTTAAAAAAGCTCTCTTGGTAAATTCCCCTGGCTCGGCTAACTCTGCACCATTTTCTAAACACATTTCGAGAATCTTTCTAACCATTACATTTCCACCATGTGAATTGATTTCACACATGTTTTCCGTTGTATAACTTTTTGGTTCCTTAAAATAGGAAACTAAAACTTCATCTATTACTTCTCCTTTTTCTATGATATTTCCATATTTTATCGTATACCCCTTAATGTTTTCTATCTGCTGTTTTGTTTTTGGCTGAAATATTTTATCTAATATCTTAAAACAATCTTGTCCACTCATTCGGATAATTCCTATACCACCAATCCCGAGGAGCCGTAGATATTGAGGCAATTGTACTCATTCTTTTTCCTCCTTTATTTTTTTGCTTTTCTTTTTAATTTCTATGATACATTTATGATATTTCTCGGTTTTCTTTCATTACGCTAAGAAAAACATTCGAAATATCATAAATGTATCATAGAAATTAAAAAGAAGTTTACAAAATAATTAATAAAAAAGGTCAAAATAAGAAATTACAAATAACTTGTAAAATCTGACCTTTGACCTCCGATTTTATCTCTATTTATTATTTTTTAAAGACACTATAATTCTTCTATATGGTTCTTCCCCTACACTAATGGTTTCAACTTTTGCATTTTGTTGTAATTTACTATGAATAATTTTTCTTTCATATGCTTGCATAGGTTCTAGTTTAATAGGCTTCCTAGTTCTTATTACCGTTTTAGCCACTTTTTCTGCCAAATCTTCTAGTGTTTTTTCTCTTTTTGCCTTATATCCTTCTATATCTAAAATAACTCTAACTCTATTTTCTATTTTTTTACTAGCTATGGCTGATAAAATATTTTGCAAAGCATACAAGGTTTCTCCTCTATAACCAATTAAATATCCTAAATTTTCATTCATGATGTTGACTTTTATATAATTTTCTGTGCTTTCTATCTTGTAAGTTGTTCCTTCTGGTAGTTTTAATACGAACTTTTTCAAGAATTTTTCTAGATTTTCTTTCGCCTTTTCTTGTTCTACTTGGCTTAATTCTATTTCTCTTTTAGGTTTGTTATGACCTACTTTTTCTTCTTTTAATGTCATTTCTACTTTAACTACTCTAGGAGTTAAAATACTAAAAAAACTTCTTTTATCTTCATTTTCTAAAACTTTTATATCAACGCAATTTTTTGAAACATTTAGTTTTTTTAGTCCGTTCTCAATGGCTTCGTTAGTAGTTTTTCCTTCAGAGATAATAGTTTTTTCCATGGATTATTCCTCCTCACCTTCTTGTTTCATAACTTTATCTAATATTAATTTTTCTAAAATCATTAAAATATTACTTACTAACCAATATAAAGCTAAACCTAATGGTGCTACAAATGCAATAGAAATCGACATAATTGGCATCATCCAAGACATCATTTTATTGGTTTGCATCACAGCATCTATTTCATTTTCACTTTCTTTTACTTCTTTTCCTGTTTCACCGTCTATTACGGTTTCTTCCTTCTTTTTATTCTGCTTTTGTTGCATTGCTGTTGTCATTCGAATCGATATAAAAGATGATAAAATATATAAAATTGGTATAATATAGACTGTATAATCTGTCATATTTTGTTGTGGTATTTTACTTAAATCCAATCCTAAGAAATTCATTTGAATATTTATCTTTTCAACATTTTCGTCGTCTGGATTTTTCTCTTTTAAAAAATTATATTCTCTTATCAAATCAATTTCTGGATATACTTTGCTTACTTCTTTTCCGTTTTCTTGCAACTGAGAAATATAATTATTAATATTTTCTGTTGGAATTTTTATCATATAAGTAATCGGGCTTCTTACTAGGTAAAAAACAGAAAATAATAATAATAATTGTATGATTGCTGGTAAACATCCACTGAAAGGACTCATTTTTTCTGTTTTATATAAATTCATCATTTCTTGATTCATTTTATTTGGATCATTTTTATATTTAAATTGTATAACCTTCATCTTCGCCTGTATTTTAGCACTTTTTTTCATTGTTTTTTGTTGGTTAATAGATAAAGGTAATAACAATAATTTTATGATAAGTGTAAATAGAATAATAGCAATTCCATAATTATTAACTATGTTGTATAAAAACGATAGAAAATAACCAAAAATATTTGCTAAAAAATCAAACATAGTTTAGTTCCTCCTAGGTCTATTTTAATGGATCATATCCACCTTTTGAAAAAGGATTACATTTAAGAATTCTTCCAATTCCTTTTATCATTCCCTTCCCTGCTCCATATTTTTGAATTGCTTGTTTTGTATATTCCGAACAAGTTGGATAATATTTACAATGAATATTTTTACTTTCCAGCCATAAGGATATGTGTTTTTGATATCCATTAATGAGCCATATAAGTATTTTTTTCATATATTTTCCTCTATCATTTTTGCTTTATCAAAAATAGTTTTCATATCTTCTTTTATATTCTGAAAAGTAGAATCTTTTATATTTGCTTTCTTTTTCCATAAAAAAACAATATAATATCCCTCTTTTATAAAATTTTCATAAAACTGGTAGTTTTCTCTAATAATTCTTTTGATATGATTTCTTTTTACAGCCTTTGCTAGTTTTACCCCAATAGCAATTCCTAAAAAATTAATTTTTTCTTTGTTATTACTTTTTTTTATAAAAGCTTCTATGTATTTTCCTGTATAATAATCTCCTTTTGATAAAACATATCGAAATTCATAATTTTTTTTCATCATTTTTGTTTTTTTCATTTTTCTTTTTTCCTTTCTTTCAAGGCAAGTTCAATGAAAAAATTTTATTTTTAATTAGTATTATATTGAAAAGATAAGTTTCTTGAGACCTTCTTTTTGTTTGTATAATTAAGCTGTTAATTTTTTTCTTCCTTTTGCTCTTCTTGCTTTTAATATATTTCTTCCTGCTCTTGTTTTCATTCTTTTTATAAATCCATGTTCTTTTTTTTCTTGTCTATTTTTTGGTTGAAATGTTCTTTTCATTTTCTCTACACCCCCTACTGATAATCAACAAGTATATCGATTATACAGCAAAAGAATGTCAAAAGTCAAGTAATTTTAGAATTTTTTTGTAAAAAATTTAGGGATAGAAAGGATTTCGTTATTTTTGTTTTACTTATTTGTTCTTTTATTTTATGTAACTTTTTAAGCTTTTTTTTTTTATATTTTAAAAAACAACTTTGGTTTTCCACAATTTTTTTTCTTTTTATCCACATAAAAAAATTTTTTTCCACAATTTTGTTGACTTATGTTATAAAAATCTGTTATGATTAGGGAGTAAAAAATTATGAGAGATTTTAACTGAAAATACAAGAATTTATGTTTGTATAAATCATCTTTATTTTTACAAAAACATGACAAATTTATCAACAAATGTGGATAATTTTGTGGATAACCTTATTATGAAAGGATGATTTTTAATGACTATAGACAAAGAGGAGCTAATGGAAAAAATAAAAAATGAATTAAGAAAAGAATTGACTCAAATCTCTTTTAATACTTGGATTAATCCATTAGAAATTAGGAATATTGATAGCAATCATATTGTTTTTACTACTGTTTCTGAATATCAAAAAGATTTTGTAGAAACAAAATATAAACCTTTACTTCTAAATACTTTGAGATTTATCACTAACAAAGATTGGACTTATTCTGTTATTGATTTAGAAAAAGAGGCAAAAGAGGGAAAATTAGAAATCATGGCAGATCATGATGCAAATATTGATTCTACAGAAGTTGAATTGAACAAAACCTCATTAAATCCAAAATATACTTTCGAGACTTTTGTTGTTGGGGATAATAATAAATTTGCACATGCAGCTGCTTTAGCTGTTGGAAATAATAAACCTGCAGAAGCTTATAATCCCTTGTTTTTATATGGAGGCGTTGGTTTAGGAAAAACGCACTTAATGCATGCCATTGGAAATAGAATGATTGAGAATAATAGGAATTGCAACGTTTTATATGTTACTTCTGAGAAATTTACCAATCAACTAATTAATGCTATAAAAGACAATAAAAATGAAATCTTTAGAAATAAATATAGAACCATAGATGTTTTATTGATTGATGATATTCAATTTATTGCAGGAAAAGAAAGAATACAAGAAGAATTTTTCCATACATTTAATTCCTTATACGAAGAAAGAAAACAGATTATTATTTCTAGTGATAAGCCACCTAGAGATATTCCATTTTTAGAAGATCGATTAAAATCAAGATTTGAATGGGGACTTTTAGCGGATATTTCTTGTCCAGACTATGAAACGCGTTTTGCCATTTTAAGAAAAAAGGCGCAAGATGAAAATGTAATTATCGATGATTATATTCTTTCTAATATTGCTAACAAAATAGATTCTAATATTAGAGAATTAGAAGGAGTATTTAACAAAGTAGTAGCAAGAGCTTCTTTAACACATAGTCCTATTACCATAGAATTAGCTGAAAAAATTATTAATGAATTCAAATATGAAAGTGAAAAAGTAATATCTTGTGATTTTATAAAAGAAACCGTAGCAAAATACTTTAGTATTGATAAAGAAGATTTATCTGGAAATAAACGTTCCAATGATATTGCTTTTCCAAGACAAATTGCTATGTATCTATGTAGAGAAATTGCTAATATGTCTTATCCTCAGATAGGAACTGATTTTGGAGGAAGAGACCATTCTACCGTAATGCATGGTTGCAAAAAAATAGAAAAAGAAATAAAAGAAAAAAATAATACAAAATTAATTGTGGATAGTGTGAAAAACATTATCATAAATGGTAAACAATAGAAAATCAAAAGATATTTTTATTATTTAAAAAATTTGTGTTTGAAAAATGATTGTTTGCTAGAAGGGGATTCAATTTGTTCTTACGGAACTGGCACATTGGATATCCACACCCAGGTGTTAATAACCTGGGTATAAACTGTGTATATCTTAGTTTTACACAAATTTATTTTTAAGCTGTGGATAATCAATAAAGTTTTCCACTGAATTATAAACATCATTTTTTCTAGAGGTTCTAACTATCAACATAGTTTTCCACAGTTTCCACAGGACCTAATACTATTACTACTAATAATATTATATATAATATAAAGGAGGAAGCAAAATGAAAATAGTTTGTTACAAGGATACTATACTGAAAGCTATTAATTCCGTAGTAAAAGGGGTAGCTTCTAAAACTACTATGCCTATACTAGAAGGAATACTAATTCAAACCAATGATAATGAAATAAAATTAACTACCTATGATTTAGAAATAGGAATTGAATATGTAATGGAATGCGAAGTAAAAGAACAAGGAAGTACAGTAGTGAATGCTATCATGTTTAGTGAAATTATTCGAAAATTACCAGATACAGAAATTCATATTTCATTAAATGATAAAAATTTATTAGAAATAGAATGTGAAGGTTCTTTATATAAATTAGCTACTATGAATCCAGAAGAATTTCCAGAACTTCCAAAAATAGAAGTAGAAAATTCAATTGAAGTAGATCAAAATGTTTTAAAAAATATGATAAGAAGAACCATTTTTGCTGTTAGCACAGAAGAAAGTAGACCAATTTTTACAGGATGCTTATTTGAAATAGAGAATAACAAATTAACGTTAGTTTCAGTAGATGGCTTTCGATTAGCTTTAAGATCGATTTATTTAAACAAACAAAGTAACAATTTTAAAGCTGTTATACCAGGAAAAACTTTAAATGAAGTAAATAAAATTATATCTGATTCCTTCGAACCAGTAACAATAGGAGTGGCAAAAAATCAAGCTTTATTTGAAATGGATAATTGCAAGGTAGTAACAAGAACTTTAGATGGAGAATTTTTAAATTATAAAAATGTAATTCCAAGTAATTGGGAAACTAGAATAAAAGTAAACAAAAATAATATTCAAAATAGTTTTGAAAGAATTAGTTTAATATCAGCATCAACGGTCGAAAAAGAAAAAAAATATCCAGTAAAAGTACAAGTGGATATAGGAAAAGTAATTATTTCTTGTACCAACCAAACAGGAGATGCAAAAGAAGAATTATATGTTGCAACAGAAGGAAAAAATTTAGAAGCAGGATTTAATCCAAAATATTTTCTAGATAGTTTGAAAGCAATTGATGATGAAGAAGTATATATCGAATTTGGAACGAGTATATCACCTTGTCTAATTAAGTCTATTGAAAATAATGATTATACTTATATGATTTTACCAATTCGATTAAAAGAAGATTAGTTTAAAAAATCAAGAAAGGTAGAAGAAATTCTGCCTTTAAAATTTGGTGCAGAACAAATTTACGGAAAGCCAAAGAGAAAAGATAAAATTAGCACACGAACAATGACGCGGGCTTTAAAATGTCATAAACAGAGAAAATGTTTAAAAAAGCCCGCTATTGTTCTAACAAAAGAATTTTCCACAAATTATTTTTAAATTGTGGAAAAAAGAAAATGAAAAATAAAAAAAGATAAAAATAGTTTTAAAAAGATAATGAGAGATAATGTAGTATAAATAATATTAAATAAATTTATATAATTTTAAAAAAATAAAAATGAGCATATTTGGGAAAATTTTCTTAAGAAAATTAATAATTTATAAAAAAGGATTATATTTGATTTATTTTATAAAAAATGAGAATAAAAAAATAGAGTAAATTAGAAAAAATTAGAAAAAAAAAGAATAAATTAGGAAACCTAATATAAAATTATAGAAAAAGAATAAATGTGAAAAACAAAAAAAAATAATGACGCATGAAAATCAAAAATAAGACGTTTTTATTTTTTAGGAATATAATTTCATGCTCAAAAAAATAGAATAAATTAGAAAAAATTAGAAAAAATTAGAAAAAAATAGTAAATAAAAGTAAAAAATATAAAAAATAACACACAAATGGAGAATAATATGTGGATAAGCAAAATAAAAATAAATAATTTTAGGAATTATAAGCAAGAAGAAATTAAATTAGATAAAAATATCAATCTATTTTATGGTGAAAATGCACAAGGAAAAACTAATATTATAGAAGCTATTTTTTTAGGAAGTATGGGCAAATCCTTTCGAGCAAAAAAAGATAAAGAGATGATAAAGTTAAATAGCGAAAAAGCAGAAGTAGAAATAGAATATAAAAAATCTAATAGAGATGGAAAAATAAAAATTGAATTATCGAATAAAAAAAATATTTATTTAAATGGAATTAAAATAAAAAAATTAAGTCAATTATTAGGAAATATTAATATTATTATTTTTACTCCAGATGATATTAATATTTTAAAAGGTTCTCCTCAAAACAGAAGAAGATTTTTAGATATTATGATTAGTCAATTAAAACCTAATTATATGTATCATTTAAATTTATATTTGAAAACTTTAGAACAAAGAAATAATTATTTAAAACAGATAAGAGAAGAAAGAAAAGATGAAAATTTGTTAGATATATGGGATGAAAAATTAATAGAAGAGGCTGCAATAATCTATCAATATCGAAAAGAATATATGGATAAAATAAAAGAAAAAATAAAAAAAATTCATCAAGAAATAACAAATAATAAAGAAGAAATAGAAATAGAATATTTATCAGAATGTCAAACAAAAGAAAATTATTTTAAAATATTAAAAGAAAGAAGAAAATTAGATATGATAAAAGGTTTTACTACAAAAGGTATACACAGAGATGATTTTGTGATATATATAAATAAGAAACAATTAGATATTTATGGTTCACAAGGTCAACATAGAACAGCAATTCTTTCCTTAAAATTATCAGAATTAAATATTGTAAAAGAGGAAATAGGAGAAGAGCCGATTTTATTATTAGATGATTTTATGTCTGAATTAGATGAAAAAAGAATAAAGAGTTTTTTAAATAAAATAGAAAATACGCAAGTTATCATTACTTGTACAGAAAAAATAGATGTTGAAAATAAAAAGATTTTAATATATAATGTGAAAGAAGGAAGCATAAATTAAGGAGGAAAACAAATGGAAAAATATGAGCATAAATATGGAGCTGAGCAAATTCAAGTATTAGAAGGTCTAGAAGCTGTAAGAAAGAGACCAGGTATGTATATAGGAAGTACATCTGTTAGAGGTCTTCATCATTTAGTTTACGAGATTGTAGATAATGGAGTAGATGAAGCTTTAGCAGGATATTGTACAGAGATAAATGTTATGATAGAACCTAATAATATAATCAGTGTAGAAGATAACGGAAGGGGAATTCCTGTTGAAATACATCCAAAAACCAAAATATCAACTGCAGAAACAGTATATACGGTATTACATGCAGGAGGAAAATTTGGTGGAGATAGTGGATATAAAGTATCAGGTGGACTTCATGGAGTTGGTGCTTCTGTTGTTAATGCTTTATCTGTTTGGACAGAAGTAACAATAAAAAGAGATGGTAGCATATATCAAATGAAATTTGAAAAAGGAAAGACAGTTCAAAAACTAGAAAAAATAGGGGAAGCCAAAGGAACAGGAACAAAGGTTAGATTTTTAGCAGATGACACAATCTTTGAAACACTAGAGTATGAATATGAAGTATTAGAAAAAAGATTTAGAGAAATTGCATTTTTAACAAAAGGATTAAAAATTACCATTGAAGACCAAAGGGAAGAAACTCCTAAAAAAGCAGAATTTTGTTTTGAGGGTGGACTGATTTCATTTGTAGAATTTTTGAATAAAAACAAAGAAAAATTACATAAAACACCAATTTATATTGAAAAAATAGGAGAAGTACCAGTAGAAATAGCAATACAATATACATCTAGTTATTCTGAAAACATCTATTCATTTGTTAACAATATTAATACGATAGAAGGTGGAACTCACTTAGAAGGATTTAAAAGATCATTAACAAAAGTATTTAACGATTATGCTAGAAGCCATAATATTTTAAAAGAAAAAGATCAAAATTTACAAGGAGAAGACATAAGAGAAGGAATAACAGCGGTTATATCTGTTAAAGTAAAAGAACCTCAATTTGAAGGACAAACGAAAACTAAATTAGGAAATAGTGAAGTTACCGGAGTTGTACAAAGTATGGTAAATGAATCATTATCTACTTTTTTAGAAGAAAATCCTTCTATTGCAAAAACTATATTAGAAAAATGTATTAGTGCTTCTAGAGCTAGAGAAGCAGCTAGAAAAGCTAGAGAATTAGCAAGAAAGAAAAACTCACTGGAAACTTCGACATTACCAGGAAAATTAGCAGATTGTAGTAGCAAAAATCCAGATGAGTGTGAAGTATACATTGTAGAGGGAGACTCTGCAGGAGGAAGTGCAAAACAAGGAAGAGACAGAAAATTTCAGGCAATTTTGCCATTATGGGGGAAAATGCTAAATGTAGAAAAAGCAAGAGCTGACAAAATTTATGGAAATGACAAATTAAATCCAGTCATTTTAGCAGTTGGAGCAGGAATTGGAAGTGAATTCGACGTAAGTAAGATAAGATATGGAAAGGTAATTATTATGGCAGATGCTGATGTTGACGGTTCACATATTAGAACTTTATTATTAACTTTCTTTTTCCGATATATGAGACCATTAATTGAAAATGGAAATGTCTATTTAGCACAACCACCATTATATAAATTATCAAAAAAAGGAATGGAAGACAGATATTGTTATACGGATGAAGATTTAGAAAAAGCCTATAAAGAATTAGAAGAAAAAGGAATTTCAAGAGATCAATTAGGATTACAAAGATACAAAGGTTTAGGAGAAATGAACCCAGATCAATTATGGGAAACAACCATGAATCCAGAAACAAGAATTCTAATTAAAGTAACGATGGAAGATGCTATTAAAGCAGACGAAATATTTACTTTATTAATGGGAGACGAAGTAGAACCAAGAAGAGAATTCATCCAATCCAATGCAAAATATGTAAAGAATTTAGATATATAAGGGACATTGGGGACGTTTCTTTTTTCACATTTTTGTGAAATTAGGGACACATCTTTTAAATAATTAAAAAATTTAATGGCAGATAAAACTAATATCTGCCATTAATTCATAAAGCTAATAATAATCTTAACTAAAACTAATATATCTAATACTTCAACCTAATATATATTGCTATATAAATAAGCTTAATACCAAACATATTAATCATTCGCTCGACTATTAGTACACTACAAGTAACTATATTCATCCCAAAGGGACTACTAATAACCACTTTGCACAAAAACATACACTAAATATAAAAATAATCTTAGCTCGAATATATTACCTACCATTTGACTATATAAAAAAACAATAATAAAAGAATTAAAATTTAAATAAATAATATAGCCTACAAACAAATAATATACTCTTATCGCCGACATATTATAATATAAAAAATACACTATAATACATCTTTGTCCGAATATAAATAAACTAATCAAAATCCATTTATACTCTTGGCTCAACTATTATTAACCTTATAAAATTAGTATAAACAAAAATAAAAAAAATATTCAAAATTAAATAAAAAGATAAAATAAAATATAAATAAAAAAATAAAATATAAATAAAAAAATAAAATATAAATAAAAAAATAAAATTAAATAAAAAAATAAAATTAAATAAAAAATTTAGAAAAAAAACAAAATAGAAAAATGTCGAATTTGGTAGATGAATTTTTCTTGACAACAAATGTAAAATCATGTAAAATGGTTTACAATAAAAAGGAGGTGAAAAAAATAAAAGAGAAATCGACGCAAAGCTGGATTCCCTTAGAAAAAATATTTGACAATGGCATTATGAAAACCAACAAACAATACCTAAAAATGCTAAAAGTTACACCTATCAATTATAATTTAAAATCTGATTTAGAAAAACAAGCCATTTTAAATTCTTATAAAATTTTTTTAAAAACCTGTAATTTTGATATTCAAATTTTAATTCAAAGTAGTAAAGAAAATTTAGAAAAAAGTACTTTTAATATTCAAAAAAATATCCAAAAAAAAGAAAATAAATATTTAGAAAAAATAGCTGAAAATTATATCGAATATATAAATCAAATTAATGCTAGCAAAAAATCATCTTCTAAAAATTTTTTTATTATTATTTCTAAAAAAATCCTAAAAGAACAAGAATATAATGAATCATTTGAAATTATAAAAAATGATTTAAAAGAAAAATATTTTAAAATAAAAGAATGTTTATCTCGATGTGGGAATTCAGTATTTGATGTAAATACAAAAGAAGAATCTTTAAAAATAATTAATTCTTTTTTTAATACAAGAAAAGAATTAATTTTAAAAAATAATAAAAAGGAGGGAAAAAAATATTAAAAAAAATAATATAAAAAAATTAGAATTTATGGAAGGTACTATTAGTGATAAAGATAAAATAGCACCAGCTTATATTAATATGGAAAATCCCCAATATATAGAAATCGATAATTTATATTATGGAGGTTTAATTGTAGTGAATTATTATAGGGAACAAACAGATATATTATTAAAAACTTTAATTGAAACGAATATCAATATGAATTTATCTATATTTTATGAAAAAAAAGATAGTTATAAAACGATAAAAGACTTAACTTATCATATAGGAAATGTAGGAGTAGAACTAAAAGAAAGTAATCCTAATAGGCAAGATATTGACATAGCAGCTTTTGCTTATAATGATGCTAAATATATTAGAAAAGAAATACAAGTAAATAATGAAGATATTTATTTTCTATATATTTATATAACAATCTATGCAGAAACAATAAAAGAATTAGAATATTATTTAAATAAAATAGAAGGAATAACGCAAAGTAAAGGAATGCAAACAAGAAGATCAAATTTTAGACAAGAAGAGACATTTATAGGATGCTTGCCAATTATGGAAAATCCATTTATTATCAAAGAAGTTGCTAAAAGAAATATTTTAACATCAGGACTAATAGCTACTTATCCATTTATATCTTCTAGTATATTTGATGAAGATGGAATCTTTATTGGCACTAATATTTACAATAATTCACTCGTATTTATAGATAGATATGATACGAATCAATATAAAAATGCTAATATATGTATTTTTGGAACAAGTGGAGCAGGAAAATCATTTTATACAAAATTGCTAATTCTAAGATACAAACTATTAGGAATTAGACAATATATTATTGATCCAGAACGAGAATATAGTAATTTATGTGAAAAATTAAGAGGAACACAAATAAGAATAGGACCCAACTCTGATACCTATATTAATATTTTAGATATTAGAAAAGAAAGTATTGAAGAAGGGGAAAGTGGATATTTAGCAACTAAAATTGGAAAATTAATTGGATTTTTTAATTTAGTCTTTGGAGAATTGAACGAAGAAGAGAAAGCAATTATAGAAGAAAAATTAATAGAAACGTATAAAATGAAAAAAATTACTTTTGATGATGATAGTTTATACAAAGTAAATGATGAAAAAATATTAGGAAAAGAATTTAAGACATCAACAGATATGCCTTTATTAGAAGATTTATATTATGTTTTAGGAAAAGATCATAAAACAAAAAAATTTAAAATAAAATTAATTCCATTTGTAAAAGGTTCTATGAAATTTTTTAATCATTATACTAACATAGAGTTAAATAAAGATTTAATTATTGCAGATGTTTATGATTTAGGAGAAGAAAATTTAAAATACGGAATGTATTTATTTACTGACATTTTTTGGGACAAAATTAAAGAAAACAGAGAAGAAAAAAAAGCAATTTATTTAGATGAAATTTGGAGATTAATAGGTGTAACTTCTAATAAAGAGGTGGCTAGTTTTATTTATAAAATATTTAAAACTATTCGAAAATATGGAGGAAGTAGTGTTGCAATAACACAAGATATTTCCGATATTTTTAGCCTAGAAGATGGAATTTATGGAAAAAGTATTTTAAATAATTCTAGTATTAAAACCTTTTTTGCTTTAGAAGAAGAAAATATTAAAATATTATCTGAATTTACAAATTTATCGGAAAAAGAAAAAGTAGAAATAAAATCTCTAAAAAGAGGAGAATGTTTAATGTTTGTTGGGGAGAATCATATTTTAACAAAAATAGAAAGTTCTGATTTAGAACGAGAAATAATTGAAGGTGATAAAAATGAAAAAAATAATGACTGCTATTAATAATCCAAAATTAAATGAAGAATTAAAAAAAGAAAAAAAATTTGAAATAGTAGGAAAAGATATACAATATAAAGAAGCAATTTTAGAAATATTAGAAAAAAATAGTAATATCGATTTAATTATCTTAAGTGAAAAAATACCAGGAGAAATTAAACTAGAAAAATTAATTGAAAAAATAAAATTAATGAATGAAAAAATAAAAATAATATTTATTTTAGAAAAAGAAAATAATGATTTAGCAAAAATATTAATAAAAAACAATATAACAGATATTTATTATAATAATAAAATTAATTTAAATGAATTAATAAAAATAATAAATAAAAAAGAAATTAATATGGAAGAAGAAATCATTAAATTAAAAAAAATAATTAAAGAAAAAAATATTAATGATAATAATATAAGAAATAATAATTCAAAAAAAACAAAAATCACAAATAATATGTCAACCAAAATTATAACTTTTTCTGGAAATTACAAAAGTGGGAAAAGTACATTATCCCTAATTATAAGTCAATACTTATCAGAAAAAAACAACATCATTTTGCTGATAGATGGTGACTTAGAAAAGCAAGATTTAAGTATTATATTAAAAAAAGTTAACAAGGGAAATCATAAAAAAAGTAAAAAAACAGATAAAAAATTAAAAAATGATTATTTTAATAAAATTAATATAAATAAAAAAAACAAAAAAAATTATAAAAAAATAAAAAATAAAACAAATCATTATAATAAAAAATTAATTAATCTAAAAAATACAATTTATTATTATAAAATAAAAAATATATTTAATTTATCTACAGATAAATTAAATAAAAATTTATATTTTTTTAATGGATTAAATTATTTATTAAAAAATAAAAAAATAAATAATAAAAAAATATTAAAAAAAATAATTTTTAATTTTTTTAATATTATAACACAAAATTACGATTTTATAATCATAGATTTATCAAAAAATAATTTAGATATAATTAATAAGGAAATTTTAAAAAATAGTCATATAAATTTTGTAATTATGGAACCAAATTTACTAGGCATTAAAGAAATACAAAAATTATTAAGAAGTTATTTAGAAGAATGGAACATTAGAAAAGAGGGTTTACATATTATCGCAAATAAAAAGAATTTTTCTTCAATGAATAAAAGTTTAATATCAAATTGCATCCCTTTCAAAAATAAAATTTTTGAAGTAAAAGAGAATAAATTTTATCATATTTTTAGTAATCAATATTTTAAAAGAAAATTTTTATTAAAAAATAAAAAAATAAAAAAAGAAATTAATAAAATAAGTTCAGAATTTTTTAAAAATAAAATAAAAAAACAAAAATATAAAGGAAAGAAGGAATCAATATGGAAATAAACAATTTAGAACAAAATAATCATATAGATTTGGATAATAATTTAGTAAATGAAAGTACGCAAAAAAGTTTTTTAGAAACAACGTTGGGAAAAACAATTAATACAGCGATTGATATTGGATTAAGAGCTGTATTGCCAGATTTTATAGAAAATCAAGTAATTGATATAAAAGATAATTTATTAAATTATGGGCTAAAAGATGGAATCAGTAAAACGATAGATGATGCTATTGATTTAGGAAAAAGTGCTATAGGTATTGTAACTGGTAATTTTGAAAATGTTTCTCAAATGAGAAGCGCAGTACAAACAGGAGGATTAATTGATGGTATTTCATCTTTATTAGATACAGTAGTAGATAAAGTAAAAAATGCAGGATTAATTAATAATACAATAGCTAATACGATAAAACAAGGTAAAAATACAATATTAAATAATGTAGAAAGTAATATAGAAAGTACTTTTAATAAGCAATATGAAGCTCTCGAAAATACAGACCAATATATTGATAATTGGAAAAACTATTTTGAAGATAAAAATTTTGATGGAATGCAAAAAGAATATGAAAAGATAGAAACGCAATTGGAAAGTATTGCACCTATTGAAAAAACGATAAATGAGGTCAAAACAATAGAAGTGTTGCATAATTTGATAAAAAATAATGGACAAGATTTCAATTTAACAGAAGAACAACTACAATTAGCAGAAAAATTGAAATAAAAATATTACAAAAGTAAAATTTAATTTTAAAATATAAGAACCAAGAAAAAAAGAATATACTATAATAATAGTGAATTAAAAAAATCAAAAATAAAGCCTCATTAAAATGAGGTTTTTATCAATTTTCTTTATAGGTTTTAAAAAACACATGTGAACAATTTATAATTTCATAAAAATATTTAATATTAGCTTCTGAACTTTTTGCTAAAATTCTATTGATTTTATGAACGGTAGAGTTATTATCATTATTACCAAATAAAATAAAATCAGTAGAGACGCCTGTAAAAGAAACAATTCTACATAATGTTTTTAAACTAAGGGAACGTTCGCCTCTTTCTATTTGCCCTAAAAACACATCAGATACATCTATCATTTCTGAAAATCTTTCTCGATTCATTTTTAATTCTTCTCGGATTCCTCTTATTCTTTCTCCAACTTCTAGATTATTAGGCATTTGCTCTTCCATTTTATAACCTCCCTATGCATGCACTTAATTTATTATATAATAAAAAGTAACATAATCTAATATACTATAAGAGAAAATTAAAAACATGCAAAAAGCATAATATTTTTTGAAATAATAGAAGAAAATTGATAGTATCAAAATTGCAGAATATAATAAGGAATTTTACAAACAAGGCTTTATTGATGATGTTAATTTAATGATAAATTGTTTTAATACCTAAGGATTTCACAATCATCATAAAATCCCTATTTTCCCTAAACTTTTTCCGTGTTTTCATGCCATTTAGCTTGCAAAATTAATTTTGTTTTAGTATAATACAAATGTAAAATTAAGTGAAAATGTGACAGAGAAAGGAAGTTAGAAAAGATGGAAGAAAGACAAGGAAGAATGGACGGGAAAATTATAGAAAGAGACATCGAAAAAGAAATGAGAACCGCGTATATAGATTATGCCATGAGTGTTATTGTATCCAGAGCACTTCCCGATGTTAGAGATGGTTTAAAGCCAGTACATAGAAGAATTCTATATGCGATGCATGAAGATGGAATTACTGCAGACAAACCATACAGGAAATGTGCTAACACAGTAGGTTCTGTGCTTGGTAGATACCATCCACATGGAGATAGTTCAGTATATGATGCTATGGTTAGGTTGGCACAAGACTTTTCTATGAGATACATGTTAATAGATGGACACGGAAACTTTGGTTCAGTAGATGGTGATGGTGCTGCAGCTATGAGGTACACAGAAGCAAGAATGGCAAAAATTTCAGAATATATGTTGACAGACATTGAAAAAAATACAGTAGACTTCATGCCGAACTATGATGATAGATTACAAGAACCAACCGTATTACCAGCTAGAATACCATCACTTTTAATTAATGGTTCTTCAGGAATCGCTGTAGGTATGGCAACTAACATACCGCCGCATAACTTAACAGAGGTTATTAATGGAATTATAAAAGTAATTGACGAAGATGAAGTGACAGATGAAGACTTGATGAGTGTGATTAAAGGACCAGATTTCCCAACAAAGGGGATTATTTTAGGAATAGAAGGGATTAAACAAGCCTATACAACAGGTAAAGGGAAAATAATATTACGTGCCGAAACAGAAATAGAAGAAATGAGCGGAAATAGACAAAGAATCATTGTTTCTTCTTTACCATATCAAGTCAATAAAGCAAATCTAATTAAAAGCATTTCAGACCTTTCTAAAGAAAGAAAAATAGAAGGAATTTCTGAATGTAGAGATGAATCAGACAGAATTGATAAAGTAAGAGTGGTTATCGAACTAAAAAGAGATGCTAATCCGCAAGTGGTATTAAACCAATTATTTAAACATACACAAATGCAAACGACCTTTGGTATTATCATGCTAGCTTTAGTAAATGGGGAGCCAAAAATATTAACTTTAAGACAATGTATTGACTGTTATATTGATCATAGAAAAGATGTTGTTTTAAGAAGAACACAATTTGATTTAGACAAGGCATTAGCTCGAGCTCACATTTTAGAAGGATTAAAAATAGCATTAGATTATATAGATGAAGTAATTCAAATTATTCGTGCATCCTATGATGATCCAAAAGAGAGATTGATGGAAAGATTTGGTTTGTCTGATGTTCAAGCACAAGCCATCTTAGATATGAGATTAAAAACATTATCAGGTTTGCAACGCGAAAAAATAGAAGAAGAATATAAACAATTAATGGAACTAATTTCTCATTTAAGAGATATCTTAAATAGTGAAAGATTAGTATTTGAAATCATAAAAGAAGAATTAATTGAAATAAGAGATAAATTCGGTGATGAAAGAAAAACTAAAATTGTGCCAAGTGATGGAGAAATTGATTTAGAAGACTTAATCAAAGAAGAACAATGTGTTATTGCCTTAACTCATTTTGGCTATATTAAGAGAATGCCAATTGATACTTATAAGAGCCAAAAAAGAGGTGGAAAAGGCATTACAGGTATGACAACCAGAGAGGATGACTTTGTAAAACAAATTTTTACAGCCTCTACTCATGATATGGTTTTATTCTTTACCAATAAAGGAAAATTATATAAATTAAGAGGATATGAGGTTCCAGAAGCAGGTAGAACAGCAAGGGGAACAGCTATTGTAAACTTATTAAGTTTAGATGCAGGAGAAAAGGTGTCTGCAGTTATCCCACTTCAGAATTTTGCAGAAGGAAAATACTTACTTATGGCTACTAAAAATGGTCTTATCAAAAAGACAGCATTAAAAGAATATAATTCAACGAGAAAGACTGGTCTTCAAGGTATTACTTTAAAAGAAGAGGATGAGTTAATCGATGTTAGATTAACTGATGGGGAAGACAATGTTGTATTAGTGACTAGAAATGGTATGTGTATTACTTTTGATGAAAAAGATGTGCGTCCAATTGGTAGAGTTGCACAAGGCGTTATTGGAATTAGACTAGATGAAGATGACGAAGTGATTGGAATGGAGTCTGTAATTAGTGGAGGAAAAGCAACATTACTTGCTATTACAGAAAATGGATTTGGAAAAAGAACAGAATTAGAAGAGTACAGAGTGCAAAATAGAGGTGGAAAAGGAGTTATTACTTATAAAATCACGCCAAAAACAGGAAAATTAGTAGGTGTGAGAATTGCCGTAGAAGGCGACGATGTTATGTTGGTTACTAACACAGGAACTATCATAAGATTAAAAGTAGATGACATTAGTGTTCTTGGAAGGTCTACACAAGGAGTTACTTTAATGAGAACGAATGACGGAGGAAAAGTAGTTAGTATAGAAACCTTAAACCATGATATGCATGTAAATACAGAAGAGAGGGAGTAGGGGACGTTCCTTGAAATCCCTAATTTAGGGATTTAGGGACATTCCTTAATATAAAAACAGCTTGAAAAAATTCAAGCTGTTTTGTTTGCTAAATAAGGAGTGTCTCCTAATCACGAAAAAAGGGATTTCAAGGAACGTCCCTAAATCCCTCTTTTAAATCTTAAATCATCACCAAAGAAATAATAAATATCGTAATATCCTGCTATTCTAGACCCAATTCTTTCTTCATAAATATTAAAAATATCCTTAATATTTAAGTTAGTCGAGATAATCGTTTTGGTTATTTTATGGTTTAAATTCAAAATTCTTGTATTTAAAATAGTAAAAAGTTCACTTAATTTCATACTATTTAAGCTTTCTGTTCCTAAATCATCAATAATTAATAGATCTATATTTAAAACAGATTGATAGATATTATCTTTTGGATCCTTTTGCTTACTCATCTTATAATCAATTACGCTCTCAAGCAATACAGGAGCTGTTTGATAAAGAACAGTTTTCCCTTTCTTTAGTAATTCTTGCGCAATGCAATTTGACATAAATGTCTTACCGTAAACCGGTATTCCCTGTGAATAATAAATTTTTAATATTTGGATTATCAAAGTTTTCTACAAAATCTAAGCATTTTTGTTTAATATTTTTAATATTCTGTCTTGGAGAAATATTAAAATGATATTTGGCTAAATCTGTTTCATCAGAATATAAATTTTCATTAAAAGTTTCAAAATTCTCTTTATCTAAATTTGCCATATTAGATTTATGAAAAGAAGCATCTAGCAATTTTTGCTTTAGGCAACTACACATTTGCGTTTTATAATTATCTTTTGTAATATAACCAGTATCTCTGCAAAGAGAACATTCATAACTAGGAGTTAAATAATTGCTAGGCAATTTAGCCTCTTGTAAAATGAGATTTTTCTCTTGTTTTAGTTTTTCTGCTTTCTGATTTAATTCTTCTAAAGAAGAGGTATTATTTAGCAAAATATTTTTAGCAGTAAAAATAGCAAAATTATTAATTTCATTTTCAATTTGTTGTAGTCTAGGAATTTTTTTGTATAATTCTTCTTTTCTTTTTTCTAAATCTAATTCTGCCTTTAGTTTCTTTTGTTCATATTCTTTTAATAAAGAATTTAAAACTTCGTTAGACATTTAATCCTCCTTATTCGTTTGGTTTGCATATAAAAAGTCTAAATTATCATAGTTTCTTTGGTCATAGCTTCCTTTTGCTACTTTAGATTTTAATTGTTTTACAGACTTTTCTTGTTTTTTGCGTTGTTCTAAAAAGGCATTCACTTCTGCTGGCGTTTTTAAATTTCTATCATGCCAGTCAGTAATTATGTTATTGATATATTCAAAAGTAGGATTTTGTTTTAATGTGGTTCGTTTTAGAGCAATTTCTATAATACTCATATCATAACCAAAGTTTAACACCCAATTCTCAATATAAGCCTCTTCATATTGCGTTAATCCATTATATTTTCCTAGTTTTTTCGCAATTGTTTTTTTGAATTTATTTAAATTTTCTTGCTTTTCATAATATTGATCTAAGTCGTTCCATGTTTTTACTTTATTAGAAGACCAAGCTTCTGCAACGGTTTGAACATAATTTTTATGCATAGCACTTCTATTGTAACAATAATCAAATAAAGCAATCATAACTTGTTCATCAAATTGATATTTCTTAAACCATAAATCAATATCATTATACCAAGAAGGCCCCATAATTCCTTGAAAATACATATTATTAATATGTTCAATTGCTTTTGCTCTTGATTTGTTTTTAGAAGTTTGCTCTACTTTTTCTTTTGACATGGTTAAATTAGGGGTATATAAATTGCGAAGAGTAGATTCTTGTAAATCTAGGATAATATATCCGGTTGTTTTTTTTAAGATTAAGTTGTTTTCTTCCAAATACTTTATACCATCATTAATTGTTTTTAAAGGAATATTTAGCTTTTTTGATAAATCATTTAATTTAATATCTTTACCATATTTAGATAGAAAAACCATATATAAATAGATTTTTAAATAATCACCTGGTAAGTTAGATAAATATTCAGAAAAGAATATATCTGGTAGAGTGGTTTCCGAAAATAAAAGTGATTTTTCTTTTTGCTCTAACTTCATTTTTTATCCCCCCATAAAAAGATACGATTTGTAACTCAAATTATATCTTTTTTAGACAAAAAATTCAAGAACTATGAGGGGTTTTATTTAAAAAATCATAATAAATTGTTAAAATTCACTACGGAATACTTATTCATAAAGCGATAATTAAATTTATTAGTACTTTTTATAAAGAAACAATTTTGATTTTAATAAAAAACGGATAAGATAAGAAAAAACATAAAGTATATTTTCACCATTAAAACCAGCAAAACTAAATAGTAAAAGTGGAAAGCAAAAGACAACAAAAACAAATATTTTTAAAGTTAAACTCTCGAAAATAAAATTTACCAATAGTAAGACAAAAGCATACCAAAGTAAATTGACAAAAACGGTAGAATAATCAACAATACCGAATAATTTATTTTTAAAGTCATAATTTTGTGGAAAAACAAATTTCATAAGTCACCTCCTCTTAAGTTGACAGCAGTGCCTCTTAATGAGCTAAGATTTAAATCCAACAAAGTTTTTCACAGATTGTGAGATTTCTGTGGAAACACCACCAATAAAATCACGAACCAGAGAATTTGTTCGAATTAATGCATAGATTCCTCCAACATAGATAAATTTAGAAAATAGATTGCTAGAAGAATAATCCATAGAGAATAAAATTAAAAGAACGATAGAAACGATAATTTGAATGAATAATAAAGAAAATAAATTACGGCACCAAGTTTTAAAGAACCAACTTGTTTTGTCTAAAGTTAAGGATAAAAAGGCAAAAGGAGATAATAAAACAAACACTTTTATTAAAATATAACGAAGAGAATAAGAAAAAACTAGATTTAAAAGTGAAATACTTAAAGTACCTTTGATAAGACCATCTAAAGAAAAAAGATTAAGTGCGTTTGTGTCAATGGCAATATTAGTATTAATAGTAGTAATTAATTCAGAAAAGCAAATGTCTTTTTGAAATAGGTTTTCTCCTAAATTTCGAATAGCAAGAGAAATATTAGAAATTAAATCAAGAATAAATTGTATTACAAAGAAAGAACAATTCATGGCAATACCACATAGAATTAATTTAATGATAAAGCTAAAAGGTGCTTCTGTTTGTGCATAAGTAAAGTGAGCTAATAAATATCTAGTAGCGTAATAGAGAACAAAGGCAAGTAAAAAAGAATTAGCAATTAATAATATTCCATTGGAAGCAGAGGTACCAAATAGATTTTCAAAATTTTTATCTTGCAAAATATCGGAAGTGATAAATGTGATATCATCTAGTACCCAATAAAGGTTATTATCAATGGAACTAAATAAAGTTTCAAAAATAGTATTAATGGTATCTATAATAATTTGCGTAATATCTGTTGAATTTTCCAAAAAAACCTCCTTAACTAATTAATGATTTGATGGCAGATAAAATTAGATCAATAGCTAGGATAAAGGCATAAGAAAATAAGGAGCCTTTTATTAATTTGTTTCCTGTTCTGATTTTTTCTTCATCACCAAAACTAAATTTTTTCATAAAAATACCAGAGCCAACAGCAACAGCGGCTGCAGGAGTTGCTATCTTTAAAATCCAGCTTTCGATACTTTCAAATGCAGAATTAATTTTGCTTACAATTTGTGGGTCACCCCAGGCAAAAACAAAAGAAGAGAGTGCATTTAAAAATATAAAAAATAAAATACTAATCAAAAAAATATAAAAAATTTTTTTCTTCATAAACATCATTCCTTTCTGTATAATTATTTGATTTCCTTAAAGTAAGGTAACATATGTAGTTTTTTGGGTGGATAAATTTGATTGCCATCTGATAAAAAAGTAAGGGCTGTAAAAGTTTCTAAATTTTGTGTAAAAAAGTTAGTTTCAAAAATATAATCGTTTTGCAGATATGTGCTAAAAGTTTCTGAAATGTTAGAATCTTGAGAATTTAATGTGTTAGTGATATAGCTAAAATGAGTTTGCTTCGCACTTTCAGAAATGCTTTTAGAGGTTCTTTCTTTTTCCTCTTTTCCTAATTGTTTTTGTGCTTCTTCAATTGTAAAAATATCATCAGTTCGAAACCATATTTTATTAATTAAGTTTTGTGTAATTACTTTTACCTGTGATTCCTCTTTTAAATTTGCTTTTAAGGAAGAATAGCTTTGGGTACTTACAATGTTAATACATTTTGCTTCTCTGCTTAATGAAAAAAATTCAGCATCTGATTTTGTTATATATTTATCATATTCATCACAAATAAAAGCAGTGGTTTTAATAGAAGAATTGGATAAATTAGAGATAATTTCTGTTTGGAAATCTAGTTTTAAGTAAGCAGCAATTATTTTAGAAAGTGAATTGTATTCAGAAATATTCATATTTAAGACAACAATTTTACCTTGCTTAATTACTTCCGAAAAACCAGTAAAAGAAAGTTTTTCAATAGGAGAACAAAAAGTGGACATAACATCATAATCGCAAACAAAAGGATTGGTAATACGAGTGATTTCAGAAATTAAAATTCCTTTCGTTCGACTATCTAAATTTTCAAATTCTTTTTGAAAAAAATTCAAACTGGAATTCAATTCATAAATTTGCGATTGGGATAATTTAGAAGAAATAAATAAATTTCTTAAGATACTAATTTTTTCCTTATAATAATTAGGTATTGTAATTAATTTGTGGAGTTCTAAAAAAGTAACATAATTGTTATTGTAAAGTCTACACAATTTAATACATTCTGTCAAAATTTCTTCTGCTTTGTCAAGCCAATAAGATTCGGTATTATTTTCAGAAAAAAGTAGAAGAATACTTTTTAAACGATTGGCTAATACCTGAGGTTTTAAATTCGGTTTATGTAGGGGGTTATAATGAATATCAGATTTTAATTGAATGATAATTAAATCTTTTTCTAATTGATATTGACTAGCATATTTTTTGACTTGTTGATAGAAATTTCCTTTTACGTCTAAAATAAGCATTCCAATTTTTCTATTTGGATTATTATAATTAAATTCTATGAGTTGTTTTGTAAAGGGATACATAGCACTTGATGTTTTTCCAGAACCTATCGTACCAGTAATTAGAAAGTTTTGATAAAGTCCTGTTTTTGGAATATAAATTTTATGATGCGAGAGATCTTCACCAATTAGTAAGTCTAAACTTTTTTTTGAGTGAGATACGGAATGTTCCTGATTTTTTTTACAAGTGGATTTAGATTGAAAAAAAGAAAATTTCATTAAAAATCTGGTATAGATAAAATGACTCCATATGAAATTAGAAAATACAAAGCAAATGAGATATAAGATTTTTAGTAACTTCCATAATTCAGGATTTTTGGAACAAATATCAAAAGGATGAATCCCATAAGAAATGATAATTTCTTTTGCCGTAAAGAGTGGATAAAATACATAAAAGGTAATACAACTAAAAATAGTAAAATGTAAAATAATAAAGATAAATTCTTTTAGGTATCTAGCAATAATAAAAAAACCTCCTTTTTTAAAATGAATTTTTTTTAATTTTTAATTTGGAACCTTGCTTGTTATGAAAAAAGATGATATCAAAAAATGTGTATAATGAATATAAAGTAATGAAAAGATAAATAATAAAGGTAATAAAAAATAAATCAATTAATCTTGAAATGTTGTCACCACCTTTCCAATTTTTACCATAATACAATATTTTTTTTGATTTGTCTATACTTTTTCGAAAATTTATGCTAAAATTATAAAATAAAAAGGAGGATATAAGAAAATGGAATTTAATAAAGATACTAAAATAGGAGAGATTTTAGAGAAAGCACCTGAAAAGGCAGAGATTTTACTAGAGGCAGGAATGCATTGCCTAGGTTGCCCAGCATCTCAAATGGAAACATTAGAAGAAGCTTGTGAAGTTCATGGAATTAATGTTGAGGAAATTGTAGAAAAATTAAATGCTTAACTTTAAAGTTATTATGCGTTAACTAATTATCATATATAAGAATAATTAGTAACAAAAATTCACAAAAAAGACAAAAATTTTTTACAAATGTATTGACAATTTACCCAAAAAATTGTAAAATATAAAAGCGTTGTAAATAACAACGCATTATGTGGGCTATTAGCTCAGGTGGTAGAGCACTTGACTTTTAATCAAGTTGTCCCGCGTTCGAGTCGCGGATAGCTCACCAAAAGAACTAAATAATTTCTCGTAAATTATTTAGTTCTTTGTATATAAGGCCCGTTGGTCAAGCGGTTAAGACACCGCCCTTTCACGGCGGAGACATGGGTTCGATTCCCGTACGGGTCACCAATTAAATATTTGCCACTTTAGCTCAGCTGGCCAGAGCACCGCACTTGTAATGCGGGGGTCCCCAGTTCGAATCTGGGAAGTGGCT
>CALXCE010000003.1 GCA_944386725.1 uncultured Clostridia bacterium
CCATATAATCTGGTGTGCTGACCATAGATATATAATCTCTACAATCCACTCACATCAACTATTATATCAATTTTCAAGTTTCATTTTATATGTTTCCACACTCCATATCTAAAACAACCTTAATATGAATTTCTGAATTTTGTACTTTTTCTAGTCCAAATCTTCCTCTTTTATGAAACATAATCGTATCTTGAAAGCTAGTAAATTCAAGTATTACTGGCAATTCTTTAACTCTAGCAACGCACAAACTTCCACATGGCTCGTAAATGGAAACATATCGACAGGCTTAATCCTATCTATAACATAAAAATCCTCTAACTTTGCTAAATCTCTTACCAAAGTAGCTGGATTACAACTGATATAAACCATTTTATTTGGTCCAATTTTTAAGATGTTTTCTACACTCTTATTATCTAATCCTTTTCTTGGTGGATCCACCATTACTATATCTGGTATTATGTTCTTTTTATTCATCAAATCATCTAAAACATATTCAACATCACCTGCAATAAACTCCGTATTATCTATATGATTCAGCATAGCATTTTCTTTTGCCGCTTCTATAGCTTCTTCTATAATTTCTATTCCATATACTTTCTTCGCATATTTTGCCATAAACAAAGAAATTGTGCCAATTCCACAATATAGGTCAAAAACAGTATCCTTTTTTGTTATACCTGCACCTTCTACTCCTATCTTGTATAATTTTTCTGCTTGAATTGGATTTACTTGATAAAAAGAAAGCGGTGATATTTTAAATATAAAATCTCCTAATTTATCAGTTATATAACCATCTCCATATAAGTTTATATTTTGTTTTTCTAATATCACATTTGTATTTTTGGTATTGATATTTTTTAAGATTGTTTTTACGTTTTTAAAATTTTTAATAATTTCCTTTACTAATTCTTTCTCATTTGGAATCTTTGTACCATTTATTACTATAATACACATAATTTCATTTGTTTTTATTCCTATCTTAGTTACAATATGCCTAATTAATCCTGTACATTTCTTTTCGTCATAGATGCTTATATTATTTCTTACTATAAAATCAAAAACAAATTTTGCTAATTTTTCTGTTTCCTCGTTTTGAATATAACATTTATGAATTGGAATAATTTCATGAGTTCTATTGGCAAATACTCCCATTGTAGGTTTTCCATTTTTATCTATCCTTATTGGGTATTGTGCCTTATTTCGATAATGATATGGCATCTCCATCCCTAATGTTTCTTCTACTTTAATTTTTGTTTTTAAGGTCTTATTAACCAAACTTTGGACTGCATTTTGTTTCATTTTTAATGTTTGTTCATATTTTATATGCCTTAAACTACATCCTCCACAACGTTTATATGTTGTACAGTCACTTTCAATTCTATTTTCTGATGCTTCTATTATTTCTAATATTTTTCCAAAAGCATGTGATGATAAAACTTTTACAATTAATATTTTTACTCTTTCTCCTTTTATAGCATTTGGTATAAATATTGTAAATCCTTCTATTTTAGCAATTCCTTCTCCATGAAACCCATTATCTATGATATGTACTATATACTCTTTATTCTTTTCTACTTGCATAATAAATTCTCCTATTTTTTATTGATTCAATCAGTTTTATATAATTTATTCAATGCAAAAAATTGCTTGTCGTCTTTTTGCCTAACAAATGTTTAATATTTTTTTGAATACTACTGTTAGTACAATAAAATTAACAAGAGATATGATAATAATTTTTACTATTTCATTTATCATTAGAGATAATGGTGCTATATTAAACCACCCATTTAATAAAGTTAGACCACATATAAATAATCCTGTTAAAATAATAGCAAGTAGTAGTCTAAAAATAGAAATTGGTAAATTACTTTCTTCACTTTTTCTTGATTTTGTTAATGTAAACAGTAAAATAAGTCCACAAATTCCTGTACTAATTACACATAAACTTGAATAGTATTGTGTTGGTATTACTCCGTTTTTATGTAATAAGGATAGGATAAATATATTTAATACCACTGTTAATCCTGTTGGCAAAGCTCGTGCAATAACATTTTTTAAAAATCTCCCTTGTATTCTTTCTCTGTTTGGCTCTAAAGCTAATATAAAGGATGGAATTCCTATGGTAATTATACTAATTAAACTTAATTGAATTGGCACAAATGGATAGGCTTCTCCCATAAATAAGAACATGAAAGCTAATATGGTAGAATATATTGTTTTCACTAAGAATAATGATGCAGAACGTTGAATGTTATTAATTGTTCTTCTTCCTTCTGCAACTACTTTTGGCATAGATGCAAAATTAGAGTCTAATAAAATCAGCTGTGATACCGATTTAGTTGCATCACTTCCATTTGCCATAGCAATACTGCAATCAGATGCTTTTAATGCTAAAACGTCATTCACACCATCCCCTGTCATAGCCACTGTATTGCCTTTTTCTTGAAGAGCTAATACCAATTCTTTCTTTTGTGTTGGTGACACTCTACCAAAAATAGCATATTCTGATGAAATTTCTTTTATCTCTTCTTCATCTTCTATAGTAGACATATCTATGTATTTTTCATAGTTTTTAACACCCACTTGTTTGGCTATTTTAGAGACAGTAATTGGATTATCTCCTGAAATAATTTTAATGTTAACCCCTTGTTTATCAAAATATTCAAGAGTTCTATTTGCTTCTTTCCTAATTTTATCTAAAATTAGAAGTAATCCCACTAATTCTACTTTTTCTGGTAATTCCTTATTTTCAAAATCTTCTTTTGAATGTGCTAAAACAATTACTCGATAATCCATAGCATATTTATTAATCATGTCTTTATATTTTAAAAATTCTTCTCCTAAAACAAATTCTGGAGCACCAAGGATATAACTTCCTAATCCTTCAAAAGAAATTCCAGACCATTTTGTCTTAGAAGAAAAGGCTACTTTTTCAATTGGGTTAAATTCCTTTTCCGTTTTTGTAAATTGATTTCTTATTGCCTCTATGGTAGAATTTTCATTTTCTGAAAATTTAGCAATATTAGCTAATATGTTGCTCATTTCTTTTTGCGTTTTATGGATGGGAATAAAATCTTTTACCTCCATAATTCCTTCTGTTAAAGTTCCTGTTTTATCTAAACAAAGTGTATCTACTCTGGCTAAAGTTTCGATACAATATAATTCTTGTAATAAAACTTTTGATTTAGAAAGTCTAATCACACTAACTGCTAAAACTGTACTAGTTAAAAGTACTAGCCCTTCTGGTATCATACCAATTATGGCAGCTACACTTTTTATTACTGCATTCGTTAAATCTGCTCCTTGTAGATGTAATTGTGAATAAAATAAGGCACCTCCTATTGGAATAATAGCAAAAGTTAAAAATTTAATAATCTTTTTTAAGGAATTCATGATTTCTGAATTTATCTTTTTTACATATTTTGCTCCGCTTGAAATTTTAGCAGTGTAATTGTCCTCTCCAATATGTTCTACTTTAGCAATACATTTTCCACTGATAATATAGCTTCCCGATAAAAGAGTATCTCCTTTTTTCTTTAAAATTGTATCGGATTCTCCTGTTAAAAAAGATTCATTTACTTGTACTTCTCCTTCTAAAATAATACTATCTGTTGCTATTTGATTTCCTATATTTAGTTTTAACACATCATCTAAAACAATGTCATTTACAGATATTTCTTGCTCTTTCCCATTTCGAATCACCTTTGCTTTGCTACTTGCCATAATAGAAAGTTTATCTACTACTCTTTTTGAGTGAATTTCTTGGAATGTACTAATTGCCGTATTAATGATAACAATTGCTAAAAATAGCATATTCTTGTAAGAACCTACTAAAAATATGGCAATTGATAAAAACAAATTTAGAAAATTAAATAAAGTGAAGAAATTATCAAATAATATTTTTTTTATGCTTTTTGTCGGAACAGATGTATCGTAATTAACTAGATCTAATTCTTGTCTTTTCTTTACTTCTTCGTCTGTTAGTCCTACTATATGTTCGATTTCTGTTTCTACTTTCATCATCTTTTTCCTCCTTGCCTTTATTATATGGTAAGATAAATATTGTGTCAATTATTAATTTTTCAAAAATAAAATTATCGTAATTTTTTGATTGTAGATTTATTGCTTCTATAGTATTTAAATTCCCTATATATCCATCCAATCATGTTTTTTCAGATTTTTCTTGTATTCTTTCATAATAACATCTAAATCATTAACACTTTTTATAGTTTTTAACCTTTTTAAAGAAAAAGACGTTATCATTGATTTAGTAATTAACTTTTTAAATTAATGAACAGATAAGTTCAAAACTATTTCTCATATAAACAAAAAAAACAAAGATTTTTTTACTTTGCTTTTTTGTTATTATACCCTTTTGCGGGAGTGTAAATTGGTGCGGATGAAGGGACTCGAACCCCCACGCCGTTGGCACTGGTTCCTAAGACCAGCGCGTCTACCAGTTCCGCCACATCCGCATATTAACTGATAGTTAACGATATTTATATTAGCACATTTTTATCTTATTTGTCAAGAGATTTATCCACATTTTATAGATTAAAATACATAATTAACCCTCCAAGCATTGCTATTATAAATCCTAATATTTTTAGACCTTGTGTAGCATCATTTTGATCACCAAAACCAAAAAACCTTTTGGTTAAAATTCGTGCATCATATATTAAAACAATTCCTAATAATATAAGTAATACGCCAATTAGTTTAAATACTATTTGTAACATTTAAATCAACATCCTTTTTCTTTCTACATTTCAATAATACTATTTTCTATCAAAAAAGTCAAGTAAATCTCTTAGTTTATCACATAAAGAATTTATTAAACTAACAGCAATTTCATAAAATCTTATATCTCAATTCTCTTCATAAATTTATCTTTTACTAAATTTTTTAACAATATATTTTTTTCTTCTTCTAATTTAGGGTCATCCTGCAATATTTTTACAGCTGCACTTTGAACAGATTTCAATATTGGCATATCCTCAAACAAATTAGCAATTTTAAATTCTGGTAGCCCATGTTGCATCGTTCCAAAAAAGTCTCCTGAGCCTCTTAGCTCTAAATCCTTTTCTGATATAATGAATCCATCATTTGTATGACACATTACTTTCATTCTTTCTTTTACAGTTTCGCTTTTTCCTTCGTATTTTAGTATACAATAAGATTGATAATCTCCTCTTCCTACTCTTCCTCTTAATTGATGCAATTGTGCTAAGCCAAATCTCTCGGCATTTTCAATTACCATGATATTGCTATTAGGTACATCAACACCAACTTCGATTACAGTGGTCGATATTAAAATATCTATCTTTCCTAATTTAAATCGCTCCATAATATCTTCTTTTTCTTTCGGTCTCATTTTTCCATGGATATATTCAACTTTATATTGTGGAAAAACTTCTTTTTGATACGTTTCATAAAGTTTCTCTACAGATTTCAAGTCTAATTCTTCATTTTCCTCTACCAACGGACAAACAATATAAGCTTGACGCCCTTCTTGTATTTGTTTCTCAATAAAAGCATTTATCCTCTCTGTCATATTTTTATGGACAGCAAAGGTTTCTACTTTTTTTCGATTCGGTGGTAACTCGTCGATAATTGAAATGTCTAAATCTCCATATAATATTAAAGCCAACGTCCTTGGAATTGGCGTAGCTGTCATAACTAATACATCAGGATTTTTTCCTTTTTCTGCTATTCTGGTTCTTTGTTTGACGCCAAATCTATGTTGTTCATCTGTTACGACTAATCCCAAATTTTTAAAAATTACATTCTCTTCTATAATAGCATGTGTTCCAATTAAAATGTCAATATCACCACACGCTAATCGTTCCAATAACTCTTCTTTTTTCTTTTTAGAAATTCCAGAAATCAATAATTCACATTTAATATCTAATTCTTGTAAAATATCTTGAAAATTTTCTAAATGTTGGCTAGCAAGTATCGCTGTTGGTGCCATAATAGCGGCTTGATATCCACATTTTACAGCTTTATATGCTGCACACATAGCAACTACTGTCTTCCCAGAACCAACATCTCCTTGTAGTAATTGATTCATTGGTTTTTCCGATTCCATATTGTTGTCAATTTCTTCTAATACTCTAATTTGTGCTTTTGTTAACTTAAACGGCAATTTATTGATAACATCTGACATTTTCACATTTTTATCAAATCGGATTCCTTTTTCATCATTTAAATAACTATTTTTTAATTCTAATAAAGCTAGTTGTGTGGATAATAATTCTTCAAAAACTAACCTTTTTCTTGCGATATCAAAATCCTCAAATTTATCCGGAAAGTGTATGTGTTTCGTTGCTTCATTAATACCTTCCAAATTATATTCTTTCAATAAGTAATCTGGCAAGGTTTCTTCCAATTTTCCTTCTACCTCTGCTAAACCACCTTCCATGATTCTTCTTAATACATTTTGAGATAATTGATAAGTTAATGGATAGATGGGAATGATTTTCCCTGTGTTAAAATTTTTTTCATCTTCATCAAATGTAGGTGATGTCATGGTTATTTTTCCAAAGTTGTTGGTTATTTTTCCATAAAATTTATATTTCTTCCCTACTTCGAATTTATTTTTCAAATAACTTTGATTAAACCATGTTATTGTACAACTTCCTGTTTCATCTCTTACAAGTAATCTTTGCATGGTTTTTCCTCTTAATCTAACATCAGAAAGTCTTCCACAAGCAATTGCTTCAATCAGAACTTCATCACCATTGATACATTCTGCTATGCTCTTAGGTCTACTTCTATCTTCATAGGTTCTAGGATAATAGGTAATTAAATCTTTTAATGTAAATATACCTAGCTTATTCAATAATTGAACTCGACTAGGTCCTACCCCTTTTATATATTTTACATCTTTATTTAAATCCATTTTCTTCTCCTTCAGGGATTTAGGGACGTTCCTTAAAATCCCTTTTTTTGGGATTATGGGACACTCCTTGTTCATTTACTTTCTATTATCTAAGGGCTGTCCCTTATTCCCTAAAAGAGGGATTTTAAGGAACGTCCCTAAATCCCTCTCAAATTTTTAATAATTTGAAATCTAAACCATCTGCACTAACCAATTTAAAGTTTATTCCATAGTATTCTCCTTCTACCGCTTCTTTAATAGCACTACTGTGTAAATGTCCATAATAACATCTTTTTACGTTATATTTTTTCATGATTTTTATAAAATCACTCATTTCATTATTTGTGATATTATTTTTGGTAATGGGAGGATAATGAAGAAATACAAGAATTTCTTTTTCTTTGTTTTCATTTAATTTAATTGCTTCTTTTAAAGATAATTCTAGTCTTGCCACTTCTCTTTTTAATAATTTTTTGTCTTCTCCTTCTTCATTTTGCCCCCATCCTCTTGTTCCGCTAATTATATAATTTTCAAATTCATAAGCTGTATTGTAAACGAAATCTATGTTTTCAAATTCCTTCTCTTTTAAAAATTTTCTCATACTTGTTACTGTCGTCCACCAATAGTCATGATTTCCTTTTAATAATAATTTTTTTCCTGGCAGTGAATTTAAGTAAGAAAAGTCTTCATAGGTATCTTTTAAATAAGTAGACCATGAAAAATCCCCTGGTAATACTACTAGGTCATTTTCTTTTACTTTTTTAATCCAATCTTTTTTTACTTTTTCCTCATGTCCTTCCCAATTTTCTCCGAATATGCTCATTGGCTTATTTTCATGGAAAGATAAATGAAGGTCACCTATGGTATAAACTGACATCTATTTTCTCTCCTTACTATAATTTTAAATTAGGTATAGCGTTTAAATTTAAAGTATCTCTATTTCCTGCCATATAGTTATAATATCCTGCTGATGCTATCATAGCGGCATTATCAGTACATAGTTTTAAATCTGGCATATATACTTTAATTTCATCTTTTTCAAGTTCTAAAAATTTCTTCCTAATATAAGAATTAGCAGATACACCACCTGCTAAAGCAATGGTTCTCATTCCTGTTTTTTGAATCGCTTTTTCTACATTTTCCATTAAAGTTTCTGTTACTGTTTTTTGAAAACTACTACATAAATCTGCTTTATTAATATCTGGTATTTTATGATGTAGATTGATTACTGCTGTTTTAATTCCACTAAAACTGAAATCTAAACTATCTCCATCAAAATGTGTTTTTGGCAATTCTATATTGGCTTGTCCTTGCTTTGCCAATTGATCTACTTTTGGTCCTCCTGGATAACCAAGTCCGACTACCCTAGCCACTTTATCAAAAGCCTCACCGAATTGCATCATCTCTTGTTTTCCCTAGCACTTCAAATTCTGTGTAAGCTTTTACATGTATAATCTGGGTATTTCCACCTGACATCATAATACATAAAAAAGGTGGCTCTAGTTCTTTGTATGTAAGATAGTTTGCTGCAATATGTCCTTGAATATGGTTAACCCCTACTAGAGGAATCCCCTTGGCAAATGCTAGTGCTTTGGCATAAGAGAGTCCTACCAATAGTGCTCCTACTAATCCTGGTCCATAAGTTGGCGTAATAACATCAATATCTTTAAATTCCATATTTGCTTCTTCCAATGCTTTTTGGGTTACTCTTGAAATAGCCTCAATATGATTTCTTGAAGCTATTTCTGGTACCACTCCCCCATACTTTTCGTGAATTGGTATTTGTGTACCTATGATATTAGAAAGAACCTCTCTACCATTTTTTACAATTGATACAGAGGTCTCATCACAACTCGATTCAATTCCGCATTGTTAGAATATCTTTCTTCATGTTTACTCCTTTTTTCAACCTGTTCCAAAATACACCTAAAAAATCACTTTAGCAATTCCCATAATTCCTGATGTAATTCCACTGATAGCTGGTGATATAATAATGCTTGCTATTCCTGTTATCCATATTACTACAAATATAATATAGAAAATTTGCTCATTATTTCTAAACCATTGTTTTGCATTATATGGTAAAAATGGCATAATGATTTTGGAACCATCTAACGGTGGTAATGGTATTAAGTTAAATACTCCTAATCCAACATTAATCGATATCGCATACCATATAATTAATTTAATAATATATCCAACTGTTGATACCAAGAATTCTGCACTAGCAAATTTAATCAAAGCTTCATAGACTAATGCTAACAGAAAAGCTAATATGATATTTGTTAATGGTCCAGCTACTGATACAATTGCTTCTCCTTTTTCCATAGATATTTTTCTTGTATAATTCGTTGGATTTACATGGACTGGCTTTCCCCATCCAAATCCTGCAAACAATAGCATAAGTGTTCCAATGGGATCTAGATGATCCAATGGATTTAAACTTAATCTACCTTCATTTTTAGCAGTATTATCGCCTAATTTATATGCTGCAAATCCATGTGCAAATTCATGAAAAGTAATCGCTAATAATACTCCTGGTATGCTAGCTAGCAGAGCAAATAAGGCTCCTGGATTATTGATGTAATTAACAAGTGTTGATAATACCATAATGGCTATTATGATATATATAATTCTTTTGTCAAATGAAAAATTAAACATTTAAAACTCCTTTGTATCCCCTTTTTTGTTAAAATCATTATTAAAATGATTTAGTTCAACGGCTTCATTGTTGGAAATAATAATACATCTCTGATAGATGCACTATCTGTTAATAACATAATGAGTCTATCGATTCCTATTCCTAGTCCGCCTGTTGGTGGTAAACCAATTTCTAATGCCTGAATGTAGTCTTCGTCCATCATTCCTGCTTCTTCATCTCCTGCTTCTTTTGCTTCTACTTGCTTTTTAAATCTTTCATATTGGTCGATTGGATCATTTAATTCTGAAAATGCATTTCCATATTCACGTCCACCAATAAATACTTCAAATCTTTCTGTCATTTTTTTATTGTTTGGACATTTTTTAGCAAGAGGTGATATCTCTACTGGATATTCATAGACAAAGGTTGGTTGAATTAATGTTTTTTCTACATATTCATCAAAGAATAAGCTAATAACATCTCCTCTTGTCTCTTTTGTTTTGTCTGGTATTTCAATTCCTTTTTCTTTTGCCAAGCGGACAGCCTCTTCATCTGAGGCAATTTCATTAAAATCTATTCCACATGCTTCTTTTATAGATTCTATCATTGTGATTCTTTTCCAACCTGGAGCTAAGTCAATTTCTTGACCTTGATACGTAATTTTTGTAGTTTCTAATACTTCTTGTGCTGTTCTTGAAAATATTTCTTCTGTTATATCCATCATGTCATGGAAATCTTCATATGCAGCATATAATTCTAGCATTGTAAATTCAGGATTGTGTCTAATATCCATTCCTTCATTTCTAAATACTCTTCCTATTTCGTATACTTTATCAAATCCACCAACAATTAATCTTTTTAAATTTAATTCTAGAGCAATTCTTAAATACATATCAATATTTAATGAATTATGATGTGTAATAAAAGGCTTTGCTGTTGCTCCACCTGATATGGTATTTAATACTGGTGTTTCTACTTCTAAATATCCTTTTTCATCTAGTATTTGTCTAACTTTACTAATAATTTTACTTCTTAATATAAAACTTTGCTTTACTTCTGGATTTACAATTAAATCTGTATATCTTTGTCTATATCTCAAATCAGGATCTTTTAATCCATGAAATTTTTCTGGTAATGGTCTTAAAGATTTAGAAAGTAAAGTTACTTCTTTGGCATGAATTGAGATTTCCTCTGTTCTTGTTTTAAATACAAATCCAGTAATTCCTATAAAATCTCCTATGTCAAATGTTTTAAAAGCTTTATAGCTTTCTTCTCCTAAATCATTGATACTAACATAACTTTGAATTTTTTCATCACTATCTTGTATTGTACAAAATGATGCTTTTCCCATAATTCTTTTTGCTATAATTCTTCCTGCAACCGTCACATCTTTTTGTTCAAATTGTTCATAATTTGCCTTAATTTCTCCAGCTGTATTGGTTCTATTAAATTTTGTTATTTCATATGGATCTTTTCCTTCTTCTTGTAATTCTTTTAATTTGTCTCTTCTTATTTGCATTAAGTGATTCATATCTAATTCTTCTGTTTGGTTATTTTGATTTTTATTTTCTTGCATTCAAATCTCTCCTCTTATATTTTTATTCTCATACTTTTTAACTTTACCCATTATATCTCAAAAACCGCTAAATGTAAAGGAGAAAATATAATAGTTAAGTTTGTTATTCTATATTAAATCTAGTTTTGTCTATTTCATAATTTTTTTGTATTTCTTCATCTGTTAGAACTCTATTATAAATCCTAACAGCTTGAATTGATCCATAGAAAGGTCTGTTTCCGACCACCCCATTGCCAACATCTACCTACTTGAACTTCAGAATCTACCAAATTGGTTGTAAATGTAGCAGTTCCTGTATAGGTACTTGAAATATCTTGACCGTTATAATTTATTTTTCCTATATCAGTATCTCCATTTTTTATTTGTCCAACTTTTGTTTTTCGAAAAGAAATATACGATGTTTTCCCTATTAAATCATAGTTTCCATCAGAATAAGCAGCATTATTTATAAAACCTACCGTTAGTTTGTTACTACTTCTATTATATCCAAAGACACATGATCTTCCCACATTTCCAATTGAGGATCCCCACCATGCTGGTTGAGATAATGTATATGGAGAATAATTGGGATTTTTTCCTCCTTCCCACATATTTGATACTATTTCTATTGTAAAATTGGCATCTCCTGATATTCCTATTGTGTTAATTGATTTTATATAAGAATCGTTGTGTAAAAATACATATCCCTTTTCTTCCTCACTATAATAACCTTTATCTGTATCAGTAACTGTATCTGGATTATTATTAATATTATAAAAAATACCATCATTATTATTCCCACTTAAATCTTCCCAAGATGTCGCACTAGGATTATTCCCACCTCTTGTGTTTTCAATTCCGTCATATCTAAGTAATAATCCATCTTCTATGTAAAGACCTATAGTCCTTTCTTCACCGTCTGACTCAATATCTCCATTTACTATTTTTATAATATAATTTCCTTCCTTATTTACAACAAAACTTAAATCTTCACTTGTGTTCCAATTTTCTTGCTCATTCTTTAGTTGATACTGAACTTTCCATTTATTAATATATCCCTTATATTGAATATTAAATATCGTTACCCTCCATTTGCTTTCACTAATTTTTTCTACACTTGTATTAAAGGTAGGTTTATCCACATTTATGTTTTTATCATTATAATCCACATTATATAATCCATCTGGCAATTGGTCTAATGTATAATATATCTTTCCTTCATATTTAAATCCTTCATAGCTTATCACACTTCTTTTTTCAAGATTAATAAAAAAATCTTGTTCAACACCTTCAATACCTAGCTCTTTAATTAGAGCATTACTCCAATATCGATATCCAACTGAGCTCTCAATTCCAGAAGTTTCTTGCTGAAATACTATATTTGCTTGTTCTTGAACTTGTGAAAGCTCTTCTCCTAAGTCTGATATTACTTTCTGTTCATTACCAACTTGAACTTTTTCCCCATTTTTATCTTTTTGATATAATTCATTTATTTGTGTCTGCATGATTTTTAATTCTGTTGTAAAAGCTGTTAATTTAGATGAGTTAATTACATTAATCCCACTATAAGTTGTAATAGATGCCAATATTAACAATACAACAATTGTTATTACTAGCGATATAAGTGTAATTGCATTTCTATTTTCTTTTAAAGCTCTCATTCGTTTCCTCCAAAATATTCTCTATTTATATGTGTATGATACATTATTTTTCTTCATAAGTTGGTTGATATGGTATTTCTGTTTTTTTACGATAAGTTGAAATAGCCTGTTCAAATAATTTTTCTACTTCTTGTAACTTATTTCCACAATATTTATGCATTACATCTTTTAACAACCATATATTTCGAGTAAAATAATCAAGTTCTATTCCTTCCTTTTCATGTGACTTTATTACATTTTCTATTTCCCCTACAAAAGAACTTTGAATTTCCTCATTTGTATGTAATTGTGTAGACAATTGCAATAAGCTGTATAGATCCATTAAGCTATTTTTCATTTTCTCTTCTCCACCAATTCTTTGTTGTAATTGCCTAGTTGTATAAATTGTTTTATCTGCTAATAAATCTCTAGGAGATTCTAACATAAAAAAGTCATTTTCCATTTTTACCTTAGCAATATTATCTTTTGTTAAATTTATTCCATCTATTCTAATACTTTCTTTGTAGTTCTCTTTTCCGTAATTCATTTGACTATCTGTAAATAATTCCGTATAATTTGAAATATCAAAATTAAGTTGGAATTTTTTTGCCATTTCTTTATATTCTTCTGATAAAAGAACAATGTCCATATCTCCTACTGTTCTCACTCTTTCGGATAAAATCTTTTTGTTGTATTTAGAAATCTCACTTGAATATTGTGTTATAAAATCTTTTTCGTTTTTTCTAGTCATTATTTCAATTTTATTATCTGCATAGTTATAACAATTTAATGCAAAAGAACCTGCAAAAATATAATTTAATTCTCCCTTATTAGAAAGTTGAGGATATTTTTTTGTAAACTCAGATATAAATAATTTAAATTTTGATTCATTCATATTGATTTTCCTCCTACTTTATTGTTTTTGGAAAATGAAAACTAAAAATTCGAATTAAAAATTTTGTGGCTGGGGTAGTAGGATTCGAACCTACGCATGTCGGAGTCAGAGTCCGATGCCTTACCGCTTGGCGATACCCCAATATTTAACATATTTATATTATCATATTTTACAACTTTTGTCTAGCTAAACTTTTTTGAATATCTTGAAATCTAGAATATAAAAAAAGAAACTAATTTTAGTTTCTAAGTTTATATATTCAATAAGATTTCTTCACATTTTTTATAATCTGGTAAGTATTTTTCCAACATTTTAAAAAATGCTTTTGTATGATTTTTATGTTTCAAATGACAATATTGGTGAAGCACCACATAATCAATCACCTTACGATTATATTTAACAATTTCTGGATGGATAGTAATTTTATTGTTTTGGCATTTTCCTAAAGTTTTCATTTTTTTTATTTCATATTCTTCTGGTGCAAATCCTACCATAATTCTTGTTTTTTCCATGGCTCTTTCTATTTCTACTTTAGCTATTTGTTCATACATTTTATCAATTGCTAAATCTAATATTTCTTTATTATTCATTTTTTTATAGCGATTTGGAAGTGATATTTTTATCATTCTATTTTCAACATCTAGTTCTGTAATTTTTATATTTTTATAGACTATTTTTACCTTGTAATCGATTCCTAATACAGAAACTGGATGTCGTTCAATACTGTTTTTTACAGTTGTTTTAAGGTTTATTGTTCTTTTTACTAAATTCATTTTTATCACTCCTTGTTTTTATTTGTTTCAAATCTTTGTTCAGCAAATTGTTGTTCGTTTTATTGTTTCTATTTTACATGCTATTTTATTTTTTGTCAATAGTTTTTTCAAACTTTTTTTCATTTCTATTTCTTTTTTTTATTTTTTATAATATAATTTTTATATAATATAGATGTAAGTACATTTATATATTGATACTCTTTTTTAGGAGTGATAAATTATGAAAAAAATTTTATTTAAAGGCTGTGGTACAGCTATTAGTACACCTTTTAATGAAAATGGTGTGAATTTAGAAGAATTTGAAAAGCTAATAGAAAATCAAATTCAAAATAAGGTAGACGCTATAATTGTTTGTGGAACAACTGGAGAAGCTTCTACTATGACTACAGAAGAAAAAATAGAAACTATTAAATCGGCTGTAAGAACTTCTCACGGAAGAATTCCAATTATTGCAGGTACCGGAGGAAATAATACGAAACAAGTAATCGAATATTCCCAGGAAATAGAAAAGTTGGGTGTTGATGGGCTTTTAATTGTTACTCCATATTACAATAAATGTACACAAAACGGTTTAGTAGAACATTATAAAGAAATTGCAAAAAATGTATCTTTACCTATTATTCTTTACAGTGTCCCTAGCAGAACTGGTGTTAATATTGACCCTAAAACATGTTTAGAGCTTTCCAAAATGGAAAACATTGTAGCAATTAAAGAAGCGAGTGGAAATTTATCTCAAGTGGCTCAAATAGCTCATTTATGTGGTGAAAACTTACACATTTATTCTGGAAATGATGACCAAATTGTACCTATTTTATCACTTGGTGGAATTGGTGTAATTTCTGTTTTATCAAACGTAATGCCAGAATATACCCATAATATGGTTCAAAATTTCTTAGAAGGCAATACAAATGTTGCAACTCAAATGCAATTAGATGCCATTCCTTTGATAAAAGCTTTATTTAATGAGGTAAATCCAATTCCTATCAAAGCTGCTTTAAATATTTTAGGATACAATTATGGAGTTCCTAGATTGCCTTTAACCCAAATCAGTAAAGAAACAGAAAAAGTATTAAAAAATGAATTATCACAATTCAATCTTTTATAAAGTTTGAACTGTAACAATTAATCGTAGAAAGGATTTTAAAAATTATGTTAGAAGTAATGGTAAATGGATGTAGTGGAAAAATGGGACAAATCGTTTGTGACTTAATAGAACAAAACGAAAATTTTGTATTAAAATGTGGATTTGACAAAAATGTAACAGGAGAATTTGCTTTTCCTGTGTTTGACAATATTGAAAATATTATAGAAAAACCAGATGTCATTATTGACTTTTCTGTTCCAACTGCTACTTTTAAGATTTTAGAATATGCTGCTTTCAATCATGTACCAATTGTAATTGCTACTACTGGTTTTACAGTAGATGAAGAAAAAATAATTGAAGAATATAGTAAACAAATTCCAATTTTTAAGTCAGCTAATATGTCTTACGATATTATGATTATGAAAAAATTGGTACAATGGCTTGCTCCTTTATTAAAAGATACCAACATTGAAATAACGGAAACACATCACAATCGAAAAATAGATAGTCCAAGTGGAACAGCTCAAATGCTTGCTGATTCTATCAATAGTTCTCTTGGCAATAACCTATATTGTGAGTATAATAGACATGATAAACGTAAAAAAAGAGATAAAAATGAGATTGGTATGAATTCTATTCGTGGTGGAAACATTGTTGGAGAACATGTTGTTCAATTTTTTGGAGAGTTTGAAACTTTTGAATTAAAACATACTACTTATTCAAGAAATGTATTTGCAGAAGGTGCTTTAAAAGCTGCCAACTTCCTTGTCAGACAACTAAATGGTTTGTATAGTATGGAGGATATGTGTAGCATTTAGCCCAAAAATGGCACATACTATATAAGCATGTGCCATTTTGAGTCAGTGTTTTAAATTTTCTGAACATATGGTTTTATCATATAACTGTCTTGCATATCAATATTAATATCAAACCACAGCTTAAAAGAATGTTTGATTGGTTTATCATTTTCATCGACTTCGGTGGTATCAATCATGCATACGCGACAATAACCTCTGTAGACCTCAATATCTTGAATGACAGAATGTGATGTATCAATTCCTTGATTCCATACACAAGGATTAATCCATGCATAATGCTCACAATCAGTTGTTGCAATAATACTTTTTTGCGTAAAGAAAATCAATACACCGTCAGATGAGACAACAAGATTTGGTTTTTTTAATAAGAATTTGATAATGTCATACTGAGGAACCGCATAACGTCTTCCTATATTATTTTCGTAATATACTACTGTTCTTAAGACAATTCTTTTCTCTACAATTTTACCAGCAGATATTGAAATTTTCTTTCCGTACATTGTAGATGATACTGTAATGCTTTTAACAAAAGAGTTTAGACGTTTGTCCGGTATGAAGTCGAATCTATCTTTACATTGATACCTAACTATAGGATATTCTTCAGCAAACTGATAAATACAATTGCCATCTGTAAATGTCAACGCTTTATCAGAAAATTCCTGCCAGTCTGCATCTGTAATCAAGCTTTCTTCAACTCCCGTAATCCTAGGATTTGCAATAAAATCCTTTTCTTCAAATTTAGTTATCCGCTCTGCAATATTAATATATGCTGACATAAAATGACCTCCTTAAATTATTAATAGATGATTTGTATTAGAATAGCTGACCTCTATACTAATACTAGTTATATATAACCCGCACCTTGGCAAGTTACGAATATAATATCATATTTTTATGAATATAGCAACATATTTGGCTAAATTATTCTGCTTTTTTGTCTTCTTCTTTTTCTTCTTTAACTGGTTTTTCTTTTACTTCTTCTACTGCTTCTTCTTTAACAGTATCTATTGTTTCTTGAACTGTAACACTTTGAGTTTCTACAGCTGGTGCTTCTTCTGGCGCAGCTTCTGCTTTAGCATCTTCTGCTACTGGTTCTTCTGGTAAATCTTCTTTTACAACGATTTCTTTATCCTCAATTCTAGCTCCTACTTGTTCTTTTGTCTTAGCTGCTTTACCAACTCTATCTCTTAAGTAAAATAATTTAGCCCTTCTTGCTTTACCTACTCTTACTAATTCTACCTTTTCAACTAGTGGTGAATGTACCAAAAATGTTTTTTCAACACCTACACCGTAAGAAATCTTTCTAACAGTAAATGTTTGGTTAACTCCTCCACCTTGTACTTTGATAATAATTCCTTCAAATACTTGGATTCTTTCTTTGTTTCCTTCTTTTATTCTTACGTGCACTTTAACAGTATTACCAACTTTTAATTCTGGTATTTTGTTTTTTAATTGTTCATGTTCAATAGATTTTATAATATCCATTTTAGAATTTCCTCCTTTTTCTTAATGTCAAGGGACACATCTTTTCCCTGGGTATTCTTATTAGGACAAGATATGTCCCCTACCCTTGTGAATTCATGTTGACCCTTGCTAAAATTAATTTATTTTAATAAATCTGGTCTTTTCTTTTTGGTTATTTCGAAAGACTTTTCTTTTCGCCATCTTTCTATTTTTTCATGATGTCCTGATCGTAATATCTCAGGAACAGCTTCTCCTTCAAATACTTCTGGTCTTGTATATTGTGGATACTCAAGAAGTCCGCATGCCAAAGCTCTCTTCTTGTATAGAATCTTGTTTTAGAACTCCCCCTATATATCTGCTGACACTATCGATTAACACCATAGCTGGAATTTCTCCACCTGTTAATACATAGTCACCAATTGATATTTCTTCATCCACAATTTTATCCAACACTCTTTGGTCAATCCCTTCATAGTGTCCACAAAGTATAATAAGATGACTTTCTTTACTTAAAGTTTCAACCATTTGCTGGTTTAACGTATTTCCTTGTGGTGACATATAAATGACTTTTGCTTTTTTATCTTCTACCGATTGAAAAGCTCTATAGACTACATCTGGTCTCATAACCATTCCTGCACCACCACCATATGGAGTATCATCTACTTTTTTATGTCTATCTTTTGAAAAATCTCTAATATTTACTAAATTAATTTCTATTAGTTTTTTTTCTACTGCTTTTCCGATTATGCTTGTTTTAAGTGCATCAAACATTTCAGGGAAAAGCGTTAAAACATCAAATTTCATTTTTTCCTCCATATTTTGAAACCTTTACATTAAACCTGGAATGAGATGAACCATTATTTTTCCTTTTTCCAAGTCCACATCTTTTAAAACCTCTGGTATTCCTGGTAAAAGAAGTTGTTTCCCTAATTCATCTTTTACAACATATACATCATTACTTCCTGTATTAAAAATATCATCTACTTTTCCAAGTAATTGTCCTTTATCTGTATAAACCTCTAAACCTAGTAAGTCCACTATGTAGTAAACTCCCTCTTCTAAAGGTTCTTCTTTTTCTCTATCCACCAATAAATAACTTTGACGTAATAAATCTGCCTCTTCTGGTGTATTGATACCTTTCAGCTTCATTAATACCATATTTTTATGATATTTTAGTTCTTCGATTTCATATTCTTTTCTACTTTTCTTATTTTCGATATATATGGTTTTTAATTTATCAAATCTTTTAATATCATCTGTAAAAGGTTTGATTTTGACCATTCCCTTAATTCCAAATGTATTTACGATTTGACCTATTTCGAGATACTTTGTCATATTATAAAAACTCCAATTATCCAATAAATTCAACTGAAACTCTTTTTTGTTCTTTCGTAGCTACAGCCTTCATTACCGTTCTAATAGATTTAGCCAGTCTACCTTGTTTTCCTATAATTTTTCCCATATCTCCATCTGCAACTTTCACTTCAAAAACAATTGATTTTTCTCCATCTAATTCTTTGATTTCGACGGCTTCTTTATTGTCTACTAAGTTTAAAATAATTGTTTCTAAGATATCTTTCATTTTTTGCTTCCTCCATTTCGAAAAATGTTTAAATCACATCCTCTATGCTTTTGCGATTAGAGCTTTTACCGTGTCTGTTGGTTTTGCACCATTTTTAATCCATTTTTCTACTTTTTCTTTGTCTAATACAATTGTTGCTGGCTGAGTCATTGGGTCGTATGTTCCTAACTGCTCGATTATTTTACCATCTCTTGGACTTCTTGAATCTGCTACTACGATATGATAAAATGGAGTCTTTTTCTTTCCTTGTCTTTGTAATCTAATTTTTACCATTTTCTTCACCTCCGAATTTTTTTTCTATATGATTTTGCATAAGTTATCCATTCGTTTCACTTCAAACGGCTAACTTAAAAATTTAATAACTTTATTGAATTTGGTTTTAAGGAGTGTCCTCAAATCCCAAAAAAAGGGATTTTAAGGAACGTCCCCTATTCCTTAGAATTTAAAGTTTTTCAAGGTGTTTTCGTCAATACCATTTAGCATTTTTCTCATCCCACCTTTGTTGTTTTGCATTTTTTTCATCATTTTTTGTGTCATTTCAAATGATTTGATAAATTTGTTAATATCTTGTACTGTTGTTCCACTACCCTTTGCAATACGCTGTCTACGGCTAGCATTTAAAAGTTTTGTATCTTTTTTTTCTTTTTTGGTCATAGAACAAATGATAGCTTCTATTTTTACAAATTCTTTGTCATCTACTTTTAAATCTTTGATTTGGTTCATTCCTGGTATCATTTTTAATAAAGAAGAAAAGGAACCCATCTTTTTTACCTGTCTAAGCTGTGCTAAATAATCATCTAGGTCTAATTCTTTTTTCTTAAATTGTTTTTCTAGTTTTTCTGCTTCTTCTAAATCAAATGCCTCTTCTGCTTTTTCAATAACAGATAAAATGTCTCCCATTCCTAAAATTCTCTGAGTCATTCTATCTGGATGGAATACTTCAATATCACTTAATTTTTCTCCTGTTGTAGCAAATTTGATTGGCTTTCCTGTTATTTTTTTTACGGATAATGCAGCTCCACCTCTTGTATCACCATCTAATTTGGTTAATACCACACCATCAATACCGAAGGTCACTATTGAATTTTTCAGCTACATTAACAGCATCTTGACCTGTCATACTATCTACTACTAATAATATTTCGTGTGGTTTAATGTTAATTTTTAGATTTTTTAATTCCTCCATTAATGCTTCGTCAATATGTAAACGCCCTGCTGTATCTAGTATAATTACATCATTTAATTTAGATATAGCTGTTGACATAGCCTGTTTTGCTATGTGTATCACATCTTTTGAATTCTCATTAGCAAATACAGGAATGTTTAATTGTTTTCCTACAACTTGTAATTGTTGAATAGCTGCTGGTCGATAGACATCACAAGCTACCAATAATGGCTTTTTACCCTGTTTTCGCAATAAATTAGCAAGTTTTCCAGCTGTTGTTGTTTTACCAGATCCTTGTAATCCTACTAACATAATAACAGTTGGCGGATTTGGTGTAAAATTGATTTTACTTTCTGTTCCTCCGAAGTAACTGAGCTAATTCGTCTTTTACAATTTTGATAACTTGTTGTCCTGGTGTTAAGGATTTTAACACATCTTGACCTAGTGCTTTTTCTTGAATTGTCCCTATAAAATCTTTTACAATTTTGTAGTTAACATCAGCTTCTAGGAGTGCAAGTTTTACTTCTCTTAACATTTCTTTTAAGTCAGACTCTGTTATTCTTGCTTTTCCTCTAATTTTTCTGGTTATTTCTTGTAATCTAGAAGATAATCCTTCAAAAGCCATATATTTCACTTCCTTAAATTAAACAATTTAATTCTTTTTTGATATGTTCTAAAACGTTAGCAACCTGTTTGTCTGAATCGTTTTTTTGAATTTTTGTTAATTCTGCTAAAACTTTTTCAATTTTCTTTTCTTGATTTAACGTTCTTCTCATAAACATTAACTTTTCTTCGTATTCGAAAAGTTTTTTCTCCCCTTTCTTCAAAATGTCTCTAACAGCTTGTCTAGTGATATGATTATTTTCTGCAATTTCAGATAATGACAAGTCATTGTTGTAGTAGTCATCTATCATTTCATATTGTTTTTGTGTTAATAGCTTTCCATAAAATTGATTTAACATACTAATTTTTACGTTTTTTTCCATACATGACTACCTCTTTTTTTTAGAAAGTTTCCCCTATCATCGTCAATCTAGTTGTAATGCTAATATACTTTACATTATTTTTTCTGTTTTGTCAAGGGTTTTAATAAAAAAACTACGAATTTTCAAATTTTCGTAGCTTTTTTTGATTTGCTTTTTATGAAAAACTTGTAAGGATAAAATATTTTTATAAATTTATTTTATATCTTTAAGACTTCTAAATTTAATCAATACGACAACCATGATAATACCTAATAAAGTAATACTAATTAGAATCACTATAGTATTTCCTGCAAAAGGAAGTATTTTATTTGCTGTTGTACTGTCCAGTGTGTTGTCAACTTTATTGTTTGTGTTGTTATTTGTACCAGAAACATTATCTTTATAGATATCATCTTCTGTATTTGTCTTATCTGTTACAGTAAGTTTACAAGTAGCTGAAAAACTACCATCCACTGTTGTAACTGTTATATCAGTAGTTCCTTTACTAATTGCTGTAATAATTCCAGAATCTGATATAGTTGCCACACTTTCATCTGAACTTGTCCATGTTACACTTTGATTTGTTGCATCTATTGGATATATTGTGGCTACTAAATTACTGGTATCCCCAACTTCTAAAGATAAGCTTTCCTCATTTAATGTTACTCCTGTAACTGCTACTGTTGTAGATATTGTAGTATAAGCCTTGATACATGCGTTTGTATTCTTTAAAGTTATCATACCCACTTTTAAATTATATATATCTGTCCAACTTTTACCTTCATCCTCAGATACAAAGCTTTCTCCCTCGTTTGATGTAGCTGTATCAAAATAGCTTGAAAAATAAGAAATTCCAGAGTCTTTCCAATTCGCTTCCAAAGGTATATATGATCCATCTTCTGTATTAGTATATTTAACTGCTACCACAAACTTATTACCAGTCAATTGTACAGGGCTTGATAATTTTATAACATGATAGCCAGGTGTAATATTATCTGTATTAATTGCCACTTGTGTTAAATTAGTCATATCATCATCTGACGCATTTACATATACTTGTACTCCCTCTGTCGTTGGTAAAAATATTCCTACCTCGTTAAGGTATTCTATTTGAGAACTATCTCTTGAAAATATATTAGCTGCCATTAGATTTGTACTATCTGAACCAATTGAATAGGTATAACCTAATTCATCATATTGATAAATATTATCATAGGTTATATCCTCTTCACTTTCATATTCTTCTAATTCATCAATTCCCACCATTGATTGTTCTATAAAAATATCTTCATAAGATACATATATATAACCATTTTCTCCTATCCCTTCTCCATATGAATTTAATACAATATATGCCCCTGGATTGGTTGGCCTAATATCTTCATTAAAATTAGAAACAGGATAATTGTCATCCCAGCCAACGATGGTTACGGCATGATTGGCAGATTTTGTTGTATCATTACAAAAAGAACCCCACGTATTAATATTACAATATCCATCTTGGCTTATAAATTTTTCATCTGCATTCATTGCTAAGTCTGAATATATCATTGCAGTAATTGGTCCTTCGTTTTGTATCTGCTCTTTTATTAGATTTCTTATTGCTTTAACTTCATCGGTTGTATATTCATTTTGATTTCCATCTGTATATGTTATGTGATTGCTAGAATCTATTTCCTTATATATACTTGCAAAATAAGTTGCATCTGTAATTCGTGCATCAATTGCTTTATCTAATGTTCCTTCTGATAATTCATCAATTGGTGTTAAATAGTAAGTACTGCCAGAATTGTTGGTTTCATCGTATACGCTTTCAAATGGCATATTTGTTTCTAATACTGGATATTTTCCGCTAGTACTTGAACCCAAGGAGATATAGGAGTTGCCTCCGTTTCCTTGTTGCTTGTTATAATTACTTGTTGTAATATAATCTAAATATGCAGGTGAATATACATTTCCATTTCCGCTTCCTTCTAACATGCTAGAAAATGCAAAAGCCCAACATAAATTTGTTGCTTGTTGATTTTTAACAGTTAATCCACTGATTCGATAACTAGAAGTTAATGAATCACCTAATTTACTACAAAGTACATTATATTTTGATTTTTTAATACTTTCTTTAAATGATACACTAGAATAGGATGGTTCAATTGTGTTTGCTCTTTCTTCATCTGATAAATTTTCCCATTTTTCAAATTCTTGTGATTTTTCTGGAAGTATCCATATAGTTTCGTTGGTTGCATTACTTATATGAAAAAGTGATAAAGTTATTATGATTGCTATTATGAAAGAAATGATTAATCTTAAAAATTTGCTCATTTGTAATTTCTCCTTATTTCTTCTATTTTTTCCTTAATCTTCCTATCATAAATTTTAAGTGATTTATAATTTTTTGTCAATTATTATGACAATATGACAAAAAAATGTAATAAAGGTTTAATATAATCGTAATATTTTAAGAAAATTATTTTCTCAAACTTGCTCCTAACGTTTTTTCTAACTCAGAAATAATACTTTCCATTATATGATTAATCTCCTCATCACTTAGAGTCTTGTTCTTATCCCTAAAAATTAAAGAATAAGCAACACTTTTTTTGTTTTCTCCCAACTTCTCATTTCTGTAAATATCAAATAATTGTATGCTTTCTAATAATTTCTTTGCTTTTTTAGTTACAATTTTCTCAATCTGTCCAACTTCTACCTTTTCATCTACAATTACTGCAATATCCCTTTCTACGGCTGGGAATTTAGGTACTTGCGTATATTTTTTACTTGCTCTTGCATATTTTACAAGCTTTGTGATATTCATTTCCGCTAAATAAACTCTTTTGGAAATCATATAATTGTCTAAAACTTCTGGATGAACTTCTCCGAAGCGTTGCAATGATATCCTTTCCTACTTTTATATTAGCACATCTTCCTGGATGGTAAGAAGTATTTTGTGTTTCTTTTTCTATTTCATAGTGATTAACATGAATCGCCTCTAATACATTTTCTATGATTCCTTTTAAAGTATAAAAATCAACATTTTCTCCATACATACCAACTGTTAACATTTCCTCTTGCAATGGCACTTCTCCCTTTTGTACTTCTTGTTTTACATTTTTATAACTTCTAGATAAATCAAATAATTTTACATTTTGATTTTTCTTATTGGCATTTATCGCTAATGTTTGCATCATGCTTGGCACAGTCGTTGGCCTCATCAATTTATATTCATCACTTAATGGATTTTGTATTGTGATGGCATATTTTTTGATTTCCTCTTTAATATTGGATAATTCCAAATCCTTTTCACTGACAAATCCATAAGTATAAATTTCTGAAAATCCACTATTTACTAATACCTCTTTTACTTTCTTTTGGATGGTTTGCTCTTTGTTTCTAATTCCAAGTGTTGTATCTGCTTTCACTAATGTTGAGTCTAATTTGTCATATCCATAAAAACGTCCTATCTCCTCTGCGATATCGGCAACAAACTCTAAATCCATTCTGAAATATGGTACAATTGCTATATCGTTTTCCACTTTTATGTCTAATTTTTGTAATATATCTATCATTTCTTGTTTTGATAAATTCGTTCCTAATAAACTATTAATTTTTGAAACATCGAGTTTAATTTTGTTAATTTTTTGCTTTGTTGGATAAACATCTATTTTTCCATCTACAGCTTCTCCAGCACCTAATAGCTCTACTAATTCTACAGCTCTATTGGCCGCTCTTAAAGCATTTTCTGCTGATAGTCCTTTTTCAAAACGAGAAGAGCTTTCGGTTCTTAATCCCACTTTTTTTGCTGTTTTTCTAACGCTTCCCCCATTAAATACAGCTGATTCAAATACAACGGTTTTCGTATCTTCTTCTATTTCTGAATTGAATCCTCCCATAACACCTGCTATAGCTACAGCTTTTTTATCATCCGCTATGACTAAATTGTTTTCATCTAATTCTCTTTCTTGCTCATCTAGCGTTGTGATTTTCTCTCCATTTTTAGCACGTCTTACCGTAATATGCTTTCCTTCAATTGAGTTGATATCAAAAGCATGCATTGGTTGTCCCATTTCTAGCATAACATAATTTGTGATATCTACAATATTATTGATACTTCTAATACCACAAGCTTTTAATCTTCTTGCCATCCATTCTGGTGATGGAGCAATTTTTACATTTTTAACCATTCTTGCTATATATCTGTAACATAAGTCTGGTGCTACAATATCTACTTTTAAGCCTTCTAACTCTTCTTTATCCTCCACTTGTAATTCATCTATATTTTTTCTTGGATTTTTGAATGGCTTATTTAAAGATACTGCTGTTTCTCTTCCTAGGCCTTCGATGGATAAACAATCTGGTCTATTGGAAGTAATCTCAAAATCAATGATATCTTCTTTTAAATTTAAGACTTCCGTAATATCTTTTCCTAAATCTTTTTCTAACTTTTTATCTAATATCATGATTCCATGTTCGATTTGTTCTGGATAATCTGCCAAGGTTAAATTTAGTTCTCCGATAGAACACATCATACCACAGGAATCTATTCCTCTTAATTTTCCCGTTTTAATTTTTACGCCACCTGGTAATTCAGAACCATCTTTGGCAATTGGTACAATATCTCCTACTTTAATATTGTTTGCACCAGTAACGATTTGCAATTTTTCATTTCCTACATCCACTTTCGTTACTACTAATTTGTCCGCATCTGGATGTTTTTTAATTTCTAAAATTTTTCCAACAATTACATTCTTAATATCATTTCCTAATTGGTCTACGGTTTCTACTTTAGAACCTGTCATTGTTAAAATATCTCCTAATGTAACACTATCTACATCTATGTCACTGTATTCTTTTAACCATTCTATACTTGCTTTCATAAACTTTTTCTCCTTTTTAAAATTGTTTTAAGAATCTAACATCATTCTCAAATAATAATCTCATATCATCAATACCAAATTTTGCCATGGCAATTCTTTCTACTCCAAATCCAAAGGCAAATCCAGAATATTCCTCTGGGTCGATTCCACAATTTTTCAAGACATTGGGATGAACCATTCCACATCCTAATAATTCAATCCAACCTTCGCCTTTACATACTTTGCATCCTTTTCCTCCACAAACAAAGCATGATACATCTGCTTCTGCACTTGGCTCTGTAAATGGAAAATGATGTGGTCTGAATCTTATTTTGGTATTTTCTCCTAAACATTTCTTAGCAAACATTTCTAACGTTCCTTTTAAGTCTGTCATAGCAATATTTTTATCTACTACTAACCCTTCTATTTGATGAAATACTGGTGAATGAGTAGCATCTACACTATCTGAACGATATACTGTACCTGGGCAAATAATTTTAATTGGTGGTTTTTGATTTTCCATGACTCTTGCTTGCACAGGAGAAGTTTGACTTCTTAAAACAATATCTTCTGTGATATAAAAGGTGTCTTGTAAATCTCTTGCTGGATGGTCTGGTGGGGTATTTAATTTATCAAAGTTATAAATTGCTTTTTCTACTTCTGGTCCATCTGCTATTTCGTATCCCATTCCTAAAAATATTTCTTCTACTTCATCAATAATTTGAGTGATTGGATGTAACGATCCCAATTGTACTTTTTTACTTGGCTCTGTTATATCTATATTCTCAGTTTCTAATTTTTTTTCTAATTCTTTTCTTTTAAATTCCTTTTCTTTTTTCTGAATTAAGTTTTCTAGTTCATCTCTTACCTGATTTACGAAACTACCAATGGCAGGTCTTTCTTCAGGTGTTAAATTTCCCATTCCTCTTAATACTGCAGTTAGCTCTCCCTTTTTTCCTAAATACTTTACTTTTAAATCATTTAATTGCTTTTCATCTTTACAGTTATTAATCTCTTTCATTGAATTTTCTTTGATTTTTGCAATTTCTTCTTTCATTTTCTTTCCATTCCTTTCTTTCTTAACAAATAAATCCAAATATCAATTATTTTTCAAATCTAGTAGGGGCGATACGTTTTCGTAGCTTTATACTGACCATAACGTCTTTCTCCACTATATTGCTCTAATCTATTTTTATTTCCATTGTCTAACAATAATGTTTTTTTGAATTTCCTCCAAAGTTTTATTTTAATTCTATGAAAAAAGGTATTTTTATTTTCAAATTCAAAAGTAATAATATACATTCCAAAATCATTTAAAGCCACACTAACCTTTACATTTTTATTAGAAAATTCCTTTTTGGTTTCCTCGATACTTTTTTGTACTTCTTCACTACTATAAATTCTAGAATCTAGGTAATATTCTAAATTTTTATTTTGACTCATTTTAACACATCCTTTTTTAGGTAAATCGCATAATCTATAATAGCCACTTCGTCCGATTCTCTCTAGGACGAAATGGCTATCTTTCGTGGTACCACCTAAATTTATTAGTTTTTTTATTACTAACCTCATTTCGTTTTAACGGTTCGACCGCTTTTTCTTACTCTATTTCGTTTCGGAAAAAGACCTAAAAAGTGAAATTTCAATATATTTCCTATCAATGGCTTTCAGCCTTGACCATTTTCTCTTTCGATAGGTTGCTAATATATCTACTTTGCTTTTTAATTGGTTTCGATTTACTTACTGATGAATATTTTAACATATCTTCTAATATTTTACAAGTATTTTTCTAAAATTAGTACAATAAACATTGTATATTTTTTTATTTGTGTTATAATATTATGGAAAGAATTCAATAAAGGAAGTGTATTCAATATGAAAAATAAAATTTTGATTGGCATATTTTTAATTATCATTTTAATTGCAAACGTTTCTTTTGCTTCTTACAGCACGGTTACCATGGAAGTTGTAGAAGAACCAATTTGTACGATTGAGTTAACACAAAACTCAAAATTTGAAAAAAGGCTAATTAGTAAAGATTTAACCAATAAAGAAGTAACTTTACAATTACAAGTTACGAATGAAGAAGAATCCGAAAAACCAACAGGAGAAATTATACTAGTATTAGATAATTCTCTTAGTATGCAGGAAGAAACTTCTACTGGTAAAACCAGAAAAGATTTAATCTTTGAATCTGCTAAAACTTTAGTTTCTAACCTTTTAAAAGATAACACTAAATTAAAAATTGGAATTGTTAGTTTTTCAACAAATACCGATATATCTAAAGAAGGAACCATCGAAGATGCTAGTGTCATTTCAGCATTAAGTGACAATGCCAATACCTTGACAGATGCAATTTCCAACATAGATACCAATGGCCCTAGAACAAATTTGCAAGCAGGTCTTTTACTAGCAAGTCAACAATTTACAAAAACAGACAATAATAAATATATGATTGTTTTAACAGATGGTGTTCCTAATGTAGCCATTGATTATGATAAAATCTATTACTCTGATGATGTGATTAATAAAACAAAACAACAATTACAAGCATTAGACAGTCAAGGAGTTAGGATTACTACTATGTTGACGGAAATAGAAGATGAATCCTCTATGCCAAATCCAAACCAAACCACTAATACCTTTGGTAAAATTATTACTGAGGTATTTGGTACACAAGATAATCCTACTGTTGGTAATTTCTATTATGTAACTGATTCTAAGATTGAAACAACCATCACAAATGATATTTATAATTCATTAGTACCTACTGCAAAAATATTAAAAGACATTACCATTGTAGACTATTTTCCAGAAGAAATTATAAAGAATTTTGATTTTGCCTATGTTTCTAACAGCAATATCGGGACTATTTCTACTCAAATAAACACTACAAATAATTCTATTACTTGGACAATCCCAGAACTTGCAAGTGGTCAAATAGCTACAGTCCAATATAAATTAAAATTAAAAGAAAATTTTGATAGTTCAATTGTTGCTAAAATATTAAATACAAATGAAAAAGTTGATATTGATTATACCGATTTAGCTGGAGCAAAACAAACAAAAACATCAGATGTTTCACCAAAAATCAAGTTAACAGAACCACCAACAATGTTACCAAAAGCAGGTACACTTACATTAATTGGATTTACTGTTTTGGCTAGCGGATTGTTTATCTACTCTATAATAAAATTAATAGTTGTTAATAGAAAAATAAAATAACTAGATAAAAAAGAATAAAATTTAAAAAATGCATAATTAAGCTAATTTCTAAATTTTATTCTTTTCTTTTATTTTAAAGTATCTAATTGTGATTCAATTTTTAAAAGTCGATTATATTTAGCTACTCTATCAATCCTACAAGGTGCTCCTGTTTTTATTTGTCCACCATTGACTCCAACTGCTATATCCGAAATTGTTGTATCATCTGTTTCTCCAGAACGGTGTGAAATAACTGTTTTATAACCATTACTTTTAGCTATATAAATAGTATCTAATGTTTCGGTTAAAGTTCCAATTTGATTTGGCTTGATTAAAATAGCATTTGCAATATTTTTTTCTATTCCATTTCTTAATCGCTTTGGATTGGTCACAAATAAGTCATCTCCTACTAATTGCACTTTATCTCCTATCTTACTTGTTAATTCTTTCCAACTTTCCCAATCTTCTTCTGCCAATCCATCCTCCACAGAAACAATTGGATATTTTTCACACAAATCAATAACATATTGTATCATTTCTTGTTTCGTTTTTAATTGTTCCGTTTTCCAAAAATAATAACCTTCTTTTCCAATTTTTTGAGCCTCGTCGTACATCTCTGTACTGGCAATATCTAAGGCTAATACCATATCTTTTCCTGGTTCATATCTCGCTTTTTTTATGGCTTCTAAGATTAGGTCTAACGCTTGTTCTTCATTTTCTAGATTAGGAGCAAATCCTCCTTCATCTCCAACCCCTACTGCATATCCCTTTTCTTTTAAAACCTTTTTTAGTGTATGATATACTTCGACTCCTCTTTTTAATCTTTCTTGAAAGGTTATTTCTCCAATTGGCATTATCATAAATTCTTGAATACTTATATTGTTTTCCGAATGTTTACCACCATTTAAAATGTTCATCATAGGTACTGGCAATTCTTTTGCTTGAATACCTCCAATATATTGATATAATTCCATATTCAAGGACTCAGCTGCCGCCTTTGCCACAGCTAACGATACTCCTAGTAAACTATTCGCACCTAAATTTGATTTATTCGGTGTATCATCCAATTTTACTAATTCTTGATCAATTTTTCTTTGTTCATATACATTCATTCCTATTATCTTTTTACTTATTTTCTTATTTACATTTTCTACTGCTTTTTGAACGCCTTTTCCAAAATATCTAGATTTATCTCCATCTCGTAACTCAACTGCTTCAAAGCTTCCTGTAGATGCTCCTGATGGTACAGAAGCAATTCCTCGAAATCCACCATCTGTCACTACTTCTACTTGAATGGTTGGATTTCCTCTTGAGTCTAAAATTTCTAAGGCTTGCACATCTACAATTTCTAAAAAATCTTTCATTTACTTTCCACTCCTTTTTCTTTTCTATTTTATCCATTTTTTTCTAGTTTATGCAGAAGCTTTCTTATTTCTTAACTCATTTGCATATTGTAAACTTACCTCATTAATTTCCCCCGATGAAATTCTTGCAATCTCTTCAATTACTTCTTTCTCTTGTAATAATTTCACTTGTGTTTTTGTTCTTTCTTGATATATTTCTTTACTAATAAAATAATTATAATCAGCCATGGCTGCTATATTAGGTAAGTGCGAAATACACATAACTTGATGGCTACTTGCAATTCTTTTTAATTTATTTGCCACTGAATTAGCTGCTTTTCCACTAATTCCTGTATCAATCTCGTCAAATACAAGTACAGGTATTTTATCTGTATCTGCTAATACCTTTTTGATGGCAAGCATGGTTCTTGACATTTCTCCTCCAGATGCTATTTTTGATAGTTCCTTTTCTTCCTCTCCCTTATTAGTTGTAATGTAAAATGTAACATTATTTTTTCCTGTTTTTAAATATTCATTTTCTAAATAAGTAACTTTTACATTTATTTTAGCATTTCTCATCTCTAGTTCTTCTAATTCCTGATTAATTCTTTGGCTTAGAACTTGCGCATTTTTACTTCTTATCTCATGCATTTCATCTGCCAATAATTTCATTTGTTCTTCTATCTCTTTTTGTTTTTTTCTTAGCTTTGCATTATATTCTTCTAAATTTTCTATATGTTCTACTTCTTCTTTGATGCTTTCTTTATATTTCAAAATTTCTTCTACTGTATTTCCATATTTTCTTTTTAAAGAATAGATTAAATCTAGTCTTTCTTCTATAAAATCCCTTTCTTCTTCATTGAAATCCATATTACCTTTATAACTATTGACATCCCTTGCTAATTCTTGTAGTTCATAATAAATGTTTTTTAATTCATTAGAAGCTTTCTCATATTTGCTGTCAATTTGCTCAATTTTCTCTAAGGCTCGAATTGCCATACTAATACTATCAATCCCATTTTCTGATATTAAGGTATCCGCTTCTTGTAAATTTTCTGTTATTTTCTCTGCATTTACTATCATTTTTCTTTTTTCTTCTAATTTTTCTTCTTCACTTACTTTTAAATTAGCTTCTTCTATTTCTTTGATTTGATATTGCAATAAATCTAATTTTCTTTGCCTTTCTTTTTCATCTCCGAAATTGTTTTTTAACTCTTGTTTCACTTCACCATATTGTTCATATAATTCTATATATTTTTGCTTTTTATCTAAGATTTTTTCTCCTATAAATCCGTCTAAATAATTTAAATGCATTTTATTTTCTAACAAGTTTTGATTGTCATTTTGTCCATGTATTTCAATAAATTGACTCATAAATTCTTTTAGTTCATTAACGGTTACCATTCTTCCGTTAATTTTGCACATATTTTTACCATTTAAACTAATCTCCCTAGATACGATAATATTTCCATCCATTGCATTCTCATTCTTTGGCTCATACATACATAATTCTACAAAAGAATGATTCTCTCCTTTTCGAATCATTTCTTTTGAAAATCTACCTCCTGATATAATTTGTAAGGAGTCTATAATTAATGTTTTTCCTGCGCCTGTTTCTCCTGTTAAAACATTTAATCCATGATTAAAGTCGATGGTTATATCTTCTATGATTCCTATGTTTTTTATGTGTAGTGTTGTTATCATTTTTGTACCTCCACTAAAAAAATGTTCGCCTTTATTGTATCTTCAATTTTTAAAATTGTCAATACTTTTTACGAACATTTTTTCTTTTTTGTCTTTAAACAAATTCTTCCGACACCAAATTAGCCAAATCAATTCCTTTATTCGTTAATCGAATAAAATCGCCATCGATTTCTAATAAATTTTCCTCAACTAATTTTTTCAGCTCTTTTCTAAATAAAAAAATAGGATTATCCATATATTTTTCTTTAAATTTTTGTATGCTCACTCCATCAATTTTTCTTAATCCTAATAACATATATTCTTTTTTCTTATCTTCTAAAGTTTGTTCTTCTTCTATGGTCACATTTTTTTGATTGTTTGCGTTATTCATGTTTTCTATATATTCTTCCATCTTAGATGTATTAGAAAATCGAACATGATTTATATAAGAATGAGCTGCTACACCTAATCCTATATATTCTTTTTGCTCCCAACAATTCATATTATGTTTTGATTCTTTTCCTTTTTTCGCAAAGTTAGATATCTCATAATGATGATATCCATTTAATTCTAATGTATTTTTCACATACCAATACATTTGCCTTTCTAGTTCTTCCTCTGGTAATTGTAATTTACCACTATTAATTTGTTCTTCTATTTTCGTTCCTTCTTCTACGATTAAAGAATATACACTCACATGATTTGGGTTCAATCTTTTTATTTCTTCCAAGGTCTGCTTAATATCTTGAATCGTCTGATTTGGTAATCCTATCATCAAATCAATATTAATATTTTCAAACCCAATTTCTTTCACCAATTCATAAGCCTCTAAAAACTGCCTATAATTATGAATTCTTCCTATCTGCTTTAACAAATCATCATTGGTACTTTGTAAACCAATACTAATTCGATTTACTCCTGACTCTTGATATTGTTCTAGTTTTTCCTTGGTAATCGTTCCTGGGTTAATTTCTATGGTAATTTCCATATCTTCCAATTTTGTTTCATTATTTAGTAACTTTCTTTTTAATTCTTGTAATAGTTGCTTGATATATTTTCCATCGATAAAAGAAGGGGTTCCTCCCCCTATATAAATCGTTGTAACATTGTAGTTGCTCAAATCATATTGTTTCATTTCTTCCATAACTTTTTGTATATATTCTTCTATTTGACTACATTTATTGGTATAAGATATAAAATCACAATAATAACATTTGCTTTTGCAAAATGGTATATGGATATAAATCCCTAATTCCTTATTCTTCATCTGCTATCTCCATTATTTTTTTTAATCGATAATTAACTCCTGATTTTCCTACTGGTTCTTTTAGTAATTTTCCTAATTCAATAAGTGGCATATCTGGATTTTCTAATCGCAATATCGCTATCTCTTTCAATTTATCGTCTAATTTTTTAAATTTTCCTGTTTCTTGCAACTTTTTGATGGCTGCAATTTGCTGTATAGAAGCATTAATTGTTTTGTTTAGATTTGCTGTTTCACAGTTTACTAATCGATTGACTTTTCCTCTCATTTCTTTTTGAATTCTAATATCTTCAAATTGCATAACTGCCTTATTTGCTCCTATTAGAGCTAAGAATTTTGATATTTCTTCTCCTTCTTTCATATAAATAGAGAATTGAAAAGTTTTTACACGAATTCCCAATCGCTGTAATATTTTAACCATCTCTTCTAAGTTTTTCTCATTACTCAAGTCTACTTCTAAATGATATTCTTTTTCTGGATTATTAACAGAACCTGAGCCCATAAAAGCTCCTCGGATAATGGCTTTCATATTTTCCTCTTTTAAATCTTTTTCGACTGGCAAATAGATTTGTCTATTTTGCATTGAAACAAAGTCAATATCTCTTATTTTCACTGTAATGATAAATGATTTTCCTGATATATCTATTTTGTGATTGATATTTAAATTTGATAATAGCTTGGAAAATCGGTTAATATTATAATCGCTTTCTGTTGAAAATTTGATTTCTCTGCTATTTACTATGTTGGTATTTCCAGATATAAGATATCCTATTAATTCATTTTTTACAATTTCTTTATTGGATAAATTACTATTTTTATTTAATTCTTGTTTTATATCAGATGAAAAAGACATAAATTCCTCCTAAATTAAATTCATTATTTTTTAATCTAACTAATTTTAGTAACAACAACCCTATCATTCCCATATAGATCCTTTTTAGCATAAGTATCAACATATTTTTCTTCTTTTTCAATCAGTTCAATAACATCTATTTTTTGGTCATATCCAATTTCTAAGCATAAATATCCTTTATACTTTAAAAATTCATATGCCTGATGAATTATTTTTCGATAAAAATCCAACCCATCGTATCCTCCATCTAAAGCAATATGAGGCTCTTCTTGTACTTCTCTATCTAACATTTTTATGATTTCTTTTTTGATATATGGTGGATTGGACACAATGATATCGTATTTTTCTTTTGGCAAATCTTCAAATAGGTCAGATGGAAGAAAAGCAATTTGCTTATCTACGCCATTATTTTTGGCGTTTATTTCTGCTATGGTTAGAGCATCTTCACTGATATCAGTAGCTGTGATTTGGCTACCTTCTATATATTTAGCAAGTGACACTGCTATCGCCCCACTGCCTGTACACAAATCTAAAATTTTTTTGGCATTTATTTTTTTGGCAATTTGAATGACTTCTTCTACTAAAACTTCTGTGTCTGGTCTTGGTATTAATACATCTTGGTTTACATAGAAGTTCATTTTCATGAATTCTTGCTGGTGTGTAATATGTTGCAAAGGAATGCCTTTAATTAGCTTTTCAATTGCTTTGAAATATTTTTCTTCCTGTGCTTGTGTAAGCTTTTTCTCGTCATATACCATTAAGTATTGTCTTTTTTGATTTAATATAAATTGCATGAGTAGTCTCGCTTTTAGTTTTGGACTGTCAATTTTGTTTATTTTTAGCTGTATGCTTGCTTTATTCATTGCTTCTCTAATTGTCATATTCACACCTACTTTCTTTTCTTTTTGTTTTTAACATCATACCATAAATACCTTTAATTTACAACGAATTACAAATTTAAGTTTCGGTTTTTTTCATCATGTGATGCCAGCACTTGGGGTGAAGATGGTTAAATTTTTAAAATCACAAAAATAACCCTAATCATTTTTAAGATTAGAGTTACTGTTATCTCTATATATTTAATAGATGTGTCCCAAATTGCACAAAAATGTGAAAAAAGAAACGTCCCCAATGCACCTTAGTTGAAAAACTTTTTAAAGTCTTCTTCATTTATTTTCTCTTTTGCAAGTAAAGTTTCAGCAATGCTATCTAATTTATCTCTATGTTGTTGTAATAAGCTTATAGCATCACAATAAGCAGTATCAATAAGTTTTTTTACTTCTTGTCCTATTTTATCTCCGATGTCTTCTCCAAACATTTGCATTTCATATGGTTCTTTTCCTTGGAAATCAATTGGTCCTAGCGTATCACTCATTCCATATTTGGTTACCATATCTCTTGCTATTTTAGTTGCTACTTCAATGTCATTGCTTGCTCCTGTTGAAATATCATCTAATACTAATTTTTCTGCAGCTCTTCCTCCCAATAAAGCAATTAACTTTTCTTGCATTTCTGTCTTGGATATATAGTATTTATCTTCATCTGATTTATACATAGTATATCCGCCAGCTACTCCTCTTGGAATAATGGACACTTCTTTTACGTCAGTTTGTGTTGGTAAATACCTACTTACTACAGCGTGTCCAGCTTCGTGATAAGCAGTTAGTTTTTTATCTTTTTCGGAATAAACTCTGGTTCGCTTTTCTAATCCTACTGTTACCTTTTTTACTGCTTCTTCAATATCATTATTTTCAATGTCCTCATGCTTATTTTTGGTTGCTATAATAGCTGCTTCGTTTAAGATATTAGCAAGTTCTGCTCCTGTAAATCCTGCGGTATCTTCTGCTATACTTTCTAAATTCACATCATCTGATATTCTTTTATCTGCTGAGTGTATTTTTAGAATTTCTAATCTTCCTTTTAAATCTGGCGTCGGAATGGTTATTTGTCTATCAAATCTTCCTGGTCGAAGCAACGCTTTATCTAACATTTCTGGTCGGTTAGTTGCTGCTAAGACAATAATAGTTTCTTCGGAACTAAATCCGTCCATTTCCACTAATAATTGATTTAAAGTTTGATTATTTTCGGTTTCCGCTCCACTATTAGAACTTCTTCTTGAACCAATTGCATCAATTTCATCAATAAATACAATACATGGTGCTAATTTTCTTGCTTTTTCAAATAATTTTCTAACACGAGAAGCACCAAGTCCTGCAAACATTTCAATAAATTCAGATCCACTCATAGAAATAAAAGGTACGTCTGCTTCACCTGCAATTGCCTTAGCAATTAATGTTTTACCTGTTCCTGGTTTCCCATATAATAAAACACCTTTTGGGATTTTTGCTCCCATTCTCGTAAATTTTTCTGGCTTCTTTAAGAATTCTACAATTTCAACTAACTCTTCTTTTTCTTCATCTAGTCCTGCTACATCATCAAATTTTACTTTCGTTTTTCTTTCTGTGTCATCATATACTTTTCCTTTTTCTCCTAACCCTTGCATTTTAAATATCATGATAAATAAGGCAAGCATAATTATAGTTGGCAAGAAAGATACGATATAAGATGGAATTTGTGTTAAAATATTTTTTTGTTTTTGTACTAATTCAATTTCATTTCCTTCTGCTACTTTTTCTTGTACTAATCCAATAAAACTTTCTGTATCAGGAACAATAGAAGTCTTTTCTTCTTCTACATTTTTTTGCTTTACTTTAACCGTTGTACTACCAACTGTCATTTCGATTTTTTCTATATTCCCATAAGATATTTCTTTAATTAAATCAGTATAAGCTAATGTTGTTTCGTCTTCTTTATCTTTATTATTTAGATAGAATATACTTAATCCTACTAATAAAATTACTAACACTACTAAACTAACGAGATATATCCAAAGTTTTGTGTTTTTTTGCTTATCATCTCTTTTTTTGCTCATTTTTATTCTTCCTTTCTTTTTGTTTACTTAAATTATCCTAAGAAAAACAACCTTAGTATGCGTCAGCTGGTTCCTCTCCACCATCAACATTATTATCTTTTTTATTTTTATCTTCTTTATCCTTTTTCTCTTGTTTTTTTTCTTCTTCTTTATCTTTTTTTTGTCTTTCTTTTTTCTCTTGTTCTTGTTTTTCCTGCCTATCTTTCTCTTCCATTTCTTTTCTTACAATTTCTTGTGCCTCTGCAATTTTCATTAATTCAACTTGCTGTTTCATGAATTCTGTTTTTAGTAAGAATATAGCTGCCACTAGATAAATGGCTGAAACAGCAATATACATTACTTGGAAATATTCCATATTAAAATCGATAAATATATTTACGGCAATATATAACATATTTAAGAAAATAGACAAAGTAAGGGCATAAATTGACATATTAAACACAGCCACAAATCTCATTTTTATACGTGCAATCCATGTTGTTAGATATCCAAATATACTTAAAAATACAACATTTGATAAAGTAGTTAAAAGGTACATCATAAAGCTATATACAAATATCGTTATAAAAACACTAATATATAAAGATATTACTTGAGAACTATTAACATAGTCTATTACACTTTGTTTCGTGAATTCTGTAATTCCCATTTGTCCTAGAAGTTCACTATAATTATAGTTAATGGTACCTGCTATTGATCCATTTTTTAAAATCACTTTATCTTTTAAGATAATCATTCCACTTCCAGATTTTTCAATTTCATTGATATACTGATTTTCTGTTTGTTGATCTTCTGTATTGGTATCTATAATAGTTTTTCCCACATAAGAATTGTCCTCTGATATCGTAAGTGGTTGGTCAGAAGAAACATTTAATACTCCATCTTTGTAAGAGAATTCTGGAAATTCATTTTGTAGATACTCAATGCCTTCTTGAAGCATCTGATATGTCTGATACATCATACCAAGGCAAAGGACAATAGCAAGAATTGCTACTACTTTACATAGATAAGTGAAAGCCCTTCCTAGCCCCTCTGCTGCCATATCTGGATATTTTTCAATTTTCGTAATAGAATCCCATACTTTTTGGAAAAATCCTATTTTTGCTTTTCCTTCTTTTTCCTCATTCATTATCTATACTCCCTTCTTATGTTTGAATCTACAAATTTAGGATTTACTTGAAAAATCGCTGTATCTCCAATTTTTATATCTTTTTGCCCTATATCACATACAACATGGTAGGTACCAATTCTTCCTAAAATTTTGCAGTTGTTATCATTTATTTTTACATATATGGCTTGTTTTTTAAAAAATGCTTTGATGCTATCTAGCAAATATCTCATCTTGTCAATCGTTCGAAACATATCTTTATCATTTTTTACATTGATTCCATTCATATAACCACATGGAATAATGCCTACTCTCATTTTTTGTGGTGTTGTGTAAATGTTGGAATAACCAATGTTAAATCCTTTTGGCAATTCTTTTATCTCTGACACTTGTCCTTCTAAATGTCCAATTTTCTTAAGTCCAATAGAATTTTGAAAAGATATTCTTCCTAAAAAAGCTGAACCAATTCTAACAGCATTTAAGTGCATATTAGGGAATTTCAAAAAAGCAGAAGAATTACAAATATGAAGCATACCTGTTTCTATTTCATTCATTTTTAAGACTTCTATACTATCAATAAATCTTTGAAATTGCGTTTTCGTATATTTGTCATCAAAAAAACTTATAGAAAAATGGGAAAAAGTACCTTCTATTTCTATATTTTTCATACTTTTTAGAACTTCTATCATTTCATCACGATTACTATAAACAAATCCATATCTCCCAAAACCAGTATCTATTTTTAGATGAGCTCTTATTTTCTTACCTTGTTCTTCTCCAATTTTATCAGCAATTTCTACATCTTCTTTTGAACCAATAGTGATAATAATGTTATTTTGAATTAAAGTTTCCACATCTTCTTTGATAGCAGTGGAAGATAACATTAAAATATCTTGCTTAATACCTGCTTTTCTTAATTGTAAAGCTTCTTCTATCGTTGCTACAGCAAAAAAGGAAATTCCATTATCAATTAAAAATTTCGTATATTCTACCAATCCCAATCCATAAGCATTTCCTTTTACAACAGCTATTATTTTAACTAGATTACCATTGTCATCTTTTCCACTTTTTCTAGCAAATTCTTTTATCTTTTCTATATTATGTCTTAAATCTTCTTTTTCAATCACTAAAGTATTCACTTTTTCCTCCAATAGGTGTTTTTGAGGACGGGGACAAAAAACACCCTTTATATTACATTTTACAATATTAACTTTTTAGACTTCTTTATATAAATGGTGTTTTTTGTCCCCGTCCTCAAAAACACCTATTTTTTTAATTTCATTTTGAATTGGCGCATGGTTCTAAATGCTTTTTCTGAAAATCGATATAATTTATAAGTAATTGGTTTAAATGGCATATATACTTCTCCAATAAATTCGGTGAAGGTTGCTCCAAATCCTTGTTTAAATCGGTATAACCCATATTGCGGATGGTTTTCATCTACAACTCCTGATACACCTCTAAAATCGTACACATCATCTTTTCTTTTTATTGCCATTTTTATCATTTCCCATTGTAACAAATAGTTTGGCATTAGATTACGATGGGAATTGCTACTTGCTCCATATAAATACCATGTTTTATTTCCATAAAAGATAGGAATAACTCCTGAAATTGGTTTGTCTTCATAATAAGCCATAAGAATTTTCATGTGATCTGGTCCTAAGCAATCATACATTTTTTCAAAATATTCTAAAGGTCGAATAATAAAACCATCTCTTGCACCAGTTTCTATCATGATTTTATGAAAATCTTTTAAATCTTCTTTGGTTCCTTCTTTAATCGTAACACCTTTTCTTCCAGCTAGACGAATGTTATATCTCCATTTTTGTTTAAATCCAGCCATAATTTCGTCTTCCGTTTTTCCTTTAATATCTAATCGAAATACATATCTTGGTTGAATTTCATCTTTGAAATCTTTAGCATCATCTTTTATTCGATACCCTAAATTAGTTACCACATTTCTAAAATCTTGGTCATCACTTACAATATCGGGCTCCATTCTTAAAACAATAGCATTGTATTTTTTTGCTAACTCTTTAGCTCCATCTGTTAATTGCTTCATTACAGCAATATCATGAATATCACATACAGGTCCTCGAGAAGAATACATAATATTACCAAAAATCGGCATTTTACGAATCCATACACAAAGAGAACCTATAATTTCTCCATTATCCCCTTCTGCTAAAATAACTTCTGGCTTCCAGTTTGGTTTTTTTACTTCTGCCCATTCTAATGATTGCTGAAAATTACATCTTTCATGTCCTTCCAAAAACTTCTTATATTCTTTTTTTGCCTCTTCACTATCTACAAATCTCATTTTTTCTCCTTGTCCAATTGGGGACGTTTCTTTTTTCACATTTTTGTGCAATTTGGGACACATCTCCAATTTTCGTCTTATATCATTATTTACAATATATTGGTATTTTACACTAAATCACAAAAATTTACAAGTAAATTAATACTTTAAACAATATTTTTTACAAAAAAATAATAAAATAAAAAAAGAGTATCGATATAAATCATAATATCTACACTCTTTTATCATTTTTTGAATATTCTTAAAAACCATAAAATTCAATATATTATATATTAATTAATTTATCTAATATTTCTATTTCTTGATTTAATGTCTCATCTTGAATTTCATTTATTTCTTGTTCCATATATGTTTTTAAGTTACTAAATATTTCTTTATATTCTTCACTAACTTTTAACTCAACTGATGTCCTTTCATTTTCTCCTAAAATTCTATATATTTCATCTTCTGTATATAGACAATCTTGTATACCATTATCTACTGTTATTAAGAATCTTCTATCTCCATCACTTCTCTCATATAATATCCAATCTTTTAAAGTATTTGCATATCTTGTAAGTATTATTGCTTTCCTAATCCCTGTATTATCATAGTGTTCTTCGTTGTTTGTAAATGAAACTGTTTGTGAATTTTGATATTCTTTTCCTTCTCTATCCTTGTATGATACATTTAAGATGATGTCTTCATCTGAGCTGTTATCCTTTTTATTTAATTTAAGTAATACAACTCCTCCTTTTACTTCTTCATCACTTGTTGTTTTAGAAGGGAATAATGTATTTACATTCATTATACTTCCACTATCTTTATTTACTGTATCAGAACCATATACTTCTGCGATTTCATATGCATCTGATTGTAGATTTAATTCCAAATTAAATACTAATGGAGTAACCATATATTCAAATTGTTCTCCCATTCTATCTTTGAATTCTGATGAATTATGTACTGAATAATAATTTGCACCTCTAACATCTGATATTGCTTTTGTTAATTCAGTGTTAAAATCAACGCCTACACCTATAAATGTTGTATATATTCCATCATCTGCATTATCTTCAACATATGACAATAATCCTTTCTCAGATGTTTCTCCATAATTTGGCATAGCATCTGTTATAACTATTATTCTATTTTCATATTCATTTGTGTCTACATTTTTATATTCATTTAATAATTCTGTTGCTTTCAAATAACCACTTTCAAAATTGGTTCCACCTTGTGCTCCTATTTCTAAAATATGTCCTTTTATGGCTTCTATATCTGTTGTACTAACTAAATTAATTGGTTTTGCTAAATATGATTGATCATCAAACAATACCATCCCAAATCTATCATCCTCATTTAATTGATCTAATAATATGTTTACAGATTCGTTTGCAATTTGCATCTTAGTTTTGTCCTCATCTTCTGCATTTTTTTGCATATCATCATAATAATATGAACTAAATCCAGAACTCATAGAGCTTGAAATGTCTAATACAACTACTAAGTTTAATTTTTTTCTGGAAAAATCACTTTCTTTTATATTTGAATTAAGCCCTACTGTCATATAATATTCATCTTGTTCAGATACAGGATCTTTTGACACAGCTGTTGAATATGAAGGTGAAAATAATTCTTGTGAATTACCACCTACATTTCCTGTTTCAAATGTATAGTCATAGAATAAACCATTATGCGTTATATCTGTAGATATTGGAAAATACCCATTTTCTATATTTTCTCTAAAGTTATTAATGTCCTTTGCTCCCCCTGTAGAAAAGCCTATGTTAGAAGAACTACTTGAACTCATAGCCGAATCTGTAAATGAAGATCCAGCAGAAAATTGGCTTGAAGTCATTCGTTGATTTATTACATCTCTTTCTTCATATACCCAATCATCTATTTTCCCATTTACTATATTAACTTTTCTCTCCCTCACATAAAGTAAAAATATTGATACAATAATTATTATTAACAAAACTACAATAATTGATATTGTTAGAATTTTCTTGCTATTTTTCTTTTTTTCTTCCATTTTATCCCCTCCCATTTATCTTACAAGTTACGAACTTCGTTCTCTTTCTAAAAATATTATATATAAATTATTAGAAAACTTCAATGGGAGTATAGAAAAAATTATATAATTATAGTATAATCTATAAAGATTTTAAGAGTTAGGAGTAATGTATATGATAGATAATAAATATTTAAGTAGGATAAAAATATTTGAGCATAAAGACAAAAATAAAAATTATAATATGAACATTTTTACATATATTCCTGAGGGCAATATTAATGAAATGAAAATAGTATTTGTTATGAGTGGTTGCTATAGAGATGCTTTAAATTATTTAAAAATTTGGATAAAACCTGCAGATGAAAATAAATATATTATTATTGCACCAGAGTTTGACAAACCTCATTATTCCATAGCTGACCATGAATATGGAAATATAATTAATATAGACTATGATTATTGTACACAAGACATTTATACTCCAAAAATGATTTATGATAATAATATAAAAAATGAGTCTAATTGGATTTATCATAATATAGATGAAATTTATATTAAATTTATAAAAGAATTTAATATAAAAAATAGTGGATATATTATATTTGGGCATTCATCAGGCTCACAATTTACTCATAGATTTTTAATGCTTGGAAATAGTAAGTATTGTAAAAAATATTTATGTGCAAATGCAGGACTATATACTTTTTATGATATAACAAGCAATTATCCTTATGGTATAAAAAATTTAAATGAATTTAAAGAAAGAATAGATAAATCTTTAACTAAAGAAGTATATATACTGGCTGGTGAACAAGATGTAAAAACCGAATATTTAAATACTCTCCCAAATGATTTAAAACAAGGAAAAACACGATATGAAAGAGCAACTAAATATTTTAATTCAGCCATAAATTATGCAAAAGATAATAATATAAAAATAAATTGGAAGTTTATTTCTATGCCTAATGTGCATCATAATTCTAAAGAAGTAGTCCCTTTTGCAATAAAAATTATTAATAGTTAAAAGACAATGATTATCTTCATTCTTTATATTGGGGGAATTTTAGCATTTGGTTTTAATTCTTGTATTATCTTAAATTCAAGCATGAAAAATGTCCTCCTTCCAAGTCAAGGGAACATCATTTTTAAACAAAATAAAACTTACGAGCTTTTTATAGTCCGTAAGTTGTTTTCAAATGGAGCAGGTAGTGGGAATCGAACCCACGTCATCAGCTTGGAAGGCTGAGGTTCTACCATTGAACTACACCTGCAAAGTTTCCTCCTGACAATTATAGATTATAAATGTTTTTCATATTTTTGTCAATACTTTTCAAAAAAAAATTTTAAATCTTTCAAGTTTAACTATTCTTCTTTATTTTTTATATTCTATAAACAAGCTTTTACTAACCCCACAAATAATGGTGCTGGCCTATTTGGTCTTGATTTTAATTCTGGATGGAATTGTCCAGCAATAAAATATGGATGTTCTTCTAGTTCTACCATTTCCACTAATAATCCATCTGGAGAAGTTCCTGATATTTTTAGTCCAGCTTTTTCTAGTCTTTCTCTATAATCATTGTTATACTCATAACGATGTCTATGTCTTTCTGAAATCTCTTCTTTTCCATATATTTTACTTGCTACAGTTCCTTTTTTTATTACACATGGATAAGCCCCTAATCTCATGGTTCCACCTTTTTGGTTGATTTCTTTTTGTTCTTCCATGATATGAATAACTGGGTTTTTTGTTGTTTCATCCAATTCAGCTGAATTGCTATCAGTTAATCCTAATACATTTCTAGCAAATTCTACTACAGCCATTTGCATTCCTAAACAAATTCCTAAAAATGGTATCTTATTTTCTCTTACATATTTTATAGTTTCTATTTTTCCTTCAATTCCTCTATTTCCAAATCCTCCTGGAACAACAACTCCATCTATACCTTTTAATTTTTCGGCAACATTCTCTCGTATAATAGATTCAGAATCAATTAAATGAACTTTTACTTTTACTTTATTTGTAAACCCTGCATGATATAGGCTCTCTATAACAGAAATATAAGCATCTTCTAGTCTTACATATTTTCCAACAATAGCAATATTAACTATTCTTTCTTCATCAATACTTCTAATGTTTTCAACCATAGCCTCCCACTTTGAATTGTCTGGAACATAATTTTCTAATTTCAAATGATTACAGACTTCTTTTGCTAGTCCCTCTTCTTCTAACATTAATGGAACCGCATATAAACAATCTGCTGTTTTATTTTGGATAACACTTGTTTTTCTTACATTACAGAATAAAGATAATTTTTCTCTGATACTGTCTGGTATATCAGATTCTGTTCTACAAACTAATATATTCGGTTTAATTCCAAAGCTTTGCAATTCTTTTACTGAATGTTGAGTTGGTTTGGATTTAATTTCATTAGAACCAAATATATATGGTAATAAAGTAACATGAATATAGATCACATCTTCCGGATTTTTTTCTAGTCCTACTTGACGAATTGCCTCAATGATAGATAATCCTTCAATATCTCCTACAGTTCCTCCTACTTCAGTTATAACAATGTCTGTATCAGTTTTTTCAAATCCATATATTTTATCTTTAATTTCATTTGTAATATGAGGGATAACTTGTACTGTTTTTCCTAGATAATCTCCTCTTCTTTCTTTTTCAATGACATTTTGATAAATTTTTCCCATCGTGATACTTGAATTTTTTGTTAAATTCTCGTTAATAAATCTCTCATAATGACCTAAATCTAAATCGGTTTCTGCTCCATCATCTGTAACAAAGACTTCTCCATGTTCATAAGGGTTCATAGTGCCTGGGTCAACATTAATATAAGGATCAAACTTTTGAATGGTAACCTTATATCCTCTATTTTTTAATAGTCTTCCTAAAGATGCAGCGGTAATCCCTTTTCCTAAACCTGAAACAACTCCACCTGTTACAAAAATATACTTAGTATTCATAGTAAAACTTCCTTTCTCTACAAAACTGCCATTGGTTCTGGGTTTGTTTGGTACTTCCTACATTTGCTATATTACAGACACGTTTTCTGAAAATAAAAAAAGATTAAAAAAATTCCCAAAAGCGGTTTTTTTTTAATCTATTTATAGTTTATCATTAATTTAAAAATTTGACAAGTAGTTTTTATAAATTTATTTGTATTTTTATTTATTACTGCCAACAAAATTTATTTTTTTATCGATAAAATTTTGTACTTCATAACACCTGCTGGTGCATTTACTTCTACTATGTGATTTTTCTTAGCACCTAATAATGCAGAACCTAATGGTGATTCATTCGATATTTTATTTTCTAACAAATCAACTTCTGTTGAACCAACTATAGTATACTCTATTTTTTCATCAAATTCCATATCTAATACTTTTACAATATTTCCAACTTGAACTGTTTCTGTGTCAATATCTTTTTCATCAATTATTTTAGCATGTCTTATTTTATTTTCTAATTCTGCTATTTTTACTTCATTTTCTGCTTGTGCTGTTTTGGCTTCATCGTACTCTGAATTTTCTGATAAATCTCCAAATCCTAATGCTACTTTTATTCTATCCGCTATTTCTGCTCTTTTTTCTGTTCTTAAATAATTTAATTCTTTCTCTAAATTATCGTATCCTTCTTGTGTTAATATTACCTCTTTTTCTTCCATGGTATCTTCTCCTTTCGCACCTATTCTTTTAAGCTATAGACACTTCTATAACTTAGAAATATAATTCATTCTATATACTTTTGAAAAAATCATTTACTATATTACGGCAAAAAATGAAATTTGTCAAGCAAATCTCATTTTTATTTATTAATTATCCTATTTCATCAACTCTTTTGCACCTTTCATATAGTCAACTCCTGAAAAAATAGTTGCAATAATTTGTATAATCATCATTATTGTTACAATAAAATTCAAGCAAAACGCTCCACCTACAAGATTTCCTGTAAAACATTCACCAAAGCTATGTAAGTCAACGAAGGCTAAAATAATAGCAAACATCTGCGTTACCGTTTTTAATTTCCCCCAATTTGAAGCAGCAATCACTTTTCCACCTTTTTCTATAGCAATTAGTCGATATCCAGATACTAAAAATTCTCTTGCTAATACAATAATTGGTATCCAAGCAGGTAATTTACCCATTTCCACTAGCATTATCATAGCTGTTAAAACTAGAATTTTGTCTGCTAAAGGATCTAAAAATTTTCCAAAAGTTGTTATTTGATTATTTTTTCTGGCTAGATAACCATCTAATTTATCCGTTAGAGAAGCTATAATAAATATAAAGTCTATAGTCCAATATTCTATTGGTATGCCAAAAAACTCTCCTTTTATTCCTAAAAAAGGAATGATTACCATGATAGGTACTAATATAATTCTAAATATCGTTAACTTATTTGGTAAATTCATTTTTCTATTCCTTTCCTATACTCATAACAACAGTTTACATTTTATCTTCTAAGTGGAAATTTTATCACATTTTATTTTAACATTTCAATTGCTTTTTGTAATTGTGTATCATCTTTTTCTTCCACTGCTAAAATATTTTCAACTGTATCTGGTAATTCTACTATTACATCTGGTTCAATTCCAATTTCATTGATTTGAGTTTTGTTTGGCGTTAAATATTTTTCGGATGTAATTTTTAGTCCACTTCCATCTGGTAAAGATAATACTTGTTGAATCACACCTTTTCCATAAGTTGTAATTCCCACTATCTTGGCCTTTCCTAAATCTTTTAATGCACCTGCTAATATTTCTGATGAACTTGCCGTATTTTCATTCGTTAAAATAATAATTGGTACATTGATAATTGGATCATTTTCAGATTTTTTTACTTCTTCATTATTATTTTTGTCTACCTCATATAATAATACTGACCCTTTATCTACTATATAATCTGCTATTTTTAATGCTTCATCTACAATTCCTCCACCATTGTTTCTTAAATCAATAATCAAGGAATCAATACCTTGCTTTTGTAATTCTTCATATTTTGCTTTAAAGTCCTCTGCTGTTCCTTCATCAAAAGAAGAAAATTCAATATATCCTATATGATTGTTTAGCACTTTCCCCTCTACAGGATTTACTTTGATGGTTTCTCTTGTTAACGCAAAAGTCTTTGTTTCAGTTCCTCTCAATATTTCAACTTTTACATTAGTTCCCTCTTCCCCTTTTATTTTAGCAGAAACCTCTGTCATGTCATCAGCTGTATATTGGACATCATCTACTGCTATAATTAAATCTCCTGGCAAAATTCCAGCTTTTTCTGCTGGACTATTTTTAATTGGTGCTAATACTTGTATTTTATCCACTTCAGTATTTTTCACCATATAAATACCAATACCAACAAAATTTCCCATAGTATCATCTAAATAATCTTGCATATCTTCTTTTGATATGTATTCTGTATAAGGATCTTCTAACCCTTCAATATAGCCTTTGATAGCTCCCTCTTTTAGTTTTTCTTCGTCTACTTCTCCTAAATAATATTTGTTTATAATCGATTTATATTTATTAAGAGTTGTGGCAATATCGGAATTAGATGACGTTGTAGCCCATATAGAAAAGTTATCTCCATTTTTATTTAAAAAATATTGATACATTCCTATTGATGTACACAAAAATGTAATAAATGCTACTAATATAACTAGCATTATAATTTTATATGTTTTAAATCTTTTTTTTACTTCCATTTTTACAATCATTCCTCTCTAGACCCACCTATTAGTTCTCTCTAACTGATAAACTGGACGGAGGTTTTTCCGTCCATATTATTATATGTATTTCTTGTTATTATATTATAAATAATTTGCTGGATTTACTCTAATTCCATTTAGCCATACCTCAAAATGTAAATGATATCCTGTAGAATTTCCTGTTGTTCCAACACTCATAATTTGTTGACCTTGACTTACACTTTGCCCTTGACTAACTAACCTTGAACCAGGTGCTCCATGAGCATATAATGTCATTGTACCATCATGATGATTGATAACAATATATTCTCCATAACTTCTATAAGTTCCATCTGGATTTACTAATGCTGTTGAAGTGATAACTGTACCACTTTTAGCTGCTAATACAGGTTTACCAGCTATCCCTGAACCGCTAAAGTCTACTCCTGTATGACCTTTATATCCATACCATCCGCAAGTAATACTATACCCATTTACTGGTTTTATAAAACCTCCTGCACTTACTGTATTAGAAGATCCATTACTTCCACTAGAAGTCGAATTACTTCCACTTGCTACATTATTTGCTGCTTCTTGTCTAGCTATTGCTGCTAATTGATTTGCAATGTCTCTCTTATCTTGTTCAAATTGTTCTAATTCTTCTTGTTTTTGTTTTTCATCTTCTGACAATTTCGCTACTTGTTGATTTTTTTCGTTTTTAGCAGTTTGTAATTGCGTTGTAACACTTTGTTTACTAGCTTTTGATGTATCTAATTCTTGTTTATCTTTTTCTAATTTTTGTTTTGCTTGTTCTATTTCTTGTTTTTGTTTTTGAATGCTCTCTAATAATTCCGTATCGCTAGTTGCTATTTCTGTCACCAAATAATAATTTGAAATTAAGTCTGTAATACTATCAGATGACAACAAAAAATCTAAATAGGAGGTTTCCCCTGCCTCATAAGTTGCCACTAATCTAGCCTCTAATAATTGTTCTTGCTTAGTATAATCTTCTTGAGCTTTTTCTAATTGTTTTTCCGATTCTTCTATTTTGGTATGTAATTGTGTAATTTGATTATCTAATTGATCAATCTGTGTCTGATACTCAGATATTTGAACGGTTATGTCTTCTACTTGTTGCATGGTTTCTGACTTTTCATTTTGTATGTTATTTAAAGCTTCTTCTGCTTCATCAATTTTTTTATTTGTTTCATTTAAGTCACTTTGAGATACTGCTAATGCTATGCTACTTTGTAATAAAAATATACTAATTACAAATACTCCTATTATTTTAAATCCTATTTTTTTCATAAGTTCCTCCTATTTTTTCTTTTAATTTGATGTATTTTCCGTTGTTTCATTTGCTGTGTCTTGACTTTGTGTGGTTGGCACTAATCCGTTTGTGATATATGGTAATGGGTCTGTTGTAACACCCTTTAGTCTGACCTCAAAATGAGCATGTGGCCCTGTTGAATATCCCGTGGAGCCAACCTTTAAAACTACGGTTTCCCCTCTTTTCACATAATCGCCTACCTGTACCATTATTTCTGATCCATGTGCATATAATGTAGAAACACCACCACCATGGTCTATGATTACCATATTACCATAAGCACTATTATACTCTGCCTTTACAACAATTCCGTCATTGGCAGCTACAAAGTTTGCTCCTGTTGGAGCACTAACATCTACACCTGTATGTAACTTATATACTCCTGTAATCGGATGTGTCCTCATTCCATATTTAGAAGTAACTCTGGTATATCCTGGAATTGGCCATGCTAATTCTCCTCCTATATATTGAGTGTCTATTCCTTGTAAAGCTAATGCTAATATTTCTTTATTTATCTCAGCAAATCTACTATTGTATTCATCAATTTGAGTTTGTATCTCTTTTTCTTGGTCAGATAATTTTGCTATATAATTTTCTCTTACAATCTTTGTATTTTCCAATATCTTTGCCGTTCTCGTCTGATTTTGCTTAATGGTTGCATATTGTTCTTGCGTACTATCTAATTTCTCTTTGGCTAATTCGATTTCATCTTTTTGTGCCTTCATATCTTCTAATAATTCAGTATCATAATTAGCTAATTCTGTAATTAGGAAATAATTGGATAAGAACTCAGAAACACTTCTAGAGCTTAATATAACATCCAAATATTGTGTATCACTGGTTTCGTACATAGCTACCAGTCTTTGTTCCAATATTTCTTTTTGTCGATTGTATTTTTCTTCTGCTACTTTTAGCTTTTCCTCTACTTCATTAATTTGCTCTTGCAATTGTGTAATTTTAGTATTTAGTTCATCTAACTCTACTTGTGAAGTCTCTATTTTTTCGTCTAATTTCTGAACTTGCTGAAGATTCTCCGATAGTTCATCTTGCACGTCTTCCAATTCACCTGTTGCATCATTGATCTGATTTTGTAATTCCTCTTGCTGTGTTTGTAAGTCTGTTATTTCTTCCGCTCGCACATAAGAAACAATACTAAAACTACAAATTAGGAAAGCTAAAACAATACATAAAATTTTACGCATGTTTTCTCCTTTATACTTTTAAATATTTTCTCATAGAAATGACACTTCCGGATAGCTCCTATTCCAATTCCTAGTAACATATAAACAAATATAATAGAATTAAACATATCACCAAAAGTGACTAAACTCATATTGATTACTTGCATAAATTCAGAATTTACCATTTTTTCTGCTATGAAAGTATAACCAGCTCCCACTATGGCAATTGATATAGTACTTGCTACCACGCCAATTATCATACCTTCTACAATAAATGGCCATCTAATAAATCCATTCGTTGCTCCTACATATTTCATAATAGATATTTCTTTTCTTCTAGCATGAACTGTAAGTTTAATGGTATTGGCTATAATGAATACTGATATGATAATCAATAAAATTAAAATCACTCCTGTTACAATTTTAATACCATTGGCTAAATTGATTAGCGTTGTAACAGTTTCATCTTTACTGGTTATTTTCTTAATGTTGTCAAATGTTAAAATTTGGTCTTGTACCTCTTGACTTTTTGTCAAGTCTGTTAAGGTTATCACATAGGAAGCTGGAAAAATATTGTTTTCTTCATATCCACTTAATAAGTCTTGTTTATCTCCAAATTTTTCTTTCATTTGATTTAAAGCATCCTCTTTGGATACAAATTCAACAGTGCTAACTCCATCTAAAGCTCTTAATTTCTCACCAACTTCATCCATTTGTTCTTGTGTTGCATCATTATTAATAAATACTTGTATTCCCTGTGCCGATTCAATTTCTGCTACAAAATGATTTATATTTTGTGTTAGGATTAAAAAAATTCCAAAAATAATCATGGTGGCACACATAATCATAAGGGATGCTCCTGTTGATTTTTTGTTTTTGAATACGTTTCCAATTCCTTCTCCAATTAAATATCCAAATCTATTATATTTCACAATCATACCCACCTTTTTTATCATCTCTTACTATTTCGCCTTTGCGTATATGGATAACTCTTTTTTTCATTTTATCTACAATATCTTTCGCATGTGTTGCTACAACAACTGTTGTTCCCCTCATATTGATATCATTCAATAAATTCATAATATCCCAAGCTGTATCTGGGTCTAGGTTTCCTGTTGGTTCGTCAGCAATTAACATAGATGGATTGTTTACTAAAGCTCTTGCTAAGGCTACCCTTTGTTGCTCTCCACCAGATAATTCATTTGGATACATTTTTGCCTTACCACTTAATCCAACTAAAGAAAGTACCATTGGAACTTGCCTTCTGATATGTCTTGGTGTGGCTCTTACGATATACATAGCATAAGCAACATTATCATAAACAGTTTTATCTGGTAAAAGTCTAAAATCTTGGAATACCACTCCCATACTTCTCCTTAGGTAAGGAATTCTACTTGGTTTTAAAAAAGTTGTATCTTTACCATTGATAATAATATTTCCTGACGTTGGTTCTTCTTCCTTTAAAATTAATTTAATAAGAGTTGATTTCCCACTTCCTGATGAACCTACTAAAAATGCAAACTCTCCTTTATCGATTACAAAATTGGCATTTTTAACAGCTTTTGTGCCTGTATCGTATGTTTTTACTACATTTCTAAATTCTATCATTTTTGTTTCTCCTTGCCTTTTGTTTTTTCTACCTCTTTTATCTAATTATTTATACTTTTTTCCATTCTATCTAATCATAACAATAAAGTTCTTTTTTTGCAATACTTTTTTAGCAAAAAAATGATAGAAAATGTTGGCTTTTTTACATTTTCTATCATTTTTCTTTCATTTTCTTCTTTTTGTAAAATTCACAAAAAATTCACAATTATAATTTTCGCATAATATAAAAGACACCCTTATGGATGCCTTTTATGGTTAGGAATTTTTATTTATTATTTAACTATACATTTGATTAAAAATATCTAATGGACTTCCTATAACATATATTTCCTTATCATTTATTAACGTAATACAACTAGTTTGAGAAACATCTATATTTAGGTCATCAATTATTTTTTTCATTCTCTCATCAAGAACATCACATGTTAGTGAGGGAAGTAATTTGTATTCAGTAATATTTTTAATTCTACTGGTTGTTATAACTGTGTTTCTTATTTCTACTTCTTCACCAGCAGTTTTGTGTATTTCTGCTATAAGGATATATTGTTTCATTAAGTCTGTTCATCCTTTCTTAATTACTAAGAATTGATAGTTTCTATTGCCTTAATCTACCCTAACCACGTAGATTTTCTCTAAGGATTAAAACACTTTAGAGATAATCTTATTATAACATAATTCACATAAACATTCAAGTTATTTTATTTCCATTATTCTCATATTTAATAACGATTTTAACCTAAAACATTTAAAAGGTATTGTCTATGAATAATTTATTTGTTACAAAATTTCTCCACAATAGCTTTTGAAGTTAATCCAAAATACTCGATTAATTTTTCTGCTTTACCAGACTTTCCAAATATATCTTTCATTCCCATTCTTTCCAATTTTGTTGGACATTCCTCTATTAAAACTTCACTAATTGCTGACCCTAACCCACCAATGATACTATGGTCTTCAACAGATACTAGTTTTTTCGTTTCTTGTGCACATTTGATAATCCTATCTCTATCAATTGGCTTGATAGTATGAACATCTACTACTCTAATATCAATGCCTTGTAATCTCAACTCTTCTTGTGCTTTAATGGCTTCGGCTACTGTTACCCCTGTTGCAAATACCGTTCCATCTCTCCCTTCTCCTATTTGAATTGCCTTTCCAATTTCGAATTTTTGATTTTCTTCGTAAATAATTGACGTTGCTAATCTTGCTAATCTTACATAAACTGGTCCATTGATTTTACTAATTTCTTGAATTACCCATCTAGTTTGCGTATCGTCAGATGGTGAAATAACTGTCATATTTGGTAATGTTCTCATTAATGAGATATCTTCTAACATCTGGTGAGTAGCACCATCTTCTCCTACGGTAATTCCTGCATGAGTAGCACAAATTTTAACATTTAAATTTGGATAACAAATGCTATTTCTAATTTGATCATATCCTCTTCCTGCTGCAAATACTGCAAAAGTGCTAGCATATGGAATTTTATCACAAGTTGCTAGTCCTGCCGCTGTTCCTAACATATTTTCTTCTGCTATTCCCATATCAAAAAATCGATTTGGATATTCTTTGGCAAATAAATTCGTTTTGGTAGCACCTGCTAAATCTGCATCTAGTACTACAATTCTTCCATTTTCTTTTCCTAATTTCACTAAAGTTTCTCCATAACTTTGACGAGTTGCTATTTTTTCTTCTTTCATTTCATTCTCCTTCCCAAAAAGGATTTGGGAACGTTCCTAAATCCCTCACACCATTCTTCTATAATCTGATTTGGTATTTTCAAGTTTCCTTTTCCAACTCCTAGATGGATGCCTGGTTTGTTGTCTCCATGGTAGTCACATCCACCGCTCTTATACAATCCTCTTTTTTCACACACTTCTAAAACATACTTAATTTCTTTCTCCGAAAATTGACTGTAATAACACTCTATTCCATCAAACTCATAATTGCTAATTAGGTCATCAATTAAAGCTTTCTTGTTTGTCGCCCAATCATAAATATAGATATGTGCTAAAAATGCAAGTCCTCCAGCATCATGTATTTGTTTCATTCCTTCTTCTATTGTTGGAACATCTGAAGATTTATCGATATAAAATATACTATCTTTGGAATAACAATGGTGATATCTAAAATTACTATAGCTTTCCCATAAATCTTTTGGACATTTTCTCTCATTTTCTGGATGACTTTTTATTTCTTTATATATAATAACATTTGCCCAATCGTGATCTGGATCCCACTTAATTTCTTCATATGGTATTAATGTACACCCTACTTTTTGAAAGGTATTATATTGTGATTTTAAATATTTTGTTTGTATTTGAGCATGTGTTTTATCTTTATAGAAGTTATCTGACCATCGTTGGATTTTATCGGTATCAATTCCATAGCCTAATATATCAATGATTCTCCCTTTATATGCTACTTTTATTTCCACACCTGGTATTAAAGTTCCATGATAATATTGTTTTAAATTTCTTTCTTCTATTTCTTTGTATGCCATGCAATTTTCATGATCTGTTATAGATATATAGTCTAATCCAATTCGCTGTGCTTCTTTTAATATTTCTTTTACTGTTTTTGTTCCATCTGAATACGTTGTATGAATATGCATATCTATCATTTCTTTATTCCCCTCTCAATTCCTCTATTGCTTGTTTATACTGTTCTTCATTGGGAGCTTTTCCATGCCAACCAGCTTGATTTTCCATGAAGGCTACTCCTTTTCCTTTTATCGTTTTAGCTATGATACAAGTTGGTTTTCCTTTTACATTCCTAGCTACTTCAAATGCTTTTATAATTTCTTCTATATCATGTCCATTAATGTTAATAACTTGAAAACCAAAACTTCTAAATTTTTCATCAATTGGATAAGAACTCATTACCTCTTCTATGGTTCCATCAATTTGTAAATTATTATTGTCCACAATCACGCATAAATTGTCTAATTTATATTTGTTTGCAGCCATTGCTGCTTCCCAAATTTGACCCTCTTCGATTTCTCCATCTCCTAAAACACAATAAACTCTATAACCTTTTTTATCCATTTTCCCTGCAATTGCCATTCCATTAGCAACAGATAGTCCTTGCCCTAAAGAACCTGTTGTCATATCAACTCCTGGTACTTTGTTTTTATCTGGATGTCCTTGTAGATAACTATGGATGTCCCTAAAAGTTTTCAAATCTTCCACTGGAAAAAAACCTCGATTGGCTAAACAACTATATAAGGCTGGAGAACAATGACCTTTCGATAATACAAATCTATCTCTTTCTTCCCAATTTGGATTCTCAGGATTGATGTTCATTTCCTTAAAATATAATACCGTTAAGATATCTGTTATAGAAAGTGACCCCCCTGGATGTCCTGATTTTGCATAATATACTTCATCAATAATGTCCTCTCTTACCTTTCTTGCCTCCTGTTCCAATTCTTGTATTTCTGTTTTTTCCAAAGCTACACACACCTTTCTCTTTTATTTTATAGTTATATTTTATCCTTTTCTATGAAATATTGTCAACCTATTTAGTTCTATTTTTTTGTATACTATCATATATTTTATCAATTGAAAGGACTGGTTATATGATAGAAAAATATATAGAAAACCACAAAAATGAAATCATTCAAAAAACACAAGAACTAATCCAGATACCAAGTGTCATCGCTCCTTCTAGTAATCCTAGACACCCTTTCGGGAAACCTATTAATGATGCATTAGAATATATGTTAGACCTTGGTAAAAGCTTAGGATTTCGAACCAAAAACATAGACGGCTATTGTGGTTATATTGAATTTGGTAAGGGCAAAGAATTAATTGGAATTATTGGACATTTAGATGTTGTACCTGAAGGAGATGACTGGACATATCCTCCTTTTCGTGGTACTATTTCCAATCATAAAATTTATGGTAGAGGAGCTATTGACGACAAAGGCCCTATTATTAGTTCTTTATTTGCAATGAAAGCTGTGGCAGATACGTGCCAAGTTCACAAACGTATTCGATTAATTTTAGGATTAAATGAAGAAAATGATTGGAAATGCATTGATTATTATAAAAGACATGAAGAATCTCCTTCTATTGGCTTTAGTCCAGACGCTGATTTTCCATGTATCTATTCAGAAAAAGCTATTTCAACTTTCTACTTTAAAATGGACTATTCTACTTTTTTAGATAAAGATATTGTCATAAAAGAAGTGAATACTTATGGTAATCCAATTAATGTTGTTCCTAAACTTTGTAGTATTATACTAAGAATAAAGCCTGATAAAATCAAAATGTGTGACCTTATTCAAAATCTAAAAAATATCATAAAAGAAACAAATTTTGAAATTGACATTTATAAAATAGATGAAGAAGAAATAAAGCTTACTTCTCATGGAGTACTTAGCCATGCTGCTCATCCTGATTTAGGTATAAATGCGATTTCTCGATTAATCATTATTTTATCTAAAATATTTGATTTATACAAAATTAAAATAGAGTTATTTGATTTTTTTGCGACTTATATTAACACACAATATTATGGAGAAAATTTAGGAATTAATTTCGAAGATAACTCTGGAAAATTGACTTTAAATGTTGGAGATTTTTATTTTAAAAATAACATACTCCAAATTGGTTTAAATCTCCGCCTTCCTATTACGGCGAATATACTTGAAGTTGGAAACAGCTTTATTAAATATACGAGTCCTTATTTGAATGTTGATTTTGATAGAATTTCTTATAAGCCAGCTTTATATATTCCAAAAAATAATAAGTTAGTGAAAATTCTTTGCGATGTTTATAATAAAGAAACAAATTCTAATTTAGAACCAATTGCCATTGGTGGTGCTACTTATGCACGTGCTTTTGATAATTGCATTTCTTTTGGTCCTAATTTTCCTGGCGATAAAGATATGTGCCACCAGACAGATGAGTTTATTGCTATTGATAAGTTACTACTTTCTTGTAAGATTTATGCTAAGGCAATTTTGGCTTTAAATGAATTAGAATAATTATCCAAAAAGTCAAGCTATCATAATTTTAAAAAAGGTTTTCGTTCAATTAATTTTCATAGAAATTCTAAATGGATTTTATGGCACCCTTCCACGTCAAGCGTGAACTCTTTCCATAAAATCCATTAAAAATTTCTAATTTAATTAATTTCAATTCAAACCTTTTTTAAAATTATGATAGCTTGACTTTTTTATAACTTTTTTAATCACAAATAGCACAAAAAAATGCCCCGCCTTAGCCGTCAGCTGCCTTGAATTTTTAAGGACCTGCTCCTAAAAACAGGTGGGTGCCTACCTGAATACTCATGGGCTTCTCACTATATGCTGTGAGCTTGCACGCCATATTCTAGAGATTTGGCCCCTCTTAAAATGTGTTGGTTCTAAAAATTCTGCCTATACGCACTACGCAGGGTAAATTTGATTATTCTTTTAAGTTATTTTTATTTTAACATAGTCTATTCTATTTTACAAACAGAAATAATTGGTTAATTATTTCTGTTTCTTTTATTAAATATATCTATCTTACTTTTTCTAACAAAATCTCATTTTTTCACATCACATATAATAATATGCATAAGAATTGTAAAAAGCTACCTAATAAAATAAATAAATGAAAAATAGAATGAGCATATTTATATTTCTTTCCTAATCCATATACAATAGCACCTACTGTGTAAGCAATTCCTCCTGCTAATAAAAGAATAAATCCATTTTTTGTCAGCAATTCTGGTAATAAATTGGCTTTTATAATAATACACCAACCCATTAATAAATAACATATCATGGAAAACACTTTGAATTTCTTGATATCTATTGCGTTTAATACAATTCCTAAAATAGCTAACGCCCATATAATACCAAAGATAAGCCAACCTGTGAAAACATCATATTCCCTAATAACACATAAGGCAAAAGGTGTATAAGAACCTGCAATTAATAAAAATATTGAACAATGGTCTAATATTTGAAATACTTTTTTGGATTTGATTTTTGGACTTAATCCATGGTAAATACTAGACATAGTATATAAAATAATCATGGTTACTCCATAAATAGTCCCACTTACAACTCCATATACATTTCCATTTACTGTTGCAAAAACGATACATAACACAGTTGCTACAATTCCTAAAACTGCACCTACTATATGAGAAGTCATATTGAAAATTTCTTCCCCTTTTGTATAGGTTGGTAATATCCTATCTTTTAATTTTGTTCTTTGCATTCTTATCTCCTAAAATTATTTTTATCCATTATATCACAAATTATTTAACTGGGAAAGTTTTTTATAGTATTTCTAACAAAGTTTATTATTTTCTTTATAAGTATTAAACTATTTCTGTTGTTCTTCTTCTTTTTCCTTCTTAATAATATTTAAAACTTTTTGTAATTTTATTTTACTTTTTTCTATAACATCATTAACTTCTTTCTTTCTATCTTCTGGTATAGTTATTTTTTTTCTTTTATTTATGTCTTCATATACTTTATCCATATCTATATTCAAAAGCGTATTTGCATATTCCATTACTTTGTCACTCTTTAATAAAAATTCTAACATTGCTTCATCATCATACTTGTCTCCTATGTATATGGGTCTTATCTTAAGTTTATTTTCTGCTAGTCCTCCTTCTAAATCATAAATCGGTGTAAAATCAAAGGTATTGTTTTGACCTTCTATGATCCCCCAATTTCCATTATGCTCATCTCTTGAGTTTATAAATATATGAAACAGCATAATGCTTTTATACTTATCTATAATATGACTTATTTTTTCTTCATTACAACCTTTTGCTGTTAAATAATTTCGTATCAAATCTGGATTATCTGAAATATCCATATTGGTTCCTGATATTTCCCTACCTTGTACTATCTTTTCATCTAACCTTAAAAAACTCGGTGTTATGATAACCTTTTTTCCATTTAGTATGGCTGGATAATAACTAGCAACATTATAGTTCGCTTCTCTTGCTATTTGTTCTGAAATTAAAGTAGTATCTGTGCTGCAACTTTGTTCTAATTCTTTTATAAGTATTGGAATCTCTTTATATATAATCCAGCTTTTTGCATATATACCAGGACCATTATGTTTTCTTTCTATATATTTATCGTTTAATAAAACATTCCCTTGATCATCTCTTTTTAAAGAACCATTTTTATTCTCAACGAAAAAATCTTCTATTAACTCTTCATTTTCAATGATATAACTAGCAACCATCTCCCCAAATTTTTTATCCAAAAAAGCCAATAAACTAGGATTATTTGCAATTTCTTCTAATATTTTTTTATATTTGCGCATTCTTTTACTATTTATTGGCTCACCATTAGTTTCAATGCCACTTAAATATTTTAATACCATTTCTTTATCTAACATTCCCATATTATCACCTATTTATAATTTTATCATGCTATAAAAGGATAATCAATATTTTTGTCATTTTTTGTCAACATTTCTATTTTTTCATCTTTCGTATTCATTTATTAATTGCTTTAGTTTTAATATAGAATAAAAATATTGGAAGTTATAGTGAAATTTGATATATTAGTCTTACTATTATCATTGGTATTGAAAGTGAGTTAAATTATGAATAAAAAATATTTCAATGGAGAATACTAAAATTAAAATAGAATTAAATTGAAAAGGTAAACAAATTGAAACATATATATTATAATGGTGATTTTATTACATTAGAAAATTATGAAATAGAATCTATGCTTGTAGAAGATGGTATCATAAAAAAAGTAGGAAGTTTAGAAAAAATTTTATCTTATAAAGATAATAAAACAAACTTAATGAATCTAAATGGAAAAACAATGATGCCATCTTTTATTGATGCTCATAGCCATTTTTCAGGTGTTGCAAATAATTTCTTAAAAGTAAATTTAGAAAATTGTAAAAATTTTAAAGATATTGAGGAAACCTTAAAAAGCTTTAAAATAGAAAAAGAAATACAAAATAATATTTGGATATTAGCTGAGGGCTATGATCATAACTATTTAGACGAAAAATCACATCCAAAAAAAGAAATAATTGATAAAGTTTTGCCTAATAATCCTGTTGTATTACAACATAAATCTGGACATGTAGGTGTATTTAATACCATGGCTTTACAATTATTAAATATAACATCTAAGACCACTTCTAGTGAAGGAGGTCTTATAGAAAAAGTAAATGGACAACCTACTGGATACATGGAAGAAAATACTTTTTTGCATTATTTAAATAAAATTCCTCTGCCTAATATGGATGACTTGTTAAGCTCATACCAAAAAGCACAAGAACAGTATCTTTCATATGGAATTACTACAATTCAAGATGGAATGTCTTATGAATCAATGATACCTATTTATCAAAATTTAATAAATGAAAAACAATTAAAATTAGATTTAGTATCATACATTCCCCCACAAAATAGCCAAAAATTTTTTTCTAATTTCAAAGAACATATTAGACAATATAAAAATAATTTTAAAATAGGTGGATATAAAATATTCTTAGATGGTTCTCCTCAGGGAAGAACTGCATGGATGAGAACTCCCTATATGGATAGTCCAAATTATTTTGGCTACAATACTATGACCGATTTAGAAGTTGAAAAGGCTATAGAAATAGGAATAGCTACTAATATGCAATTATTAGCTCATTGTAATGGAGACAAAGCTGCTGAGCAATTTATAAATAGTATTAAAAAATATGGAACCACTACTCAAAACACACGACCTGTTATGATACATGCTCAATTTCTTGGAATTGACCAAATAGATGCTTTAAAAAAATATAATATAATTCCTTCATTTTTCATTTCTCATATTTTTCATTGGGGAGATATTCATATTAAAAATTTTGGATATGAACGAGCAAGTAAAATAAGTCCAGCTAATACAACGCTAAAAAAGAACGTTATCTTTACATTTCATCAAGATTCTCCTGTACTACAACCCAATATGTTTGAAACGATTTGGTGTGCTGTTACCAGAAAGACAAAAACCAAGAAAATTCTTGGAGAAGATGAAAAAATAAGTGTTTTAAATGCGATTAAAGCAGTAACTATAAATAGTGCATATCAATATTTTGAGGAAAATGAAAAAGGTAGCATAAAAGAAGGGAAAACTGCTGATTTTATAATTATTGATAAAAATCCTTTAAAAATTGATATTGACGAAATTAAAGATATCAAGATTTTAGAAACAATTAAACAAGGAAATACGTTGTTTAGATGCAAGTAACAATTATTATATCAAGATTTATAAATAATATGCCCATTTTCCCATACTTTTTTATTCTTTTATTTCTTGTGCTAATTTATCAATTGCTTTGGTTTCAATACGTGACACATAAGAACGAGAAATTCCCATCATTTTGGCAATTTCATTTTGTGTCTTTGGTTTATGACCTCCTAATCCAAATCGTAATTCTAAAATTGTCCTTTCTCTATCTTTTAAAATTTCTTTCATCTTTTGATAAAGCAGTTTAATTTTCATTTTGATGTCCACTTCATCTTCAATATTTCTCTCATTATTTTCTAAAACTTCTTGCAAAGTTACCACATTATCATCTTTATCTTTTCCGATTGGCTCATTTAAATAAACTTCTGCTCCGAAGCTTTTTAGTAGCCCTCAAATGCATTAATATTTCATTGTCTATACAACGTGATACATAAGTAGAAAGCCTGGCTCCCTTTTCTATGTTAAAACTATTAATTCCTTTGATTAAGCCCACAGTACCAATGGATATTAAATCATCTTGATCTACTTTAGCTGTACTATATTTTTTAGCCACATGAGCAACCAGTCTCAAATTTCTTTCAATTAAAATATTTCTAGCTTCATCATCCCCTTTCGCCATTTGCTCTAAACAATTTTTTTCTTCTTCTGCTGTTAGTGGTTCTGGGAATAAAGTTCCTCCTTGAATATATCCGAACTACAAATACTGCTGATTTTAGAAATTCTAAAAACCCCAATATCCCTGTCATACAAATCGATAGCAATATAAATGCACCTCCATTTTTACTTCCATATAATCCAATATATGTTTTTAAAAAATGAAAAGTGCATGACCTTTTAATTTATATTTTTATTTTCTAGATACCCATAATATTATAACCATTATCAGCATAGACAATTTGTCCAGTAACGCTATCAGACATAGAGCTTAATAAAAATGTTGCTACATTGCCTACTTGAATGGTTGTTACATTTTTATGTAATGGTGCTTTTTCTTCTATCACAGTTAAGACAGAACCAAAATCTTTAATTCCTTTAGCAGATAAGGTTTTAATTGGACCTGCTGAAACAGCATTTACTCGAATACCTTCTTTTCCTAAGTTTTCTGCTAAATATCTAACACTTGATTCCAACGCTGCTTTAGCAACTCCCATTACATTATAATTGTCAATTACTTTCGTAGAACCATGATAAGTTAAAGTAATAAGACTTGCGTTTTCATTTAGCATATCTAATTCTTTTGCCATTCTAGCTGCTAATACAAATGAATAGCTACTTACATCACACGCGTGTGAAAATCCTTCTTTACTAGTATAGATAAAATCATTGTGTAAATCTTCTGTGTTGGCATGTGCAACAGCATGCACAATCCCATCTATTTTTCCATTTTCTTCTTTGATTTTAGAAAATGTTTCTCTTACTAACTCATCCTCTGAAGCGCCATTTAAAACATATGCTTTACTTCCTTCAAATTCTGATATTAATTCTTCTATTTTATTCTTATTTTCCTCTCCCATGTAAGTAAAAATAAGCTTGGCACCATTTTCATAAGCTGATTTAGCAATTCCAAATGCAATACTCCACTTATTTCTAATTCCCATAATTAATATTTTTTTTCCTTCTAATAACATTTTTTACTCCTCCTCATTTTATATTTGAATTTATAAAGTTTTATATTCTCCCATATTTCTAAACTTTTGATATCTATCCTCTACAATTTGCTCTGAATTCATATCTCTCATCTCATCTATTACATTTTGTATTTCTTTTCTTAAACTTTTAGCTACTTTTAAAAAGCTGGCTTCTTCATCACCTTTTGGCTCTTTAATAATTTTATCAATCACTTTTAATTCATATAAATCTTTAGCTGTCAATTTCATCTTTTCAGCAGCCTCTTTTGTTCTTGATGCATCTTTCCATAAAATACTAGCATATCCTTCTGGAGATAAAATAGAATAAATTGCATTTTCTAGCATAAACACTCTATTTCCAACGCCTAACGCTAAAGCACCTCCACTAGAACCTTCTCCAATAACAATAGCGATAACTGGCACTTTTAATTTACTAAGTTCTAACATTGAACTAGCAATTGCTTCTCCGTTGTCCCCTCTCTTCTGCACCAATTCCTGGATAAGCTCCCTTTGTATCAATAAAAGTGATTACTGGTCTTTTAAACTTTTCTGCTTGACGCATAAATCGAATTCCTTTTCGATAAGCTTCTGGATTTGGCATTCCAAAATTTCTTTCTATATTTTCTTTTGTTGTTCTTCCTTTTTGTTCTGCTATCACTGTATAGTTTTGGTTTCTTATTTTGGCTAAACCGCACACAATTGATTTATCATCTTTAAAATTTCTATCGCCATGTAATTCGATAAAATCGTCAAAAATTTCTTCAATATAGTCAATGGCTGTTTTCCTTTTTGGATTTCTTGCTATTTCTACTTTTTCCCAAGCTGTTAACTCTTTCATCAAAATCCTCCTCTCTTAGTCAGGGATTTAGGGACGTTCCTTAGAATCCCTTTTTTTGGGATGTGGGGACACTCCTTTATAACTTATTTATTTAAAGGACTGTCCCTCAGTCCCACTTTTAGGGATTTCAAGGAACGTCCCTAAATCCCTCTTTATGGAATTGAATTAATTGGTATAATGTATCCTTTAATTCTTTTCTCTCCACAATTTTATCAATAAAACCATGTTCTAATAAAAATTCTGCTGTTTGAAACCCCTCTGGTAATTCCTCTCCAATCGTTTGCTTGATTACTCTTTGTCCAGCAAAACCAATCATAGCACCTGGCTCTGCCAATATGATATCAGCTAAACTCGCAAAAGATGCTGTAACTCCTCCATAAGTCGGATCTGTTAAAACAGATATGTATAATAAACCTGCTTCATTTAATTTAGAAATAGCTGCTGTTGTTTTTGCCATCTGCATAAGAGATATAATTCCTTCTTGCATTCTAGCACCACCAGAAGTACAAAATATAATAATAGGAAGTTTCAATTCGATGGCTTTTTCAACCGCATAAGTAATTTTTTCTCCTACTACAATTCCCATGCTTCCCATCAAAAATCCGCTATCCATTACACAAATAACTACTTTTTCTCCTTTTATTTCTCCAATTCCACAGCCTACTGCTTCTTGAATTCCGGTTCTTTCCCTTAATCCTTTTATCTTTTTTGGATAATCTTCTAATTCTAAAGGATTAGTCGTATCAATGTTCAAATCGAACCTTTGATAAGTACCTTTATCTATGATACTTTCTAATCTCTTATTAATGTGCATTCTAAAGTAAGCTCCACAATTTGGACAAATACTGTTATTAGCTCTTACGGTTTCTTTATATAATATTTCCTTACATTTATCACATTTTACCCATTTACCAACTTGTATATCAACTTGATTTTTCGTTCTTTTGGCAGTTGGCTCTCGCTTTTTCATTTTGTCTACAATCATATTTTCATTCCTTTCTGGGTGTTTTTCGGGACGGGGTCAAAAAACACCCATTATTTTAAAATTTCAGTTTCAATAAATGATGTATCAAAATTTCCTCTAATAAAATTAGGATTTTTAATAATCTTAAATAAGAAATCAATATTGGTTTCGACACCTTCTATTACAATCTCTTCCAAAGCTCTTTTCATTTTACTGATAGCTTCATTTCTCGTATCTCCATGTGTGATGATTTTTGCAATCATAGAATCATAAGAAGGTGGAATAGTATAGCCTTCATAAATAGCAGTATCTACTCTAACTCCATTTCCTCCTGGTAAGTTTAATCCTGTAATAGTACCTGGACATGGCATAAAATTTTTACTTGGATTTTCTGCATTTATTCTACATTCCATACTATGCCCTTTAAATTCAATATCTTTTTGTTTTAATTTTAATGGTTCACCTGCTGCTATTTTTATTTGAGCTTTTACAATGTCAATTCCTGTTCTTTCTTCTGTGATAGGATGTTCTACCTGAATTCTAGTATTCATCTCCATAAAATAGAAATTTTTATCACTATCTACTAAAAATTCAATTGTACCACAACTTGTATATCCTGCTACTTTAGCAGCTTTTATCGCTGCTTCTCCCATTTTTGTTCTTAATTTATCATCAATTGCTGTAGATGGTGTTTCTTCAATTATTTTTTGATTTTTACGTTGAATAGAACAATCTCTTTCTCCCAAATGAATAACATTTCCATGTTCGTCTGCTAAGATTTGTATTTCAACATGCCTTGGATTTTTAACAAATTTTTCAATATAAATTTCATCATCATTAAAAGAAATTTTGGCTTCTTGTTTTACAATATTATAGCTACTTTCTAATTCTTCTGGAGAATTGACAATACGAATTCCTTTTCCTCCACCTCCAGCTGCGGCTTTTAACATAATAGGATAACCAATTTTGCTTGCTATCTTGATAGCATCTTTTAAGCCTTTTACACTCCCATCAGAACCTGGTATAACAGGCACTCCTGCTGATTTCATTAACTCTTTAGCATTTGATTTGTTTCCCATCAACTCAATTACCTGATAAGAAGGCCCAATAAATTTAATATTTGACTCTTCACATATTTTAGTAAATTGACTATTTTCTGATAGAAATCCAAATCCTGGATGAATACTATCTGCACCTGTTATATTTGCTGCTTCTATGATATTTTTTAAATTCAAATAACTTTTTCCGCTATTTGCTGGCCCTATACATACAGCCTCATCTGCCAAACGAGTATGCATAGCATCTTTATCCATTTCGGAATATACTGCCACTGTTTTTATATTCATTTCTTTACAAGCTCTTATAATACGAACTGCTATTTCACCTCGATTAGCAATTAAAATCTTATTCATTGTTTCTTTCTTCCTTTCCTTGGGACATGGGACATGGGGACGTAGATAATGTCCCAATCTAATAAATTATTTAATTCATGCTCGAATAATCTGGGACATTATCTACGTCCCCATGTCCCTATGTCCCTTGTCCTTATACTACTGCAAAAGTTAATTCTCCTTTTGCTACTATTTTATCTTCTACGGTTGCAATTGCTTCTCCTACTCCTATTGGTCCTTTTTGTTTTATTATTTTCACTTCTAATTTTAGTTTATCTCCTGGTACTACCATCTTTTTAAATCTCATTTTGTCGATTCCACCAAATAGAGCATTTTTCCCTTTATTTTCTTCTACACTAAGAATAGCAATCGCTCCTGTTTGGGCTAAACTTTCTGCAATTAATACTCCTGGCATAATTGGATTTCCTGGAAAATGTCCTTTGAAATACCACTCTTCTTGATTTACGTATTTATAAGCTATTGCACTCTCCCCTGGTGTATATTTTTCTACTTCGTCTATCATTAAAAAAGGCTCTCTTTGTGGTATAATTTCTTTAATTTCTTCTTTTTTTAACATTTTTTCACTTCTTTCTTTTATTTTATGTATATGAAAATCTTTTGTCTGTTTTTTATTTTATAATAAATAATGGCTTTCCATATTCTACTGGTTCTTCATCTTTTACTAAAATTTCTATAATCTCTCCATCAAATTCAGATTCTATTTCATTCATTAATTTCATAGCTTCTATAATACAAAGAACATCGCCTTTTTTTACTTTTTTTCCTACTTCTACATATGGTTCACTATTAGGAGATGGTTTTGAATAAAAAGTTCCCACCATTGGAGATGTTACAACATTACCTTCTTGTATTTTTTCTTCTTTTTTATCATTATTTGTTTCCACTTTTACTTCTTCTTTTGTTGATAAATTTTCTACTGGCATATTTTCTGTTACTTTGACAACTTGCTTTTCCTCTTTTTTCATACTAATTTTGGTACCATCTGGAAAATCAATATCAATTGCTGTTAATTTAGAATTTCCCATATCCTCCATTAGTTGTTTTATTTTTTCATACTCCATTAACTCCTCATTCCTTTCTATTTTTTTATATAAAGCAATAATATTACTCATATTTTTTCAAGACAATGCTAGCATTATGTCCTCCAAACCCTAAAGAATTTGACATTGCTACACTCACTGGTACCTTTCTAACTTCATTTGGCACAATATCTAAATCACATTCTTCATCTTTTTCTCGATAATTAATCGTTGGTGGAACGATCTGGTCTTGAATTGCTTTTGTACAAATAATAGCTTCAACAGCACCTGCTGCACCTAATAAGTGCCCTATATTGCCTTTTGTTGAGCTTACCATTACTTTTTGACTAGCTTCTCCTAATGCTGTTTTAATTGCCATGGTTTCACAAGAATCATTTAACTGTGTAGAAGTACCATGTGCATTGATATAATCAATATCTTCTGGTCTCATGTTTGCGTCTTCTATTGCTCTTTTCATCGCTCTTGCTCCACCTTCTCCTTCTGGAGCTGGTGAAGTAATATGATAAGCATCTGAGGTAGCTCCATAGCCTACTACTTCTGCATATATTTTAGCACCTCTTTGAATAGCATGCTCTAATTCTTCTAGTACAAGAATTCCTGCTCCTTCTCCCATAACAAATCCACTTCTTTCTTTGTCAAAAGGAATACTTGCTCTATTTTTATCAGTTGCATAAGATAAAGCCTTCATGTTTTCAAATCCTGCAATTCCTACTTCACATATTGAAGCTTCTGTTCCGCCTGCTAAAATAATGTCTTCTGAACCATATTTTATTGTTCTATAAGCCTCTCCTATAGCATGTGTAGAAGATGCACATGCTGTTACAATAGAAATAGATTCTCCTTTTAATCCTAAATCAATTGTAATATTACCTGCTGGCATATTAGCAATTGACATAGGAATAAACATTGGTGATACTCTATTATGCCCTTTTACACAATGTATTTTGCATTGTTCTTGAATAGTGTTAAATCCTCCTATACCAGTACTTACGAACACACCAACTCTTTCTAAATTTGTGTTTTTTGACGTTATACCACTGTCTTGAAAAGCTTCTCTTGCTGCTACTATAGCAAACTGTGAGCTTCTATCCAATCTTTTAGCTTGTTTCATCTCAAAATATTTAGCTTGGTCGTAGCCTTTTACTTCTGCTGCTAGAGTAGTTTTATATCCAGTTGCATCAAATAATGATATCTTGTCAATTCCACATTTTTTTTCTTTAATTCCATTCCAAGTTTCTTCTGTATCCTTTCCAATAGGGCTAATTGTTCCTAATCCTGTAATGACAACTCTTCTTTCCATTTTTTCAAATCCTTTCTATCCTATTTGAATTCTCCTTTTTATTTAAAAACAACTTCAAAGTAGTATATTGTGCATTTTTGCCTAATTTGTTTTTACATTAACATTCCTCCATCTACATGAAGCACTTGCCCTGTAATATAAGAACTATCCTCTGATGTCAAAAACTTCACACAATTTGCTACATCTTGAGCTGTTCCCATTCGTTTTAGGGGGATATTTTTAGCTATTTCTTCTTTTACATCGTCCTTCAAAACCTCTGTCATACTTGTTTGAATAAATCCTGGGGCAATAGCATTCACTAATATACCTCTAGATGCCACCTCTTTAGCTAAACTTTTGGTAAATCCAATAATTCCTGCTTTAGAAGCTGCATAATTAGTTTGTCCTGCATTTCCGGAAACCCCCACCACAGAAGAAATATTGATAATTCTTCCAGAACGTGCTTTTAACATATAATTAATAACATTTTTGGTTACATTGAAAGTACCTACTAAATTAACATCAATAACTTGTTTAAAATCTTCTTTTTTCATTCTCATCAATAACATATCTTTGGTAATACCTGCATTATTAACTAATACATCTACCTTTCCAAATTTTTCAATCACTTGCTTTACAAATTTTTCGCAATCATCAAAATTAGAGACATCTCCTTTGACTGCTAAACATTCTACTTTGTTTTCTTTTATTTCCTTTTTAATACTATCTAACTCTTCATTCTCTTTTCGATAATTTAATGCGATATCATATCCCTCTTTTGAAAGGGTAATTGCAATTTGCCTTCCAATTCCTCTTGTTGCTCCTGTAATTAATGCTACTTTACTCATATCAATACCTCCAACACTTTTTCTAATGTCTCTACATTATTAATATTTAAAATCGTAACTTCTTTCTCTGTATTCAATCTTTTTACAAAGCCAGACAAAGTTTTTCCAGGTCCTATTTCAATAAATGTATCAACTCCCATTTCTAACATCGTTTCTAAACTTTTTGAAAATCTAACAGGACTAATAATATGTCTTGCTAAAATATCTTTCACATCATCTTGCTTACTATATATCGTTCCATCTATATTTTTAACTACTGATGTTTTAAAATCATGAATGGTAACATGCTCTAATTCTTTTCTTAAAGCATCAGATGCTTTGCTTAATTTTTCAGTATGAAATGGTCCTGCAGTTTTTAAAACTCTTACTTTTTTTGCTCCTAATTCTCTGGCAATAACCTCTGCTTGTTCTACTGCCTCTTTTTCTCCTGATATAACAATTTGTCCTGTAGTATTAAAGTTTGCTGGAACAACAAATCCATTGGTTACTTTTTGACATACTTCTTGTACTTGTTCTTCACTCATGCCAAGAATAGCTGCCATTAGCCATTCACCTTCAGGCACTAGCTCTTGCATATATTTTCCTCTTTTTTGAACAAGCTTTATTCCTTCCTCCCAATCAATTGCTTGGCTATAAATTAAAGCACTGTATTCTCCTAAACTTAATCCACTAGACACCCCGGCTTTGATGCCATTTTGTTTTAATATTTCTAAAATCCCTAAACTCATGGTTAAAATAGCAAGCTGCGTATTTTTTGTTTCATTTAACACTTCTTCACTTCCATGGAAAGTAATTTCAGCTATATCAATACCTGTTAATTCTTTTACTTTTTGATAAACTTCTTTTACTACTTCGTATTTTTCATATAAATCTTGCCCCATTCCTATACTTTGAGAGCCTTGGCCTGGAAATAAAAATCCTATTTTCATTTTATAATCATTCCTCCCTATTACAGTACTCTATCCTTTTCATTATTTTACTTTCAAATAAATTACAAAATTCAACCATTACTTTTTCTGTATCTACTTCTATATTAAATTCCTTTTTGATAGAAGAAGCTATATTGCTTATCTCTTTAACAAATTTTTCTTGATTGGTATTCATTCCGAATACCAACCACCATATCCTTTACAATTTTTCCATTTAACTTTGTCTCCGTCAGAATTCCGCCTATTTTTTTACCTTGATAAACAATGTCATTCGGAAATTTAATCTCAAGAGAAATATGATACAATTTTTTGAAAACTTCTATCATCGTTTCAGCAATTTCTAGTGTAATTCCTTCTAATTTTTTAATATCACAATTTACTTTTATCAGAAAAGAAAAAGCTATATTATTCTTTTCGTCCGTATGCCATTTTCTTCCATGTGTTCCGTTTTCCTCTGGTTTGAATATCTGCTAAAATAATAGTCCCATTTTTAATGGTATTTTTTTCTAATCTTCTCCAAATCTCTAACTGAGTAGAATCAATTTCTTTATAACAAATGATATTTTTCCCTAAAAATTTGGTGTTTAGATTTTCTAATGGCATATTGCTTCCTCTTTCTCGATTTGTTCTAGATTGTTTTGTCTTTTAATTTTATTGGTAACTGTTTTTATAAGTGGTTCTTGTGTTAGAATAATTCGCCTAATTGCTTTATAATGTGGCATAGTTTTGTTGATTCCTTTTATTTTTTCATTAATTGCTTTATAAATTTCTTCTTTACCTTTTACCTTATAGGTATTTTCCACAACTTCTTGATTGTAGACTAATTTAGCAAAGATTTTAATGTCATTTTTATCTTCTGACATTTGTTTTCCAAAAACGAAGGATTCTTCTATTCCCTCTATTCGATTAATCAAATTTTCCATTTCCTCTGGGAAAATGTTCTTTCCATTTTTTAATACAATAACATTCTTTTTTCTTCCACAAATAAAAATAAATCCTTCTTCATCAATTCTGGCCAAATCTCCTGTGTAAAACCATCCATCTATCATTACTTTTCTTGTTTCTGATTTATTTTCAAAATACTCAAGCATAATATTCGATCCTTGCACAACCAACTCTCCTATGCCTTCTTGATTAGCATTTACGATTTTAGCTTTAACACTTGGAACTGTCTTTCCAATAGAGCCAACTTTATAATATTTTTTTGTTCCGAATAGCAATAATTGGCGAAGTTTCTGTTAGTCCATATCCTTGCACTAAATTAAATCCTAATAATCTATATTTTTCTTCAACCCCTGCATCTAAACTAGCCGCACCACTGATTAATAACTTAACATTTCCACCTAATATATCATGAATTTCTTGAAATACTTCTTTTTTCTTTTCCATACTACAATTTCTATATTGTTCTTCTTTTTGTAGAATTTCTTTTATTTTTCCCTGCTTTTCTAGTTGTCTTCGAATCATTTTAACAATTCTTTCATAAATAGCTGGTACAGATGCCATAACCGTGACTTTATACTCTCTCATATTCTCTGGAATATGCCTCATACCATCACAAAATACCGTCTTTGCTCCTTTGTATAAAGAAAATAAAAAACCAACTGTGCATTCAAACACATGATGTAATGGTAAAAAGGATAAAAATACATCACTGGAATCAACATCTAAAACAGAAGCAATATCCATCAGATTCGAACATAGATTATTATGAGATAAAGCTACAATTTTAGAAGCCGATGTTGTTCCTGAAGTAAATAGCATAATACTCATTTTTTGATTATCTATTTTAGCATCTATAAATTCTCTATTTCCTTGCGCCATTAGTTCTTTTCCTGTTTCAATTAATTCCCTTTCTGAATAGATACCTCTTTTATGTTCTACTGAGTCCATAGATATTAGGTGTTTTAGTTTGCCCACACCTTCGTTTTTGGCATTTTCTAATATCTGTTCATATTTTTGTGTATAAAAAATCGCTTCTACTTCTGAACGATCTATCAAATTTCGTAGTTCATTTTCTGGCAATGATTTATCCAATGGTACTACAATTCCTGTTCCACACACGATAGATAAATAAGCTATCTCCCATTCAAATCTATTTTCGCCAATAACAGCAATTCTTTTATTTTTAAGCCCCATATCAATTAAAGATGTTCCTAAAGCATCTATCATTTCTCTTACTTCTCTATGGGTTATATTTTGATAAACTCCCTCTTTTACTTTTATTTGATAAGCTGTTTTATCACCATATTCTTCTCCCGATTTTTTTAACATATCTTTCAAATCGGTTATTTTCATATAATTATATAATCTCTCACTCATAATTTTCTCCTTACTTGTAATTTATATCATAAATTTCCAAAAAAAACGATTAGACTGAAAGGTCAGTATAATCTTCTCTAAAATTTCATACAATAAGATGAGGTGTATATACTATGCAGTTTTTATTCAATTGTTTAAAAGGCGTTGCTATAGGAGCTGGAGCAATCCTTCCTGGTATCAGCAGTGGAGTCTTTTGTGTTATTTTTGGAATTTATGAAAAACTTTTAGATAGTATTTTAAATTTTTTTCATGATATGAAAAATAATTTTAAATTTCTTTTTCCTATTTTGATAGGAGTTGGAATTGGTATTATTTTATTTGGCAATGTATTAAACTATTGCTTCTATCAATTTCCTATCCAAACGAAATCTATTTTTATTGGACTTATCTTAGGAAGTATCCCTGCTTTAATGAAAGAAGTAAATAATAAAGAAAAATTTAAACTTTCTCACTTGATTTTTTTCTTTGTGGCTCTTTTAATTGGTGTTGTTTGTATTTTTTTAGAATCTTCTTTAGGAATTCACACTACTAACAATATTAGCTTTTTTTATCTAATGCTATGTGGCTTTTTTATGTCTATACGGAATTGTTGTCCCTGGTATCAGCAGTACTATTATTTTAATGCTTTTAGGTATTTATAGCATTTATTTAACATCCGTTTCTAGCTTATATTTTCCTGTTCTAATTCCACTTAGTATTGGTGTTCTTCTTGGCGGTTTTTATTTTATGAAATTAACAAAATACTTACTAGAACATTTTTATATGCCTACTTTTTTCTGTATGATTGGTTTTACAGTTGGTTCTATTTTTGTATTGCTACCAAGTTTTTCTTCTAGTATTGATATTATAATTGGTAGTCTCTCTTGTCTTTTACGGCTTTTTTATAGCTTCTGTTTTGTCAAATTAGGGACACATCTTTGCTAAATATATATTATTGTTGTTATCTATTATAAAATTATACTTATATAAAGATGTGTACCTAATTGCACAAAAAGGAGCAAAAAGAAACGTCCCCATTGCTCCTTTATTTTTTTCTTCTTAAAATCCAATCTTTTTCACATTGAATTGGCAATTTCATCTTTACCTTTTGCCCTTTTACCCCTGGACTTATATCATCAATTTTTTCGTCTGTTTCGTCATTCCATAATTGTTCTATTTTGAATGCATATGGTTCTATTTGATTTGGAATAATAATCTCTAGTATATCTCCTACTTGTAACTTGTTTTTTATTTCAATGATGGACTTTTCTTCTGTATATTCCACAACTTTTCCAGCAAATTCATAGTTTTCATTATATTGTCTTCCGCCATATTCTTGAATGTCTGTGTTAGTTCTATCATTAAAATAAAACGTAGTTAAACCTCTTGTTTTTACCTTCTCTAATTCCTTTAAATATTTGGTAGCATTATAATTTTTAGGATCTTTTTGATAGTCATCCATGGCATTTCGATAAGTATTTACAACACTTGCTATGTAATATTCTGTCTTTAATCTTCCTTCTATTTTTAAACTATCTATTCCCATATCAACGATTTCTGGTAATTCTTTAATTAAGCACAAATCTTTGGATGAAAAAATACTCGTTCCATGTTCGTCTGTTTCAATTGGCATAAGCTCTCCTGGATTGTTCTTTTCTTCTGCATATAGATTATAAGACCATCGACAGCTTTGAGCACAGTCACCAAGATTAGCACTTCTACAAGATAAGAAATCACTTAAAAAACATCTTCCTGAAAAAGCAAAACAGATAGCACCATGTACAAAGATTTCTACTTCTAAATCCTTAGGTTTATTCTCCATGATGTATCTTAGCTGTTCTTTATTCATTTCTCTAGCCATAATTACTCTTTTAGCCCCATTTTTATACCAAAAATTACAATCATGTAGGCTAATAATGTTAGCCTGTGTACTTATATTGATTGGTACAGATGGTGCATGTTTTTTTAATACCTCAATTACTCCCACGTCTGCTGCAATAATTCCATCTGGTTTTAGTTTTTCTAGTTTTTTAGCCATGTTTATAATTTCTTTGTATTTTTCGTCCCAAGCAAATATGTTTAGTGTTATATATATTTTTTTTCCAATTTTGTGTGCATATTTTATGGTATTTTTTAAATCTTCATCTTGCATGTCAGCTCTTGCCCTTAATGATAATGATGATGTTCCACAATATACCGCATCTGCTCCGTATAAAAATGCTGTTTTTGCTTTTTCAAATGAACCTGCTGGTGCTAATAATTCTGGCTTTTTCATATACTCTCCTCTCACTATCATAATTATTAAAGATGATATATGTCGTTTTCAGCTTTTTTCTCCGACGATTTAAGAGTCGTCTTTCTCATATCGATTCTATTTAATATGATTAATGTTTTCAAAATTCCCCATTTTTCCTCTTTTAGATCTTCTTGGTATTTCTTACCACTTTCTATATATTTTCTCAAGAAAGGAAATTGGTACGCTGTTAATACATCAGAAGAACCAACTTTTTCTAAATCTTCTTTATCTTTTCCCAAATTTCTTTTTCTAACGATATCATCTTTCAAAAAAGGCCAATTTTCCATTAATGTTTCTTCAAATTGTTGCATTGTTAATCCATTGTCAGTGGCAACAAATTTCAATGGTGCATTTATTCCCCTTATGAGTCTACCGTTGTTATAGTATTCTTTAATCAATTTTGTGTTTACACTTTTATAATTTGAATGGCTTGCTCTTCCTCTTGTTGCCTCATAGTCTACTTCTGCTGTTAAAAAATGAAATTCTATGATTGGAATGGTTTCTTCTAGTATGTCATTCATTTTAGCATATTCTAGCATTTTTTCTAACACTTTTGATATTTCCTTCAACCTTTTTGGGTTAGAAAGTTCATTTGGTAAAATTTTAAAAACATCTACTAGGTTACTTATATTTTTTGATTTACTGTCAGAATGTCGTGATTTTTTGTATTCTCTTGTTTTTGCTTGTCCTAATATTCTTTTAATTCTTTCCTCTAAATTACCATATTCTTTTGGAGAAAAATCTCCCGTACAATGATATGCAATATATCCTGTTTCTTTATTATATTTCTTATCATTTTGTATATCAAATAATAAATGATTAAATAACATTAATATTTCTTTTTCAAATTCTGTTGCCGTAACTAACTCCACTCCAAACACATCGTCTAGCATTTTAGTATTTGTATTTGTACATGAACTAGAAAAGTCCTTGATACGTGCTTTTAGTTTTACATCTCCGATTAATTCACTAGATTTAGCAATTTTTAAACATTTATTGTATAATTCAGTAATGTCCAAAAAGCTTCCACCTAAATCAAATATGTAGTCTCTGTATCCATCAATGATTTCCCCTATTTCTGGATTCAGACTTCCATTTTCATTTTTTTGATAAAAAGCTTGTCTTTGCTTTTCATCTAATTTAACTCCTTTTGTTAATTCACTTATAAATTTTTCTCTTCTACTATTATCCATATTGTTTTAGACTAGCATTTTACTAATTGCTAATCCATCTCCTATCTCTAGAATCTTTGTATCCAGATTTTTATTTTCTGTTGTTTCTCTAATATATTCTCTTAAATTTCTAACCGCCGTACGTTGTTTATGCTTATTATAATCACTTAATACATAACCTTTATATAAAATATTATCCGCAAAAATAATACCATTTGGTTTTATCATCCTTAAAGCTTCTTTTAGAAAAAAGGGATATTTTTCCCTTAGCAGCATCAATAAAAACAGCATCATATTTTTGATTTATAATTGGTAATATTTCAACCGCATCACCTTCGTAAATATTTATTTTATTTCCTAAGTTCATTTTTTTTATATTCACTTCTGCTTCTTTTACTCGTTTTCCATCACGTTCTATAGTGTCTATCACACCATCGTCATTAAGATATTTTGAAAAACATATTGCTGAATATCCAACAGCTGTTCCTATTTCTAATATTCTTTCAGGTCTCATTTTTGTTAAGTACTTTGCAATCACCTCTAATGTATCATCCATAATAATTGGAATATGTTCTTCTAAAGCTTTTTGTTTTATCTTATCTAACATTTCCATGTTCTTCAATTGCCTTTCTTTGTTTATTCTCTTCATCTATCCACTTGTCTATAATTTTTTTCGAATAAACTTTTCGACCTATTTTTTTATTCATGATATCTGCAATATGATAAGCATCTTCTCTATTTTTATTTTTTCCATAAGCATTTAGTACTTGCGTTCTTATACCTAATTTTGGTCCTTCTTGTATACGTATTTGTTTTCTAATGTCAAAATCCAGCTGGTTATATGCTGTTTCTGTATACATTTTTCTTTTTATTTGTGGTGTTAATTTACCATCTTTCCTATTTATTTCTTTTTTACTCATTTTATTTCTTCTCCTAACTAATAATATATATTAATAAACTTTATTGATTTCTAGTTGCTCTTTCTCTTTCTTTACTATCCAATATTTTCTTTCTCAAACGAATTGATTTTGGTGTTACTTCTACTAATTCGTCATCTTGAATAAACTCAATTGCTTTCTCTAAAGACATTTGTATTGGTGGTACCAAACGAAGTGCATCATCTGAACCAGAAGCTCTTGTATTGGTTAAGTGCTTTTCTTTACATACATTGATAGCTAAATCTTCTCCTCTAGAATTTAACCCTACAATCATTCCTTCATATACTTCTACACCTGGTCCAATAAATAATTCTCCCTTATCTTGTGCATTGTATAATCCATAGGTTACAGATTTTCCATTTTCAAAAGCAACTATAGTTCCTCTTACTCTGGCTTGAATTTCTCCTTTATATGGTTCATAAGAGTCAAAAATATGATTCATCGTTCCTTCCCCTTTGGTGTCTGTTAAGAACTCTGTTCGATATCCAATTAAACCTCTTGCTGGTATTTTAAATTCAATTTTGGTATGACCTGTGTCTAGTGGTTCCATGTTTTCCATTTCGGCTTTTCTTCTTCCTAATTTTTCGATAACATTTCCTACACAGTCATCTGGAACATTTACTACTAATTGTTCAATGGGCTCACATTTTACACCATCTATTTCTTTGAAGATAACTTTTGGTCTGGAAACTAAAAGTTCAAATCCTTCTCTTCTCATCGTTTCGATTAAAACAGATAAGTGAAGTTCTCCTCTACCAGATACCTCAAAAGAATCTGGTGATTCTGTTTCTTTTACTCTTAAGGATACGTTTCTTTCTAATTCCTTGAACAATCTATCTCTAATATGTCTTGATGTAATAAATTGTCCTTCTTTTCCAGCAAAAGGTCCATTATTAACACTAAATGTCATGGAAACGGTTGGCTCGTCAATATCAACAAATGGTATTTTTTCTGGATGCTCGAAATCACAAATGGTATCTCCTATGTTGATATCTGGAAGTCCAACAAGTTCAATGATATCTCCAGCTTTTCCTTCTTCTACTTCTACTTTGTTTAAACCGACATGGGTATATACTTTAGCAATTCTTCCTTGAGTTATCTTATCTTCCTTCCCACAAATAGAAACTGGCATACCATTTTTAATAATACCTCTTTCAACTCTACCTACTGCAATTCTTCCCACATAATCATCATAATCTATATTAGATACTAACATTTGAGCTGGTCCTTCTTCATCACATTTAGGTGCTTTTATCGTATTTATTATGGTTTCAAATAAACAACTTAAATCATTTGTTTCTTCACTTAAATCCATTTTTGCAATTCCATTTTTAGCAGAAGTATACACAACAGGAAAGTCTAATTGTTCATCTGTTGCATCCAATTCAATGAATAGTTCGATAACTTGGTCTACAACTTTTTCAGGTGTTGCTCCTGGTCTATCAATTTTATTGATAACAACAATTGGTTTTAAATTTAGTGCTAACGATTTTTTCAAAACTTCTCTTGTTTGAGGCATAGCTCCTTCAAAAGCATCCACTAATAAAAGAACTCCATCAACTGTTTTTAGAACTCTTTCCACTTCTCCTCCAAAATCAGCATGTCCTGGCGTATCCACTATATTTATTTTAATATCATCATGCATTACTGATGTATTTTTAGAAAGGATTGTTATTCCTCTTTCTTTTTCTTGGTCATTTGAGTCCATAATCCTTTCTGCTACTTGTTCGTTTTCTCTAAATATGTGACTTTGTTTAAGCATGGCATCTACTAGTGTTGTTTTTCCATGGTCTACGTGTGCAATTATTGCAATATTTCTTATTTTTTGGTTATTCATTTTTATTACCCCTTCTTTGGGATTTAGGGACGTTCCTTAAAATCCCCAAAACAGGGATTTTAAGGAACGTCTAAATCCTTCTAATTATACACCTATTAGGCAATTTTGTCAAATGAAATCTAACATCATTTTGCTAGTTCTATGATATTTCCCATTATTTCTTCTGTTATCTTATCTAAAACTTCTTTGTCTTTACTCCCTTTATATTGACTATAATCTAAAGGTTTTCCATAAGTAATTGTAACTTTTCTGTTTTGTTTCGTTCCACCTTTAATGCCACATGGTACTACTTTTGCACCACTTCTTACAGCAAAAAATGCTACTCCATCTTTTACTTTTTCACCTTTTTCTAATCCATTTCTTGTACCTTCTGGAAATAAGGCTATACATTCTCCGTTTTTTAATGTTTTTAAAGATTCTTTGATAGCTGCTACATCTTTTTCATCTCTTTTTACAAGAATGGCATTAAATGCCCATCCTAAAAAATTTAAAAATGGATTTTTGGTTAATTCCTCTTTGGCCAAAAAACGCATATCTCTTTTAGCAGTACATACCATTAATGGAGGGTCTAAATAGGTTCTGTGGTTTCCGCAAAATATAACTGGTCCTTCTTTTGGTATATTTTCTAATCCTATAATTTCTGTTCTATAATAAATTTTACACCATATATATATGGCTCCTCTTACAATCCATTTTATAATTCTTCTTATTGTTTTTTTCACTTTTGATTCACACCTCTTTCTTTTATAATTCCTACAATCTTATTTACTACTTCTTCAATCGTCATATTGGTTGAATCTATGTATATAGCATCCTCTGCTTGTTTTAGTGGGGCAATTTCTCTAGTAGAATCTCTTTTATCTCTATCAATTATATTTTTTAACACTTCTTCATAAGAAGTTGTAATTCCTTTTTCTTGATTTTGTTTAACTCTTCTCTTTGCTCTTTCTTCTTGCGATGCATCTAAATATATTTTTACATCTGCATTAGGAAATACAACAGTTCCAATATCTCGCCCCTCGATGATAACATTTTTTCCTTGTGCTATTTCTCTTTGTATATCCAACAATTTATCTCTTACTATTTTTATAACGGAAACAGGCGAAACAAAGTTATTGACATCATTTTCTCTAATTCTTTTGGTTACTTCTTCTCCATTTAAGAAAACTCTTCCATTTTCTTTCATATCGATATGTATTTTGTCTATCATTGCCTTAATTCTATTTTCTTGGTTGATTTGTATTCCATCTTGAATCATGTTTAAAGCAACACATCGAAAGGTTGCTCCTGTATCAATATTGATTAATCCTAATTTCTCTCCCACTTGTTTTGTAATGGTTCCTTTGCCTGAACCTGCTGGTCCATCAATTGCAACAATCAATGACATTTGTCGCTCCTCCTTTTAATTTCTACTAGGAGTGTCCCTAAATCCCTAAAAGTGAGATTTTAAGGAACGTCCCTTATTCCCTCTCTTCTTCTGGAACATAAATATTTTTTGCTACTACATCTAATTCTACTACATTCATAGCAGTCAATTTTTCAATTTCTTTTTTGGCTTTTTCTTTAAATTCTTTTAAACCTTCCATTACATTATATCCATATAAAATAGTAACCTCCATATAAATTTTGGCACCTTCTCCATAGTTTTCTACTCTGGTTTTTAATATTTTATAGATAGCTGATGTTTGTACTGCTAAGTATTCCAAAATTTGTCTAAATACTAAATCTGAAATCGTAAATTTTCCTAGATAGCTAAAGGTTGGTCTTATGATTGACTTTTCTGATATGTATGGTTTTTGTCCTTTTCCTTTTGATTTAAATATTTGAAGTGGGTCTAATAAATAACCTGAAAAGTCTTTTTTGATTTCAAAAGTTGGTACTGGTATAACATGTTTCCCTTCTGTTACTCTAATTTTTCTCGCTGTTTTCATCTCTGACTCTGTTGCTACATCTTTGATATAAATGGTTTCTGAAATTTCTGGCAATCCCAAATTAGCAGCAATTTTTTGCACCATCCCATCTGAGGTTCCTAAAATTAAGATACTTTGAGGTTTATACTTCTTTAATGCTTTTATAATTTCTGCTTTTTCCTTTTCTTCATAAAAAAGAGCATGTTTAACAGTAGCTACTTTGGTTGATGCTTTTTTAGCCGATTCTCCTGCTACTACTTCATTATCTTTAATTAATAATCCATCATCTATAATGAAATGAGTATCTTTTTCTCCTGCTACCATTTGTGCTCTATAACTTTTTCCTGTACCTGATGGTCCTACAAAGGCATAGACTTTTATTTTGTTTGCAAATGGTAATTTTATGTCTTTTAACAACATTTTCTTGCTCCTTATATTATTTTTTTGACTATTATATCATTTTTAATTTTATTCTACAATAGTTGTACTGCTTTCCAAATTTTTCCTTCTTAACTGTCCACATGCTGCATCTATATCAGAGCCAAGCTCTCTTCTAATTGTTGCCACAATTCCACAGTCATTTAAATAATCTCTAAATTTCATAATATTTTCATTAGAGCTTTTATCAAATTTTCCATTCTCTATTTTGTTAATTGGTATTAAATTTACATGACATAGCATACCTTTTAATAACTTCACTAATTCTTTTGCATCCTCTAAATTATCATTATTATCCTTTGCTAGTGCATATTCAAATGATATTCTTCGATTGGTTTTGGCTATGTAATCCCTGCAAGCTTGCAATAATTCCTCAATTGGATAAGCTTGATTGACTGGCATCATGCTACTTCTTTTTTTATTATTCGTAGCATGTAAAGAAATGGAGAGTGTACACTGAATATTCTCCTCTGCTAGTTTATAAATTTGGGGAACTAAACCACTAGTTGAAATACTAATATGTCTTGCCCCTATATTTAGACCTTTAGGATGATTCATAATTCTAATGGCATTTACTACATTATCATAATTATCTAACGGTTCACCAATTCCCATAAATACCACATTGGAAATTCTTTCTCCTGTATCTTGCTCCACTCGTATGATTTGTTCTACAATTTCTCCACTTGTCAAATTTCTGATAAAATTAATACCAGTAGAAGCACAGAACTCACATCCCATTTTGCACCCAATTTGTGAAGATACGCAAATACTATTTCCATGATGATACTTCATAAGAACTGTTTCTATGGCATTTCCATCTAACACATCAAATAAATATTTAATCGTTCCATCTTTAGACTCTTCCTTTTTTAGGATATTAAAATTACATATGGTATAACGGTCTTTCAATTTTTCTCTTAATTCTAATGACAAATTTGTCATTTCATCAAAAGATTGTACTTTTTCATGATATATCCATTGAAAGATTTGCTCTGCACGAAATGATTTTTCTCCCATTTGCTTTATTTCGTTTTTTAAATCTTCCAAATTATAATCTTTTATGTTTTTCATTTTCATTCTCATTCCTTTTTCGTCACAGTTTCGTAATATCTTTTCCTATCTCTTTTGGAATCACTATTTTGCTATTTTTTATTGGCCTTTTAGGCATAATTAATTCGTCTAATCTTTGTATCATTTCATAGTCTTTTCGGTAAATGAAAGCAAAAAGACTTTTTCTGATTTTATCATATATGGTTTCTTTCCTAATAATAAGATTTGTTTGCATCAGATTAGACATCAATTTTCTCCTTTTTTCTTATTATATATTTTAATAATTAAGTCTGTCAATGCATTAAATCACATATGAAATTTTCTAATAATTGCTTCTTTCATATCTTTGGCACATAACATCAAACAAAGTAGAAAATTCAAAATAGAAATACCACTTGCAATCATACTTATTGTTTTCTCTTCTACCATGTTTTCTGTCATAAGAACAATTGGTAACATGCTAAAAAGTACAATAATAAGTTGATAAATTGCATACTTAATATATTTTTTATAGCTAACAATGGTTAGTACTAGCATTGTTATATTAGCAATTATAATCATAATTGGAATGGCTATATTAATAGACCACCCTTTAAATCCTAATTTATAATCAATATAAACTGTTAACATAGAAAGAGCTATAGTTTGTAATAATACATGTCCTGCTATATTTACATTTTTTTTGATAGAATAGATTACAACCACCCAACTATATAGAATTCCACTATTTGCTAATGCCGCCCAAGGAATACTAGGTGTTGTTAATTTGTTTATGAGTAATAAAATAACGGCTATTCCTATAGACACACCTATTAAAATTTTTATTATTTTATCACTTTTCTTTGCTTTTACTTTTTCTGGATATATCATCTAAAACACCATTACTTTCTATTTCTATTTTAATTCCTTTTTCTTTGAGAAATTCATAAAATCTTTTTTCAACACGATTGTCTTGTAAAATGGATGTAAAGGTAAATACCATTTTATTTTCAAAAGTACAACTAGAACACTTTATTTTTTCTACTGGCTCTGGTGCAATTAACATTAAAAAATAATCAATATAATCCTTATATTTCCCTAAAATACCAATTCTTCCTATATTAGAAAATGTAGTTGTTGTATATTTTCTAATTTCTAGATAGCTTAATCGAACAATTGCTTTTTTTACGACTAATGGAATTGGCCTAATAAATGGGTTATTTCCTATTTTTACATTTGTTGACATGGTTTTAATAATTTCTTCTTGAGTTAGTCTTTTATGAAAATCCTTTTTAACAAAATCCAAAATTTTCTCAAAGGTATCTAAATTATCTTTTTTCATTTGTGCTTCCACAGTAATATAAGAAAAAAAATTCGACATTGTCTTAGAAGAAAAGAATTTCTTTAAATTAACTGGTATACATACTTTTATGGGTCTTTTTCCTTTTGCTTTTACATAATTTTCTTGATAGATACTATAGATTAACACTGCTGTTAAATATTGTGTAATCGTTACTCTCTCTTTTTTGCTTTCTTTTTTCAACCCTTCTAAATCTATAATTTCATGGATAACACTTCTGGCTCCTAATTTTATTTTTTTGCCTTTTAATACATATGCTTTTTTACCAGAAGCATTCGATTTTGCTTTCTTATCATAATTCTTCATATAACTATCTTCCGTGTTATAGTCTATTTTTCTAATTCTTCTTTCTTCCTCATCTAGTACTTCTGGATGCATTAACTCTAAGTAAGTATAAATAATCTCTTTGAAAAATATTGTTCCACTGTTACCATCTGTTAAGGAGTGGAAAATATCAATATTAATTTTATTTTGAAAATAAGTAACTTTGAACAAATAATTGTTATTATGTCGTGCATCGATATATTTACAAGGATAATCTTGTTCTTCTTCTATGATAGGAAGTTTGGGATTATGTTCTAAATAATACCAAAAGAAGCCAGGTTTCATCTTAACTTGAAAAGATTTATACTTTTCTAAAGCTTGATTTACTGCTTCTTCCAATATTTTAGGTTCTATTTTTTCTTTTAAAACAACCGATAATCGAAATACTGTACTGTATTTTTTTCCCGCAGATATTGGAAATATCTTCGCCGAATTATCTAATCTTCTCCAATATAATTTATTTTCTCTTTTATTCTTCATTCGAATTCCTCACTAATAATTAATTCTAAAATTTCTTCGTAGCCTTGTTGTACTAGTTCTTGGTTATCGTTTTTTTCTATCATCCATATATGTCCTGCCTTTTCATATTCTTTAACATTTATTTTGACACCTATTTTTTCTGCTTTTTCTTTTAATATTTGTACATCTGGATTTAAAATATCATAAGTTCCAGTTAAAATCGTTACATTTTGTAATTTTGATAAATCTCCTTCTATGGGATTTACTAAATAACTATTCATGCCATCATCTCCTGCATACGCAATTCCCGCCAATTTTAAAGTTTCTTTGTTTAATTCTTTGTCTACTTTCTGCACTTCATTTATTTCCGGATTTGTCAACCTAACATCTAGCCATGGTGAAATTAAGATTGTTTTGGCTGGCATTGGCAAATTTTCTTCTCCTATTTTTTCTTCTAAAGCCAGACCCAAACCTCCTCCCGCTGAATCTCCTATTAGGATTAAATGATTGGCATCTACTTTCTCTATCACTTCTTTGTAAAATGGTACTATCATCTTGAATACGTCTTTATAGGTATATTTTGGTGCTAGCGGATAATCTGGTAAAATTACAGTTGCTCCTGTATCATTTACAATTTTTTCTATGAACTCCCAATGCTGTTTGCTTGCTTCTGCCATATAAGAACCACCATGGAAATATAATATTTTTATATCAGATTTTTCTTGTTTTTTTGGTTTCACAATAAATATGTTTCTTCCCATAAATTGCTCTGTTTCTAGTTGACAGTTTTCTTCTACTTCTTTTGGTACTTTTGTTTGGATATCTACTATCAAATAATAACTAATTACTGCTAACACTATTACTAGCACGATAAGTACGATACCGAATCATTATCTTTGCTATTTTTGTTTTCATTTTACTCCTCATATTTTTGTTTTCTTTTTGCCATTTTATCATAGTTTTGATAAAATGAAAAGATTACATTCTAAATATTAAATTTTTATATTAGAACATAATCTTATTATATCAATCTTTCTTTTCATTGCTTATCCGAAAAATCCACGTTTTTTTACTGGCGGTTGTTCATTCATCGTTTTTGCTAATTGCATTAATAAGTCTCTTTGCTCTTTGGTCAATTTCTTTGGAGTTTGAACTGTTACTGTAAATACAAAATCTCCTACACTATTTGAATTAACAGATTTAAAACCTTTATTTCTTATCGTGAATTTTGTACCTGTTTGTGTACCATTTGGAATTTTATAGGTTTCTCTTGTTCCATCTACCATTGGTATTTCTAGCTCAGCACCTAATGTTGCTTGTGTAATAGTAATAGGTACTTCGCATAAGACATTATTTCCTTTTCTAGTATAAATATTATGTCTTTTAATTCTAACCGTAATATATAAATCTCCTTTTGGTCCACCTTTTTCTCCTGGCTCACCTTCTCCTCTTAAGACAACAGTTTGATTATCATCAATTCCAGCTGGAATTTTCACTTTGATTCTTGGTTGTTTTCTTACCGTTCCTTTTCCATGACAAGTTTCACATGGCTCTTTAATAATTTCTCCTGTTCCATGGCAATTGGTACAAGTTCTTCTTGTTTGCATTTGTCCTAAAATTGTATTTTGCACTTGTGTAACCTGACCTGTACCATTACATATTGTACATTTTATTTTAGAAGTTCCTGGTTTTGCTCCAGTTCCATGGCAAGTATCACAAACATCATCTCTCGTAATGGTAATTTCTTTTTCTACTCCTAGAAATGCTTGTTCAAAAGTGATATCAATTCCCAAATTTAAGTCAGCACCTTTTCTAGGTCCTGTTTGTCTTCTAGTAGATGAATTTCTTCCTCCAAATCCACCTCCAAAAAAAGATGAGAAAATGTCTCCTAAATCTCCAAAATCTCCAAAATCAGAGCTACTATAAGAATAGTAACCTCCTTGCCCTCCAAAAGGACCACCTGCTCCGCCAAATCCTTGTGGATCAGCCGTTCCAAATTGGTCATACATCTTTCTTTTTTGTGGGTCAGATAAAGTTTCATAAGCTTCGTTGACTTCTTTAAATTTAGTCTCTGCTTCTGCTTTGTTGTCTGGGTTTGCATCCGGATGGTATTTTTTCGCAAGTTTACGATAAGCTTTTTTTAACTCGTCATCTGTTGCATTTTTGTTCACACCTAATACTTCATAATAATCTCTTTTGCTTGCCATTGTTCTTTCCTCCTAAAGAAAGGGAATTGGAGACTATCTTTAAATTCCTATAAAAAGGGATTTTAAGGAACGTCCCCTAACCCCTCTTTTGGTTATTTATTTTCGTCATCCTCCACCTTATAGTCTGCATCATATACATTTCCATTTTCATCTGTTTTTGGACCTTCTCCTGTTGCTCCATTTGAATCTGCTGTAGGTTCTTGTGCTCCGTTTGGATTTGCATTTTTATAAAGTTTTTCTGACATGTCATAGAATACTTTTGTTAATTTCTCTGTTGCTTCTTTGATTTTTTCAGTGTTATTTGTTTCAAGAGCTTTTTTGGTGTTTTCTATTTCTGTTTCTACTTTTGCTTTTTCTTCTCCACTGATTTTATCTCCTAAATCATTTAATGTTTTTTCACTGTTATAAACTAAACTTTCTGCATTATTTTTAACTTCGATTTCTTCTTTTTTCTTCTTATCCTCTTCTGCATGTGCTTCTGCATCTTTTACAGCTTTATCAATATCTTCATCTGTTAGATTGGTTGATGCTGTAATTGATACATCTTGGCTATTTCCTGTCGCCATATCTTTTGCTGATACATGAACAATACCATTTGCATCAATATCAAACGTAACTTCGATTTGAGGTACTCCTCTTGGTGCTGCTGGAATTCCTGTTAATTGGAATCTTCCAAGTGTCTTATTGTATGCTGCCATTTCTCTTTCACCTTGTAATACATGAACTTCAACTGATGTTTGACCATCTGCTGCTGTTGAGAAAATTTGTGATTTTTTAGTTGGTATAGTTGTATTTCTTTCAATTAATTTTGTAAATACGCCACCATAAGTTTCAATTCCAAGTGAAAGTGGTGTTACATCTAATAATACTAAATCTTTTACATCTCCTGATAGCACACCAGCTTGAATAGCAGCACCTATGGCAACACATTCATCTGGGTTGATTCCTTTGTCTGGCTCTTTACCAATAATTCTTTTTACCATTTCTTGTACTGCTGGAACTCTTGTAGAACCACCAACAAGTAATACTTTATGAATATCATTTGCTGTTAATCCTGCATCTTTTAAAGCTTGATTAACTGGCGTAGCTGTTCCTTCTACTAAATCATGAATTAATTCTTCAAATTTAGATTTTGTTAAAGTAACATCTAAATGTTTTGGTCCTGTTGAATCTGCTGTGATAAATGGTAGGTTAATTTGTGTTTGTTGTACACCAGATAATTCAATTTTTGCTTTTTCTGCTGCTTCTTTTAATCTTTGCATTGCCATTTTATCTGATTTTAAATCAATACCATTTGATTTTTTGAATTCGTCTACTAGATAATCAATAATAGCATTATCAAAGTCATCTCCTCCTAAATGGGTATTACCACTTGTTGCTAAAACTTCAAATACACCATCACCAATATCTAGAATAGAAACGTCGAAGGTTCCTCCACCCAAATCATAAATCAAGATTTTTTGATCTTGTTCTTTATCCATACCATAAGCAAGTGCTGCTGCTGTTGGTTCGTTGATAATTCTTAACACTTCAAGACCTGCTATTTTTCCTGCATCTTTTGTTGCTTGTCTTTGACTATCATTAAAATATGCTGGAACTGTAATAACTGCTTGTGTCACTTTTTGTCCTAAATAATTTTCAGCGTCTGCTTTCAATTTTTGTAAAATCATAGCAGAGATTTCTTGTGGTGTAAATTTGTCACCTTCTATATTTACTTTCTCTCCTGTTCCCATTTTTCTTTTGATGGATATAACTGTATTATCTGGATTCGTAACTGCTTGACGTTTTGCAATTTGTCCTACTAATCTTTCTCCATTTTTAGAAAAAGCAACTACTGATGGAGTCGTTCTATTACCCTCTGCATTTGGTATAACAACTGGCTCTCCACCTTCCATTACTGCTACACATGAATTTGTTGTTCCTAGGTCGATTCCTATAATTTTTCCCATTTTAAAATCCTCCCTTTGGTGTTTTTTGGGACGGGGATAAAAAACACCTTTTTAAATTTAATAACTTATTTTCTATATGGTTCTAGGTGTTTTTTGTCCCCGTCCCCAAAAACACCTTTTTAAATTTAATAACTTATTTTCTATATGGTTCGAGGATGTTTTTTGTCCCCGTCCCCAAAAACATTAGTTGGCAACTACCACCATAGAATGACGAATTACTCGATTTCCTATTTTGTAGCCCTTTCTATATTCTTGAACAATTTCTTTCTCTCCTAAGTTTTCATCCTGAATACTACTTACTGCTTCATGAAGTTCAGGATCAAAAGTTTCTCCGGAGTGTTTTGATTTCCTCTACTCCTTTAGATAGCAAAACATCTTTTAATTGTTTTAATACAAGTTCTATCCCTTTTTTGTATTCCTCATCTTGAGTTTCTATTTTTACTGCATTTTCTAAGTTATCTAATACAGGAAGGATAACTTCTACTACGTCTGAAAGAATAGAATTGTATAATCCTTCTCTTTCCTTGCTACTTCTTTTTTTGAAGTTTTCAAATTCTGCTAGTATTCTTTTATATCTGTCGTCTAATTCATTATAATCTTGCTTTGGTACCATGTCGTTGTATTTATTATCTTCATCATTTTTTTCTTGTTCCCTTTTTGTTTCCTCTTTTTCTAATTCTTCTTCCTTGTTTTTTTCGTCTGCCATATTTGCTTCTCCTTTCTCTTTACATATTCTTATTATTTAATTTTTTATTAATATATTTCATAACAGAAATAACTTTTGAATAGTCCATTCTTTTAGGTCCTATAATTCCAATGGTTCCCAAATCTTTTCCATTGACTTTGTGTTTAAAGGTAACTACACTAAAATCTTTTAGTTCTTGCTTTTCATTTTCTTCTCCAATATATACATTAATATCTTCTGCAAAACCTGAATTTAACATATCTGCCATCAATTCCTTGGTATCTAATATATTGATAAAATTTTTAGCTACTTCTAAACTATTAAATTCTGGTAAGTCAAAAGATTTGTTGGTTCCCTCCAAATAAATCTTATTTTCTTCTTCTAAGACTTTTTTAATTTGTTCAATGACAGGCTTAATAACATTAACACTATATGTCATTTCATCATATAAATATTCTTCTAATGGCCTATCGATCGTTTCAATTGGCTGATTTTTTAATTTGTTGTTAAACATATAATTCATAGTTTCTACTTGTTTTTCATTGATATCTTCGTCAAATTTTATAATAGTCTCTTTTACTAGCCCTGTGTCTGTCAAGATAACTGCCATCATCATTCTACTACCTAACAAAACGAATTTAATTTCTTCAATTAATTGAGTAGTTGTTTTCGGTCCAATGGTAACTGTTGTATAATGTGTCACTTCTGATATAGTGTTAGCTGTTATTTTAGTTAAGTCTTCTATTTCATTTACTTTCGTTTCTAATTTTGAACTAATATATTTGATTTCCTCCAAGCTAATGTCATTATCATTTAAAAGTTCATCTACATAATATCTATATCCTTTGGCAGATGGTATTCTTCCACTAGAGGTATGCGTTTTGTCTAAAAATCCACTTTTTTCTAACTCTGACATCTCATTTCGGATAGTAGCACTACTACATTCTAATCCATGATTTTGTGTTAGTGCGTTTGAGCTTACTGGCTCTGCTGTGTTGATATATTCTTCTACAATTGCTTGTAAGACTTTCTTTTTTCTTTCATCTAACAACTTTTCCACCTCTTTTAGCACTCTTTGACTTTGATTGCTAACCTTTCTATATATTATACCCGTTTTTAGCACTTGTCAATACTATCTAGCAATTTTTTTGTGAATTCTTTGTGAATTGCATTTTTCTACTTTTTCCATAGAAAAAATACCTCCTTAATATATCTTTTTTATATCATAAAAGGTATTTTTCATTATTATAAGATTATAAAAAGTACAATAATTCAACAAGACTTCTAATATAAAAATGAAAGTCAATATTTATTATTTAACTCTTATTCTTCTTACCTCTCAGTTCTTACAAAAATAAAAAATCATAGCAATGCTATAATTTTTTATTTTTTGGCTGGGCTGGCTAGATTCGAACTAGCGCATGCCAGAGTCAAAGTCTTTGAAGTTTGATGTTTGTTATTACTTTTTGTTTATGTTTAACATTTGATAAACCACCTATTTTTAGGCAAATTTTAAAATTATCTTTAATATTTTTTGATTTAATAATGTTTATTAACTTTTGGATTTTTTTAAGATTTTGTTAGACATTTGTTAGACCTA
>CALXCE010000004.1 GCA_944386725.1 uncultured Clostridia bacterium
AATATAATTATATCATGGGAAATTCCAAAACTAAATTCCTGTTGAGCTATCAGTGGAATTTACTTTTAAATTCAAGGTATTTTTTAAAATCCTTAAAAATCAGTTGACTAAAAACAAAAAAAATGATATAAATAAAAAGTGCTAAACAAAAGCATTTTTTATTTGGCCCCTTGGTCAAGCGGTTAAGACGCCACCCTCTCAAGGTGGAATCATGGGTTCGATTCCCGTAGGGGTCACCAAAAATACATACAATTAAAAGGGAGTAGCTTTTTTTAATTACTAATCAACAGTCGCGATATAGTAAATATATCTGGTTAGTAAGCTAGAAATAGTAAGCGAGACTTTTAAAAGGAAATAAAAAGTTTTCCTTTTAAGGGTCTTTTTTATGGTTAGAATAAATAAATTATAATTTCAGTCTTATTAACAATTTTTATAAATATGTTAAAAATAAATAAAACAAGGAGTGGTAAAAAATTGAAAAAGAATTGGTTTAACAAAAGAATAGAGGATGTTGAAAAAGAATTAAACGCAGATTTAGAAAAAGGTTTAGCAACAGAAGAAGTGCAAAAAAGACAGGAAAAATATGGACTAAATGAATTAAAAGCAAAAAAGAAAAAATCTTTATTACAAAAATTTTTAGAACAGTTTAAAGATTTTTCAATTATCGTTCTAATTATTGCAGCAATTGTATCAGGTGCAGTAGGAATTGCAGAGGGAGAAGGAATTACAGATACCATTATTATCTTAATCGTAGTAATTGTAAATGCTATTATAGGAGTAACACAAGAGGCAAAGGCAGAGAAGTCATTAGAAGCTCTGCAAAAATTGACTGACCATGCTTCGAAGGTAATTCGAAATGGAGAGATAACAGTAGTTTCAGCTAAAGAATTAGTACCAGGAGATATTGTAGTTTTAGATACAGGAGATTATATCCCAGCAGATTTAAGAATTATAGAAGCTGTTAATTTAAAATCACAAGAGGCGTCACTTACTGGAGAATCTGTACCGGTTGAAAAAAATGCGGAAGTAATTGAAAATACGGAAATAGGAATTGGAGATAGATTAAATATGCTATTTTCTTCTAGCTTAGTAACCTATGGTAGAGGGAAAGGAATTGTTATTGAAACTGGTATGACAACAGAAGTAGGTAAGATAGCAGGCATGTTAGAAGCAACAGAAGAACAAACAACACCACTTCAAGACAAATTAAATAAATTAGGAAAAACTCTAGGAATTGTTGCTTTAGCAATTTGTGTATTTATTTTTATTATTGGTTTAATCCAAGGAAAAGAGCCAATTCATATGTTTATGACAGCAGTAAGTTTAGCAGTTGCAGCAATTCCAGAAGGATTAGTTGCTGTATCAACGATTGTTCTTGCCATTGGGGTTCAAAAAATGGTTAAGAAAAATGCTATTGTAAAAAAACTTCCAGCGGTAGAAACGTTAGGAAGTGCAACAGTTATTTGTTCTGACAAAACAGGAACTTTAACACAAAATAAAATGACGGTAGAAAAAATATTTTGGAACAATGAAACAAAAGAAGCAAGTAATATTTCAGAAGACGAAATCGATGGAGAGTTAAAAAGATTGGTATATGCCAATATGTTATGTAATGACACGAAAATATCAAAAGATGGAACTTTAACAGGAGATCCAACAGAAACGGCTTTAGTAGATATGGCCTTTAAATTAGATTTTGATCCATCTGTATATGAGCGAATGCCACGTATAGAAGAGATACCATTTGACTCTGATCGAAAATTAATGACAACAGTAAATAAGGTAGGAGACAAATATATTGTATATACCAAAGGTGGAATTGACGAGCTATTAAAAAGATGTACATCTTATGAGCTTAATGGACAAATTTATGAAGAATTAGAAAATTATATTAGCAAGATAAGAGAAGAAAACGAACATATGGCAAAAGAAGCCTTAAGAGTATTGGGATGTGCTTACAAAGAAATAGATCACGCACCATCAAAAGAAGAAATGCAAACAATGGAAAATGACTTAATATTTATAGGTATGGTGGGAATGATTGACCCAGCAAGAGAAGAAGCAAAAAAAGCAGTAGAAAAATGTAAAACAGCAGGAATAAAAACCGTTATGATAACTGGCGACCATAAGATTACAGCAACAGCGATTGCTAAAAAACTAGGAATTTTAGAAAATGAAGAAGAAGCTATAACAGGTTTAGAATTAGAACAGATGTCAGACGAAGAGCTAGAGAAAAATGTTAGAAAATATTCTGTTTATGCTAGAGTATCACCAGAACATAAAGTTAGAATTGTAAAAGCATGGCAGAAAAATGGAGAAATTGTTGCCATGACAGGTGATGGTGTAAATGATAGTCCAGCACTAAAAACATCTGATATTGGTTGTGCTATGGGTGTGGTTGGAACAGACGTTGCAAAAGAAGCAGCAGATGTTATTTTGACAGATGATAACTTTGCAACGATTGTATCAGCTGTAGAAGAAGGAAGAAGAATTTATGATAATATCTTAAAAGTAATACAATTCTTATTATCAAGTAATGTTGGAGAAATCGTCGTATTATTTTTAGCAACACTTTGTACACCATTATTTGCCAATTGGTTTGGAATTACAGATATTTCTCATTTGGAAATTTTATTACCAATTCACATTTTATGGATTAACCTAGTAACAGACTCACTTCCAGCATTAGCATTAGCATTTGATCCAGCAAATAATGATATTATGAATCGAAAACCTGTTAAACCGGGTAAAGGAGTATTTACCAAAGGAATGACATGGAGAGTGATTTATCAAGGTGTTATGATAGGATTTTTGACATTAGCAGCTTTCATGATTGGTTTAGCAACCACTAATACACCAATTGATGGTCTAACATTAGATGAATCTAAAATAGAGGTTGGGCAAACTATGGCATTTGTCACCCTTGCTTTATCAGAGCTAGTACACATATTTAATATAAGAGATAATAAAAAATCAATTTTTAAAACAAAAGTATTTAATAATAGTAAATTAATATGGGCTATCTTAGCATCTGCAACCTTAATGATTGTTATTCTTGCTGTGCCAGCTTTAAGAACGGTATTTAGTATACCAATTTTACCAACTCAAAACATATTAGAGTTAGTTGGATTGATTTTAGCACCATTAGTAATTGTAGAAATATTTAAGCTATTTAAAATAAATACAGCTAAAGATGAATAGTAGGATAGTATATGGATTTGTCAATGAAGCTGGAGAAGAGGTGGTTCCACCTAAGTATGATGACTTAGGAGTGTTTTACAACGGCTTTGCACGGGTAGAACTCAATGGCAAATATGGTTTTGTCAATGAAGCTGGAAAAGAGGTAGTTTCACCTAAGTACGATGGTGTAGGACTGTTTGACAAAGGCTTTGCATGGGTAAAACTGAAAGACAAATACGGATTTGTTAATGAAGCTGGAAAAGAGGTAGTTCCACCTATGTACGATTCCGTAGAAGTGCTCAATAAAGGCTTTGCACGGGTAGAACTGAATGGCAAATTTTACCGTGAGATGCTAAATAAAAATCTCTAAAAAACAGAGCTTTTATAGCTCTGTTTTTTGTGTTAAAGAAACTTCTCACGAAGCAAGATTTATCTTGTCGAAAACTTTTTACAAATCGACAAAACTTCTTATTTTTTACTCTTGGAAAAAAATGGAAATAGTACTATAATAGGAAAGGAAAAACTAAAGGAGGAAATTATGGAGTCAAAATTTTATGAAGAGGACAAGCTTCTAGTTTTTAAAATCACCGATGAGATTGATGATTGTAGTGTACAAAAGATAAGGAGGAAAGCGGATTATGAAATGGAAAGATATATGCCTAAAAAAGTTGTATTTGATTTTGGTTGTGTTACTTTCATGGACAGTGCAGGAATAGGAATGCTTATAGGAAGGTATAAATTTGCTAACATGATAGGGGCAAAATTAGAGGTCAGCAACTTAACACAAAGTGTAAAAAGGATATTTGAAATGAGTGGAATTTTAAAATTAATTCCTGTCACACAAGATTTACAAGTATCATAAATAAATTGGGAAGATGTGTCCCCAATTGCGCAAAAAGGAGCAAAAAGAAACGTCCCCATTGCGCCCGATTTCACAAGAAAGGATTAAAAAAAGATGAAAGATATTTTTGAAAATGAAATGAAATTAGAGTTTATTAGTAGGTCAAGCAATGAAGCATTTGCAAGAGTTACTGTGGCGGCTTTTGCAGCACAATTAGACCCTACCATTGAAGAATTATCAGACATTAAAACAGCAGTTTCAGAGGCTGTAACAAACTGTATTATTCACGGTTATGAAAATAAGCAAGGAATTGTAAAAATAGTAGGGCATTTGAAGGAAAACGAAATTATTCTTGAGATTTCAGATACAGGAAAAGGAATTGAAAATATTAATATGGCAAAAGAGCCATTGTATACAACTAAACCAAACCTAGAAAGGTCTGGAATGGGCTTTACGATTATGGAAAGTTTCATGGACACGATGGAGATAGAATCTATTGTTGGGCTAGGAACCAAAATAACAATGAGCAAAAAAATAAAGCCGAAGATTGAAAAAGAAGATGAGGATTTTCAAATGATAACAAAAGATTAGAGAAATGAGGGTTATTATGTACGAAAATGATATAGAGCTAATAAAAAAAGCCCAAACGCGGAGATAAATTCGAACTAGAAAAATTAATCAAACAAAATAATGGATTAATATGGAGCATTGTAAAAAGATTTACTGGGAGAGGATATGAATTAGAGGATTTATACCAAATTGGTTGTGTAGGTTTTATTAAATCAATTAAGCGATTTGATCTAAATTTTGATGTTAAATTATCAACTTATGCGGTACCATACATGATTGGAGAAATAAAAAGATACATTCGAGATGACGGACCTGTTAAAGTGAGTAGAAGTATCAAAGAATTAAGTATTAAAATCAAGGAATTACAAAAAGAATATTTTTATAAAAAAGGGGAAGAAATAACAATAAATCAAATAGCAAAAGAATTGAAAACTTCCAGAGAAGACATTATTTTAGCCATGGAATCTGTTAATAATGTAGAATCTATCGAGAGCAGTACCTATACCAATCATAAAGATGGTAATAGTATCAGTTTACTAGAAACATTATCGAATCATCAAAATGAAGAAGAAATGATCACAAACAAATTATCTATTAATCAACTAATTGAAAACTTAGAAGCACGAGACAAAGAAATTATTTTATTACGATTTTATAAAGAAAAAACACAAGCCCAAGTAGCAAAAATTTTAGGCATTACGCAAGTACAGGTTTCAAGAATCGAACGCAAAATCTTAGGAAATATGAGAAATAAACTGATAGAAGCTTGAAGGGTGTTTTTAGGGACGGGGTCAAAAAACACCTTAGTATTATAATATTATTTCAAAAATTTTTATTTTAGAAAAAAAGGTGTTTTTTGACCCCGTCCCTAAAAACACCAAAGAGGAGGAAAACTACTTGTGAAAAAGTTTTTGTTATATTTTTTTGCCTTTATTTTTATTTGTTTCTTATTACCAGCATTACTTACAAAGCAAGATATACAAGCTAGTGTCAATAAGGAGGAGGAAACTCAGATAGATGAAACAGAAACCACTACAGAAACAGAAGAAACCACGTATGAATATCAAAAGTATGGGACAATTAAATTGTTACATCAAGCAACAGGAGAAGTAGAAGAGATACAATTAGATACTTATTTATATGGCGTGGTATCAGCAGAAATGCCAGCTAGTTATGAGCTAGAAGCCTTAAAAGCACAAGCTGTAGTTGCTAGGACATATACGGTATATAAAATACAAAATAAGAAGCATGAAAATGCTGATATATGTGATGATTCTACTTGTTGTCAGGCTTGGATTTCTAAAGAAGATAGATTAGCTAGGTGGGAAGAAAGTGTAAGAGAAAGTAATTGGCAAAAAATAGAGCAATGTGTCAACGAAACAAAAGGAAAAATTATTACCTATAATAATGAGCCAATCAATGCTTTTTTTCATAGTAATAGTGGAGGAACTACAGAACTTCCAGTTAATGTATGGGGAGGAAGTGATTTGCCTTATTTGCAAATAGTGGAAACAGTAGGAGAAGAAGGATATAGCCAATATGCCTCAGAAGTAGAATTTTCTAATGAAGAATTAATAGAAAAATTAAAAACAAAATATGAAGATATTCAAATTAATTTTGAAAATAGCGAAGATATCAAAATATTAGAATATACAGATGGCAATCGAGTGAAGACAGTCAAATTTGGAAATCATGAGATCTCAGGTGTAGAAGCAAGAACCATTTTTGGTTTAAAATCGGCAAATTTTGAAATTATGAAAGAAGCAGATAAAATAACATTTTCTGTAAAAGGATATGGACATGGTGTCGGAATGAGCCAAACAGGGGCAGATAGTATGGCAAAGCAAGGAAGTAACTATGAAGATATCATTCATCATTTTTATACAGGAGTAGAAATAAAAGAAATAAATTCTTTATAAATAAATGTATATTCTTCTAAAAATAGGAAATACTTGTATTAACAAACTATTTAAGGAGGATTATATGAGAAGAGAAAATAGAAAAAACAATTTGCAAAGCAAAACAACAACAGATAAAATAATTTTTTATGCTGGAATTGGAGTTGCTATTTTAGCTGTTATTGTAGTTGCTTTATTTATGTATAGTAAAAGTTTAAGTGATGATGTGAAAGATAGTACGATGAGCCTGGAGAAAATGGCAAATATGGCTGGTAACAATACTCAAAACACAGAAAGTGCTAGTACAGAAATAGGAAAATCAGTAGAGGAATCGGAAAATGAATTAAATACAACAAATGTAGCAAATACAACCAACCAAACGAATGCTACCAATGCAACTAACGTAAATAATACAGCCAATAGAATAAACACAACTAATACTAGCAATGTAACAACTAGTAGTAAAACTACTACACCGACAGAAACCAAAAAAGAATTAAGTTTTGAAAAGCCAGTAGAAGGTGAAATTGTAAGAGAGTTTGCACAAGATAGCTTAATCTACTCAGAAACCTTACAAGAGTGGACAACTCATTCAGGAATTGACATTCAAGCAGACAAAACAACGGTTGTCAAAGCAGCTGAAGCAGGAACGGTAAAATCTATTAAAAATGACCCAAGATATGGATTAACTATTGTAATTGAGCATGATGATAATTATCAAACGATATACTCTAATTTATTAACAACAGAGTTTGTAGTAGAAGGTGAAAAAGTAGAAAAAGGACAATCACTTGGAACAGTTGGAAATACAGCAGTATTCGAGGTTGCAGATGAGCCACATCTTCATTTTGAGATTTGGAAGGATTCTTTACCTGTGGATCCAAGTATTTATATAAAATAAATTATTTAAAAATGTCAAAAATATGTTTGACATTTTTTTGTTTGTGTGATATGATGTGAAAAAATAAGGGAATGGAGTGATTGAGATGCCAAGAAAAAAGCCGGAATTAAATAAAAGAGAAAAAGCCATATTAAAATTTATTGAAAAACAAATCATGACACAAGGATATCCACCATCTGTAAGAGAAATCGGAAAAGCTGTTGGACTAAGTTCAACGGCAACAGTACATGGATATTTAGCTAAATTAGAGGAAAAAGGTTACATTAAAAAACAAGACAAAAAGGGAAGAACACTAAGACTATTGAAAGGCGGTTCAGGAGAAGAAAAGAAGACTTCAAGCAAAGATTTTTATACCCAAAAAGAATTAGTAGAAGTTCCTATTGTAGGTAGAATTACAGCAGGAGAACCAATTTTAGCAGTAGAAAATGTGACAGACACCTTCCCAATTCCAGTAGATTTTGTTGGGAATTCTGAAAGTTTTATGCTTACTGTTAGAGGAGAAAGCATGATAGAAGCTGGAATTTTAGATGGAGATTACATATTAGTAAAAAAACAAAATACTGCCAACAATGGAGAAATTGTAGTAGCTTTAATTGGAGACGAAGCAACAGTAAAAACTTTTTATAAAGAAAAGGATCATATCCGATTACAGCCAGAAAATTCTACAATGGACCCAATTATTGTCCCAAATTGTGAAATCTTGGGAAAAGTAGCTGGCGTATTTAGAAAAATGTAAATAAAGAATTGTTTAAAGAGATGAAAGAATAAGTTTTAGGCTTATTCTTTTTCTAATTATGGCGAGTTGATAAAAATAAACTCTTGGTATATAATAAAGCCAAAATAGGAATAAATGGAAGAATATAATTTAAATCAATAAAGGAGATAAACATGAGCCAAGTAAACTGGACGCCAGAACAACAAGATGCCATCTATGAAAAAAAATCAAACATATTAGTAGCTGCTGCTGCACGGTAGCGGTAAAACTGCTGTACTAGTAGAAAGAATCATCAATAAAATCATCCAAGACAAAGTGGACATTGACAAATTATTAGTTGTTACTTTTACCAACAGTGCTGCTTCTGAAATGAGAGAAAGAATACTAAATGCCATCTATAAAAAGCTAGAAGAAAACCCAGAAGATGAAAACCTACAAAGACAAATAACCTTATTAAATAAGGCCAGCATCTGTACCATAGATTCTTTTTGTCTAGAAGTAGTACGAAACAACTTTTACGAATTAGAAAACATTTCTCCCAATTTTAGAATTGCAGATACAACAGAAATCGAACTATTAAAACAAGAAGTTATCGAAGACATATTTGAAGAAAAATATGAAACAGAAGATAAAGATTTCAGTAAATTAATTAATGTATATACGAGTTACAGAGATGACACTCCACTCAAAGACTTAGTTTTAAAAATAGATTCTTACATACAAAGTAATCCATTTCCACAAAAATGGTTAGAAGAAAAGATTGAAATGTTTGATTTAGAAGGCAAGTTAGACGAAGATTTTAGCCAAACACCTTGGGGAAATATCTTGTTACAAGAAGTAAAAGAAGAGCTAATAGATGATATTTCTATGCTAGAAAAAGTAGAAGAAGATTTATCATTTGAACCAGAACTAGAAAAATTCTATCAAACCATAAGAGATGATAGAGAACAACTAGAGAACTTAAAGAATCATTTGAAAAATTGGGACAAGGCTTATGAAATAGCTCGGACAACTTAAATTTGTTACTTGGCCAAGACAAAAAATTGATTCGGAAGTAAAAGAAAGAGCCAAAGCAATAAGAGACGAAGTAAAGAAAAAATTAGGAAAAGTATTAGATAAAATATTAATTTGTGATTCACAAGAAGCAAATCAAGATATCTATGATATGTATCGTATTTTATTAAAACTACAAGACCTAATTCTTACCTTTGAAAAGGAATTCTCAAAAAGAAAAAGAGAAAAAAATATAGTAGATTTTAGTGATGTTGAACATTTTGCATTAGACATTTTACTAAATTCTAGCGAGGTTGCTAAAAAATATCAAGACAAATATGAAGAAATAGCAATTGACGAATATCAGGACAGTAATTTGGTACAAGAATACATATTAACCGCTATATCACGAAAAAATAACATTTTCATGGTAGGTGATGTAAAGCAAAGTATATACAAATTTAGACAAGCTATGCCCGAATTATTTTTAAATAAATATGAAACCTATCAAAAAAAAGAAAACAAAGCACTAGAAAATGACTTAAAAATTCAGTTATTTAAGAACTTTAGAAGTAAACAAAACATATTGCAATTTACGAATCTAATTTTTGAAGATATTATGAGTAAAGATTTAGGAGATATTGATTACAATGAAGAAGAATATTTAAATTTAGGAGCTAACTATCTAGAAATAGAGCAAAATGAAAAAATTGAAATTAATATTATAGATTCTGTAACAGTGACGGAAAACAACGAAGAAGACACCATGACAACACGTAAAACAGAAGAAATGCAAGAGGAAGAAAATATAGCAGATGTTGAACTAGAAGCCAAATTCGTTGCCAACAAAATAAAAAAACTAATCGAAAACAAATTTCAAGTATGGGATAAAAAGCAGGAGACTTATAGAGATATTCAATATAAAGATATTGTTATATTGCTAAGGACAACTACGAATGTAGCACCTATCTATGAACAGGAAATTTTAAATTTACAAATGCCTGTATTTTCAGATAGTTCACAAGAATATTTGGATTCTATTGAAATTCAGACAATTATGAGTTTATTAAAAATTATTGACAATCCAATTCAAGATATTCCATTAGTAACGGTTATGAGATCAAATATTGGTAAATTTACAGATGATGAATTAATTCAAATTCGTTTAGCGGATAAACAAGACAATTTTTATATTTGTTTGCAAAAAGCAAAACTTTCTGTGGATGGTATATTAAGACAAAAAATAGAAAACTTTTTAGAAAGTTTAAATCAATGGAGGAAAGAACAAGAATATTTAGCATTAGATGAATTAATATGGAAAATCTATTCTGATACAGGATATTATAATTATGTAGGATTAATGTCAAATGGAATTTTAAGGCAAGCTAATTTAAGGATGCTATTTGAAAGGGCTAAGCAATATGAAACAGCAAGCTTTAAGGGACTTTATAACTTTATTCACTTTATCGAAAAATTAAGATTAAGCAGTGGTGATATGGGGGCTGCTAAAATAATCCGGTGAAAATGATAACGTGATTCGAATTATGAGTATTCATAAGAGCAAAGGATTAGAATTCCCAGTTGTTTTCTTATCAAGTACCGGAAAGCAATTTAATTTAATGGACTTAAATCAAAATATTTTATTACACCAAGAACTAGGAATTCGGTGTGAAATACATTGACTACGAAAAGCAAGTACAATATGACACCTTAAGTAAAGCAGCCATTCGAAGTCGAATACTCATAGAAACATTATCAGAAGAAATGAGAATTTTATATGTTGCTTTAACAAGAGCAAAAGAAAAATTAATCATAACAGGTATAAAAAAAGATTATGAAAAACAAAAAGAAAAATTATTACAACAAATAGAAAGATATCAAAAACAAGACAAAAAAATAAATCCAATTTTAGTGAAAAAGTATATCAAATATATTGACTGGATTTTACTAGTATATTTTTATGAACAAACCAATATGGGAAATATAGCAGAATTGAAAACATACACGAGAGAAGAAGTTTTAGACTTTTGTGAAAAAATAGAAATAGATGATATCAATATCTTAGAAATAATGGAAAAACAAGATAGGGATGAAATGGGCATAGAAAAAATAGCAAATTTATTAAATCAAACTTACCAATATGAGTTATCAACAAAAATCCCTACCAAAACATCAGTTACCAAGATAAAACAAGGAGAACAAGAAAAAATTGAAATTACTTTTCCATCTCCTAAATTTGCACAAAAAGAAGAAAGTATAAAATTAACAGGGGCACAAAAAGGAACTTTGCTACATTTGTGTATGCAAAAATTAGATGAGAAGAAAAATTATGATTTAGAGGCAATTCAGAAATTGATGAAGGATTTAGTGAAAAGAGAAATTATCACACAAAAAGAACTGGATAATATGAATCCAATTGCTATTTTAAAATTCACACAATCGAAAATTTGGCAAGGTATGAAACAAGCTAAAGAGATTCAGAAGGAAAAGCCATTTTATATTACATTGCCTGCTAAAGAAGTTTATCAAGAGGAGGTACCGGAAAGTATATTAGTACAGGGAATTATTGATTTATATTATATCAATAAAGAAGATGAATTAATTTTAGTAGATTACAAAACAGATTTTGTCCAACATGAAGAAGAACTGGTAAATAAGTATAAAAAGCAGTTAGTGCTGTATAAAAAAGCATTAGAAGAATCTTTGGACAAAGAAGTAAATCATATCTATATTTATTCGACTTTTTTAGGAAAAGAGATAGAAGTGTTGAAATAGTAGGAAAAATTTGGTATAATGTTAGCAGTTAAGAAAAGAAATGGGGAAATAAAATGGCTACAATGAAAAAAATTGTAATATGGATATTAATTTTGATAGGAGTTTTTATACTTTCGGATTTTTTGATTTATGTAGGATTAAATTCTACCTATAAAGATATAGAAAGAAAAGATAATAACTCACAAATTGTTGTTTATCAAGCAGATGCAACATCTGTTAATGGAAGAATTAGAGGGGTTATCAAAGATGCAAAACAAATACAAGAAAGCTATTTAAAAATTGAACTATATACCGAAAGAAATGTGTTGGCAGGGAGAAAATATATTGAAATAGAAGACGTAGAAGGTAACGAAACACAACCTTTTGAATTGCTTTTTAAAGCAAAGAATGTAGCTTATTATACAATAGAAACAGCAAATGAGAAAGAAGAAGGAACAGAATTAGAAATTTTACCAAAAGAATGGACAAAACCAGAAATTATATTAGCAACAGCACTAACCTTTTTAATATTCTGGGGATAAGAGTAAGGGGACAGGTTTAAAATATATCATAAATCATAAACCTATCCCCTTTTGTTTTAGTTTTTAGGGTTTACGTACAACGTCTTATTATTACTATAAATTACCATACCGGGTTTAGCACCATTTGGCTTTTTTACATATTTGACTTCACAAATATCTACTGGTACGTTAGAAGAATTCTTGGCCTTACTGTGATAAGCAACAATTTCTGCACACCTAATTAAAATGGTATCATCAGGAAGTTCTCCAGAATTAAGCTGTAAAATAACATGGCTACCATGAATTTCTTTGGTATGCATCCATAAGTCTGTTTTTTTAGCATATTTTAAAGTTAGATAATCATTTTCTTTATTATTTCTCCCTACTAATAAAGTATAGCCATCTATAGTATATTTTAGGGGATTAAAGGAAACGTTTTTATTTTTGGTAAGAGAAGATTTTTTAACTTTTGTTTTTTTCTTCTTTTTATAATGTTCTGTTTTTTCTTTAAAAATTATATTTTCAGAAATTTCCTCAAATATTTCAGAAACATCTTCTATGGTAGAGCAATTTTCTAATTCATACACAATACTTTCAATATAGTTTAGTTCTTTTAAGGTTTCTTCTTTTTGAATACCTACAATCTCTAAAGTGTTTTTTAGTTTATGGTATTTCTTAAAAAAGCGTTTTGCATTTACTGAAGGGGTATATCTATCATCTAAAGGAATTACAATTTTTTGATTGGTATAATAATTTTCAAGAGTAATTTCTTTTAAATTTTCATTTTTTATCTGATACAAGTTAGCAGTGATTAATTCGCCATACAATTGGTACTTTTCCATATTTTCACAAGAACGTAGCTTTTCATTGATATTTAAAAGACGCTTTTTATACTTTTTTAAAAGGTCTAAAATCGTTTTTAAAATACTATCACGATAGGTTTTGAATTCTTCTGAAATTTCTTTTTGTGTATAAAAGTCATCCATAAAAAAGTTTAAACGAAAAGGGGAACAAGTATTTGATTTTACTAAAAAGTAATCTCTTTTTTTCGTATCTATCATTTGAAAGTCTAATAAATGATTATCAGTTCTATGGATAATTTCTTTTAGATATTTATAAAGCTTTTCAAAAGTATTTTCATTTAACACATTGATTCCAAGATGATGCATGGAGGCATCTATAAAAGATTTACTAATACCATTAAATACTTCACTAATTTTTTTACCAGTAGAAACTTTTTCATAAAAATCCTCAAAGTTTAAACAATCCAAAAAATTGTATTTTGTTGTGATTGGATAGGTATATTTAATATGGGGGATGATAGTTCTAGAGCTATCTTCACTATTAATATGTCGTAAACTGTCAATAACAAAATTTTGATCATCCAATAAAATGACATTACAATGTTTTCCCATTAACTCAACAATTAATCTTTTTGAAATAATATCATCTACATCATCAAAACCTTCAAAGTCGATAATAACTAATCTTTCTAAGTTATTTGTGATAACATTCTTGATATGCAATCCTAATAGATGTTTACGAAGAACCATACAAAAATTAGGTGCTACTTTAGGATTGGGCTTAGCATGTGTTGTTAAATGAATTCGGTAGTTTTGTGCGTCTAGACATAGATTTAATAAATAGTTAGTACCATTTAAATAAAAACCCAATAAAATAGTGTTTTTATTAGGTTGAAAGATTTTATCAATTCTTGCTCCAGAAAGCTGTTGCAATTCTGAAGCAATTGCTTTTGTTACAATTCCATCAAATGCCATATTTTCACTCCTTTTTATAATATAAAATTATAACACATTTATTGCTATTTTTCCATAATTGTGATAATATATTTCTATAAAATGGAAAAAATAAAAAAAGATGTGTCCCCAATTGCACAAAAATGTGAAAAAGGAAACGTCCCCAATAGACAAGGAGATGAAAAAGGATGAAGGACAAATTTTATGTAACAACACCGATCTATTATCCAAGTGGAAGATTTCATATAGGAACAGCTTATACAACTGTTTTAGCAGATAGTATCAAGCAATATCATAAACTAAAAGGTGAAGATACCTATCTATTAACAGGAACCGATGAACACGGACAAAAAATAGAAGAAAAAGCTAAAGAAGCTGGTAAAACACCAAAAGAATATGTGGATGAAATGGCAAAAATGGCAAAAGAGCTATGGGCTAAAATGAAAATAGAATATGATGATTATATTCAAACAACTGAAACTAGACACGAAAAGATTGTGCAAAAAATTTTTGACAAACTTATGGAGCAAGGCGATATTTATAAAGGCGAATATGAAGGATGGTACTGTATTCCTTGTGAGACCTTTTTTACCGAAACACAATTGGTAGATGGAAAATGCCCGGATTGTGGTAGAGAGGTTAAATTGATGAAGGAAGAGGCCTATTTCTTTCATATGAAAAAATATGCGGATAAATTGCTAAAATATTATGAAGAACATCCAAACTTTATTAAACCGGAATATCGAAAAAACGAAATGATAAATAATTTTATCAAACCAGGATTAGAGGATTTATGTGTGACTAGAACTTCGTTTGATTGGGGCATTAAAGTATTGAAAGACCCAAAACATATTATCTATGTTTGGCTAGATGCTTTAACTAACTATATTACAGCACTAGGATATTTGTCAGAAGACGACACATTATTTCAAAAATATTGGCCAGCTGATTTACAAATTGTTGGAAAAGATATCGCAAGATTTCATTTAATTTATTGGCCTATTTTTCTAATGGCATTAGATTTACCTTTACCTAAAACAATTTTAGTTCATAATTGGATTATGATGAAAGATGGAAAAATGTCTAAGTCGAAAGGAAATGTAATCTATCCAGAAACCTTAATAGAACGATATGGATTAGATAGTGTTAGATACTTTTTATTGAGAGAAATGCCAGTTTCACAAGATGAAATATTTTCACCAGAAGCATTTGTAGAAAGATATAACTTTGATTTATGTAATGATTTAAGCAATCTTTTAAATAGAACGGTATCTATGGTAAATAAATATTTTAGCGGAAATGTTCCTCAATATAATGGGACACCTAATAATGTGGATAAGGAATTAGAAGAATATACGTTACAACAAATTGAAAAATTTGATGAAAAGTGGAACAATTACGAAACAGCAAATAGTATTCAAGAAATTTGGAACTTAATTGCAAGAACTAATAAATATATTGATGAAACCATGCCATGGACTTTAGCAAAAGAGAAACAAACAGAAAAACTTAAAGCCTGCATGTATCATCTAATTGAAAATCTAAGAAAAATAGCAATTTTAATTAGACCGTTTATGAAAGATACAGCAGACAATATTTTTAGACAAATAGGAATCAAAGAAGAAGATATGAAAAATTGGAAATATTTAAAAGATTATAATAAAATTCAAAAAGCACAAGTAATTGAAAAAGGAGAACCTATCTTCATGAGGTTGAATGCCCAAGAAGAAATAGAATTTTTAAAAAATGTTATGAAAAAATAAAATAATATAAGGAGGAAATTAACATGGGAGATACAAAAGAAAACAAAAAAACAAAAAAAGGAAAGCATAAGGCAAAACCTACGTTAGGTGATATGATACTTAGAGTTTTAATCATCATTGCTATATTTTTTATAATTGTTATAGCTTATACATTTTATATAAGGGGCTAGCTTTATTAATCAAAACAAAGATGTCGCAAAAAGAAACATCCTAATTAGCGACATCTTTTATTTTTTTTTACAAATACACTACTAAAAAATCGAAAAATAGTATATAATAGATAAAAATAAAATAGAAGGATGTAAAAAATGGTAAGAGATGGAAAAGATAATTATAATATCTATAAAATAACACCTGATAAACAAATAGATATAACCAAAATAGTTATAACAATTTTGTTAGTGGTTTTAGTAATTGGTCTAATTTTAATAGCCAAAAATTCTATTGAATTAATAAACCAACATAAAGTTTATGAGCAATATGAAACACAATTAGTAGCTTTGCAAAAACAAGAAGAAGAAAAACAAGCTAAAATAGAAGCAGAACAAGAAAGAATTAGACAAGAAAGAATACCACAGCTAACAGAAGAACGGAAGAAACAATATGAAAAATCTTTATCACTCAGAAACCAAAAAAGTATTTCTTACCTTTGACGATGGACCATCTACTGTAACACCAACTATTTTAGATACTTTAAAAAAAGAAAATGTTAAAGCTACATTTTTTGTATTGGGTTCTAGAGTAGAAGCTATGCCAGAGACAGTAAAAAGGATTTATGAAGAAGGTCATTATATAGCAAATCATGGATATACACATGTGTATTCCTTTATTTATGCTTCGCCACAGGCGGTATTAAATGAATACAATCAATGTAATGACGCTGTAAAAAATGCGATTGGTGTGCCAGAGTATAATTCTCATCTATTTAGATTTCCAGGAGGACTTATAGGAGGAAAATATGCAGAAATCAAAAGTCAAGCCAAAGAATTACTATCACAAAATGACATTTTACATGTTGATTGGAATGCACTTTCAGGAGACGCAGAAACTACACAGCCAACAATAGAATATGAAATGCAGAGAATACAAGAAACAGTAACTGGAAAAAGTAGCGTTGTCATTTTACTACATGATGCAGAAGCAAAAGCAGTAACGTCAGAGGCACTGCCACAAATCATTTGCTGGCTGAAAGAAAACGGATATGAATTTAAAAATTTTTATGAAATTATAAAATAAAAGGAGAGAGAAACTTTGTCTAAGAAAATGGAGAAAATGGAGAGTATAGAAGAAAAATTAGAATATTTAGGATTAAATTTAGAAAAAATACCAGCATCTATTAAAAAATTTGAACCACTAGAATTTAGAGTTCCGAAATTCTATGATGAAAAACAATATAGACAATATCGCTATATTTCTGTAAAAGATATACAAATTTTATTATCACCAACCAATCGTTTAGATGAAATAGAGGAAAAATATAAAAAGGCTAGTCCTTTAATAGATTATCTAGATAGTAAAAGCGAAGAAAATATTTTAAAATATACTACTTTTTTAAATATGTTAAAGCAGATCAAAATAGAAGATATCGAAAAAATAGAAGAAGAACAAGCAAATCTCAATAAAAAAATACCTTTCAAAGTGAAATTTGAAGGAAATTATCTATGGCAAATTTATTACTCAGAAAATACAGACAAATATTTTATGTTGGTGCCAACAGAAGATTCTGACTATTCAACCTTTTTTTTCTTGTTAAAAAAGAAATTAGAAAAAAAGAGAGCACAGAAAATCTTTGTTCCAGTTAGAAATGTTGGATATAGCAAAGAATATTTAAGTAAGTCACAATTTGAAGATATCGAAAATTATCTATGGCTTTTTACAAAAGATTGGCCATTAGTATATGAAGTATACGACAAAAATAACAATTTAAGCATACAAATTGTGGGAGAAACGGAAGTATATGAAAAGATAAAAAGTCTTTATAAAATAAAATTAGACAATAAAGAAGAAGCTAATCAATTTTATAAGCTAATTAAAGCAATGTTTATTTTACAAACAGAATTGCCACACTATTTCACATTTCAAACAAACATAGGAAAGTTAGGAGAAATTGAATTTTATATTGAGAATAGGAAAATAGAATATGGAAATATTGTTCCATGGATGAATGATGAATTTAAATTAGGAGAAGAAAGATGCCAAGAGGCAAAAGAATTAATTGAAATGAATCAGAAAAAGCTAGAAAATTTGAAGGCAGAAGTAGCAGCACAAGAAATAGAATATCTTGCTAAGGAAAAACAAATTTCTACCTTTTTAGAATGTAAAAAATCATTTTTTGGTAAATTCAAATATTACTTTAAATATAGCAAAAAGAAAAATAAAGGGGAAATAAAACAGAAAATACAACTAGAAGAAAAAGAAGATACAGAACCAGTAAAAGTGAATAACAAGAAAAAGAAGGATAAACCTGCCACAAAAGAAAATTATACAATTGAGGAATTAGTGGATTTATATAAAGAGTTTGAAAAACTAGAAAATACATTAAAAAATATCATGTTAGACATTAATAGTTTAAAATTGAAGAAGAAAAATATGACCAAAAAAATTGAAAATGCAACTTTATATATCGAGGAAATAGACAAACATAAAAAGAGTATCTTTGAGTTTTGGAAATACAGTAATAAAGATGAGGTGGCAACTTTACCAGAAGGAGAAGAAGAGGAAGTTAACATCATCAAAAAAATTACAAAGGTATTTGATTATGAAGAAGATATAGAAAGGTTTGGAAAAATTATGGACAAAATACAAAGAAAAGCTTTGTCCAAACCAGAAACAGATAGCGTATACATTACTTCTACTAATCTAATAGAAATAGTAAATAGAGTAAAAAACAATGAGGTAACGCCAAAAGATATAACAGCTAGTTTAAATGATTTGAAAAAAGAAGCCATACAAGAAAAGATTTTAACTCAAGAAGATGAATTTGATATTTTTGGAGGAATTGCACAAGATAGGTCTAAAGTATCAAAGATTCATAATAAGAAGCATAGAGAAATAGCAAAAGACAAATTTACAATATTAGATATTAGTAAAACGACAAAACAAATAGGATATAAGCTATCTTTAGAAAAGGTCATAGAAAATGTAAAAACAGCTTTAGAAAAAGTAGTTATTTGTGAGGATTTACCAGTTTATAAAGCAATGTATGATAAGCTATTAGATGACAAAGAAATTAATGTATTTGATATGAATCCAGAAGCGGAAATGAAGGTTGCTATTAAGCAAGGAAAATCTAAGATTAATTTTTATAAAATTAATTTAAAGCAAGGGGCAAATGCTATCAGTTTTACGAATTGTATTTTTTATGATAATCAAAACAAAACCTTACCAATAGGACAGGATTTATCAACTAAAATTTTGGTTGATGTTTCTAAACTGAATATGAAACTAAAGGGAAAGTCTTCTTTTAAAATGGTTGATTTTGAAAAGGAAAAGGATGACTTTTCACCACTTACCATAAAGACAATTCATGTTTTTGAGTATGAGAGTATCAATTAAAAATGTAAGTTTAAAAAATGTTCGTTATTGATAAAAGTATAAAAAGTATGAAATGAACGAAAAAACCTTTTTTGCATATAATGAATTAAATTAAGCAAAGGAGGTTTTTTGTTGTGAGAAAAGGAAAACGGAATATTGGTACTTTTTATGATGTTGGCGTTTCTATTTTTTGCTAATATCAATATGACATATGCCATAACACCAAGTTCAGACCCACAATACCAAGGAATTGATGTAAGTGATTGGCAAGGATACATAGATTATAGTCAAGTTCGTGCAAGTGGAATTGAAGTAGTGTACATCAAAGCAAGTCAAGGAAGTAACATTAAGGATCCATATGTTGATATTAATTATGAAAATGCTAAAGCTAATGGTTTAAAAGTAGGATTTTATCACTTTTTAACAGCAACGAATACAGAAGAAGCAGAGCAAGAGGCTCAATTTTTTGCTTCTGTGATATCAGGCAAAGAAGCAGATTGTAAGCTAGTGATGGATTATGAGGTTTTTGGTGGAGTTAGTGTAGAAGAGTCAAACAATATAGCCCAAGTTTTTTTAGAAAGTGTAAGGAGATTAACCAATAAAGAAGTAATTGTATATAGCGATTTATCAAATGCAAGAGATAGATTTGGAAGCAATATTGCTGATAATTATGAGTTGTGGCTCGCTTATTATGGAGATTACAACGATTTAACAAATGTAGAAACTAGTTGGGAAACATGGATAGGAATTCAATATACAGATAGCGGAGCGGTAGCAGGAGTTAGCGGTAATGTTGATAGAGACTTATATACGGAAAGTATATTTTTGTCTGATACAAGCGAGATACCAGCCACAGAAAACCCAAATGATACAATTAACACAGAAAGTGTTTATTATACCGTACAATCAGGAGATACTTTATCTGCAATTGCCAGTCGCTATGGTACGACAGTACAAGAAATTGTAGACATCAACAACATAGCTAATCCAAATCTAATTTATCCAGGGGAAACCTTAAGAATATTAACAAATTCGACAATACATGGCTCTGAAACAAGAGGAACAGGAAGTATCACTTATACGGTACAAAGAGGAAATACCTTATCACAAATAGCTAGTAGCTATGGAGTTACAGTTAATGACATAGTAGAAGCAAACAATATTCAAAACCCAAATCTAATTTACCCAGGAGAAAAATTAAGAATCACAGGAAGTACCAGTACCACCCTAAACCCAGTTTTACAAAACAATTATTATACAGTACAAAGAGGAGACACTTTATCAGGAATTGCTAGAAGATATGGTGTAACAGTTCAGTACTTAATCAACTTAAATGGAATTAGCAATCCAAATTTAATCTATCCAGGGCAATTAATAAAAGTAGGGTAATTGGGGACGTTTCTTTTTGCACATTTTTGTGCAGTTAGGGACACATCTTTTTATAAAATACAAAAAAAATCTAGACAATAAAAAAAATATGTGCTAATATATATTAGTACATATTTTTTATGAATGAAATGCCGATGTGGCGGAATTGGTAGACGCACTGGACTCAAAATCCAGCGGGAAACCATGTGGGTTCGAGTCCCACCATCGGTACCATTTATACTGTTTAGCAACGAACAGTTTAACCATTTTTTATTAGATGGAGATGAAGGATTATAATCTTCATTTCTATTTTTTTTTACATTTTTAGATAAACACAAATAAAAAATAATAAAAGGAGAGTAAGAATGAAATATAAAGGAAAAAATAGTATTTTATTTATGTTATATGCAATTTGTATCGGAGCAATAACAGGCTTAATTGTTTGGAGCTTTCTAAAAATTATGAATGTTAGTATTGAATTTTTATGGAAAACCCTACCCAATATGCTTCAAATTCCTTTTTACACAATTATAGTATGTACATTAGGAGGTCTATTGATTGGCATATGGAAAGAGAAATCGGGAGATTATCCAGAAGAATTACAAATAGTTATGAATAAGGTAAAAAAAGAGGGGAGATATTCTTATCATAACATAGGTTCAATATCTGTATCAGCAATGTTACCTTTAATATTTGGAGGAAGTGTTGGACCAGAAGCGGGTTTAACAGGAGTGATTGCTGGGTTATGTACTTGGATAGGTGATAAGTTTAAACGCTTATTTAAAGAAATGAAAGAATTAACTCAAATGGGAGTTAGTGCTACTTTAGGAACAATTTTTCATTCTCCTATGTTTGGTTTTGTAGAACCAATTGAATCAGAAGAAGAGGATGCAACTTTACCTAAAACTTCTAAAATGGTTTTGTATTTTATAGCGATTTTTGGTGCATTTGGAATATTTATTTTGCTAAATCATGTTTTTCAACAAAGTCCTGGGATGGCAACTTTCGAGGGACTAGAAATTGGTATAAAAGAATGGATATGCTTACTTCCTTTTAGCTTAATAGGAATGATAGCAGGTTATTTTTACTATTTCTCTCATAAAGTAGTAACTAAAATTTCGACTCCTATTCAAAATCACACGATTATTAAATGTATGTTAGGAGGTTTATTGTTAGGAATTGCTGGAACATTTTTACCATATACAATGTTTTCAGGTGAACATCAAATGGAAGAAGTTATAAATAAATGGCAAGCAATCGGAGTAGGAATATTATTGTTTACTGCAATTACCAAACTATTCATTACAAATACATGCATTATTATGGGATTTAAAGGTGGACATTTTTTCCCTTGTATTTTTTCGGGAATTTGTATAGGTTATGCTTTTAGCATATTAACAGGTGTTAATTCTATATTTTGCGTCAGTGTAATTACTACATCATTAATGGCTTCTTTAATGAAAAAACCTTTTGCAACAGTTTTATTACTTATGATATGTTTCCCAATAGAGGCAATTCCGATTATGTTATTGGCTGCTGTTATTGGAAGCTCTATAAAAATACCTAGTAAACTTCTATAATTTATTATAAAAACACTTGACAATCATCAATAAATCATATAAAATAAGAACAAAATTAGGAATGATTCCTAATTTAAGAGGAGAGATTTATGAATAACTATTCCAAACAAAGAGAAGTTATCCTAGAAGTTATGAAAGAAACTCGAATACACCCAACAGCTGAAGAAATATATCAATTAGTTATAAAAAAAGAACCAAGAATTAGTAAAAGTACAGTATATAGAAACATTAATATTTTATTAGAGCAGGGAAGTATTCGAAAAATTACAATGACAGCAAGGGCAGATAGATTTGATTATATACAAGAAGAGCATCAGCATATCATCTGTGAAAACTGTGGAAAAGTAATTGATTTTCATTATGATTTTGAAATAGCAAAATTAGAAAAAATGATAAGCAATAACTTAGCAAATACTTTCAAAATCAATAACATCATTCTTTATGGGATATGTGAAAATTGTAAATCAAAAATAAAAAATAAGGAGGAATTAGAAAATGGAATTAAAAGGAAGTAAGACAGAACAAAATCTAATGGAGGCATTTGCAGGAGAATCACAAGCAAGAAACAAATATACTTATTTTGCAAGTAAAGCAAAAAAAGAAGGATATGAGCAAATAGCGGCTATATTCCAGGAAACAGCAGACAATGAAAAAGAACATGCTAAAATGTGGTTTAAATTACTACAAGGAGGAGAAATAAAATCAACGGTAGAAAACTTGCAAGCAGCAGCTGATGGAGAAAATTACGAATGGACAGATATGTACGACAGAATGGCAAAAGAGGCAAAGGAAGAAGGATTTGATCATATTGCTTATCTTTTTGCAGAAGTTGCTAAAATAGAAAAAGAACATGAAGAAAGATATAAAAAATTAATCGAAAATATGGAAAACGGACTAGTATTTAGTCGCGACGGAGATAGAATTTGGAAATGTAGAAACTGTGGACATATTGTAATTGGAAAATCAGCTCCAGAAGTATGTCCAGTGTGTGCACATCCAAAAGCATATTTTGAAATTAAGGCAGAAAACTACTAATATAAAAAAAGACTTTATTCAAATTTGAGTAAAGTCTTTTTTAAAATTTACTTGAAAAATAGCTAAAAAAATCATATAATAGAAAACAATAAATAAAAGAAATTTTAAGGAGAATACTATGCCTAAATTTTTTGTAACTGACCAATCTATCCATAACAATGAAATAAAAATCGTAGGAAAAGATGTAAACCATATCAAAAACGTATTAAGAAAGAAAATAGGAGAACAACTGATTATTTGCAATACAGATATTTCTATTGATTATTTATGTGAGATAGTAAAACTAGAAGCAGACACCATCAAATGTAATATACTAGAAAAATTAGATACTAATACAGAGTCAAATATAAAAGTAACGATTTTTCAAGGATTACCAAAAGCAGACAAGATGGAATTCATGATACAAAAAGCAGTGGAACTTGGTGTTTATGATATTACACCAGTAGAAATGAAAAGATGTGTTGTGAAATTAACAGACAAAGATAAAACAAAAAAAATACAAAGATGGCAAAAAATCGCAGAAGTAGCAAGCAAACAAAGTGGAAGAAATCAAATTCCAAAAATAAATAATGTAATTTCTGTTAAAAATATTTGTAATTTATGCCAAGAGTATGATATAGTAATAGTAGCTTATGAAAATGAGAAAGAAAATAGTTTAAGGGATGAACTAGAAAAATTAAAATCAAAACAAATAAAATACTTAAAGATTGCTATTCTGATTGGTCCAGAAGGCGGAATCGATGAAACAGAAATTGAATTACTAAAAGAAAACGAAGCTAAAATAGTGACACTAGGAAGTAGAATTTTAAGAACAGAAACAGTGGCATTGAATATACTAAGTATCATCATGTATGAATTTGAAGTTTAAAAAACAATAGCTACCTTGCGTTGTTGAAATTGTTTCGAATTATGCCTTAAGAAGGGAAGAGAGGAAAATGATAAAGAACACATTAACAAAAGAAAAAACAAACGAAGACAAAAAAAATAAAGAGAAAAAAAATCTCCCAAAAGAAATATCACAAGAAATTTTAAAAAAAATGTTTAGAAATCTACTAAAAGCAGTAGGAATTATGCTATATTTTATCGTTTTAAATTTAGCCTATTCTACTATGAAGCATGAGAGATTAGTAGAAGATATCAAAGTATTTTCGGGTAGCTTTTTAATAGCTGGAATTATCTTTTTAGAAAGAGCCTATAAAAAGGACAACAATGAAGTTGCTATAACGGGAATAGAATTTTTGGTTTTATCATTACATAGTTTGTCTATTATGCATGTAATTACCTTATTCCAATATGATTTTAGATTGTATCTATTAACTTCTTCTTATATTTTTTCTATTTACTATGTATTAAAAGCCATTGTATTATATACCAAAGGAAGAAGAGAATACTTAAATAGCTTAAGCGATATTCCTGAAATTGTAAAAAAAGATGAACCGGTAAAAAAAGAAGCGAAAAAGAGAAATGAAGAGATAGATAAAAAAATTGAACCAGATAAAAAGAAAGCATCTTCAAAAACGAAAACAAAGAATAAAACGACAAAAGAAGAAAATACGCAAAAAAGTAAAACCAGAAAAAAGAAAGCAACAAAGACAAAGACAAAAACGACAAAAGAAGAAATAGAAAAAACGAGAACATCAGAAAATAGAAAAAGAGGAAGACCAAAAAAAGAGGTAACAAAAAATGATTAAAAGTATGACAGGATATGGCAAAGCTAATTTATCAGAAGATGCAAGAGAATATCAAGTAGAAATCAAAAGCGTAAATCATAGATACTTAGACATTTCTGTAAAAATGCCAAGAGTTATAAGTTATTTAGAAGAGGAAGTAAAAAAAGAAATTGCATCTAAGGTAAAAAGGGGAAAAATTGATGTTTTTATTACTTTTGAAAATAACTCGACGCAAGGAAAAGAAATTAAAATTAATACAGAAATAGCTAAAATCTATATCGATGAATTAAAAAAATTAGCGAAGCAAGAAAATATTTTAGCAAATATAGAAGTAACGGAAATATCTAAATTTCCAGATGTTTTATCGATTAAAAATGAACAAGAAGATGAAACAATAAAAAATGAGCTTTTGGAAACAGTTAGTCAAGCGACAATCAAACTAGTGCAAATGAGAACAAATGAAGGAAGTAAAATAGCAGAAGATTTATCGAGAAGAATTAAAACAATTCAAGAAAAAGTAAAAGACATATCTTCACTTTCCACTAGACTTATTGAAGAATATGTAGTAAAATTAGAGGGAAGAATAAAAGAAATCTTAAAAAATCAAGAGGTAGATGAAGCAAGATTAGCACAAGAGGTTGTAATATATGCAGATAAATGTTCCATAGAAGAAGAAGTGACAAGATTAAAAAGTCATATATCACAATTTGAAAAGCTTTTAAACTCAGAAGAAGCCATTGGTAAAAAACTAGATTTTCTCATTCAAGAAATGAACCGAGAAACAAACACTATTGGCTCAAAAGCAAATAATCTAGAAATTACCAACGGAGTTATTGATATTAAAACACAATTAGAGAACATAAGGGAACAGATACAAAATATCGAGTAGTTTGAAAAATAATTGCCATTTGGCAAGGAAGGGAGAATGAAAAATGCAATTAGTAAATATTGGTTTCGGAAATATTGTTTCAGCAGAAAGGATTATTGCTATTGTGAGTCCAGAGTCAGCGCCAATCAAAAGGATGGTACAAGAGGCAAAGGATAATAAAACAGCAGTAGATGCCACTTATGGGAGAAGAACAAGAGCTGTATTAATTATGGATTCAGGACATATTATATTATCAGCTGTTCAACCAGAAACGGTAGGAGGAAGAATTGATAAGACAATTTCCCAGGAAGAGATTAAATAACTAAAAAAGAAAGGATGAAATTAAAATGATTGTAAAACCAACAGTAGGAGAATTATTAGCCAAGGCACAAAACAGATATGAATTGGTAATTGCAACAGCAAGAAGAGCAAGACAAATAGCAGCTGGAGATGAAGCAAAAACAAAAGTAAAAGAAGAATCACCAGTAACATTAGCAGCCAATGAGATAGCAGAAGGGAAGGTAAAAATATGTTAGTCATATTATCTGGAGTAGCAGGTGCAGGAAAAGATACCATAAAAAAAGAACTAATAAAAAGGATGGAAAATGTAGAATCACTTCCATCTTTTACTTCTAGACCAATACGTGAGGGAGATATAGAAGGACAAACCTATCATTTTGTAAGTCGAGAAGAATTTGAAAAAATGATAGATAAGGGAGAATTTTATGAATATGACATTCATCATGATCAGTATTATGGAACTTCTAGAAAATTATTAAACGAAAAAATCAAAAGTGGAAAAATTATTGTAAAAGATATTGATGTTAATGGGACAGAAAGTTTAAAGGAATTATTAAAAGAAGATACGAGAGTAGTTACTATATTTTTAAGAGTCCCAAAAGAGGAGTTAGAGAGAAGATTAGAAGCTAGGATAGACAAGCCTAGTCCAGCTGAAATTATATTAAGATTAAATCGATTTGATTATGAAGAATCTAAAATTAATTTATATGACTATGTCCTAAAAAATGATGATTTAGAAAAAACCGTACAAATTATTAGAACGATTATAGAAAATGAACAGAGAATGGAGAAGGATTAATATGACACAACAAAAAGAAGAAAGACTTTTTCATAGGATAATAAAAGAACTCTGTCTTGAAATGGATATTAAATTTGAAAAATTATCTTACGACTGGATTCTTCAACTCTCTAAAGACGGTAAAGTAAGGCATATTACAAGATACCTTTTTGATAACAATCCACAAGCAACTGGCAAGATAGTTGCTGATAAGTATGCTACTTATGAAGTGTTAAAATCCCAAAAGGTACCAGTAATTAAGCATACTATATTGTTTAATCCTGCTATAAGAGAAGAATACATACCAAAAGAAGGATTTTGGAATACGGTTGTATCTGAATTTTCTCAATATGGAAGTTTAGTAGTAAAACCGAATGATGAATGTGAAGGACAGGGAATAAAACTTTGTCATAACTTAAAGGAGACAGAAATTGCTATTCAAAAGCTATTTAACCAACAGTATACAGCAATTAGTATATGCCCTTATTATGATATTAAAACAGAGTATAGAACTTTTTACTTAAATGGAGAAGTACTCTTAATATATGGAAAAACGAAACCGTTTGTAATAGGAGATGGAAAATCATCACTAGATAAACTGATTAAAAACTTGCATTTGCCAGATAAAAAAGTTGTGCAAGATAATTTAAGTACACTGGATATGACTTATGTGCCAACACAGGGAGAAAAAATAAATATTTCCTGGAAACACAATCTAAGTGGTGGAGCTATTCCAAAAGTGCTAGAAAAAGGCGAATTATATCATGAAATTGAAAAATTAGCAATTCAAGCAGGAAAAGCTATGAATATTAATTTTGCTACCATTGATATCATTCAAACTGTCGATAACAAGCTGTATGTAATGGAAATGAATTCTGGCGTTTGTATGGATATCTTTACAAGGTTAGTTGATGGCGGATATGATATGGCTAAAGATATATATAGAAAAGCTTTACAAGCTTTATTTGAATAAAGGGTAAACAAGATGAGGAGAAAAAGAATGATAGCAGAAGTAATCATCAATCGAGCAGCCAAAAAACTAAATAGAACTTTTGATTATCATGTCCCAGAAAACTTAGAGGGACTTATTTTTGTTGGGAGTAAAATATTAGTACCATTTGGAAAGGCTGGAAAACTAGAAGAAGCTTTTGTGGTAGGAATAAAAGAAAAAACAAATTATCCAGATGAAATAAAAGAAATTGCAAAATTAGAAGAACAACTAAAAGATGAACAAATTGCATTAGCCAAATGGATGGCAAAAAGGTATTTTTGTAATGTTTCCGATTGTATTAAATTAATGCTAACACCGGGAACAAGAACTAAGAATCGAGAAAAAAGAATACAAGATAAGAAGATAAACACTATCTACCTAGGAAAAAATATAGAAGAAATAGAATTTGATATGGAAACAGGAAAAATCAAGTCAGACAAACAAAAAAAAATTATTTACTTTGTTAAAGATAATGAGGGAACAACAATACCGGAGATAGAAATGTTTACAGATTGTTCTAGAGCGATTGTTAATACACTTATTAAAAATGGTTATTTAGAAATAGTAGAAGAGAAAATTGAGAGAAATCCATTAGATTTAAAAAATACAGAACTTATTAAGAAAAGAGAAAAAACAGAAAAATTACTACTAACAGAAGAACAGAAGAAGGCTTATCAAAAAGTAGAAGGAAAAATGGAAGAAAATGCCTATCAATCTTTTTTATTATATGGAGTGACAGGCTCAGGAAAAACAGAAATTTATTTACAATTAATACAAAAAGCATTAGAGCAAGAAAAAACAGCAATTTTATTAGTACCAGAAATATCCTTAACACCTCAAATGTTAGATCGATTTATTGCTCGATTTGGAAAAGAAGAAATTGCCGTATTACATAGTAAATTATCAATTGGCGAAAGACATGATGAATGGGAGCGAATTAGAGAAGGAGAAGCTAAAATCGTAATAGGAGCAAGATCTGCTATTTTTGCACCAGTAAAAAAAATAGGAATCATCATTATTGATGAAGAACATGACAGCTCTTATAAATCAGAAGCAAATCCGAAATACGATGCCAAAGAAGTAGCAAAACAAATTGCGAAACAAAGCAAATGTCCACTATTATTAGGAAGTGCAACACCAGACATGAAAACCTATTATTCTGCTATAGAAGGAGAAAAAAAGGATGTAGAGCTACTTACTTTAACCAAAAGAGCAAATCAATCTTCCTTACCTAAGGTAACAGTAGTAGACTTAAAACAAGAATTGGCAAATCGGAAATCATTCTATGTTAAGTATGGATTTATATAATAGCATAGAAGAAAACTTAAAGCAAAAAAAACAAACCATTTTATTTTTAAATAGAAGAGGATATTCCACTTTTATTATGTGCAGAAATTGTGGATATACCGTAAAATGTAAAAATTGTAATATTAGTATGACATACCATAGTTATGAAAAAAAACTAAAATGTCATTACTGTGGATATGAAGAAAAAGTAGTAACTGTATGTCCAGAATGTCACAGTGATAAAATTCGATATTTTGGAACAGGAACGCAAAAACTAGAACAAGAAATTAATAAACAATTTAGGACAGCAAAAACCATACGAATGGATATTGATACCGTAACGAAGAAAAATTCTCATGAAGAAATTTTGAATCGATTTAAAAATGAAAATATCGATATATTAATTGGAACACAAATGGTTGTAAAAGGGCATCATTTTCCAAATGTTACATTAGTTGGTGTAATTGCAGCAGATAGTTCCTTAAATATAGATGATTATAGAGCCAACGAGAGAACTTTTCAAATTCTAACCCAGGTAGCACGGAAGAGCAGGAAGAGAAAAATTACCAGGAAAAGTTATTATACAAAGCTATAATCCAGAAAACTTTAGTATTCAATGTGCCAAAGAACAAAATTATGAAAAATTTTACGAAACAGAAATAGCGCTACGTAAACAGTTGAAGTATCCACCATTTTGCGATATAATAGTAGTGAACTTTAATAGTTTGCAAGAAGCAGAAATCAAACAATTAAGTACAGGGGTTTATGAATACCTAAAAAGCAAGCTAGATAATGAACAATTTAAAATTTTTAAACCAATGCCAGCACCAATTGATAAAATACAAAATAGATACCGTTGGCGAATTATCATAAAAGGGAATATGACTAGAGAAGCTAATGAAATACTAAATCATTGTTTAAAAGAAATTTATAGTAAAAATTTAAAGATGACAAGAATAACAATCGATGTAAATCCCAATAATATGATGTGATGTTGTATTGGGGACGTTTCTTTTTGCACATTTTTGTGAAATTGGGAACAGTTTTTATTTTAACAAATTTTTTGTTGTTATTTATTATTTTTTATATTCATTCCTCGGTTTGCTTCATAACCGAGAACATCTAATAGAAATCAATCAGTGCCCTCATGGTAAGTGAGATTCCCTAATTGATTTTTATCAGATGTTCTAACGGTTATTACACAGCACATTCGTCATTTCTATAAAAAATAATAGATAACAACAATAAAATAGATTTAACAAATAATGTGTCCCAAATTGGACAAAAATGTGCAAAGAGAAACGTCCCCAATGCCCCCAAGAAAGGAGTAAAAAATGGCAATTCGAAATTTAAGATTAGAAGGAGACGAAATCCTAAAAAAGAAGTCAAGAGAAGTAGAAACAATAGATGAAAAAATACAAATTTTAATAGATGATATGATAGAAACCATGCATAAGTATAACGGTGTAGGTCTTGCAGCAGTGCAAGTGGGTGTCTTAAAAAGAGTAATTGTAATTGATTTATATGATGACAAAGGTCCTATTGTTATGATAAATCCAATTATCATAAAAACAAAAGGCGAACATGAAATGGATGAAGGATGTTTAAGTTTTCCAAATCAATTTGCTAAAGTTATGAGACCAGAAGAGGTGGTGGCAGAATATACCGATAGAAATGGAAAAAGAATGCGAGTAAAAGCAAAAGAGCTATTAGCACAAGCAATTAGCCATGAGGTAGACCACCTAAATGGAGAGGTATTTATGGATAAGATTATACCAGGTACCTTGGAATATATTGAGCCAGAGGAATGATGAATTATGAATATTATTTTTATGGGTACACCAGACTTTGCAAAAGAAAGTTTAGAAGCAATTTATAATAGCGGACATCATATTATAGGAGTTGTAACCAATCCAGACAGACCACAAGGAAGAGGAATGAAATTACTTCCATCAGAAGTAAAAAAATTTGCTTTAGAAAAAGAATTAAAAATCTATCAACCATTGAAAATAAAGAAAAATAGAGAATTTATTGAGGAAATAGAAGAATTAAACCCAGACATTATTTGCGTAGTAGCTTATGGGAAATTACTTCCAAAAGAAATATTAGATATCCCTAAATACGGATGTATCAATGTACATGCTTCTTTACTTCCAAAGTATAGAGGAGCAGCACCAATTCAATGGGCTGTTTTAAATGGAGATAAAATAACGGGAGTGACTACTATGTATATGGATACAGGAATGGACACAGGAGATATTATCTTAAAAGAAGAAGTTAAAATCGGAGAAGACGAAACAACTGGTGAGCTATGGGATAGACTTGCCAAAATAGGAGGAGAACTTTTAGTAAAAACATTACAACAAATTGAAAAAGGAACAGCTCCGAGAGAAAAACAAGGAGAAAACTTTACAATAGCGCCAATGCTTTCCAAAGAGATGGCTAAAATTGATTGGGATACAAAGACAGCACAAGATATTAAGAATTTAGTAAGAGGATTAAATCCAATTATGGGAGCTTATACTTATTTAAATGGGAAAAAAATAAAATTTTGGAAAGTAGAGATAGCAAAATCAACGGAAATTATGGTGGGAGGTCCAATGGATTTTATGAAAAATGGAACTGTAATTGTTTCAGACCCTAGAGATGGCTTATTTATTAAGACAAAAGAAGGAATTTTAAAAATATTGGAAATTCAAGCAGAAAATGCTAGAAAAATGTCAATGCAAGATTTTTTAAGAGGAAATTCAATACAAGAATTTGAGGTGTTTGAATCATAAAAATAGCAGTTGGCATGACATGTATAGTAGTATAAATTTGATAACAAGTAAATGAGGTAAAATGATAATATGGAAAAACATGAATTAGTTGATATAAACGGAAATACAACGGGTAAGATTTTAACACATATAGAGGCTTGTGATTCTAATAATGTATCTAGTGGATATTATATACCAGTTGTTGGAGTTGTTATAATTAATAAAAACAATGAAGTTTTACTTCAAAAACGTAGTAGATGCAAAAGAGCTAATCCTAGTAAATGGGGCATTTGTGGTGGAAAAGTAGATTTAGGCGAAACTTCAATTGAGGCTGGTATTAGAGAAACCTTTGAAGAAATAGGCATTCGTTTAAACAAAGAAGATTTAAAATTTCTAAGTATGGATACAAACGAAAAAATACATTTTACAGTATACTGTGTTAGAAAGGATGTTGATGTGGATGAATGCAAATTACAAGAAAAGGAACTTGAAGAAGTACGATACTTTAAAATAGGAGAACTACAAGATTTAGATAGTGAGGGTTTTGAGTGGTTAGAGAATTTGAAAAAGGTTATAAAATAGGAGTGAATTGTATGTATAAGATGATGATCTTAGATTTAGACGGAACATTATTAAATGACTATAAAAAAGTTAGCAAGGAAAATGTAGAATTAATTAAAAGGGCATATAAAGAGAAAGGCGTAATATCAGTAATTGCAACAGGCAGACCACTAGGATACGCAAACGAAATATGTAGAATGTATGGTAATTGTTTTGCTAATTATATAATTGCATGTAATGGTGCTATTATAAAGAATAGTGAGACTAATCAATATATTCATAAAGTTACTTTTACGAACGAGGAGGTATTAAATCTTAGAAATATTTTTTTAGAGGAAAAAGCAGATTATATGATGCTTTATACAGATGAACAAGCAATAACAGAAACTAGAAATGGTAAAGGATTAGACAATTCAGGAGTAAGTGTAAGTCAAAAGAAAACAAAAGTAGAAAATATAGAAAATGTAATAAAAAATAATTCAAATCTTATCAAATTGTTATGTTTAATAAGTGGGGATACTTTAGTGTTAGAGAAAATTATTAAAAAGATAAATACACTAGAAGGAATAGATTCATCTGTCGTTTGTACTTATTTATATAAATCAGAAGAAAATACATATGAATCAAAATATATAGATATAGTTAAAAATGGTTGCACTAAGAAGAATGCAATATATACTTTGGCAGATAAACTAAGAATAAAACAAGAAGAAATCATTGTGATGGGAGATGGAGGCAACGATATATCTATGTTTGAATGTGCGGGACTAAAAATAGCCATGGCAAATGCAGAAAAATATTTAAAAGAAAAAGCAGACTTTATAACTGCAAGTAATAATGATAATGGTGTTGCAAAAGCAATTCGAAAATTTATATTTTGTGAAGAGTAGAAAATGTATATTATGATTTTGATAGAGTAACTAACTAAAATATCTAAAGAAATTTACTAAAAACGGTTGTAAAAAAAGTGGAAAATTGATATACTTAGGTAAGAAATTTAAGTATATCATTTTTTGGTATACAAAGGAGGATTTAATATGAGTGAAGAAAATCAAAACAAAGATGAAGTAGTAGAATTAGAAGAAGAAATAAAAACAGAAAACGAAGGAATTCACATATCCAATGATGTAGTAGCTGTAATTAGCGGAGTATCTGTATCAGAAGTCCCTGGGGTAGCTGGAATGGCAGGAGGATTTGCAGGAGGAATTTCTGAAGTATTTAGTGGAAAGAAAAATTTAGCAAAGGGAATTAAAGTTGAAGTAACAGAAAACCAAGCAAAAATTGATGTTAACATCATAGTAGAATATGGTTCAAGAATTCCAGATGTTGCTTTTCAAATTCAAAACAGAGTAAAAAAAGCAGTAGAAAGCATGACTGGACTAAATGTAGAAGAAGTCAATGTGCATGTACAAGGTGTTAATACTGATACTGCAAAAGGAGAAACAAAACCAGAAGATTCAGAAGAAATAAAAAATGAAGATTAATTAATGTAAAAAGTAGGAGGAAAGGAAATGAAAATTTTAGAAAAAATCACACTAATTATCTATGCTAATATCATGTTAATATCGTCTATCATTTTATGCTTATTAGTATTTGGATGGCTAGATATAGGATTAGTAGGAAATGTTGCAACAACAGTGATAGTAGGAGAAACATCAAGTAAAATTTTATTAGGAGTAAGTGTTATATTTATTTTATTATCAATCAAATGTATCTTTTTTGATAGTGCATCAAAAGAGCAAACCAAAGAAAGACAAGGTGTGCTTTTAGAAAACGAAAGTGGAAAACTTATGATTTCAAAAGAAACCATAGAAAATTTAGTTAATTCTGTTGCTTTAAATTTTCAAAGTGCCGAAGATGTAACAACTAGAGTAGAATTGGATAAAGAGAACAATGTAAAAGTATTTGTTAATTTAATTGTAAATGAAGAAGCTATCATAAAAGATTTATCAGCAAATTTACAAACAAAAATCAAAGAAAAAATAAAAACGGCAACGGATTTAGAAGTAAAAGAAGTGAATATAACAATTAAGAAGGTTGCTCCAAAAACACAAGAAACAGAATAGTTTAAAAAATAATTATCATTTGGCAAAGAGAGTTAAAATGAAAGGAATGTGATGGAAATGAACCTAAAGGAATTCTGGAACAATTACAAAGGAGCAATAATAGGTATCATTATAGCTGTATTAATTTTAGTAACCAGATTACATGATTTGATATTAGCAATTGTAGTTTTAGTATTAGGTGCTTTTATAGGAAATTATGTACAACAAAACAAAGAAGATGTCAAAACAAAATTAAAAACATTTATTGATAAAATGTAGAATGATATAAAGGGGGAGATGTTAGTCTTTGAGATTAACATAAGTTAGCAATGAACAGAACAGCTATAAGGGAACAAACTTTTAAATTGATTTATAGTTTGGAAATACAAAAACAAGAAAATCTTAAAGAAGCCATAGAACTATATGAAGAAAGTAATGAAATTACAGATAAAAAAGCAAAAGCATATATAACAGATGCTATTTTTGGCATTCAAAAAAATAAAGATGAAATTATCAATCAAATAGAAAAAAACTTAAAATTAGACTGGAAACTAGAAAGAATTTCTAAAATAGATTTGGCGATTTTAAAGTTAGCCATTTATGAATTAAAATATACAGACATACCATTTAAGGTAGTTATCAATGAAGCAGTAGAGTTAGCAAAAAAATATGGAGAAGATTCTTCGAAAAACTTTGTAAATGGAATTTTAGCAAGTGTAGTAAAAAGTAGAGAGGAATGTTAGTAAGTATGAAATATGCAGATATGGCGATAACCGTTTCTGACTTAAATCAATATATCAAAAACAAAATAACAGATGATGAATACCTAAACAACATACTAGTAAAAGGGGAAATTTCTAATTTTAAAAATCATTATACGGGACATATGTATTTTACATTAAAAGATGAAAAATCATTAATTAAGTGTATTATGTTTAAATCTTATGCCCAAAAATTAAACTTCATGCCAAAAGATGGAATGAAGGTATTTCTTTTTGGGGGAGTATCTGTTTTTGAAAGAGATGGCGTTTATCAAATTTATGTAAAAGCAATGGAAGAAGATGGATTAGGAGATTTATACACAACCTACCAAGAACTTAAAAATAAATTAGAAAAACAAGGATTATTTGAGGAGGAACATAAAAAGCCAATTCCGATGATGCCAAAGGTAATTGGGGTGCTAACTTCTCAGACAGGGTCTGTCATTAGAGATATTATCAATGTATCTACTAGAAGAAATCCTAATGTTGTGATTCGCTTATTGCCAGTTCCTGTACAAGGAGAAGGAGCTGCTAGGAAAATTGCAGATGGTATTGAATATATGAATCGAAATAAATTAGCGGATGTATTGATTTTAGCAAGAGGAGGAGGATCTTTAGAAGACTTGTGGCCATTTAATGAAGAAGTTGTAGCACATAGTATCTACCATTCAGAGATTCCAATTATATCAGCCGTAGGACATGAAACTGATTTTACTATTAGTGACTTTGTAGCTGATTTAAGAGCTCCAACGCCATCAGCAGCAGCCGAATTAGCAGTACCAGATATTTATGAAGTCAAACAAAAAATCATAACTTATCAAAATCGATTAAGAATGTCTTTAATTAAAAAAGTAGAGGTTATGAGATTACGATATGAAAAAAGTATGTCAAGTTCTATTTTTAAAGAACCAACGCGAAGAATTCAAGAAAATTATATCAGAATCGATAATCAGGTAAAACAGTTAGAAAATTTAATACAAGCGAAACAAGAAAGAGAAAAAACAAAGTATGGTAAGCTAGTTGCTAAATTAGATGCCTATAGTCCATTAAAAACTCTATCTAGAGGCTATTCGATTACACAAAAGGATGGAAAAGTGATAAAAACACAAACGGAATTGAAATCTGGTGACATGGTGGAGATTAGATTTGTAGATGGACTTAGAGAGGCACAGATACAATAATGTAGATACTGTGCTGTAAATCAAAGGTGTAATATATTATTTTTTTTACACCTTTAGTTTACAGCATGACTATTTAGGTATAATAAAATGAGGAGGTCAAAATGAGTAAAAGCTTTGAAGAACAAATGGAACAATTAGAAAAAATTGTAGAGGAACTAGAAAAAGGAGAATTAAATTTAGAGGATTCTGTCTCAAAATTTGAAGAAGGTATTAAAATTTCAAAAGAATGTAATAAAACATTAGAGGAGGCAGAAAAGAAAATAACGATTTTAGTAAATCAAGATAGTGAGATAAAAGAAGAAAAATTTGAAACAGAAGAATAAAAAGGGAGAAAGAGAAAAAATGAATGATTTTATCGCATTTGTGCAAAACAAATACATATATGTACCATTTCTTTTATGGTTTGGAATACAATTATTTAAATTAATTTATGATTTAGTTACCACCAAAAAATTTAACTTTAAAAGAATTATGGGAGCAGGAGGAATGCCAAGTTCTCACTCAGCAGTAGTAGCAGGACTAGCAACACTAATTGGAAAATATGAGGGAGTGGGTACACCATTATTTGCTTTAGCCTTAATTGTAGCATTTGTTGTTATGTATGATGCTTGTGGAGTGAGAAGAGCAGCAGGAAAACAAGCGAAGTTGTTAAACAAATTGATTGAAACGCCAGGATTGACGGGAGTACAGGTATCAGAAAGATTAGTAGAAGTGTTAGGACATACACCAGTACAAGTATTTGTAGGGGCTATAATAGGAGTTATTGCAGGATTAATTGTTTAATTAATAATAAATAATATATAAGAGGAGGAATTTATATGACAGACATTGAAATTGCAAGAAATACAAAACTAGAAAAAATAGTAGACGTAGCAAAAAAAGTAGGAATTGAAGAAGAAGATTTAGAACAATATGGGAAATATAAAGCGAAAATTTCTGAAAAGGTCTATAAAAAGAGAAAGAAACAAAAAGATGGTAAGTTAATCTTAGTAACAGCTGTCAATCCAACGCCATTAGGGGAAGGAAAAACAACAATATCTATCGCTGTAGCAGACGGACTAAGAACCATAGGGAAAAAATCTATATTAGCATTAAGAGAACCTTCTTTAGGACCAGTATTTGGTATTAAAGGAGGAGCAACTGGAGGTGGAAGAGTACAAGTTGCACCAATGGAAGATATTAACTTGCATTTTACAGGAGATATCCATGCCATAACAGCTGCCAATAATTTATTAGCAAGTTTAATTGATAATCATATCTATTTTGGAAATGAATTAGGGTTTGAAAAAGTAGTATGGAAAAGATGTCTGGACTTAAATGATAGACAATTAAGAGAAGTAGAAACAGGGCTATCTGGAGAAAAAAAGATTGTTCCAAGACATGACAAATTTGACATAACTGTAGCTTCAGAAATCATGGCGATTGTATGTTTAGCTACAGATATCAACGATTTGAAAGAAAAACTAGGAAATATATTAATTGGATACAATAAACAAGGAGAACCTATTTATGCAAAACAATTAAAAGCACAAGGTGCTATGGCAGTCTTATTAAAAGATGCTTTAAAACCAAATTTAGTGCAAACCTTAGAACATACGCCAGCTATTATTCATGGAGGACCATTTGCGAACATAGCACATGGATGCAATAGTATTATGGCTACTAAATTAGCTTTAAAACTAGGAGATTATGTCATAACAGAAGCAGGATTTGGAGCTGATTTAGGAGCAGAAAAATTCCTAGATATCAAATGTAGAAAAGCAGGTATTAAACCAGATGCTGTGGTGTTAGTAGCAACGATAAAAGCTATCAAATATCATGGTGGCGTAGAAAAAGAAAAAATACAAGAAGAAAACATAGAAGGTATTGAAAAAGGGATTGACAATTTGTATCGCCATATTGATAACCTAAAAAATAAATTCGGATTAAATGTTATTGTAGCATTGAACAGATATGTACAAGACACTGACAAAGAAATTGAATTTCTAAAAGGTAAGCTAGCCGAAAAAGATGTTGAATTAAGTTTAGTAGAAGGATGGGCAAAAGGAGGAGAAGGTGCTAAAGACATTGCTGAAAAGTTAGTAAAATTAACTGAGCAAGAAGAAAACTTCCATTATATCTATGATTTAGAAGACTCTATCCAAACAAAAATCGAAAAAATAGCAACTAAAATATATGGAGCAAAAGGGGTAGATTATTCAGAAGAAGCCATCCAAGAAATGAAAAAAATAGAAGAACTAGGATATGGGGATTTTCCTGTTTGCATTGCTAAAACACAATATTCTTTCTCAGATGATGCAAAAAATCTAGAATGTAAAGGTGACTATAATATTACAATTAGAGATCTTCAATTAAAAACAGGAGCAGGATTTGTAGTTGCCTTAGCAGGAAAAATTATGACTATGCCAGGACTTCCAAAAGTACCATCAGCAGAAAGTATTGATATTGATGAAAACGGAGAAATTGTAGGAATATTTTAGTAAAAGAAGCAGATGTTAGAATGCTTGTTATTACTCAACCCTAAGTATATTTATATTATTTTTTTACACTTTGTGTGTCGCAACTTCCAGAATTTAAAAATACTAGTCTGTAAGTTGCTCCAATCGCACTCGCAAGTTTGCTCGTTTGGTCGCTTACGCAGTGCTTCAAAATAATATAAATATACTTAGGGCTGAGTAGTAACAAATGCTTCTTTTTATTTTAGAAAAGTATACCAAACTCTTGTTTTTGTTATAAAAATATAGTATAATGTTTTGGGGGTAAAATTATGAACGATAAAATAATTATAAAAGGCGCAAAAGAACATAATTTAAAAAATATAGATTTAGAAATACCAAGAGATAAACTAGTTGTTATAACAGGGCTTTCAGGTTCTGGAAAGTCATCCTTAGCATTTGACACCTTATATGCAGAAGGACAAAGAAGATATGTAGAAAGTTTATCATCTTATGCAAGACAATTCCTAGGATTAATGGAAAAGCCAGAAGTAGAAAGAATTGATGGACTTTCACCAGCCATTTCCATTGACCAAAAAACAACTTCCAAAAATCCGCGTTCCACCGTTGGAACGGTAACGGAAATTTATGATTACATTCGTCTATTATATGCAAGAATTGGAGTTCCATACTGTCCAAACTGTCATAAGAAAATAGAAAAACAAAGTATTGACCAGATTATTGATAATATTATGAATTTACCAGAAGGTACAAAAATTCAAGTATTAGCACCAGTTGTAAGAAGTAAAAAAGGAGAATTTACTAAGCTATTAGAAGGATACCAAAAAGAAGGGTTTGTCAGAGTTAGAATTGATGGAGAAGTATATGAGCTTGGTCAAGATGATATTAAGCTAGACAGAAAGAAAAAACATGAAGTTGAGTTAATTGTAGATAGATTAGTAATTAAGCCAGATATGATAAGTCGACTAACAGAATCAGTAGAAGTAGCACTAAAACATGCAGATAATTTAGTTCTAATTGATATTGTAGGACAAAAACCAGTTTTATACAGCTGTAATTATGCTTGTCCAGACTGTGGATTTAGTTTTCTAGAATTAACACCAAGAATGTTTTCGTTTAACAATCCCTTTGGAGCATGCCCAACTTGTACAGGTATTGGCTACCTTATGAAAATGGATGAGGACTTAATCATTCCAGATAAAAACAAAACTTTATATGATGGTGTCAAAGCCTTTGGTTCAAGTACCATGAAAAAAGGTGATACCATGGCAAAGATGTATTTTGAGAGTGTTGGAAGACATTATGGAGTAGAAATCAAAAACAAAAAAATAAAAGATTTACCAAGATGGTTTTTAGAAAAAATCTTATATGGCACAGGAGACGAAGAAATTGATTTTGAATATGAATCTTATGCGGGAGTAAGAAAATTCACAGCACCTTTTGAAGGAGTACTCCCAACATTAGATAGACGTCATAATGAAACCAAATCCCAAGGAATGAGAGATTTTTATGAAATGTATATGAGCAACTCTCCTTGTTATTCTTGTCATGGAGCAAGATTAAAACCAGAAATTTTATCGATTAAAGTAGGTAATAAAAATATCAATGAATTAACGGATATGCCAATCAATAAAATAAAGAAATATCTAAATAACCTTGAATTAACCAAAACACAGGCTATGATTTCTGAGTTGATTTTAAAAGAAATTGATCAAAGATTGCAATTCTTAATAGATGTTGGATTAGAATATTTAACCTTATCTAGAAGTGCAGGAAGCCTATCTGGAGGAGAAGCACAAAGAATCCGTTTAGCGACACAAATCGGTTCTGGACTAACAGGCGTATTATATATCTTAGATGAGCCAAGTATAGGACTACATCAAAGAGATAATGACAAGTTACTAGCCACTCTTAAAAAATTAAGAGATTTGGGAAATACCCTTTTAGTTGTAGAACATGACGAAGATACCATGTATGCAGCTGACCAAGTGATAGACATTGGACCAGGAGCAGGTATTCATGGTGGACAAGTTATGGCACAGCGGAACGGCAGAAGAAATAAAACAAGTAGAAGCGTCTATCACAGGTCAATATTTAAGTGGTAGAAAGCAAATACCAGTGCCAAAAAAAAGAAGAAAACATACAAAATCAAAGGTAATAGAAGTACAAGAAGCCACAGAAAACAATTTAAAAAATATTAGTGTTAAATTTCCACTTGGAGTTTTTAACTGTGTAACAGGAGTATCTGGATCTCGGAAAATCAACATTAGTTAATGAAGTATTATATAAGACGGTTGCCAAAGAGTTAAATGGTTCCAATGAAAAACCAGGAAAATGCAAAGGAGTAAAAGGTTTGCAAAATATTGATAAAATCATTAATATAGACCAATCTCCAATCGGAAGAACGCCACGTTCAAATCCAGCAACCTATACGGGAGTATTTGACTTCATTCGAGATATATTTGCAGCAACAGAAGAAGCCAAAATGCGAGGCTATCAGAAAGGGAGATTCAGCTTTAATGTAGCAGGTGGAAGATGTGAAAGTTGTAATGGAGATGGTGTGCATAAAATTGAAATGCACTTTTTACCAGACATCTATGTACCTTGTGAAGTATGTAAAGGAAAACGTTATAATAGAGAAACTTTAGAGGTGAAATATAAAGGAAAAACGATTGCTGATGTATTAGATATGACCGTAGAAGAAGCTTTAACTTTCTTTGATAAAATACCAAAAATCAAACAAAAGATACAAACTCTATATGATGTTGGCCTTGGTTACATTAAGCTAGGACAACCATCTACTACTTTATCGGGAGGAGAAGCACAAAGAGTAAAACTAGCAACTGAATTATCAAAAAGAGCTACTGGTAAAACCTTGTATATTTTAGATGAGCCAACAACAGGATTGCACATTGCAGATGTTCATCGATTAGTGGATATCTTGCAAAGACTAGTGGATACAGGTAATACCATTATTGTCATAGAACATAATCTAGACTTGATCAAAACAAGCGATTATATTATAGATTTGGGTCCAGAAGGTGGAGATAATGGTGGAGAAGTGGTAGCTGTCGGAACTCCAGAACAGATTTGTAAAAATGAAAGAAGTCATACGGGTAAGTTTTTAAAGAAATATGTTGACAAATTATGAAAAGTTATATACAATGTTCTTGCAATTCCAGTAGGAGTTGCAGGATAATTTTCCCCATATACATATATAAGGGGAAAAAATAAGAGCTAGGTTCATACCTAGCTCTTATGCGAAAGTAATTAACGGTTTTGCTTCATCAATATCAGAAAAAAAGATAAAATTAATTTAGATTATTATAAAAAATTATTAAATCGTCAATACTAAGAAAAAAGAAAAGGGAGGAAAATTATGTTTAACTTTAGAACAGATTTAGCATCTGAAAGAAGGGAAATATACCAAAAAGCCAATAAGCTAGAAGAAATCGAAGGAATTGAAGCAAATCAAGAAGAAATAGATGAAAATATAAAAGTAGAAAGAGTAAAAATAACGAATGAAAATGGAGAAAAAGCAATCAGAAAACCAATTGGAAACTACATTACAATCGATATTAAAAAATTAAAAATTGCACAAGAGGAGGAAATACAAAAGGCAGCTGAAACTTTAACAAAAGAATTAAAACAAGTGATTGGAAATCATATAGATAGTCAAGGAGAAATTTTAGTAGTAGGACTTGGAAATATCTATGTAACACCTGATAGCTTGGGACCAAAAGTAATTAATGAAATAGAAGTAACAAGACATATTATCAATTATTTGCCGCAATATGTAGAAGAAGGAACTAGAATGGTCAGTGCCATATCACCTGGAGTATTAGGGACAACTGGAATTGAAACAGTTGAAATTTTAAAAGGAATTGTGGACAACATTCATCCAAAACTCGTTATTGTAATTGATGCACTAGCATCTCGTAGTATTGAAAGAATTAATAGTACCGTACAATTGTCTGATACAGGAATTGTGCCTGGAGCAGGAGTTGGAAATACGAGAAGTGAAATTAGTCAAAAAACATTAGGTGTCCCAGTAGTAGCAATAGGAATCCCAACAGTAGTAGAAACAGCGGTATTAGTCAATGATAGTTTAGATTTATTTATTCAAAAATTACAAGATGAAGCCAAATCAAATGATTATTTAAACAAATTAAAAGAAGAGGATAATTATGAAGAAATAAAGGAAGCGCTAATTCCGAAGGATTATAATTTAATTGTAACACCAAAAGAAATTGATGATTTGATTGAAAATATGAAGGAAATTGTAGCAAGTGGAATTAATGGAGCTATGTAAGTTGAAAAAAATGTCCAAAAATGTTGCAAAAAGTATCTTGTTAGGATATAATCAAGTCATAGTAAACGAATAAGAGGAGGATTATATTATGGAAGAAGAGAAAAAAGAAGTAAAAAAACAAGATGTAAAAGCAACGGAAAAAGCAGAAAAAAAAGATACAAAATCAACTGAAAAAAAAGACGAAAAAAAGGTAGTAGACAAAAAAACAACGAAAAAACAAGAGTTACCAAAAGATACAAAGAAAAAAATTGAGAAAGCAAGTGGAGAAAAGAAAAAGTCAAATAAAGGAATCATAATAGCAGTGGCTATCATAGTTGTTGTTGTAATTGCAATATTAGCATGTATTTTCTTAATGGGAGATTCTCCAAAAAAATCAGTTGAAACCATGTTAGGAGATTTAAAATCAGGAAATTATAGTCAAACTGTATTATCCGACTTATCAGAAGAAGATTTTGATGAAGAAGCACAAAAATTACTTTTTGATAAACTAGAATGGAAAGTTCAAAATGTAAAAGAAGAAGGAGACACAGCTACAGTTGAAGTAGAAATCACAAATAAAGATTTTAAAACAATCATAGCAAATTATATGCAAAAGGTAATAAAAATAGCATTTAGTGGAGAAAGTATTAGTGAAGAAGAAATGACGAATTATTTAATTGAAGAATTAAATAATAATGAAATAGAAATGGTAACTTCTAATCAAACTATCATACTAAAAAAACAAGATGGAAAATGGGAAGTATCAGAAGAAAATGATTTTGTTAATATCCTATTACCAGGATTTAATGAGGCAATTAGTGCTTTTAATTAGAAACAAAAAATTCCACATTACAGAATTAAAAAAGTTCTGAATGTGGAATTTTTTTTCTATTTAAATTTTTAATAGAAGTTTTATATAATTTACATATATTACAATCTGTGCATAAATTAACTCTGTTTTCAAATACTAATTGTAATGTATTAATAAATTCATCCTTATAATCATCTACTAGATGAATATAGATTTTTTTAGGAAGTAAAGTAAGTAGTGAGTTCAATATATAATCATTTGATGAAAAAGTAATATCGCTTAAGTATTTAGCTTTAAAAATATCATCAGCAACTACAATCAAATTTTTATTCTCATCTAATAAAACAGACTCTGAGGAGGAAAAAACAATGTGTACTATTTCACATCCACAGGCTTGAGAATTGATATATAACTTTAGCAAAGAAATAAATTCAAGATATTCCTTTTCTATTACAAAACTATTCACAGCTTCATTTACCACTTTATCTAGAAGTTCTAAATAGCTTTTAAGCCTAAAATTAATAAACCCATTTAATACAATTGATTTATGACTAGACAAGAATTCATAAAAAATGTTATATAAAATTTTAAATTTTTTATCAAAAAGATTTGTAAAATCATCTGTTATAATATCAAAACATATTGCTAAAATTTTTTCTCTTTCTGTGCTATCAAAATAAAAATAATTTTGTATTATTAATCTTTTCAATAAAGTTTCCTCTATTTCGTCAATTACAAGAAAACACAAAACAGAGGAGATTTTTGACAAGAAAAGAGGCTCATCATTGCCAGAGTAATGAATAATAATATTTTTATAAACTTTAAATTCATTTTCTGAAAAGCATATATCTTTTAGTTCTATATTTTTTAATTCATTTAGTAGATAATTTAGTAAATCAGAATTGTTTGTCTTAATACAAAGTGACTTCATAAAAAAATTCCCCTTTCCAACAAAACTAGTATCTACTAAATTTAAAAAACTTATACATTATACTATGCTTATTAAGAAAAATTGTGCAATTGGGGACGTTTCCTTTTGCCCCTTTTTGTGCATTTAGGGACATATCTTTATATAAGTATAATTTTAGAATTATTGTTATCTATTATTTTTTATAAAAATGACGAATGTGCTGTGTAGTAACCATTAGAACATCTTGTAAAATCAATTAGGGAATCTCACTTACCATGAGGGCGCTGATTGATTTTATTAGATGTTCTTGGTTATGAAACAAACCGAGGAATGAATATAAAAAATAATAGATAACAATAATAAAGTAATATTTAGAAAAGATATGTCCCTAAATGCACAAAAAGGGGCAAAAGGAAACGTCTCCAATTGCCCTTAATAATAAATCATATAATCTATATCTGGAAAGACACAGTCTTTTTTTGAAATGTTTTTCAAAAAATCCTCATCAATTTTGTCATCTTTTATTTGATAATATAATTTAGTGAATCTTCCAATATGGTCTTTAATCCTTTTTTTGGCATAATCGACCATGGTTCCATTGGTGATAATAAATAGCCAGTCGCTACTTTGCGCAAGTAAAAGCTCTCTTGCACATTGGTTTAATGCTTTTTTCTTTAATCCTTTAGCATTTGGATAAAGCCAAGCTAATTCGCACATTCTATCTCCTGCCACATGCAAATGTCTATGAACATAGTCGTTGGATGGGTTTAACCAAACTTCGCTATAACCGTTGGCACCCCAGCTAGATCGACAAGGAGAAGCTACTTGCATGTTTGGATACTTGTCAATATATTCGGAAGGTGTAATCAATTCAAAATTACAGTCATCATAATAAACTTTTTTTATTAAAATATATAACCAATAAGGACCTTCATACCACCAATGGCCATAAAGTTCAGCATCATAAGGGCAAAGAATAATTGGCGGTGTTTCCATGTATTGTGAAAGATGATTGATTTGTGAAGTTCGACTATCTAAAAAATGACCAGCTTGTTTTTCAGCAGAATCTTTTGCCCATTGTAAATTATAGTAGTCTTTAAAATCAGTATCTCCAGTAATTCGATAATATTTAATTCCCGTATGGACTCTAACGCCATTATGTGCAATATAAGGTTTAATATAGTCATAATCAGCATCATAACCAATATCACGATAAAATTCTCTATAATTATAATCTCCTGGGTATCCATTAATAGAACTCCAAACTTGCCTAGAGGATTCAATGTCACGTCCAAAGGCAACCACACCTTCGGGAGAAACAATTGGTGCAAAAGTACCATAAATAGGAGTTGGATCTGCATATAAAATTCCATGTGATTCAGTAATAATATACTCAATTCCAAATTCTTTTAAATATTTGTCTGCTTCTGGAACATAGCCACATTCAGGAAGCCAAATACCACGAGGTTTTCTTCCAAAATACCTTTCATAAGTTTGAACACCAACTGCTATTTGAGCTTTTACCGTTTTTTCATTGACATATAAAATAGGAAAATACCCATGTGTAGCACCACAGGTAATAATCTCTAATACGCCAATATCTTGGAAATGCTTAAAAGCTTCAATTAAATTACAGTCATAGACATCTTTAAATAGGTGTAAATCATTTGAATATCGTTCCAAATAATAATGAGAAAGTTTATTTAATCTTTCGTCACCTGCTGTCCTTTTGACTTCTTTTTCCGATAATTCAATCAATTGTTTCAAATAGTTAATATATTTTTTTTGTAATAATTTATTATCTAACATAGAAAGTAGAGGAGGAGTCATTGACATAGTAATTCTAAAATTAACCCCTTCATCTACTAATTTTTGAAAATTGGTTAATAATGGAATATAGGTTTCTGAAATGGCTTCATATAGCCAAGATTCTTCTAAATAGTCGTCACTTTCTGGATGATGAATAAAGGGAAGGTGAGCATGAAGAACAAAACTTACATATCCTTTTTTATCTTGCATTTTTATAATTCTCCTTTGTTAAAATGTAAAATATAAAGGAACAGTTCCTAAATGTTTCATATTTTTCGACATTTTTCTACTAAAATGATGAGACATTTAAGACCTGTCCCTTGTGTCTTATTTGAATTTTGATGAAAGGCTTCCAGAGGATGGATTACCAGAAGAAGGATTTGATAAGTCAAACATTTCTTCTATATTTTCATCTTGATAAATTGTTTTATATAAATCATAAATATTATATATTTTTCCCATATTTCTAATAAATGAGATAGAAGATATTTGCTTTTGGGTTTGTTTTCCTGTTTTTACATTTCGGAAATAAACCATTTTTTGATTTTTATCAAATAAAATTTTATCATTTGGGGATTCAATTTCATTTGAAGTAGTGACATAAATATAATCTGTATTTAGTTTTTCTGTTTTTGCAATAGGACGTCTACCAAGTTCAATTCGATAATCACATTTGCTATCGGCAACATGTAGATACCAGCTATTAGCAAAATCGTTAATTTCTACTTCAAAACTATAATTTAATGTATCATTATGTACAATTAAAATTGGTTTTGTTGTTTGAAAGAAATCATCTCCGTACTGTTTCTCAAAATTTTTTCTATCTTTATCGGAAATATCCCAATAAATGAATAGATTGGTAGGAGTTTGTGCTAAAACTTTTACAATGGTTTGATTATAGCGATAAGGTAAATCATAATATTCTACAATATCTATTTTTTTCTTAGAAGAATTAGTTCTTTCGGTAGAAGTCTTTTTAGTTGCTTTATTTTTAGTAGTAGCCTTTTTGGCAGTAGTTTTTTTCTTAGCAGTAGAGGTGGGAGTTTTCTTTTTTGTGCTAGTTTCTTTTTTGGCACTAGATTTCTTTGGTGTATTGGTTACTTTTTTTGTAGTAGATACTACTTTTTCCATTTTCTTTTCATTTTCTAATTCTTTTTGTTCTTTTGTTTTTCGTGGCATTCTATTCCTCCTATGTAATCTCATACTTTCTTTTCTATCTTATACTAAAAGTAAAAGAAATTCAAGTAAATTTAATAAAGTTTTTGAATTTATTGTACTTTTATTGATACAAAGATATTGACTTTTTATAATTAAAATTATATGATTTAATTAAATCACAACTTAAATATAAAGAATTAGATAAAACAGAAGATAGGAGAGTACAAATATGGAAGAAGAGAAAATAGAGAAACTATATGAATTGATTGATAATATACCAGTAACAGCTGATAATGTTGAAATTATTAAAGATATTAAAAGCGATTTAGCACGGAAAAGATTATACATCTGCCTTAAATAAAATAGAAATGTTAAGACCAAAAAAAGAAAAGAATTCCACAAAAGAAAAAACAACAAAAGGTATTAGTAAAGCTTCTAAACAAGAAAAAGAAGATATGACAGGGATGTATCCGAAGGAATTAATGAATGAAGAACTAGAAAGACAATACATAGGATTATTATTAGAAGATCCAAGATATATTATAAAATATTTCTTTTTATATGAAGATTGCTATTTTCAGGATCCAGAATTGCTAAATATTTATAAAAGTGTGTTATTCACAGAAGGTGGAGCCTATAGTTCTGAATTAGCAAAAAAAGACTTTAATTTTTCAAGAGATTCTGAAAAAGTATATGAGTTAAAAAGTACATTAAAACGAGAAGTAAGAGATCAAAATTATAATATGGAAAAAATTTATACGGAATTAAAAAAGTTGTTTGTATTGAGAAAAAATTATTTAGCTATACCAATTCAGAATATTCAAGAAAAAGTAGTGGAAATAAAAGAATACGAATTATATGACAAAATGTCAGTAGAAGAAGTAGAAAGTGCAGTTATACAAGTAAATGATACCGAAAAGTTTAAAAGGGCAATACTAAATGAAAATTTAACCAGTTTTTTAAAATTAGGAGACAACAATTTAACGAATGGATTACCATTACCTTTTCCTATTTTAACGCAAGTATTTAAAGGGATTAGAAAAGGAGAAACCATGGCATTTGCCATGCCATCGAATGCAGGAAAAAGTAGGTTTACTATTGATATAGCAGCACATACAGCATTAGTTCATCATAAAAAAGTATTAATTATCTCTAATGAAATGTCAGAAGACAAAATGAGATTATGTTTAATTACCACGATTTTAAACAATAAAGAAATCCAAAAATTACATGGAATAGAAATTTCTAAAACAGAAGGAGAGCTATTAGAATTTAAATTTAGGGCAGACCCAAATGCAAAGGTAAAAACAGATAAAGATGGATTTGTCATGAAAGAGGAGAAAGAACGACAAGTAGACTTTGCTAAAAGATTAGTAGAAGTTTCAAAAGAATTTAGAGATGTTATAGCTGTTACCAATTGGGTTGATAAGCAAATTAATAATTCAATTTATTTTATCAATATTACAGATCATACAAATGATGAGTTGAAGAAGGTAATTATCAACTATTACTATAAAGAAAAAATCGAATATGTTTTTTATGATACCTTAAAAACAGATACAGCCAATATAGGAATTGGAGAAGAATTAAAGAAAACAGCAACGATTCTTTCTAATATTGCACAAAATTTTGGGATTTATATCTGTTCTACTTTACAATTAGCAGAGAGCAATACTTTGCCAGTTAATTTAACAGTTAATGATTTGGCAGTTAGTAGAACGGTTAAAGAGGTATTAGATACTCTAGGGTTAATTAAACAAATTCATAGAGATGAATTAGAAAATTATGAGTATTCTTTGCATGAAGTAGATACTAAGTTTTATGATTTAAAGAAGTTTGAAGATCCAGATGTTAGATATTATGCTTGTGTTGTCGATAAGAACAGAGCTGGTGCGAAGCCTACTTTAGTATTTCGATTAAATCTAGCTTATAATGTTTGGGAAGAACTTGGTTATTTGCGATTAAAACAAAATAAAAAGCAAAAAATGGAAAAACAAGTTTGACTTGTTTTTTTGTTTAGTAAGCTATTTTTGCTTTTCTCTGTATTCATTTCCCCAATTAACCATTGAATCTAAAATAGGTTTTAAACTTAACCCGGGTATCTGTTAAAGAATATTCTACTCTAGGAGGAACTTCTGCATAAACTTTTCTATTAACAAGACCAGAAGACTCCATTTGTCTTAAATTATTTGTTAATACTTTTTGAGTAATACCAGTCAAAGATTTTTTTAATTCTCCAAATCTTTTCGTTCCGAGTTAATAAATCCCTAATAATTAAAACTTTCCATTTATCTCCAATCAATCCCATTGTGATTTCAACCGGGCAAGCAGGCAACTCGTTCTTCATAATATCAACTCCAAATATAATCAAATTTATTTAGATTATATCAAACATAGAGAAAAAAGTAAACAATATCATCTTACAAAATCAATAATAGTATAAAAAAGAATATTAATATATGAAAGGCATATACTAACCAAAAAATTTGAAAATTTTTTTGGCTCTAAAAGTTAGAAGAATACACAAAAGTATCTCAGAAGAAACTAGATTACTAAAAAGTGCCTACTTTACAAAATGAAAATATGCCAGTAAAATAATTCTAGAAATTGAAAAATAAAGTAGCTACTAAATTTCAATAATAAAGAAATAGGAGTGAATTAGAAATGGAAATATCAAAAGTTAATTTAAAAAAAGGATTTGTAGAAATTTATAATTTTGGAGAAATAAAGTTGCATAGTTATCAAACTAATGATTTAATGTATGATGAAAGCTATATATTAGAAAATAAGGACAATATATTATTAGTAGAGTTCCCAGCATTTTATGATAATTTAGGAGAATTTGAAGAATATGTAAAAAAATTAGGAAAAACAATAGTGGGAAAAGTATTTTCAGATCATCCAAATGGAGGAACAATTTTTAAAGATGTAAAAGGATATGCTTCTAGACGGAACGATTAAATCCATGAAAGAAGGAACAATATGTAATTTAGTGATAGGATTTGAAACAGCATTTGGAGGAAATTTCGCAAAAGAATATCATAAAATTACAGATATTTTAGAAGAAAACAAAGTCAATATTGATGGATTTGAGTTAAATATCACATATCATGACGAAAATATTGAAATTGAATTTCCACAAATAGGATGTGTGTATACACATATGTTAGGACATGATTGTCATTCAATAGTAGCTGGAGTAGGTGGAGCAGATGTTATGATTAAACAATTAGAAAATTATAAAGAAAAAGGATATAAGTTAGTTCTTTCAAGCCATTATACACCAGAAACATTAAAGGATGTTGATACAAAAATTGCATATCTTGAAGAATTAAAGAAGATTGCTAAAGAATGTTCAAATGCAGATGAGTTTAAAGAGAAAGTAAAAGCAAAATATACAGAATATAGTGGATTGAACTATTTAGACATGACAGCAGGATTTTTCTTTCCACAAAACTAAAATATAAAAACGAATAAGACGGGGGTTGTAGAACAAGTACAATCCCTCTTTAAAAATAAATAGGAGATGTTTATATTGGATAAATTAGATTATTTAATAAAATATTTGCTAAAAGAAAACATAGAACTAAGTATTGATAAAATACCCACGGATATAACTGAAAAAAAGAATTTATATCGTAGTTTATGTAATATTAGAGAGCCAAAAAAAATTTCAAAAGAATACTTACAAGTGGAAAATGAATACTTACAAGAAGAATTAAGGCAAAAAAATATTACAAAAGTAGAAGATATAAAATCAATCAGTCAAACAGTCAAAGAAACAAAATTAGAGAACAAAAACAAAATATGTTTATGGCAGGGAGATATAACTACTTTAAAAGTACAAGCAATAGTAAATGCTGCAAACTCACAAGGGTTGGGATGTTTTATACCTTGCCATAAGTGTATCGATAATCAAATAAATACATTTGCGGGGATAGGATTAAGACTGGAATGTAATCAAATAATGAAAAAAAAGAATTACAATTTAAAAACAAGTGAAGTTATCATTACAAAAGGCCATAATTTACCATCAAATTATATTATACATACAGTTGGACCAATTATTTATAATGAAGTAACAAATTTAGAGGAAAAACAATTAGCAGATTGTTACATCAACAGTTTAGAATTAGCCATAAAAAATAAGATAGAAACAATAGCATTTCCTTGTATATCAACTGGAGAATATCGATTTCCTAAAGACATTGCTTGTAAAATAGCAATAAAAACAGTAGATAAGTTTTTATCAAATAATCCAAAGCAATTTGATAAAGTTATATTTAATGTGTATAATAAGGAGGATTTATACTTATATGAAAAATATATTAAATAAAATAGAGCAAATACAAAAACTAATAAATGATAGCGATTATATCCTAATAGGTGCAGGAGCAGGACTTTCAACATCAGCAGGAATTGAATATGCTGGAAAAAGATTTGAAGATAATTTTGCAGATTTTATTAAAAAATACCATTTTACAGATATGTATACATCATCATTTTATAACTTTGAAACAGAAGAAGAAAAATGGGCTTACTGGGCTAGACATATTTATATCAATGATACAGGAATGGGTGCAACAAAATTATATCAAGATATTTTAAAACTAGTAAAAGATAAAAAATATTTTGTAATTACAACAAATGTTGATGACCAATTTTATAAGGCAGGATTTGATGAAGAAAAAATATTTGCTACACAAGGAAGTTATAGATATATTCAATGTAGCATGGCTTGTCATAATAAACTATACGATGCTACTGAAATGGTAAGCAAAATGTTAAAAAGAACAGTAGACTGTAAAATACCAACAGAGCTTATTCCAAAATGTCCAATATGTGGTGAAAGTATGGATGTTAATTTAAGAAAAGATGCTTATTTTGTTCAAGATGATAAATGGTATAAACAAAATAAAAAATATGAGGAGTTTTTAGAAGAAACCAAAAATAAAAAAGTAGTATTATTAGAATTTGGAGTGGGCTTTAATACACCAGGCATCATAAGATTTCCATTTGAACAAATGACCTTGCAAAATGAAAAATGGAATTTGGTAAGATTTAATAAAGAAAATCCAAATGTATATTTAGAAATAGAAGATAAATGTATAAAAGTATCAGAAGATATAGGAAAAGTAATAAATAAAATATAAGGAGGAAAATATGATAAAGAGATTATTACAATCAGTAAAAGAGTACAAAAAGGCATCCATTTTAACGCCAATTTGTATGATATTAGAAGTAGCAATGGAAATTATAATTCCGTTTTTATTGGCAATATTAATTGATGAAGGAGTTACGCAAAATGACATGAATGTTATATTAAAAATAGGTATAGGATTGTTAATTGTAGCTTTTCTATCATTATTTTTCGGAGTACAATCAGGAAAATTTGCTGCAATTGCAGCAGCAGGTTTTGCTAAAAATTTAAGGCAAGATATGTATGAAAAAGTACAAAAGTATTCATTTTTTAATATCGATAAATTTAGTACATCTAGTATAGTAACCAGATTAACAACAGATGTAACTAATGTACAACAAGCATTTATGATGGTTATAAAAGGAGCTGTTAGAGCACCAATCACTATTATTTTTGCTATGATTATGTCATTTACCATAAATGCCAAAATAGCATTAATATTTTTAATTGCATCTCCTATACTAGGAGGATTACTCATATGGATTGCAAAAGTAGCTCATCCTATTTTTGAAAGAGTTTTCAATACATATGACAAATTAAATAATGTTGTACAAGAAAATGTAAAAGGAATAAGGGTTGTCAAATCTTTTGCTAAAGAAGAAAAAGAAGTAGAAAAATTTAAAAAAGTTTCACAATCAATTTATAAAGATTTTTCAAGAGCAGAAATGATATTAGCATTAAACAATCCATTAATGCAATTTACAATTTATACTTGTATTACGTTAATTTCATGGTTTGGAGCTAAATTCATCGTAGGAAGTACTTTAACAACAGGAGAATTAACCAGTTTAATTTCTTATGCTATGCAAATATTATTCAGCCTAATGTTACTTTCTATGGTATTTGTAATGGTTACCATGGCCTTAGAATCCGCAAAAAGAATTGTAGAACTATTGGAGGAAGTTCCTGACTTAAAAAATCCAGATAGACCAATTATGGAAGTAAAAGATGGTTCCATAGAATTTAAAGATGTGAGTTTTAGTTATGTAAAAGACAAATCCAAATTATGCTTAAAAAATATCAACCTAAAAATAGAAGCAGGGCAAACCATTGGAATTATAGGAGGAACAGGAAGCTCAAAATCAACTTTAGTACAGTTAATTCCAAGATTGTATGATGTAAGTCAAGGAGAAGTAAAAGTAGGAGGATTTGATGTTAAAAACTATGATATTAAAACATTAAGAGATGCTGTTTCTATGGTTCTTCAAAAAAATGAGTTATTTTCTGGAACGATAAGAGAGAATTTAAAATGGGGAAATAAGAATGCAACAGAGGATGAGATTATCAGAGCTTGTCAATTGGCACAAGCAGACGAATTTATCAATGGTTTTATTGACAAATATGATACCTACATTGAAGAAGGAGGAACCAATGTATCAGGAGGACAAAAACAAAGACTTTGTATTGCTAGGGCTATATTAAAAAAACCTAAAATATTAATCTTAGATGATTCTACATCAGCAGTAGATACCAAAACAGATAGCTTAATTCGAAAAGCTATGCTAGATGAAATCCCAAATACTACAAAAATTATCATAGCACAAAGAGTATCTTCTGTTCAAGATAGTGACTTAATTGTTGTATTAGACAATGGTGAAATAGATGGAATGGGAACTCATGAGGAACTATTAAAATCAAATGCTATTTATCAAGAAGTGTACGAATCTCAAGTTAAGGGAGGTGCGGATAATGAAAAATAAAAAAATTGACAAAAAAACAATGAGAAGATTAATAGGATATATATTTAAAACCTATAAACTACAATTTATGATAGTCATGGTATTCGTTATTTTAAGTTCCTTAACTAGTGTTGCAAGTTCAATCTTTATACAAAAATTAATAGATGACTATATTTCACCAATGCTTTTACAAGAAAATCCTGTATTTACACCTTTACTTAAAGCTTTAAGCGTAATGGCAGGTATTTACTTCATAGGAATCTTAGCTACTTATTTATATAATAGAATGATGTCAAAAATATCACAAGGGACTCTTAAAGCAATTCGTGATGAAATGTTTGAAAAAATGCAAAAATTACCAATCAAATATTTTGACACGCATACACATGGTGATATTATGAGTTATTATACCAATGATGCTGATACCTTGCGAGAACTAATTTCAAGAGGTTTACCACAAATTGTTAGCATGATTATCACTATTATTTCTACTTTTATTGCCATGATATATACAAGTGGTTATTTAACAATATTAGTTATATTTATCTTATTGGCAATGCTAAAAGTAACCAAAAATATAGGAGGAAAAAGTAGTACCTATTTTATCAAGCAACAAGAGTCAATGGCAAAGGCAAATGGATATATGGAAGAAATGATAAATGGTCAAAAAGTAATCAAAGTATTTTCACATGAAGAAGAAGCTATTGAAAATTTTAGAAGAATAAATGAAGAGCTTTGTAAAGATGCAACCCTTGCTAATAAATATTCCAATATATTAATGCCAGCATTAGCTAATTTAGGAAACATACAATTTGTTTTAATTGGTGCCGTTCGGAGGATTATTAGCAATTTATGGGATAGGAGGAATAACAATAGGAGCCATTGCATCTTTTCTAAATTTAAGTAAGAGTTTTTCTATGCCAATTACCCAATTATCTCAGCAAATCAACTCTGTTGTTATGGCCATGGCAGGTGCTAAAAGAATATTCAAACTAATGGATGAAGAACCAGAAGTAGATAATGGATATGTAACCTTAGTAAATGCAGAAAAAGTAGATGGAGAAATAAAAGAAGTAGACCATTATACAGGAGTGTGGGCATGGAAGCATCCACATCATGATGGAAGGTTGGAATATGTAGAATTAAAAGGACATATCGAACTGAGAAATGTTGATTTTGGTTATGAAGAAAATAAATTAGTTTTACATGATATTACTCTATATGCGAAACCTGGGCAAAAAATAGCTTTTGTTGGAGCAACAGGAGCAGGAAAAACTACAATAACGAATTTATTAAATCGTTTTTATGATATAGAAGATGGTAAGATTAGATATGATGGAATCAATATCAATAAAATTAAAAAAGAAGATTTAAGAAAATCACTAGGAATGGTTTTACAAGATGTTAACTTATTTACAGGAACAATAAAAGAAAATATTCGATATGGAAATGAACAAGCAACAGATGAAGAAGTTTATGAAGCAGCAAAACTTGCAAATGCACATAATTTTATTATGAATTTGCCAAATGGATATGATACCATGATAGATGGAAATGGAGGTTCATTATCACAAGGGCAAAAACAATTAATATCAATTGCAAGGGCTGCGACTGCAAATCCTCCCGTTATGATATTGGATGAAGCAACATCTAGTATTGATACAAGAACAGAAAAAATTGTACAAGATGGAATGGACAAATTAATGGAAGGAAGAACTGTATTTGTGATAGCTCATAGACTTTCAACCGTAAGAAATTCAAAAGCAATTATGGTATTAGACCATGGAAGGATTATAGAGAGAGGTAATCATGAAGATTTAATCAATGAAAAAGGAGTGTACTACAGGTTGTATACAGGTGCATTTGAATTAGAATAGTTTGAAAAAATTTGTGAATCTATTAAAAACAAAGAAAATGATATTGTAATGAAATTGTAACAAAAATGAAATAAAAACAATTTTCTTAGAAAGAGTAAGAGTTTCAAAATCTTACTCTTTATTTGTTGCAATTGCAACAAAAGATATTTTTTTTTATGATATAATTTTCCTATCAAAATGAAAGGGGAAATGTCGTATGAAAATTGTAAAAAGAGATGGAGCAATAGTTGATTATGATCCACAAAAAATAAGGATTGCCATTCAAAAAGCAAATAATGAGGTAACGAGAAAGGATAAAGTGTCAAAAGAGCAAATCAAGGGAATTATAGAATATATAGAGGAACTAAATAAGCCAAGAATTTTAGTAGAAGATATTCAAGATATTATAGAAGAAAAGCTTATGGAATTTGGAAAATATCCATTAGCCAAAAAATATATTACCTATCGTTATAAAAGAGAATTAGTTAGAAAAGCTAATACAACAGACCAATCTATCAAAGAATTAATCGAAGGAGAAAGTGAATACTGGAACAATGAAAATTCAAATAAAAATGCGAAAGTGGTAACAACGCAAAGAGATTATTTAGCAGGAATTACTAGTACTGATATTACGAGAAGATTTTTATTGCCAGAAGATATTGTAAAAGCACACGATAGCGGAATCATACACTTTCATGATGCTGACTACTTTGCCCAAAATGCCTTACACAACTGTGAGCTAATTAATTTAGAAGACATGTTACAAAATGGTACCATTATTAATGGAGTCATGATAGAAAAGCCACATCGATTTAGTACAGCAGCAACAATTAGCACACAGATTATATTAGCCGTTACCTCATCAAGTTATGGTGGTGCAACTGTAACATTAAGCCATTTAGCCCCTTTTGTTAGAGATAGTTTTAACAAATATATGAAAAAATACAAAGAAAGAGGAATGGACGAGAAAAAATGTAAGGAATATGCAACACAAGATACAAAAAAAGAAATAGCAGATGGGGTACAAACTTTTAACTACCAAGTAAATAGTATGACCAATACAAACGGACAAGCACCATTTTTATCTGTATGCATGTACTTAGGTGAGACCGAAGAATACAAAGAAGAATTAGCTATGATTATTGAAGAATTCTTAAATCAAAGAATTCTAGGATTTAAAAATGAAAAAGGTGTTTATATTACGCCAGCTTTTCCAAAGTTGCTTTATGTACTAGAAGAGGACAATATTAAGGAAGGTAGCAAATACTGGTATTTGACAGAGTTAGCAGCAAAATGTACAGCAAAAAGAATGGTACCAGATTATATATCAGAAAAAGTAATGAAGCAAAATAAAATTGACAAATATGGAAATGGAAATTGCTATCCTTGTATGGGATGTCGTTCTTTCTTAACACCTTGGACAACAGAAGGAAATCCTTCTAAGGCTAAAAATTATAAAGAAGGTGAATCTAAATATTATGGAAGATTTAATCAAGGGGTTGTAACTATTAATTTGGTAGATGTTGCCTTATCTTCTGGTCAAGACAAGGATATATTCTGGAAAATTTATGAAGAAAGATTAGAATTATGTCATAAAGCATTACAGCTTAGACATGAAAGATTAGCAAAAGCAACCAGTGATATAGCACCAATTTTATGGCAACATGGTGCTTTGGCAAGATTAGAAAAAGGGGAAAGTATTCATAAATTATTACATGATGGTTATTCAACAATATCTCTAGGATATGCAGGATTATATGAATGTGTGAAATATATGACAGGTCATAGTCATACAGACAATGGTGAGGGTAAAGAGTTTGGATTAGAAGTAATGAAAAAATTAAATGACAAATGTAAAGAATGGAAAGAGAAAGAAAACATCGATTACAGTGTCTATGGAACACCAATTGAATCTACTACTTATAAATTTGCAAAATGTCTAAGGGAGAGATTTGGAACCATAGAAGGTATTACAGATAAAGACTATATAACTAATTCTTATCATGTGCCAGTATTTGAGGAAATTGACGCTTTTTCTAAATTAAAATTAGAAAGTGAATTTCAGAAGCTAAGTCCAGGAGGAGCTATTTCTTACATAGAAACACCTAACTTACAAAATAATATAGAATCTGTTTTACAAGTGATTCAATTTATTTATGATAATATTATGTATGCAGAATTAAATACCAAATCTGATTATTGCCAAAAATGTGGGTATGATGGAGAAATATTAATTGATGATAACTTAGAATGGTATTGCCCAAATTGTGGTAATAGAGATCATGATACATTAAATGTGGCTAGGAGAACTTGTGGCTATATAGGAAGTAATTTCTGGAATAAAGGAAGAACACAGGAGATTAAGGAGAGAGTACTTCATTTGGATAATAAGGATGATTGATAAAACTAAAACATAATAAAGGGGTAGAAGGAATCATGCGATATAATAAAATTAGAAAAATGGACATTTCAGATGGACCAGGTGTAAGAGTATCCATTTTTATGCAAGGTTGTACCTTTCATTGTAAGGGGTGTTTTAATCCGGAAACACATGATTTTAATGGTGGAAAAGAATTTAATGAAGAAACCATCCATAGAGTATTAGAATTATGTGAAAATGAAAATGTAAAAGGATTATCGATTTTAGGTGGAGAACCAATGCATCCAAAAAACATTGAAGGTACAACTAGATTAGCAAGAGCGTTTAAAGAAAGATTTCCAAATAAAAATTTATGGGTTTGGACGGGCTTCTTATTTGATAAAGATTTAAAGGAGAAAGAAGTACTAAAATATGTAGATGTTTTAGTAGATGGTCAATATGTTGATGAATTAAGAAATCCAAAACTAAAATATAGTGGATCTTCGAATCAAAGAGTGATTGATGTTCAAAAGAGTCTAGCACAAAATAAAATAGTTTTAATAAATTAGAATATTTAATTTTAAAGAGGGTATCCTGAAATAGGAACCCTCTTTTTAAGTATTATAAATATTTTTTTAACGTTTCTACGCTATCTTCTTGCATTACAACAAAGTCATTTAAAATATTTTTAACATCAGAAGCAATGTCGGTATCTTGATTTTGATTTATTAAACGTCTACCTTCTATAATTCCCATATTGGTACCTTGCATTAATAATTCTGATAATTTAGAAGTAGTATTGTCTGTCATAGTTTTCATTTGGATACCGTACCAAACCATCATTTTATTCATTGCGTTTGTTTCATGAGGTTCTTTCATGCTGTAATTAGAATATAAATCATTTACTCTTTGAGAAATTTTTTTATATTTGTTATATTCTGTATCTAAAACTTCCTTAAATTTGCTATCAGAAACCTTTTCAGATACATAAGAAATAGCATCCATTCCCATTGTAGCACCTTTGTTAACTTCATCTAAAATGTTTAAATTTTGACTTTCCATAAAAACACTTCCCTTCTTGGTAAATAAGTTATCGTTGATTGATAAATTTTATTTTATTATTATGTACCAAAAATAGAAAAATATTTATCTGTTGTAAATATTTTGTGAAATAAATTGACAGCCTAACATGAGAATGTTACTATAACTAAGAGGAGGAATGTAAAACTATGTTACAATTAAAAAACATAACAAAAACTTATGGAAACTCAGAAGATGGGAAAGTTCAAGCATTAAAAGGTATTAATATAGAATTTAGAGAAAATGAATTTGTATCCATATTAGGACAAAGTGGTTGTGGAAAAACAACATTGTTAAATATCATAGGTGGACTAGACCAATATACAACAGGAGATTTAATTATCAATGGAAGGTCGACTAAAGAATTTAAAGACAGAGATTGGGATACTTATAGAAATCACTCTGTAGGGTTTGTATTTCAAAGTTATAATCTAATTAGTCATCAATCTATACTTGCCAATGTAGAATTAGCATTAACCTTAGCAGGTATAGAAAAACAAGAAAGAAGAAAAAAGGCAATCAAAGCATTAGAAGATGTTGGCTTAGGAGAACAAATCCATAAAAAACCAAATTACTTATCTGGGGGACAAATGCAAAGAGTTGCTATAGCAAGAGCATTGGTAAGTAATCCAGATATCCTTTTAGCAGATGAGCCAACAGGAGCATTAGACTCTGCTACATCTGTGCAAATTATGGAGTTGTTAAAAAAGATAGCCAAAGATAGATTGGTCATCATGGTAACACATAATCCAGAATTAGCTGAAAAATATTCTACCAGAATTGTAAAATTATTAGATGGAAAAGTAATTGATGACTCCAACCCTTATGTAGCTTCCAAAGAAGAAATTGATAAAACAATCCAAAAACAAACAAAAACAAAAAAAACATATATGAATTATTTGACAGCACTTTCTCTTAGTTTTAATAATTTGTTAACTAAAAAAGGAAGAACCTTTTTAACTTCCTTTGCAGGAAGTATTGGAATTATAGGAATTGCTCTTATTTTATCTTTATCAAATGGGGTACAACGATATATCCAAAAAGTACAAGAAGATACATTGTCATCTTATCCAATTGCGATTGAAGAAACTACGATTGACTTAACTTCAATGATGCAAAACGTTAGTGGTGAAAAATCTAGCAATGAAGAAGATAATAATTCGCAAGAAAATATTGTTACTTCAGAAAATATATTAATGGATTTAATGAGTACAGTATCCACACAAATGCAAACAAATAACTTAAAAGAGTTTAAGAAATATTTAGAAAGTGATGAAAGCTCTATAAAGTATAATAGTACAGCTATTAAATATACTTACAATTTAGATTTAAATATTTATCAAGAAGAGGAAAATGGTGGATTTCTTCAAGTTAATCCAACTGAGGTATTTGATACTCTAGATAGTCAATCCTCAGCTATGATGAAGAATATGACAGCTACTTCTAGTGTATGGGAAGAAATGTTAGATAATCAAGAGTTACTGGAATCTCAATATGACTTACTTTCAGGTTCATGGCCTCAAAATTATAATGAGGTAGTATTAATAGTAGACAAAGATAATAAAATAAATGATTATGCTTTATATTCTTTAGGAATAAAAGATGTCGAAGAATTCAATGAAAATTATCAAAAGATGTTAAATGGTGAAGAGGTCGAAAAAGTTGACATATCTACTTATACGTTTGATGAATTGTTGAATTTAAAATACAAAGTATTATTAAATACACAATACTATGAAAAAGAAAGTGGTATGTGGGTAGACAAATCAGACGATGAAATGTATTTAAAAGAAAAATTAGAAGAAGCTTTAGAAATTAAAGTAGTAGGAATTATAAGACCAAAGGAAGAAGCAAGCTCTACTTCTTTAAGCGGAACTATAGGATATACCAACGAACTAACAGAATATGTTATCAATAAAATTAATCAAACTCAAATTGCACAAGAACAATTAGAAAATAAAAATACCAATGTGTTTACTGGAATTGGTTTTGAAGAAAATAATCAATCCAATAAAATAGATTATAATACTTTAACAACCGAACAAAAGCAATACTTAGCTTCTTTATCAGATGAAGAAAGAGCCAATATTATTGCACAATATAGCAAAAATGCAGAAGCTACTTATGAAGACAATTTAGAAAAGTTGGGAATAGTAGACTTAGATTCTCCAACAACGATTAGTATTTATCCAAAGGATTTCGAGGCCAAGAATGCAATAAGTAATGAAATAGAAGATTATAATCAAAGAATGGTGGAAGAAGGAAATAAGACCAATCAAATAACTTATATCGACTATATAGGAATTATGCTAAATGCTGTGAATTCGATTGTTGATATGATAAGTTATGTATTGATTGGATTTGTAGGAATCAGTTTAGTAGTTTCTTCTATTATGATAGGAATTATTACTTATATATCAGTATTAGAAAGAACCAAAGAAATTGGTATTTTAAGGAGTATCGGTGCTTCTAAAAAGGATATTTCAAGAGTGTTTAATGCAGAAACTTTTATTGTAGGAATATTAGCAGGAATGATTGGAATAGGAGTAACAATATTATTAAATATACCAATTAATATGATAATAAAGAATCTATCAGGAGTTTCAAATATTGCAGCCTTACCTGTATATGGAGCTGTTGGATTAATTATAATTAGTATGTTGCTTACTGTAATTGCAGGACTAGTTCCATCTAAAATGGCAGCAAGAAAAGACCCAGTAGAGGCATTGAGAACAGAATAAAAAAACTAGGAGAAAATTTATGTAAAAAAATAGATTAAATTGAATCCAAAAATTTCCAGAAAATTATTAATTGATAAAGATCAAAACATAATAGAAAATTTTTCTATTATGTTTTTTTAGTTTTAAAACTAGTGATTCAAAAATATTTGTAAATTTTACTAAATAATAAGAAAGAAAAATTACCATAATAGAAATATAAAACAAAAAAAGGAGGAAAATTTTCATGAAAAAAATTATTAGTTTTTTTATTATTGTAACATTAATGACTCTACTTATTTTTACTGGCACTAGCTATGCGGCAAATCTGGATGCGATTGATGTGCAAACAGATAAAACAATTGTAAGACCAGGAGAAGAAGTAAAAGTAACTATTCAATTTGGACAAAGCTTAGGAGCTTATACGTTTCATATTGCTTATGACAATAGCATTTTTGATTATGTATCAACTGATGGAGGAACACCAAATGACACAACTGATAAAGTAAGAGTGGTTTATCATGATTCAACAGGAGGTTCTAATCCAAGAACAAATATGAGTGTAACCTTCCGAGCAAAAGCAGATATTACAACCTCTAATCCAACGGAATTTACTATTACAGCAGAAGGATTATCTAATGGAGATGCTTCTGTGACTTTTAATGATATTACAACACCGATTGTAAAAAATGTAACAGTAGAACCAGTTTATGTAGATTACACCTTAAAATTAGAACACACAGGTAACATTATTAAAGGGCAAGAAATTCCAATGACACTTTCTTATTCTTCTAGTATGGGACGTTATTATGAACATGCAAGACTAATTGCTGAAGCTACAACACCTCCAGGAGCTACTGTTCAATTATTAGCAATGGATCAATCGAACTTAGATCATGATATTATTCAAAGTGGTTGGGAGAATGCACAAGGTTATAAAATAGGAGGAAAAGATGTTTCACAAGTTTTACAAACAAGAGCAATTTTTAGTGAGGTAGGAGATTATGAAATTACTTTAAAATTGATTGATAGAGATAATTCTGACCAAGTTATTAGCGAGCAAAGTTTTCAATTTACTGCTATAGAAACATCAGCTACAACTCCCAATAATACTGAAACAACAACTCCGGAACAGATAACTCCAGAACAAACAACACAAGAAGAAACTAAAATAGAAGAAGCAAACGAAGAGAAAACACCAACTGTATTACCAAAAACGGGTAGCAATATTTATATTCCAATTGCAGTTGTTTTAATAGTTTTAATTAGTTCTTATGTTTATTATAACAAGAAAAAATAATAATTTCAAAAATGAATTTCAGAATTGCTAAGCGACGGAAATCGCAAAGCAATTCTGAAAATTACAAAATAAAAATAAAATGTTTTTTATACATAAGGAGAAACCAATGAAAGAAAAGAAAAATAAGAAAAGACTCATTAATTTTATCATCATAAGTGCTTTTTTAAGTATTACAATATGGCTAGGTGTAGAAGAATATAAGGATACTAAAATAAAAAAAGAGGAAACAATGGTAGATTCACATTATAACACACAAAATCTTACCACATCAAATAATAGTGAAAAAGAAACACAAGAAGAAAACAAAACAAATCAAATAACAACAAAAATGACCAAGGAATATCCTAAAGAGCAAGTTATAAAAGAATATGAAGGATATCCGGTAATAGCCAAACTACAAATTCCAACAATTAACTTAGAAACTTATATATTAAAACAATATTCTGTTGAAGCGTTAAATGTGTCTGTTACAAAATTTTGGGGAGCAAACCCAAATCAAATTGGTAATTTTTGTGTAGCAGGACACAATTTTCAAAATGAAAATATGTTTCATGATTTAAGAAAATTAGAAATAGGAAATAGACTTTCTATTTCAGACAATATCATTGGAAAAGTAGAGTATGAGGTTTATGATATTTATAAAGTACAGCCAGAAGATGTAAGTTGCCTATCACAAGAAACAAATGGAAAACGAGAAGTGACATTAATTACTTGTACTACTGATTCAGAAAAAAGAATTATTGTTAAAGCTAAAGAATTAGAATGAAGATTTTAAAGGAGAGAAAAAACATGAAAAATTTTACGAATAAAAAGAAATATATTTTTATTACTATCTTATTTTTACTTATATCATTAGGTTTATTTCTTTATTTTCAAGTAGTAGCATCTACGAAATTAGATGGAATTGAAAATTTTCCGGATAGTTATCAGCCATATTTACGAGAATTAGCCAAAAAACATCCCAATTGGAAATTTACAGCATTATATACTAATTTAGATTGGAACTATGTGATTGACCAAGAAAACCAATTTGGAAAAAATTTAGTACCATTAAATTATTCCGATAGTTGGAAAAACACAACTCCACGGTCAATACAATGTAGAAGTAGATAGTGGATGGGTAGATAGTTCTAGACAAGCAGTGGAATTTTGTATGGATCCACGAAATTTTTTGAATGAAGTACGCATTTTTCAATTTGAAGGGTTATCTTATGATGAACATACGAATAATTTAGATAGTGTTGAGAAGATATTATATGGAACAGAATTTTATAATACAAAAGTTTCGTATTATGATAGCAATGGAAATAATATTTTTATGAATGAAACCTATTCAGATTTAATTTTAAAAGGTGGACAAGTATCAAAGGTTAGTTCTTATCATTTAGCTTCCCGTATCAAACAAGAGGTAGGACCTTTTTTAACACATAGTTCTATCAGTGGAAGAGTACAAGGATTTGAAGGATTATATAATTTTTATAATATAGGAGCAACAAGCTCGGCAGAGCCAATGGGAGCAATTAAAAATGGACTTCAATATGCCAAAGATGGAAAAGGAGCAAGCCAAACAACAAAAGATAAATATTTAATCCCTTGGAATACAAAAGAAAGAGCTATCACAGGTGGAGGGATTTTTATTGGTTCTAGTTATATTAATGTAGGACAAAACACGATATATTTACAGAAATTTGATGTAAATGATGATAGGAATGGTACTTTATTTACGCATCAATATATGACAAATGTATTAGCTCCCTATAGTGAATCAAAATCTATTTATAATGGCTATCAGAAAAGTAATTTGCTAGATACAAATATGACTTTTATTATTCCTGTTTATGAAAATATGCCAACTCTTCCAACAGAAAGTCCTAGCATCTATTCAAATGATTTCATGCAAGATAATACGCAAGTATATTGTAATGCTACGAATGTTAATATAAGAACAGGTCCTTCTACTTCTTATGAAGTAATTACCACTGTTAGCCATCCAGATAAGATGACAAGAATTGCAAAAGGGAAACAGGCAGGAGAAAGATGGGATAGAGTTGTTTTAGAAAATGGAATTGTTGGTTATATTTATCAAACTTATATAACTGAGGTGCCACCTGTTCAAATAGAAAAAATTGATGTAAACATCGATAATACAACTTTAGAAAAAGGAGAAAGAAAACAACTACAAGTGACCATATCGCCACAAGAAGCTAGTAATCATAAGATTTCTTATACTTCCAGTAATCCAGAGATAGTAACTGTTGATAATGAGGGATATTTGCATGCAATTCGTTCTGGGTCAGCAACCATTACAGTGAAAGCAGAAGAAAACGAAGTACAAAGTCAAATTACGATAACTGTATACAGTAAAGTAACAGGAATTTCATTAGATCAAAAAGAAATTTATATGCAGGTGGGAGATACTTTCCAAATCAATGGAAATATCGAGCCAGAGGATGCAGATGACAAAATAATTATTTATCAAAGCACAAATGCAGAAGTAGCAACTATACAAGAAAATGGAATTATCACAGCAAAGCAAGAAGGTGAAACTACCATAATTGCAAGTTCAAATGAAAATTCAAGTATCCAATCTAACTGCAAATTAACAGTAGTAAGACAAATGGATGATTCTGAAATTCATTTTGACGCTTCTTTAAGAGTGAATAGTTTAGAAATTAGTGGAATAAATTATAACGAAAATACGGTAGCAGATATAAAGCAAAAAATCACGACCGATTTAGAAATTGAAATCGTAAATCATAAAAATGAAATTTTGCAAGACACAGATTTAGTTGGAACAGGAAGTAAAATACTAGTAAAAGAAAATGGTGTTGTATTAAGGCAATATCAAATTATTATATATGGTGATAGCAATGGAGACGGAAAAATTAATAGCATTGATTTATTAGTATTGCAACGACATATTTTAGAGATTGAAGTAATGGAGCCAATATTTAGAAAAGCAACTAATATTAATAAGAACGGTAATAAACCAACTTCAGTTGATTTATTATTAATCCAAAGACATATCTTAGGATTGCAAATTATAGAACAATGAGAGATTGAGGGGTTGGGGGATTTAGGGACGTTCCTTAAAATCCCACTTTTAGGGATTGGGGGACAGTCTTTGTAAACAATTATATAAAGGAGTGTCCTTCTATCCCAGGAAACAGGGATTTTAAGGAACGTCCCTAAATCCCTCAATCTTTCAAAAAGGAGTGAAATTTTATGTTGAAAAAGAAAATCATACTCATTTTAATATTTATATTTACTTGTTGTCATTTTTTGAACTTTAGTTATGCAATTAATAAAGGAATTATTTATTTAGCCAGTAATCAAGAAGTCATAGAAAAAGGTGATGAGGTAGAAATAACAATCAATATAGAGGATGCAAAAACAGCTGCTTTTACTTCTTATCTCTATTTTGACAATTTAAAATTTGAATATATTTCTGGACCAGAAAATGCAAATGTGATTGATAATTGTGTGATTTTTGTTTGGTATGATACCATGGGAGGTAGTGGAACAAAAAATGGAGAATTAGCTAAATTTAAATTTAAAGCAAAAGAAAATGGATTTGCTACTTTTAGTGTACAAGGAGAATTTTATAGTGAAGTAGGACAGTTAATACAAACAGATTTTAAAGAAACACAGGTTCAAATTGGGAAAGAACAAAGCAATTTACAAAAACAAGCGGAAGAAGAACAAGGAACAAGCTCACAAAGTAGTAATGCTACATTACAAGTATTAAGATTAGATAAAGAAGGAGTAATTCCTAGTTTTAATAAAGAAACTCATGAATATTACTTAACCGTATCAAGTGATGTTCAAGATATAGAAGTACTAGCTATTAGTGAAAATCCCAATGCTATGGTTGAAATAACAGGAAATACCGATTTAAAAGAGGGATTAAATTTAATTACGATTCGTGTTACTTCAGAAGACAAAATGCAAAGTAATACTTATACTATTGAAGTAACAAAAACTGCCAATCTAGAGTTAGCTAATACTAATTTAGAAATATTAGCAATTGAAAATGTTTTATTAAATCCACCATTTGATAGTTATCAAACCAATTACAAAGCAGAAGTATCCAATGCAACGCAAACAATTAACCTGCTTGCTGTGCCAGAAAATGAACAAGCAACTGTAGAGGTAAGTGGAAAAGAGAACCTAGTAGAAGGAAACAATATAGTAACTGCAATTGTAACAGCACCTAATGGCTTTACGAAAAAGAAATATCAAATAGAAATTTATAAAAGAAATATTGAGGAGGAAGAGAAGTATCAAGAACAACAAAAACAAAAACTAGAAGAAGCTCAGAAAATAAGTGAATTGAGTATAAATACGGATGAAAAAGAAGAAGAAATTAAAACAGAAGATAAAGAACAAAAGCGTAATATAATTGTTTGGACTACGATAATCTTGTTTGTGATTGTTGTATCCATTGTAATATTTATATATAAGAAAAAGCATAAAAATTTATAAACTATATGATTTTTATAGTATAAGCAAAATTGATAAAGAGAAATAGAAGCAAGAGGAAGTGGATATTTATTGTTGTAAAACTTGTATATTTATGGTAGTATTAATTAAATATTTTATAGGGAAACTTTATGATAAAAGGAAGTAGTTAATAATGGAAAAATGGAATAAATATTATATAAATACTCTATCCAAATCTCCAAGTAAGATATTAACAAAGTATTTTGAGTTAGGTTTAGATAACAATCATAAAAGTAATAAGATAGCTATTGATTTGGGTTGTGGAGCTGGAAATGATACAATATACTTACTAAAAAAGAATTATAGAGTTATTGCTGTAGATAAAGAAGTATCTGTAATCAATTTAATAAAGACTAGGATTTCAGATACTTTAAAATTAGATTTCATTATTGATAGTTTTGAAAATATTAAACTTAATAAAGTAGATTTAATAACTTCAAATCTTAGTATATGCTTTTGTAAACCACAATATTTTAATAGATTTTGTGATGAGATAACAAATAATATTCTAGAAGAAGGATACTTTGTGGGAAATTTTTTAGGAAAAGAAGATGATTGGAGTATGGATTCTAATAGGACATTTATAGATAAAGAACAATTAGATGTAATATTCAAAGATTTTAAAATAGTATTTTTTAAAGAGGAAAAATTTTATAAAAAAACAGTAAAAGGAAAAATGAAATTTTGGCATATATATCAAATTATAGCTAGAAAAAATAGTTTGGAGTGATAGTATGAAATATTTTTATAACAAAGTAGTTAGAGATAAAATACCAGAGGAAATTAACAGCAGAGAAGGTAGAAAAGCAAATTATAAAGTATTGAATAGAATATGAATTAAATAAAGAATGGAGAAAAAATAAATAAGGAGCGATATTTTATGAAGATAAGACAAGCAACTAGTAATGATGTATCACAAATAATACCATTATTAGATGGTATAAATAAAATACATATTGAAAAAAGACCAGATGTTTTTAAAAATAAAACAAATGAAGAAATAAAAAACAATTTAGAAGAAATGATGTTAGATGAGAATAATATTATTCTACTAGCAGAGGACAATCAGATTATTAAGGGGATTCTAATTTGTAAAGTAAAAGAGATAGAAAACCATATTAATTTAAAAAATGCAAAAGTATTATGGATAAATGAAATAGGTATTAAGCAAGAATATAGAAGAAATGGGATAGGTAGTGCTTTAATACAAAGAGCCAAAGAAATTGCTAAAGAAAATAATTGTGTAAGATTGGAATTGAATTGTTGGGAATTCAATGAAAATGCAATAAAATTTTATAAAAATCTAGGACTAACAACTCAAAGAAGAGTAATGGAGATAAATATTGTAAATAATGGAATTAATCAATCCGATTTCACTAAAAGAACTTAAAGAAAGATTTAGTTTCGTATCTCCACAGGTATTTTCGTAAAGTAAAACATTTCCGGAGTTGACAAACTACATTGAAAAAACTGAAAAGGTAGTTATTATAAGTAAATAAAGAATTAAATTTAGTAACCTAAAATAGATTTCTCTCATATGATATACAAAAACGAGAGGAGTTTATTTTTATGGACTATGAATTAATGATGAATGGAAATGTAAAAATTGGGCAGAAAGCTCCTAATTTTGAAGCAACGACTACATTTGGACCAGTTAAATTAGAAGATTATCAAGGAAGATGGTTAGTATTATTTTCACATCCAGGAGATTTCACCCCCGTATGTACAACTGAGATGATAGCATTTACAAGAGCACATACATACTTTAAAAATATGAACACAGAATTATTAGGTTTAAGTGTTGATAGTAACAGTTCACATTTAGCGTGGATGTATGACATTTATTGTAGAACAGGAATTAAAATATCATTTCCGATTATAGCAGACAGAAATGGGCAAATTGCGAGAAAATATGGAATGATAGCAAATGATATTAGCAACACGCAAACGGTTCGAGACGTATTTATTATTGATGATAAAGGAATTGTAAGAACAATATTAATTTATCCAATGAATGTAGGAAGATTCGTTCCAGAAATTATTCGAGTTGTGCAAGCTCTGCAAATGGCTGATTGTTCTAATGGTTCCACTGGGGCGAATTGGATGCCAAATCAACCAGTTATTGTGCCAATGCCACAGACATATAGTCAACTAGAAGAAAGAGCAGAAAGCATTAACAAAAATAGAAATGGAATTAGTTGGTACCTAAGTTTTAAAGAGCCACCAGAAAAATGTATTAATACAGCAAAGGAAAATTGTGATAGATTAGAGGAAAAATAATGCCAAAAACAAAAAAGAATAAATCAAAAATAAAATTTTGAAATAATTTTATAAAAATTGCACATACTAAATTTATAAAAAAATTGGGAGGTACGCAAATGGAAATAAATCAGAAAATTAATTGTACAGTTTCAAGCTGTAGATATAATAATCAAGAAAAAGCAAAATGTACATTAGAGGCAATTCATGTGGCGCCAATTCAAAATATTAATAGTCAAACACCAGATGAATCTGTGTGTGCAAGTTACAAGTTTGAACAAGAATAAAACTAGTTTACTCTAAATATTAAATATAATTTGGTATTTAGAGTTTTTTAATTATCACTTACCCTTGACATATCTAAAAAATAGAAATACAATGACAACGAAGAAAAAAGATAAAGGAGGAAAAATATGTTAGTAACAACAAAGGAAATGTTTGAAAAATCAATGAAGGAAGGATTTGCTATTCGGAGCATTTAATGTTAATAATATGGAAATCATACAAGCTATTGTAGATGCTGCGGCTGAAAGCAAATCTCCAGTTATCTTACAAGCTTCATCTAGTGCTATTAAATATGCGAGAATTAATTATTTAATGAAAATGATACAAGCAGCAGTGGAAGAACATCCAGAAGTTCCGATTGCTATTCATTTAGACCATGGACCAGATTTTGAAACAGCAAAAATGTGTATTGACAATGGATTTACATCTGTTATGATAGATGGATCAAAATATGATTTTGAAGAAAATGTAGCTTTAACGAAAAAAGTAGTAGACTATGCCCACAGTAAAGGTGTGGTGGTAGAAGCTGAACTTGGAAAATTAGCAGGAATTGAAGATGATGTTAATGTGGCATCTTCTGAGGCTATGTATACAGACCCAGCACAAGCACAAGAATTTGTAGAAAGAACGGGATGTGATTCTTTAGCTATTGCCATTGGAACAAGTCATGGGGCTTATAAATTTAAAGGAGAAGCAAAATTAAGATTCGATATTTTAAAAGAAATCAAGGAAAGAATACCAAATACGCCAATTGTATTACATGGTGCTTCAACAGTTATTCCAGAGTTAGTGGAGATGTGTAATCAATATGGAGGAGATATACCAGGAGCTAAAGGTGTACCAGATGAGATATTACATGAAGCAAGTGTTTCTGGGGTATCCAAAATAAACGTGGATACAGACTTACGTTTAGCTATGACGGCAGGAATTAGAAAAGTATTAGCAGAGGAACCAAATGTATTTGATCCTAGAAAATATTTAAAACCTGCAAGAGAACTCATCAAAGAAACAGTAAAACATAAAATGACTGAAGTTTTTGGTTCAAGTAACAAAATATAAAATAAATTTTAAACAAAAACTGGAAGAAAAGATAAAAAAATAAAGGCACGACATAATTAAATTATTTATATGTTGTGTCTTTGTTCATAATTTTTCATTGCTTTTTGAATTCTAATTTCTGCATCTTTTTTAGCCAAATCTTGACGCTTATCATAAAGCTTTTTGCCTTTGCCAACACCTAATTCTACTTTAACAAAATTATCTTTAAAATAGATGCTAATAGGAATTAAGCTATATCCTTTTTGTTTTGTTAATCCAATTAATTTATTAATTTCTTTTTTATGTAATAATAATTTTCTATCGCGTAAGGGATCTTTATTAAAAATATTACCATGTTCATAAGGACTAATGTGCATTCCGCAAATAAAAATCTCTCCATTTTTAATATAAGCATAGCAATCTTTTAGATTAACTTTTCTATTTCGAATGGATTTAATTTCTGTTCCTGTTAAAACAATACCAGTTTCCATTTTATCTTCTATTAGATAATTGTGATAAGCTGTTGGATTTTTGGCAATTAATTTTGTATTCATTTATTTATACCTCGACTTCAAATTTCATTTATTATAACATATATTTGTAAAGAACAAAAGAAAAAATAAAAAATTTATAAAATATAAAAAGCTGTTAAAAGGTAAATCCTTTTAACAACTTAAAAATTAATCTCTTCCATTAGAAGAACGAACTTGCATTGAATAATACCAAACTAAAGCTACAATAGCAATAGTAGCAATCCCAATAATAAGCCAAGTCCAAGCAGTAGCGTTCATTCCCATAAAAGTATTATTGGCTGTAGTAGCGGTTCTATTAGCAGTATAGTTACCATCTGTAGTAGTTGTTTTTTCAGTGTTAGTAGTATTATGATTCATAACAGCATTTTCTGTATTGTTAGCATCTTTTTCTAAATTCTCAGTAGCATTTTTAGAGGTATTAGAAATATCCTTAGCAGCATCTTCTACTGCATTTTCAGCACCACCAACTGCATTTCTGACACCTTCAGCAGCATCTTGTAAGCCATTATTGGCAAAACAAATAGAGCATGAGAAAATGGCAATTATAAGAACGGCTATACTAATTAATAATTTTTTGTACATAAAATTATCCTCCTATTTAAAATTTCAATAAGCTTATTAGTTTTCATATCCTTATATGAAAATTAAATACATTAATAGTATTGAAAAAAATAAGAAAAAATATACATATAAAAAAACAAAAAAACTCTCAAAAATGAGAGTTTTTAACAATTGTTTATTTTTTTAATCGAATTAAAATTGCGATTGATAATAAAATTAAAAGTATACCAATTACAATTATCAATATGTTAAGAATATTGCCTAATTCTAAGCCAGAACTAGAAGTAGTATTTACATTACTTACCGTTGCAGTTGAATTCGATGAATTTGTGTTAGAAGTGTTTGAGGTAGAATTTGTGTTCATTGAATTAGAATCAGTATTGAAATTAGTATTCGTATTAGAATCAGTATTAGTATTGGTATTGGTATTATTACTATCTGTATTTGAGTTTGTATCTTCTAAAGATATATTTGTTGTTAAATCAATATTTTCTGCCGAATCATCTGCCATATCTAAATCAACAGCATAACAAAAATTACATCCTAATAAAAAAATTGCAACTGTTAAAATGAAAAATATTTTTTTTGTTTTTATCATTTATTTTACCTCCATAAAACTAAGCTAGTTTATTTCTTTCATTCTATAATATGATAACACAAAGTATTAAAAAATGTCTAGTAAAATTTAGAAATTCATGTAAAATTTACGAAACTATTTTGGGTTCATACCTCTCAAGCCACATATTCACCTGACAAAGGTATGCCATAAGTTGTGGATCAGTCATTGGCTGTCAGAAAAAAACATATATCAATTTTGCTAGAGGCTGTAAGGATTGTTCGAAAATGGAAATGTACGAAATTGAATAAAAATATGAAAAAATAACAGTATAAATTTACTAAAAGATAAAAATGCAATTATCTATAAAAGGTGATAAAAAATTGCAATTAGACTTCAAAAGTCCTCATAAAAACTTGCAAAATTATTTCAAAAGTCATCATAAAAACTTGCATAAATTAACAAAAAATTGTATAATATAATAAAGAAAAGATGATTACGAGGTGGTAAAAATGTTAGAAAGAAAAATTACCAGTGTATTAGAAGAATGGAAAAAGGAAGAAAAGAAACCATGCCTATTAATTAGAGGAGCAAGGCAAGTTGGAAAAACATTTATTATTGATGATTTTGCAAAGAAAAATTATGAAAATTATATTTATATAAATTTTGAATTAACTCCTGAATATAAAAATATTTTCGATGGAAATCTAGATATAAAAACATTAATAATGAAACTTGAAGTTACATTTCCAAATGTAAATATAGTACCAAATAAAACGATTTTATTTTTGGATGAAATACAATCTTGTCCAAATGCAAGAACGGCATTGAAAAGTTTTGCTTTAGATGGTAGAATTGATGTAATTTCATCTGGCTCATTATTAGGTTTATACTATAAAGAAGTAACATCATATCCAGTAGGTTATGAAAGAGTTATAGATTTATATCCATTAGATTTTGAAGAATTTTTATGGGGAATAGGCATTAAAAAAGAAACTATAAATTATGCAAAGGATTGTTTTGAAAATATCAAACCAATGGATGAATATATAATGAAACAACTAGCAGAACAATTTAAAATGTATATGCTAGTTGGAGGAATGCCTAATGTAGTAAATGAATATGTACAAACAAGTAGTTTGTCAAAAGTATTAATTCTTCAAAAAGCCATTGTAGAAAATTATTTGTTAGATGTTGTAAAGTTTGCTGAAACTAGTAGCAAGCAAAAAATTATAAATACATTTAATAGTATACCAATACAATTATCAAAGAAAAATAAGAAATTTTTGTTTTCAGAAATAAAAGAAGATGAAGAAAACGTTGGAGAGAGAAAATATGCATCATCGATAGAATGGTTAAAAGATGCAGGAATTATTAATTTTTGCTATAACTTATCTGAGCCAGCATTGCCTTTAATATCAAATATACGATTAAATTGTTTTAAAATATATATGAGAGATACAGGATTATTAGTGTCTATGTTAGAAGAAGGAACACAGAAAGCAATTTTAGATGATGATTTATATATTAATCAAGGAGCACTATTAGAAAATGTATGTGCTGAAGAAATAGCTACTAGGCATAGTAAATTAATGTATTTTGAAAGAAAAAGTACTTTAGAAATTGATTTTGTATTAAATATAGATGGAAAAGTTACAGCAATTGAGGTTAAATCTGGAAAAAATAAGCAGGCAAAATCTTTGAAATCAATTATACAAAATTATAAAACAGTAACTAGGTATATGAAATTTGAAAATGATTGTAATATTTATAAAGATGAAGAGAATATAGAGCATTATCCATTATTTATGATTATGTTTATATAGATTAAACTTGAGGTTGCAATTTGCGACCTCAAGTTTAAAAAGTGGATAAATTATATTTCAATCTTTGGCTGATATTTCTCAAGCCACATGTTAACTTGACAAAGGTAAGCCATAAGTTGTGGACCAGTCATCAACTGACCAAACCAAGGACGAGAAAATGACTTACCATCAGTTTTTAAAATATCTAAAATAAATTCACGATTTAGTAAGCTATTAATTGGTGCGTTTTTATCTTTCATAATATCTGCTAACATAGATTTAACTTTTGCCAAATAAGTAGGATTATGTGTTTTTGGATAAGGTGATTTTTTTCTATCTATTATTTCGCTTGGTAAAAAATCTCTTGTCACATAGCGAAGTAATCCTTTTTCTCTCGTATTTAAAGCTTTTACTTCCCAAGGAATATTCCATACATACTCGGCTAATCGATAATCACAAAAAGGAACGCGAAGTTCTAAACCATTATACATAGCCATTCTATCAGAACGATCTAATAAGGTTTGCATAAACCAATTGATAGTTAAATGTGAGATTTTTCTTTTTTCAGCTGTTTCTTTGGAGTCTGTATCTAAGATTTCAACTTCAGATAAACTTTCACGATAGCGAAAATCAATATATTCTTTTAAGTTGATTTTTTTACTTATTTGAGGATTTAATAAGTCTTGTCTTTCATGTATAGCAATGGACCAAGGAAAGGTATTACTCGTCAAGCTATCAGTACGGAAAAACCAAGGATAGCCACCAAAGATTTCATCGGCACATTCACCAGTCAAAGCAACTGTCATTTCTTTTTTTACATTTTTACAAAATAGTAGTAAAGAAGAATCGATATCTGCCATACCAGGCATATCTCTGGCTATCATAGCATCTTCTAAATAAGAGGCAAGCTCTGGTGTATCAATTATGATTTTATGATGATTGGTGTGTAGATTCTGATTCATTAAATTAATATAGTAATTATCAGAATTTGGTTGAAAATCACTTTTTACAAAATTTTTATCATTATCTACATAGTCAATAGAATAGGTATCTAAAGGCGGTAATCCTTGTTTTTGACAATAATCAGCAGCAAATTTGGTAATAATACTTGAATCTAATCCTCCAGATAGAAAAGTACATAAAGGAACATCAGAAACTAATTGTCTTGTAATAGCATCATTTAATAAAAATTTTAATTTTTCACAAGTTTGTGCAAAACCATCTGTATGTTCTTTTGAAGTTAGCTTCCAATATCTTTCTAAATGAAAACCAGAAGGATTAAAAATTCCAAAATGAGCAGGTTTCAATTCAAAAATATTTTTAAATATTGTAGTTCCTGGTGTATGAGCAGGGCCAATACCAAACATTTCAGAAATTCCTTGTTCGTCAATTTCTTTAGAAATGTCAGGATATTCAAAAATAGCTTTTATTTCAGAGGCAAAAATCAAAGTATTATTTTTTATAGTATAGAATAGAGGTTTTACACCGAAATGGTCACGTGCTAAAAATAGTTCTTGTTTTTTGCGATTCCAAATGGCAAATGCAAAAATACCATTTAAATGATGAACAACATCATTCCCATAGTAAATATAACTTTTCAATAAAACCTCTGTATCAGAATATCCCTTAAAAGTAAAACCATTTTCTTCAAGTGTTTTTCTAAGTTCTTTTGTATTATAAATTTGTCCATTATAACAAATAACAAACTCTCCATAGGAACTATTTTCTATCATTGGTTGTTTTCCACCTTTAGGATCAATAACAATCAATCTTTTATGTCCTATAGAAATATGTTCTTCTATGTAATATCCCTCTTCATCAGGACCTCTTTTGGTAAGGGTCTGATTCATTTTTTGGATAACTGTTCTATTTTGTATTATTTTTTCTTTTGGATTGGAAAAACCTACAAATCCACACATATTAACCTCCTTGTTTCTTTCATAAAATTAATTTATTATTCCTATTGTATGCAAAAAATAAAATAAAATTTATTGATTTTCTAAAAAACTTGTAGTAGACTAATTTTGGAGGAGAAAAAATGAAACTAAAAAATGTAATGAAACATTTTAATCTAATTACACATCATAAGTGGATTGTTTTTAAATTATGCTGTAAAATAGGGGAACCATGGAGAGGATTAGTACATGATTTGTCAAAATATTCTCCAACAGAATTTTTTGAAAGCGTTAATTATTATACAGGAGACCATTCACCAATTACAGAAGCGAAAAAAAATAAAGGATATTCAGAAGCTTGGTTACACCATAAAGGCAGAAACAGACATCATGCAGAATATTGGGTAGACCACAGAGCACCAGAGGTTACACCCATGATTCCATATCCATATGCAGCAGAAATGATTTGTGATAAATTGGCAGCAGGAATTGTTTATGAAGGAAAGAAATGGACGAAAGAACTTGAATTATCTTATTGGGAAGAAAAAGAAAAAGATAAAGTGGAGATGAATCCAAAAATAAGGGATTTTATAACAGCCGTTATGACGGAAGTGGCAAGACAAGGAATTGATAAAACACTAACTAAGAAAAACATTAAACAATTATACAAAAAATATTGCGAATCCTAAAAATGCAAAAAACAACTATTGACAAAATAGGAAAATACTTGTATAATTTTATAGTGACTAAAAATAACGAAATGATCGAAACAGATATATATCTATATCTAAAGCAAGGGGGGAATCAGAATGGCACAACCAAAAAGAAGATGGTCAAAAGCAAGAACTCATAAAAAAAGATCAACATGGAAAAAAGAAAGTCCAACATTTTCAAGTTGCCCACATTGCCATGAACCAATAATGCCACATAGAGTTTGCAAAAACTGTGGATATTATAATGGAAAAGAGGCCGTCGCTAAAAAAGAAACAGAAAATGCATAATCAACACAAATAACACTCATCCCATTTGTGATGTAGGTGTTATTTTTTTTAAAAATCTGTACAATTTAAAAATAGTGTGATATAGTATAGTTGATTATAAAATATAAAATGGAGAAGGGATTTATATGGAGAAATTTTTGAAAAAATCAAGTTGGACAGATATTATTGTATCGCTTTTATTTGTACTATTTGGAATTATGCTAATTGCAAGACCAGAGTCAATTATGTCGGTAATTTCTATTTTATTAGGTGCTATTTGTGTAGTAATGGGAGTGTTGAAAGGGATTGATTATTTTGCATCTGGTAAAAGTGATAGCTATTTATTAGCAATTGCTATTGTAGCAATTATAACTGGATTTATCATTATGTTTTGTGCAGATATTATACTTTCTGTTTTTAGAATAATAATTGCTATTTGGATTATTTATAGTGGGATTATGAACTTACAAACATCCATTATATGGAAAGATTATAAATCAAGATTGTGGTTATTAACTTTATTATTTGCGATTGTAATCATTCTTGCGGGAATTTATATCTTAATTAATAATGGTGCTATGTTACAGTTGGTAGGCTGGATTATAGTAGTTTATGGAATTATTGATATTATAGAAAGTGTAATTTTTATCAAAAAAATAGATAATTATTTAGATTAAAGTAAATTTAATTTTATAAAAAAGGCTTGTTTAAGCCTTTTTTTGTGTCATTTAGGATAAAGAAAACATATTATGTTAGTAGAAGGAGGAAATAAGATGTTTAGAAATTATAGAAGATGTTATTGTATGAATAACAGCTATCAAAACAATTCTTGCGAACTACAACAAGACATGATGGAAAACCAATGTGATAATGTTAGTTCTTATCAGGATATGAATGATAGTTGTAGTTGCGGATTTGATGAAGAATATAATGTATTCCCAGAAAATCCAATGTTAGCACAAAGTTATGTACCTTTTCAATATATGGATAAGACATTTAAACCATGTATTGGATTAAAAATGGGGACTATCTTTCCAGAATTAGTTAGTCCTTATGTTCCATGTCAATCTATGGAAGAAATAAACTATATTAGGGAAAGAAATGCAATTGGGAAGGGGTGTAATCAATGTCGTTAGAAGGAACTAGAAATTGTGGATGTGGATATGGAAACAATACAGAAGTGTCAATGATGACATCAAATATGAATAATGGATGTGGTTGTGATACAGAAAGAACAGTCGATTGTGATTTGAAAGAAGAAATGCTACAACAAATTAGAAGTTATGATTTTGCTATCAATGAATTAGCTTTATACCTAGACACGCACCCAGAAGATGAAAAAGCACTTTGTTTGCATAGAAAATATTGCAAACAAGCAAGAGATTTAAAAGATAAATATCAAAAAGTATATGGGCCTCTTACCATTAATTACCCTTGCAATAAATGGAGATGGTTAGAAGAGCCATGGCCATGGGAAAGGGGGAATTATTAATGTGGACTTATAATAAAACATTGCAATATCCAATCAATATTAAATGTACTGATCCAAAACTTGCAAAAGTAATCATATCACAATATGGAGGACCAGATGGAGAGCTTGCTGCTTCTTTAAGATATTTATCTCAAAGATTTGGTATGCCAGATCAAAAAGCAAAAGCCATATTAAATGATATTGGAACAGAAGAACTTGCTCACTTAGAAATGGTAGGAACAATTGTGCATCAATTAACAGAAGGAGCATCCATTGAAGAAATCGAAAATGCAGGATTGGGAGCATACTATACAGATCATGGGGTAGATGTATATCCGCAGTCAGCAGCTGGCATGCCATTTACTGCAGCATATATAGCTTGTAAAGGTGATCCAATTGCAAATTTACAAGAAGATTTAGCTGCAGATAAGTAAGGTTTTAAGTGCAACATATAATAAAATTTTAGTAAAAACACTTTGAAAGCCTTTGATTTAAAGGAGAATATTGTTTTTAATAGGTTAATGGTTGCACCAATTACCTTTTTAATCTAAATAAGGTAGAAAAAAGCAACCTAAAATATCGGTTGTATAAATAGGAGAAATAACTACAAAAATAAGCATTATCGTATTTTCGATAATGTTTATTATTTTACCTAAAAATTTAAAAAAAATAGTAAAAAATATTACTTTTTAAAATAGGTCTTAAAAATAGACCTATATAAAAAATCTCAAAAAATATCAAAAAAATAGATAAATTTGACTATGAAAATAGAAAGAAAGGGGGAACTAAAGTTTGAGTGAAGAAAACAAAATAGGATATTATGCGGTTATACCATCTACTGTTTTATTTAATAATGAATTAAAGCCAAATGAAAAATTACTATATGCTGTTATAACAGTTTTATCAAATAAAGAAGGATATTGTTATGCTTCCAATTCTTATTTAGGAAAGTTATTTAATGTTATACCACATACAATTTCTATATGGGTTTCTAATCTTAAAAATAAGGGCTTCCTATATGTAGATATAATAACTGATGAAAAAGGGGAAGTGCTTCAACGAAGAATCTACCCAAATGATACCCCCTATGTCATAAATAAAACAGGGGGTATGTTTCAAAAAGGACAATATAATATTATAAGTAATAATAAGATAGATAGATTTTTTAATTATATTATAAATAATAAAGAGGAATTTCCAGCAGAATTTTCAAAAGTAGATTTTAATAATATATATGAACTACTAAAGAAATATGATATGTTCTACACTAAAGATTCGTTGCAATATATAACTGGAGATAATCTTGAAAGAATAAAAATTATAGATTATGCAATAGCATTAATTGTCAGAGATAAATTACAACACCTAACTTATAAAGTTAATAGAGATAAATTATTTAAAATATATAATGATTGTAAACTTAAAGAAGATGAATATAAAAATCAAAATAATCCAATAGAGAATTTTATAAATTATTATTATAAAAGTATTACAAACGAATTAACGAAGGATAAACAAGGTCCTTCTTTTTTTATGCCTAATAAAAATGAAATAGAAGATATAGGAGGTTACGATATATGATAAATATATTTGAAAAATACAACAGATTAACTGATGAAGAAAAGGAAAATCTAGAAGATCTATATATAGTTCATCAGTTATTTAAACAACTAGAGAATTTTCACAAATTGGATTTGAATTTATTAGAGAAAAAGATATTATTTAAGAAAGCTAAAGAATGTTTTAATGTTAGTAATATAGATATTAAAGAAATAATTAAAAGGCTATTTGAAATATTAGAATGTGTAGATAAAACAATTTGTGATATTGATGATTTGGATTTAGAAGAATTAATTGATCTAATATCTAATAAAGATACTGACTTTAAGAAAATAGAACCTAAAAAAGATATTATATTTGCAATAGCAACAACTAAATTCTATTGTTTATTATTAAAATATGAAGGTCAATATATGTTAATATGTGAAAAAGATAATGGTACTCAATATCAAAGAAAATTTAAGAGTAAAGATGATTTAGGTTTTTATATAGCAAGAAAGTTTTTACAGGAACATGGAGAGTTATTTATATAAATCAGGAATAAAGAAAATTGAGTATTATTTGAAAAAATATAATTTATTAGAACTAAAAATAAGTAAATTAGTAGATGAAACAGATAATCAAGATTATAAACAAACTTATAATATATGGATAAAAAATAAAAGTAGTAGTTTAGAAGATGAAGCAATACGTAATATTGAACTTGAACAAAGAATATATAAAGTTAGAAAATGGCAGAAATTAATAAGTTTAGTTTTGAATCAATATAAGATAAAAGATAAAGAAAAATATAAATTTATTTGTTTGAAGTATTTTAAAAAACTAACACCTATAAAAATAAAAGAAATAATGAATTTAGATTTTAATAAACAAGAAGATTTAAGACTTGAAATATTAAATTATATGTTAGCTGTTGCGATAAAGAAAAATATGTTAAAGGAGGTGTAAATTTATCTTTGGAATGAAAAAAATAATAATTATAATATTTATAATAATTTGCATAATTGTTTTATCTATAATAGGATATCTATTATTAAAAGACTATTTAGAATATGATTCTAATAATAAAGATATAGAAGAGTTGGTAGATGAAGTATTTATAGATAATTCAACAGAAGAAAAGAGTAAAATAGATTGGCAATATTTAAAATCAATCAATGAAGATATTATAGCTTGGATTGAAATAGAAGGAACACAAATTAATTATCCAATATTAAAAGATAATGGGGATTTGTACTATTTAAAACATAATTATCTAAAAAAATATAATAGTAATGGATCTATCTTTACTTTAGATAAAAAACCTTTTGAAGATTGCGAAACTTTATTATATGGGCATAATATGAGAAATAAAACAATGTTTTCTTTATTAGGAAATTATCTTGATAAAGATTTTTTATTTGCAAATCAAAAAATAAATATATATACACCTACTTATAATTATGAAGGAATCATATTTAGTGCATATTCAATAGGAATAGAAAAGGAAAAAAGTAATATAGCTAATTTGAACTATGAAGAAAGAATTGAATATTATAGAAATTCAAGTAAAATACAAATTAATAATGTAAATATTACTGATAAGATAATTAAATTATCAACCTGTTCTTATCTAAATAGTAAAACAAGACCAACAGACCAAAGATATTATATTATTGCAACACTAAATAAGATAAATTAACAAAAAGGAAGGTGATGTGTAATATAAATTATGCTAAAGAAAATATTAAACAAAATACAAAAATTTGAAATACAAAAACAAACTAAAGTAGATAAAATCGCAGAAATTAAATTAGAGATTGATGATTTAGATTCAAAACTAAAAAAATTATATACATTTAAAAAAGAATACGAAAAACTGGAAAGTAATTCAGCAGAATTTTTAAACAGTTTAAAGTGAGGTGATTTATGACCGATAAAGAACAGGAGATTTTAAGTTTATATTTAAAAGATTTACGAAAGAAAAGAATTATAATAGTATTAATTCTAGTATGTATAATTATAATTGGTGTTGCATCTATTAAAAAATATGTACTATCAAGTAATGAAAATGTAATGCTAGATGAGAATATTACAAACGAAAATACAATAAGTGAAACTGAAAAGACAACTAAAAATGAAAATATTATTAAAAAAACAGAAGAAAGTGAAAAAGAAAAACAAGAAGAAACACAAGAAACAAAAGAAACAGAAGAAGAAATTAATACAGAAGTTCAAATAAAAGAAATAGAAAAAGAAAATAAAAAAGCAGATAATTCTAATTCAAATAATAAACAAGAAGAACAAAAAACAGAGAAAACATCTTCAAAACCTTCTAGTAAAGACTTTTTATTTACTGATGGATATACTATGGAAAATGTAACACAAGCAGCACAAGATTATTTAACTTCTAGTGGATATGCAGGAGAATGTACCCCAATACAAGATAGTGAAGGAGTATATTTGGGAATGAGAGTAACTTTTTATTAAACTTTTATTAAAAAGGGCTGACAAATTTAGAAGAGCACGTTATTATTAAATTAAGAGGTGATCTTGTATGAAAAAGAAAATTATTATTATAAGTTTAGTTATAGTATTTATAATTAGTGCAATTATAATAGGTTTTTATATATACATCGATTATAGAGATTCTAAAATTTCTTTAAAAAGTGAAAGTATAGAGATTGAATATGGAGAAAGTTATAATCCTAGTATAAATGACTTGATAGATATAAATAAATTTGATTTTATTAATTTAGACAAAATAAGTATAAATAATGAAATGATAATTAATAATGAAAAAGGTTATACAGAAGTTGGAGAATATTCTGTTCATGTTTATTACAAAGATTTAGATTTAGTACAAAAGGTTATAGTTAAAGATTCTACTTCTCCAGAAGTAAATGTTAGTGAGAAAATTGAATTACCGTATAATACAGATTTAAGTAATTATGATTTTAGTGAATACATAAAAATTACTGATTTGTCAGAAACAAAAGAATATAATATTGATTTTTCTAATGTAAACAAAGAAATACCAGGAGAATATACAGCAATAGTAGAAGTTGAAGATATTTATAATAATAAATCACAAAAAGAATTTAAAATTATTATTCAAGAAAAAATTGAAGAAAAAGTAGAAAAAGAAATACCTTCAAAAAGAGATATAAATATAACTTCTAATCAAAATAATAGCCCAAATAGTAAACCAACAAAAGATGGTAGTAATTCTCAAAAAAATACTAATAATCAAAAAAATACTAATAATCAAGAAAATATAACTAAAGAAAATACAAACAATTCGCAAAGTGATACACAATTAGATCAAAGTGATTTGAGTTATTGGTGTATAGATGGAGGAAGTCATCATATTGCAGGAGATGGTGCTAACGAACATGGGTATTATAAAACTTGGGAAGATGCTCATAAAGCCTTTGAAGATTATACAAAAGGTTGGGCATCAGTACAATATAAAATAAGCCAATGTGGTTGTGGATTATTCTATTTTTGGGCAATACAATAAATAATAATTAAATAGAAAAATAAAAGAACTTTAACAATAGCAAAAGCTAAAGTTAAAGTTCTTTTTATGTTTAAGAAAGGATTGATAATAAATGAAAAGTAAAACAAAAAAATTAATGTCAATAATTTGTTTAATACTAATTTTATTAACTGCATTACCACTACAAACTTTTGCAGCTTTTATAACAGATATTAACTCAAATGCAAGGTTTGGCGTTATTTCAGGAAGTTTAGCAAATTATGGACATGAACTTCATTATGCAGATTATGATGGAACAAGATATTTGGTATTTTGTACTCAATATGGAAAGACAAGTCCAAACGGTGGAGATTACACATATAATGGAGATTTTATAGTTCATTATAAAAATAATTTGCCACAATACGAAAAGATTGCAGAAATGATTTATTTTGGATATACAATGAATTATGGATATGGTCTTCCAACAAGTACAGAAGCAATTCGAGC
>CALXCE010000005.1 GCA_944386725.1 uncultured Clostridia bacterium
TCATACCTTTAAATGAGATAACAAGTCAAAATTAAAATTAAAGTATTAATTTTGATTAACTATATTATACGAGGAGGTACAATGTCAAGAACAGCTAGAAAAAACATTACTGCATCGTATATTCATGTGATTACACAAGGAATAAAAAAGGAATATATTTTTAAACAAGAATCATATAAAATGAAATATATCAATCTATTAAAAAGGATATTTCAAGAATATAATCATCTCTATCTTTTGTGCTATTGCATTATGGACAATCATGCACATCTCTTAATTTATACAGAGAATATGACAGATTTATCGAAATTAATGAGTAGAGTCAATACTTCTTATGGAATTTTTTATAATAAACAAGAGGAAAGAGTAGGATATGTTTTTCGAAATAGATATTATTCTCAAGCAATTATGAACGAAAAACATTTATATAATACAGTGGTGTATATTCATAGGAATCCAGTTAAAGCAAATATGGTTAAAGAAATGGATGAGTATAGGTATTCGTCATATCATGAGATGAAAAGTGGCAAGATGCAAAAAGAAAGTTTAGATTTGTTATTTCATACAGATACTTATTTAGAAAAATTTAATTGGATTCATAAAAATTTTATAGAAGAGGATATTTTGGAGATTCAAGAGAAAACAACTTCAAATGAGGAAATAGAGAAATTTGTTAGAAATTTTTGCTTTCATTATAAAGTTCAAATAAAAGAAATAGGGAAGAATAATTATCTATTAAATCTTATTGTTAATCAACTAAAAGGTCAATATTCTGTAACGAATAAACAAATATCTGAGATATTGAGGATAGGTAAAAATAGAATTACAAATATGAAAAAAGCATTGCACTTATAATTGCAATGCTTTTAAAACTTATTTTTTCTAAATAATTAGAAGGAGTGTCCCTAAATCCCAGTTTCAGGGATTTTAAGGAACGTCCCTTAATCCCTGTTTGTAATTTCTTCTAAATCCAATAATTCTTGCCATCTAGAGTCAACCTCTTTTTGGAATTCTTCAATCATCCACTCATTACCTAGCTTAAACATATGTTTAAATCTTTTTTGAGGTTTTAAAAATTCTTCAATTGGCAATTTTTTAGCAGGTTTATAATTGATTTTATAGACTCCATCAATTACTTCATATAAAGGCCAGTAGCAAGTTTCAACTGCTAATTTATTAATTTGCATCAATTGATCGGTTGGGTATCCCCATCCTCTAGGACATGGAGCCATTACGTTTAAAAAGGTAGGTCCTTTTGTGTAAATGGCTTTTTCTGCTTTCTCATATAAATCTTTAAAATTCATATAACCAAGAGTTTGAGCAACATATGGGATATGATGTCCCACCATAATTTTTGCTAAGTCTTTTCTAGATTGCATTTTTCCTGGAATAACTGTTCCAGCAGGAGATGTTGTAGTATCAGCGAACTTTGGGGTTGCAGAAGAACGTTGGATACCAGTATTCATATAGGCACCGTTATCATAGCAGACATAAACCATGTCATGCCCACGTTCCATAGCACCGAGACAAACTTTGTAATCCAATATCATAAGTCCCACCATCTCCACCGAAGGCGATAAATTTTGTGTCACCTTCTGGTAATTTTCCTTGCTTTTTCATAGACTGATAGGCTGCTTCTGCTCCTGCCAAGGTAGCACCAGCACATTCAAAAGCTGTATGAATGAAAGAGTCTGTCCAAGCAGTATAAGGATAAATAAAGGTAGAAACTTCCATACATCCGGTAGCTCCGCAAACAACGGCATGGTCTTCTGGTTTTAAAGCTCTCATAATATGTCTTGCAATAGGTGGTGCACCACATCCAGCACACATTCTATGTCCAGGGGTAAATCTGGAAGGACGATTTGCGACAACTTCTTTTAAATTATAAGCCATTATTTTTGTGCCTCCTTTCTTAATCCTAAATAACGGTAAGGATTGTCAATTTTATTTGTTTTAACAATATCTAATAAATCCATATAAACAGATTTAATATCATCTGCTTTGGTATCTCTACCACCAATTCCATAAACATAATTAATAGCTGGTACATGTACGTTGTTAACATACATGCTAGATGTAACATCTTCAAATAAAGCACCCCCAGCAGCATTTAAGGAATCTGCTCTATCTAAAATTGCCATAGCTTTTATATGTGATAAAGCTTTTGCTATTTCTTCTCCTGGAAATGGTCTAAATACACGAATTTTTAGAAGTCCAGCTTTGATTCCTTCGGCTCTTAGATTGTCTACCACGAATTTAGTGGTTCCTGCCGTTGAGTTCATACAAACAATAGCAACTTCCGCATCTTCTAATTTATATTCTTCAAATAATCCATAGCTTCTTCCTGTCATTTTTTCAAAATCTTTTGATACATCTAAAATCACTTGTTTTGCATTTTTCATAGCGGTCGCTTGCTGTGCTTTATGTTCAAATAGATAAGCTTGTAAATCTAGTGGACCAACTGCAATTGGTTCTTCTTTATTTAATAAATAATGTTCAGGATGATATTCTCCTACGAATTCTTTTACTTTGTCATCTTCTACTAATTCGATATTTTCAATGGCATGAGAGGTGATAAATCCATCTTGGCATACCATTAAAGGTAACATGACATCTTTATGCTCTGCAATTCTATGAGCCATTAAAGTATTGTCATAAGCTTCTTGGTTAGTTTCTGAAAATAGCATAATCCAACCGCTATCACGTACTCCCATAGCATCTGAATGGTCACAGTGAATATTTAATGGACCTGATACAGCTCTGTTTACCAAAGATAAAACAATTGGTAATCTTAAGCTAGAAGCAATATAAATCATTTCCCACATTAAAGATAGTCCATTGGCAGATGTAGCTGTCATAGCTCTTGCACCGGCAGCTTCTGCTCCAATACAAGCAGACATAGCACTATGTTCACTTTCGACAGCAACAAATTCCGTATCAACGGTTCCATTAGCTACAAAAGTTGAAAAATATTGAGGTATTTCGGTGGAAGGTGTAATAGGGAAGGCTGCTACAACATCTGGATTAATTTGTTTCATAGCAGTTGCTGCTGCTTCATTACCACTTAATCTTTCTCTTATACTCATACTAACCCTCCTCCTTCATTTCAATTGCATTAAATGGGCATACTTTAGCACATACACCACATCCTTTGCAATAGTCATAATTAAAATCTTCTCTTTTTAAATCTTTATTTACTGGAATGGCATCTTCTGGACAAACTGGAAAACACAGCCCACATTGTTTACAAGTTTCACTTAAAAAAACAGGACGTATACTTCTCCAATCACCAGTCTTAAATTCTCTTGCATTTCCAGAAGTATAAATATCACCACCAGGAGTTAGTTTTTCCATAGGGGTGTTGTTATTAATTTGTGTCATATCTTTTTTACCTCCTTTAATGCTAATTCTAAAGCCTTCATGTTTCCATCAATAACTTCTGGCTTTTTAGCAAATTTATGTTTAAAAGAGTCTTTCATATCTTCTAGCAAAGCTTCATCAGTCATGATTCCACTTACTTTGACAATAGCTGCTAACATAGGTGTGTTAGGGAAATATTTTCCTAAAGCTTCTTCTGATATTTTTCTGGCATTTATTGTATAAATGTCTCCTTTATACCCTTTTAATGCACTCCTTAAATAATCTGCGGATTTCGTAGTATTAATAACGATGGCACCTGTTTCTTTTAAACCTGCTGTAACATCGACAGACTCTAAAAGTGTATCATCAACAACAACAACATAGTCAGGCTCATAGATATTACTATGAATTGTAATAGGTGTACTACTAATACGATTATAAGCTGTTAATGGTGCACCCATTCTTTCAGGTCCATATTCTGGAAAACCTTGAATATATTTGCCTGTGTTAAAAGCGGCATCAGCTAGTAATAAAGATGCTGTTTTGGCACCTTGACCGCCTCTACCATGCCATCTGATTTCTATTAAGTTATCCATGCTTAATTAGCCTCCTTTTTACTTTTTATGGTTTTAGTATATGCCTAAATGAAGGCGATGTCAAGAGAAAATAGTCGAATTGAACAGTTATGATAATATTTCTAATCAATTATTACTTTACAAATTATATTTTTCTGATATAATAGGGATATAAAAAGGGCATATTTATTATGAAAAAGCCACCACTATCGTAACGAGTGGTAAATATGCATCTGTTGAAATAGCTGCGGAGAGCAGGTACTATTTAATGCCAATAGTTTCGTAATAACTTATAATGGATTTCTAACGAAATGGAGAATATTATAGAAAAAATTAGGAATAATTATAAAAAGGAGTAAAAAATGAAGGATATAACCATAACAGATTCTATATTTTATATAGGAGCGGACGATAAAGATATTAAATTATTTGAATCACAATATGAAGTGCCAAATGGAATGGCATACAATTCCTATTTAATAAAAGATGAAAAGAATATTGTATTTGACACTAGTGATAGAAGAGTTACTAATACTTGGCTGGAAAATTTGGAAAAAGCATTAGACGGAGAAAAGGTGGACTATTTAGTGGTTTCTCATTTAGAACCAGACCATGCCTATAACATTGGATTATTAGCAAAAAAATATCCTAAGATGAAAATTATTGGAAATGCTGTGACATTTAAAATCTTACCTAACTTTTTTAATTTAAATTTAACAGATCGAAAAGTAGTTGTGAAAGAAGGTGATACCTTAAGTGTTGGGAAGCATACATTACAATTTTTTATGGCACCAATGGTGCATTGGCCAGAAGTAATGGTAACTTACGAGCAAACAGAAAAAATCTTATTTACAGCAGATGGATTCGGAAAATTTGGAACATTAGACACTGAGGAGGATTGGGATTGTGAAGCTCGTAGATATTATTTTGGAATTGTAGGAAAATATGGAGCACAAGTTCAAGCATTATTAAAAAAAGTTGCTACTTTAGATATTAGGATGATTTGTCCTTTACATGGTCCCATTTTAAAAGAAAATTTAGAGCATTATATCGAAAAATATGATATATGGAGTAGTTATAAGCCGGAAGATGATGGAGTGTTTATAGCTTGTGCTTCAATTTACGGAAATACTTTAGAAGCAGCTCAAAAATTAAAAGAAATTTTAAAAGAAAAAGGTGCTAAAAAAGTAGTGTTAACAGATTTGGTTAAAGAAGACATGGCAGAAGCAGTAGAAGATGCATTTCGTTATGACAAAATCATTTTAGCAGCTTCTAGTTATAATGCCGGTGTGTTTGTGCCAATGGAACAATTTTTGAATAAGCTAAAGGAAAGAAACTACCAAAATAGAAAAATTGGCATTATAGAAAATGGTTCTTGGGCTCCGTCTGCTGGTAAAACTATGAAAAAGATTTTGCAGGAAATGAAAGATATTGTTATCATAGAACCAACTGTTACAATTCAATCAACGATGAAACCAAAAAATATAGCACAGATGGAAAAATTAGCAGAGAGTATGATTTAGGAGGTGAGAGATATGAAATATAAATGTACTGTATGTGGATATATTTATGATGATGAAAAAGAAGGAACAAAATTTGAAGATTTACCAGACGATTGGACATGTCCTTTGTGTGGTGTTGGTAAAGAGTTGTTCGAAAAAGTAGAAGAATAGTATTTTTTATTTTAAATTTATGTTGAAAAATCAAAGAAGAGGAAGAATTTAGTTTTCTTCCTCTTTTTCGTCATTTTCATCATCCTTTTTATCTGTTGAAGTTTTGGTCGTTTCTTTTGGGATTACAATATTTTTTGGTTTCTCTGTAGCAGATTTAGGTTTTGCCATATTTAAATGATCATGAACAGATGAAATATCTAACTCAGATCCATCTCCAGAAACAACCTCCAAATTTTTCTTTTCCTCCATAAGAATACCCCCTAAATTATTTAAGATAATTTTATCATATTATTTTTAAAAGGTCAATTACATAAAATAATTAAGTTTCGGTTTTTTCATCATGTGATGCGAGATTGGCTCAATTCCATATTGCTATATTTTTCATAATTTCTTCGGTTCCCTGCATAAGCAAAGAAATTCTAAAATCATTTTATGGCACCCTTCCACGCACAAGGCGTGAACTCTTTCCATAAAATGATTAAAGAATTTCTAAACTTATTCTGGTCACATTCATCATTTATTCAAAATATAGCAATATGGAATTGAGCCAATCTCGCATCACATGATGAAAAAAACCGAAATTTAAACATAAAATGTGCAAAACTTAAAAAAACTTAGCATGAATTTTTTCTCTATAATGAGAAATGATATATCCTAATAAAAAAGCCATTAAAACAGTAGCAATTCCAAAGGTACCACCTAAGAAAAATCCAATTACGACACTAGTAATATCTTGCACCATACGCATGATACTATATTTTTTATTTAGTTTATCAGAGAGAATAACACCTAATGAATCATAAGGGGATACTCCCATATTAGCTTCCATATACATGGCAACGCCGTATCCAATTACAATCAAACCAATTATCATTAATAAAATTTGTTCTACAAAAGATTGTCGAGGTAAAAAGCTATATAAGAAATCGAAAAAATCTACCAAATATCCAATAAAAACAGCATTTATTAAAGTTCCCATACCAACATCTTTTCGGCCAAAAATAAGTTGAAAAATAAATAATATTAAATTCATAACTAATTGGCAAGTACCAAAAGAAAAACCTGTTAGTGAAGATATTCCCATATTTAAACAGGTAAATGGGTCAGTTCCAAGACCAGAACGAACAAAAAGCGAAATGCCAAAGGCAATAATGATAACGCCTGAAATTACAAATATAACACGGTAAATCGTTGTATTTTTTTGAATTTTTAACATATTATCATTCCTTTTCTTACATATCATCATAAAAAATAATGCTATTTATAGTATGAACAAAAATTAACACATCATTCAAAAAATATTGACAGATTGGTCTTTTCATGACATAATATAAAAAATAAAATTATATATGTTTTAAGTTTATTATATTTTTTATTCATGACTCCCAACTACATAACAGACTGTAAACAAAATTTTTAAGAAAATTTTGTAACAGTCTATAATTTGTTGGTCCTCCCGAATTGTCATTTCATAAAAAATATAATAAACTAGATAACAGTTATAATTGTAGTAAGAAAGAGGAAAAAATGGAAATCAATCAATTAAAATCAATTATAGAAGCCATTCTTTTTGCTGCCGGAAGACCAGTATCTCAAAAAGAGCTAATGTTAAGTCTAGAAATTTCTCAAGAAGATATCGAAAATATCATAGCTAGTATGCAGGAGGAATATAAAGAGCAAACAAGAGGAATTGAAATCATAAAAATAAATGATTCTTATCAGTTATGTACAAAGAAGGATTTATATGACTTTATTTATCCTGTATTAGATAAAAGAAACAAACCCAATTTATCTAAGGCAGCTTTAGAAACCCTATCTATTATTGCGTATAATCCTAAAATAACAAGACCAGAAATAGAAGCAATTCGTGGTGTTTCAGCAGATGCTTGTGTTTATAAATTATTAGAATATGGATTAATTGAAGAAGCTGGAAAAATAGATTTACCAGGAAAACCAATGTCTTATCAAACAACGAATGATTTTTTGAGGATGTTTGGTTATAGTTCTTTAGAAGAATTACCGGAATTACCAAGATATAAAATGGATGAAAACAAACAAATAGTAATTGATGAATTAGTAGAACAAGAAAATTCTCATGATGAAAAGGGAAAAACGGAGGCTCCAATGCCCGAAAGGGAAGAGGAAGAAGAAAAACAATAGAGAAAGGAATAAGATAAAGATGAAAGAAAAAAAAGAATTTGTTAAAGATATCACTAATATTGATGAGGATTTTGCACAATGGTATACAGACATCGTATTAAAAACTGAATTAGCCGACTATACAGCAGTAAAAGGATTTATTTCAATTAGACCATATGGGTATGAAATCTGGGAAAATATCCAGAATTATGCTGATAAAAAGTTTAAAGAACATGGTATAAAAAATATATCTATGCCAGTTCTAATTCCAGAAAATTTATTAAATAAAGAGAAAGAACATGTAGAAGGATTTGCACCAGAAGTGGCATGGGTTACCATAGGAGGAGAAGAAGAACTAGAAGAAAGATTATGTGTCAGACCAACTTCTGAAACAATTTTCTCAACTATGTATTCAAAGTGGTTAAGTTCATGGAGAGACTTACCATTTTTATATAATCAATGGTGTAATGTTTTAAGATGGGAAAAAGAAACAAGACCATTTTTACGTTCCAGAGAATTTTTGTGGCAAGAAGGACACACCATTCACGAAACAGCAGAAGAAGCTAAAAAGTTTACCTTAACTATGTTAGAAGTATATGCAGACGTAATTGAAAATTTACTAGCCATTCCAGTTTTAAAAGGACAAAAAACAAAAAAAGAGCAATTTGCTGGAGCAGAAGTAACTTATACAGTGGAAACTTTAATGCAAGATGGTAGAGCATTACAAGGGGGAACATCACATTATTTTGGACAAAATTTTACAAAACCATTTGATGTAAAATTCCAAAATAAACAAGGAGAGCAAGAATATGCATATCAAACTTCTTGGGGAATTAGTACAAGACTAATTGGAGCTGTTATTATGGCACATGGGGATAATCGAGGTTTAAAATTACCACCCTATGTAGCACCAATCCAAGTAGTTATTGTGCCAATTGCACAACAAAAAGAAAAGGTATTAGAAGAAGCAGGAAAAATAAAAGAAACATTAGCTAAGAAATTTAGAGTAGAATTAGATAGTAGAGACAATTATACAGTAGGATATAAATTCAATGATTGGGAAATGAAAGGTGTACCAGTTAGAATTGAAATAGGACCAAAAGAAATAGAAAGAGGAGAAGTCATTGTAACGAGACGTGATACACTAGAAAAAATGCCAGTAAAAATAGAAGAATTAAAAGAAAAATTAGAAGAATTAATGAAAGATATCCAACAATCTATGTATCATGCTTGCCAAAAGAGAATGGAAGAAAAGACAACCATAGCATTCAATATGGAAGAATTAGAAAAAAATTTAAATGAAAATCAAGGATATGTAAAAACAATGTGGTGTGGTTCACAAGAATGTGAAGATAAGGTAAAAGAAGTAACAGGTGCACCATCAAGATGTATGCCATTTAAGCAAGAACATTTATCAGATGCCTGTGTATGTTGTGGCAAAAAAGCAGATAAAATGATAGTATGGGGAAGACAATATTAGTCTTCTCTTTTTAATATAAAACGGGAAACAGGGAAAAAAGGGATATTCTTTCCCATCAGCTTAAGATAGTATTATTTTTTACACCTTGTGTGTCGCAACCTACTAGATAAAAGAAGAATTGTAGGTTGCTCCAATCGCACTCGCTGGATGCTCGTTTGGTCGCTTACGCGGTGTTTCAAAATAATACTATCTTAAGCTGATGGAAAGGAGTGTCTCTTTTTCCCTGTTTTCTTGTTTCACGAAAAAAACACAAATAAAATATCAAATCATAACAATAAAACGATAATATTAGGCATATACTAAATATAAAGAGAGGTGTATATGCCTAATGAAACAGAAAAAAACAAGAGTAGATGATTTAATAAAAGTAGAAAATTTTATAGACTATAATCAAACTTTAAAAGTAGAAGACAAAACTTTTAAAAAATTAATGTTTATTTATTCCATTGCAATTAGAGAATTAGAAACCAAAATAGGAATTTTAAAAGATGAATTTAAAATTTTTTATAACTATGATTTAATAGACCATGTGAATACCAGAATTAAAAGTGCAGAAAGTATTATACATAAGATGAAAACAAGAAAGATACAACTTACCTATAAAAATATGATTGAAGATATTAATGATATTGCAGGAATTAGAATTGTATGCCCTTTAAAAAAAGATATTTTCTCCATTAAAAATTTAATAGAAAAAATCCCTGGGATTAATGTATTAAAAGAAAAAGACTATGTAACTCATCCTAAAAAAAGTGGTTATTCTAGTTATCATTTAATTGTAGAGGTACCAATTACCTTATCTAGGCAAAATATTTATGTCAAAGCAGAAATTCAAATTAGAACCATAGCTATGGATTTTTGGGCTAGTTTAGAACATAAGGTAAAATATAAACCAGAAGAGGAAATTGGTAAAAAAGCATCCAAAGAGTGGATTAATTGTGCTAAGATGATAAATAAGTTGGATAATAAAATGATGCTTTTAAATTAATCTAAAAAAAATTGCCAAAATATTTCTTGGCAATTTTTTTTGGATTAAGAAGGATTTATGTAAAATACGTCGAATAATATAACTATGTATACTTATTTGAAATATATTGGAGGAAAGTGAGAGGAAAATGCAACGATATAGTGATGAAATCATAGATGAAGTAAGGCAAACAAATGATATTGTAGATATCATATCACAATATGTGCATTTAAAAAGAAGTGGCAGAAATTTCTTTGGACTATGTCCCTTCCATAATGAAAAATCACCTTCTTTTTCCGTATCACCAGATAAGCAAATATTTCATTGTTTTGGCTGTGGCGTAGGAGGAAATGTATTTACCTTTTTAACGAAAATAGAAGGAATCAACTTTATAGAAGCAGTTCAAACTTTAGCGGAGAGGTCCAATATACAATTACCAACTTTAGAAAATGGTGGAGATTCAAGAAAGGAATTACTAAAATCTAAAGTCTATAAAGTAAATGAATTTACAGCAAATTACTATCATAAAAATCTCTATCAACCAGAGTCAAAAATTGCGCAAGAATATATCAAGAAAAGAAAATTAACCAATGAAACTTTAAAATCATTCCGAATTGGATTTTCAGGAAAATTTGATGAACTATATCAAGAATTAAAAAAACAAGGATTTGAAGAACCAGAAATTTTAGAATCAGGATTAGTCAATCGAAACGATAAAGGACAATACATAGATAGATACAGAAACAGACTCATGTTTCCCATTTGTGATGCAAGAGGAAGAGTGATTGCTTTTGGAGGAAGAGTATTAGACGATTCAAAACCAAAATACATTAACTCGCCTGAAAATATTGTCTATAGTAAAGGAAGAAATCTATTTGGATTGAATGTTGCAAAAAAGGGAGATATCAAGCAAATCCTAATTGTTGAGGGATATATGGATGTAATATCACTTCATCAAAGAGGAATTACCAATGTAGTAGCACCATTAGGAACTGCACTAACACAGCAACAAGGATGGTTGCTTCGAAAAAATTCAGAAAAAATCATACTAAGTTTTGATTCAGATGAAGCAGGACTTAATGCTAAAATAAGAGCATTAGATATTTTGCAAGATATGGGATGTGACATTAGGATATTGCAAATGGAAGGAGCCAAAGACCCAGACGAATATATTATCAAATATGGAAATGCAAGATTTAAAAATTTAATAGAAAAAGCACTTTCTGTGATTGAGTTTAAAGTAAAAGTATTAAAACAAAATTTGAACTTAGAAATAGTCAATGATAAAATCAAATTCTTGAATGAAATTGCAAAATTAATAGCTAAGGTAGACAATACCATAGAAAGAGAAATATACATCGAAAAAATCGCAAAAGAATATGATGTATCAAAAGAAGCTATCTATGCCGAAGTAAACAAATTAGTATATAACCGTGTAAAAAGTGAAAAAATTTTAGAAAAAGCAAAACCTGTAGTAAGTTATAAAAAATCAGCAGAAAGTAAAATTTCACAAACGGTCAAAAGACGAGAAAATACAGTACTATCTATCTTATTAACAGGAGATATCAATATTTTTGGAGTTATTCAGCAAAATATTCAGATAGAAGATTTTAAGGATACTATTAATCAAAAAATTGCCAAAAAATTGTATGAAGAATTTAAAAAAGGAAATAGTAATATCAATGGCATAATTGATATGCTAGGAGAAGAAGAGCAAAATCATATTACAGAGATTATGGCAGATGATTATGGAATAGATGATGTGGAAAAAGCAATTGATGACATTATGCAAAGCTATGAAAAAGACAAGCTAAATAATCGTAAACTTGAAATACTAGAATTATTAGAAGGGAATTTAGAGGCTAATCAGAAAAAAGAATTGGAAAAAGAATTAAGTGATGTTATTATTAGATTAGCTAAAATTAAGTAGGGGAAGTTTGAAAAATAATTGCCATTTGGCGTTGTTGCACTTCATTTTCAATTTAATCAACGTACCTTAAGTACGCCTCATAAATTGAAAACTCGTGCGCCTAGCCAAATAACAATTCTTTTCCAAACTGGTTTGAGAGATTTAGAAAGGAAGGATTCAATAATGGCAAAGAAAAAAGAAGAGGCAGAAAAAGTGGAAGGAATGAAAGAGCCAAATAAAGAGTCAGTAGAAGAGAAAAAGAAAATACTAAAAAATGAGGAAGAAAAAACAAAAACAGTAAAGGAGAATATTACAAAAAAAGAAGAAACGAAAAAAAAGAGAAAGAAAGAAAAAATAGAAGTGGTAAGAAAAATAGCAAAACAAAAGTTAGAGGATAAAAAAGAAGTAAACAAAAAAAATAGAGATGAACAAACAGAAAAAGCAATAGAAGATGGAGTAAATAATAAATTAAAAGAAGAGAAAGTAAATAATATTCTAAAAAAGGCAAAAGAAAAAGGTCAAATTACTTACGGGGATTTAGCAACTGAATTAGATGATGTAAATCCAGAACAAATTGATCAGGTTTTTGATGCTTTTGAAGAATTGGGAGTTGATTTATTATCCGATGATTTAGACGAAGAGCCAGACATTGAAGATTTAAAAGAAGTAGAAGAATTAAAATTGGATGATATAAACGATACCAACTATGAAGGAATTAATGTTGATGATCCTGTTAGAATGTATTTAAGAGAAATTGGAAGAATACCTCTTTTAACCTTTGAACAAGAATTAGACTTAGCAAAGAAAGTCTTAGATGGTGATGAAGAAGCAAAACAACAATTAGCAGAATCAAATTTGAGATTAGTAGTAAGTATTGCAAAAAAATATGTAGGTAGAGGAATGTTATTTTTAGACTTAATCCAAGAAGGGAATATGGGATTAATCAAAGCAGTTGAAAAGTTTGATTATACAAAAGGATTTAAATTTAGCACATATGCAACTTGGTGGATTAGACAAGCTATTACAAGAGCTATTGCTGACCAAGCAAGAACGATAAGAATTCCTGTACACATGGTAGAAACAATAAACAAATTAATTAGAACTTCAAGGCATCTGTTACAGCAATTAGGCAGAGAGCCAACCCCAGATGAGATAGCAGTAGAAATGGAAATACCTGTTGAAAAAGTAATGGAAATTCAGAAAATAGCACAAGATCCAGTATCCCTAGAAACTCCAATCGGAGAAGAAGATGATAGTCATTTAGGAGATTTTATACAAGATGATGATAGTCCAGCACCACATGATTCAGCAGCTTACACCTTATTAAAAGAACAATTAGAGGATGTTATGAATACTTTAACACCTAGAGAGGCAAAAGTGTTAAAGTTAAGGTTTGGTCTAGAAGATGGAAAGGCTAGAACCCTAGAAGAAGTAGGTCGTGAGTTTGAAGTAACACGTGAGAGAATTAGACAAATTGAAGCAAAGGCTCTAAGAAAGTTAAGACATCCAAGTAGGAGTAAGAAGTTGCGTGACTACATGGGCTAAATGGAGGAGAAGATGGAACAAATTACTAGTTTAATAGAAAATATAACAACAGCACAAGTAGTTGATATATTAATTGCAGTTGGAATTATTCTATTTTTTAGAATTTTTAGTAGTGGCTTTTCATATATCATTATTAGAATGTTTAAAATAAGAGAAAAAAAACAAAAAAGAATAAAAGAAAGTGCTTTTTATAGTCCATTAAAAATATTTTTTATTATATTAGGATTTTACTTAGCTGTTGTATTTTTAAAAAAACCATTGAATATAACAGAAGAAATAATGGATGTTGCTTATAAAGCATTTATCATAATTAGTACGATTGCTTTTGCAAAAGGATTAGCAGCAAGTTTTACACCGAAATCTTCTTTATATAAAAGGTTAAAGGAAAAGACAAGTAAAAATGTAGAAGACTCTATGTTTGACTTTATTTTAAAAATTATTCGAGGAATCATCTATATCATTGCAGGTTTTATTGTGATAACAGCATTAGGCATTAACTTAAATGGTTTAGTGGCAGGGTTAGGAATAGGAGGTATTATCGTTACTCTTGCTGCTCAAGATACGGCAAAGAATTTGTTTGCTGGATTAGTGGTCTTTTTAGACAAACCTTTTGCAGTAGGAGATTGGATTCAATTGGATACATTTGAAGGAACAGTAGAGGATATAACATTTAGAAGTACAAGAGTAAGAACTTTTGAAAATGCCTTACTGAATGTACCAAATTCTATGATAGCCAATGCCTCTATCATCAATTGGAGTAAAATGGAAAAAAGAAGATATCAAACTAATTTGTGTATTCAATTAGATACACCATTAGAAAAACTAGAAAAATTCAAAACTAGAGTACAAGATATGTTGCAAGCAAGAGATGCTATCTATGATGATTCTATTATTGTTAAGTTCGATAATATTACAAATAATGGACTAAATGTGCTGATTTGTAGTTATACAAATTCGGTCGATTATACAAGCTATATAGCAGAAAAAGAAAATATCAATTGTAAAATTATGAAGATTTTAAGAGAAGAAAATATAGAGCTTGCTTATGATAGCAAAACAGTTTATGTGAAAAAATAATAAAAAGCAAAGTAAAAATCCCTCAGCCGAGCTGAGGGATTTTTAGGAAAGACGATTTTAATTTAATCGTCGATTGAGATATCATTTACACCAAATAAAGATTTAAGAAAAGTTTTGCTAAAAAATTTTGAACAGTTAATTCTTAAATTATTACATCCATCAAAAGTACTATCACCAATCTTGGTCACACTATCAGGAATAGTGATGCTTTTTAAAGATGTGCAACCAATAAAAGCACGATTACCAATCTTGGTTACACTATCCGGGATAGTGATGCTTTCTAAAGATGTGCAGCCAGCAAAAGCATACTGATCAATCTCGGTTACACTATTAGGGATAGTAATGCTTTCCAAAGACGTACAATCACCAAAAGTACAATTACCAATTTTGGTTATACTATCCGGGATAGTGATGCTTTCCAAAGATGTGCAACCAGCAAAAGCATACTGATCAATCTCGGTTACACTATCAGAGATAGTGATGCTTTCCAAAAATGTGCAATCACCAAAAGCATAATTACCAATTTTGGTTACACTATTAGGGATGGTAATGTTTTTTAAAGATGTGCATTCTTTAAAAGCATAAGCATCAATTTCGGTTACACTATCCGGGATAGTGATGCTTTCTAAAGATGTGCAACCACTAAAAGCACTATCACCAATCTTAGTTACACTATCAGGAATAGTGATGTTTTTTAAAGATATGCATTCTTTAAAAGCATAAGCATCAATTTCGGTTACACTATCAGGGATAGTAATGTTTTCCAAAAATATGCAACCACTAAAAGTACAATTACCAATCTTAGTTACACTATCAGGGATGGTAATGTTTTTTAAAGATGTACAACCACTAAAAGCACAATTACCAATCTTGATTACACTATTAGGGATAGTGATGTTTTCCAAAGACGTGCAACCACTAAAAGCACAATAACCAATCTCGGTTACACTATTTGGAATAGTGATGTTCTTTAAAGATGTGCATGCAGTGAAGGCACTATAACCAATCTTGGTCACACTATTAGGAATAGTGATGCTTTTTAAATTTTGGAATTTATAAAAAGCATGCTTTTCAATGTGAGTAATCCCATTTGGTAAGCTTACATCATTTTTTCTCCGATATTTTTTGGTTCGTTTTTGTGTTAAAGTTGTGTTCATATTGAAAAACCTCCTAAAAATTTTTTAGATAATTGTTATTATATAAGATATCTCAATCGTTTGATAGATTCTTACTTAAATTAATCTATTCTTCAACAATTATCTTACCAATATTATAACATAATCAACATAATTGTGCAAAAATTTTTCTATTTTTGTTCACGATATAGACATAATTACTAGTTATAATATATAATATAAAAAATACAGTAGTAAAGATTGAAAAATAATTGGCATTTGCTTAGCTAAATATCCAATTCTTTTCCAATCAGATTTGTGCCTTAAGAAAGGAATGGAGTGATAAAAAATGGATAATTGTATTTTAGTAGTAGATGATGAAGAAAGAATGAGAAAACTGATTAAAGACTTTTTAAAAGCAAAAGGATATAGTATTATAGAGGCAGAAGATGGAGAAAAAGCTTTAGAAGTATTTGAAGGAAACAAAAACAAAATTACACTTATCTTATTAGATGTAATGATGCCAAAATTGGATGGATGGTCTGTACTTCGTCAAATTAGGCAAGAATCTAAAATACCTATTATAATGCTTACAGCAAGAGGAGAAGAACAAGATGAATTATTCGGATTTGAATTAGGTGTGGATGAATATATTTCAAAGCCATTTAGCCCTAAAATATTAGTGGCAAGAGTAGAAGCAATTTTAAAGAGAACTACCAAAAATACAACAGAAGTAAAAGACTATGCTGGTATCGAAATTGATAAAGAAGGAAGAACGGTAAAAGTAGACGGAAAAGCCATTGAGCTTAGCTTGCGAGAATATGAGCTTTTAATTTATTTAATCGAAAATGAAAATATAGCTTTATCAAGAGATAAGATTTTAAATAATGTATGGAATTATGATTATTATGGGGATTCTAGAACGATTGATAGTCATATAAAAAAAATAAGGCACAAATTGGGGAAAAAGGGTAAATATATCAAAACCATGAGAGGTGTTGGTTATAAGTTTGAAGTCAAATAAAGAAAGGAAAACAAAATGGAGAAGTTTAAGAATGCATTCAAATCGGTAAGAGTAAAACTTTTTATGACTTTATCATTAGTCATTTTATTAATTATTTTATTTCTTATACTAGTAAACAATTTTGTTTTTGGACAGTTTTATATATATAGTAAGACAAAAGCGTTAAAATCAGTATATGAAGTAGTCAATAATTACTATAATAATTCACAAAATATAGATTTAGAAACACAATTAGAAAAAATGGCTATTAACAACAATTTTGATATTTTAATTAGGAACAACCAAAATGTAAATATATATACCTCCAATAAAGACTTTTTGTCTACATTAGGACAGATGGATGAAATGACGAGTAGATTCAATAGCGATACAGGAGAAGTGTTAGAAAAGGAAGAATATTTTACAATTAAAAAGATGAAAGATAGTAAAACTAGCATTACTTATATTTTATTATCTGCTACTTTAGATAATGGGTATTTATTATATATTAGAATACCAATTACTTCTATTCAAGAAAGTGTTAGAATATCTAATAATTTTTTATATTTAATGGCAGGATTTGCTATTTTGATTGCTGCTGTTATTGTATCTTATGTATCTAGAAAATTTGGTGACCCTATATCAGAGCTAAATGATATTGCTAAAAATATGGCAAATTTAGATTTTAGTCATAAATATGAAATTACGGGTGCAGATGATGAAATTAATAATTTGGGAAAAAGTATAAATGCTATGTCTGATAAGTTAGAAAAAACTATTAAGCAATTAAGAAATACTAATATAGAACTAGAAAAGGATATTGAAGAAAAATCCCAAATAGATGAAATGAGGAAAAGTTTTATATCAGATGTATCACACGAATTAAAAACGCCAATTGCTTTAATACAAGGATATAGTGAAGGATTACTCGAAAATGTTAATTCTGATGAAGAAAACAGAAAATTCTATGCAGAAGTTATTTTAGATGAGACCAATAAAATGGACAGATTAGTAAAGCAATTATTAGAATTGATGAAATTAGAATATGGCAAAAGAGAATTTCAAGACAAGAAATTTAACATCGTTGAATTGGAAAAAGAAGTAGTACGAAAATCACAAGTCATGTTAGAAGAAAAACAAGCTGAAATTAAAATAAAAACCTTGGATGAAATCAATGTATTTGCTGATGATTTTTACATAGAGCAAGTAATCAGTAATTATTTAACCAATGCCATTAAACATGTAAAGGAGATAAACGCAGAAAAATATATACAAATTGAGAATGTAGTAGATGTTGAGAAAAATAAAGTAAGAGTAAAAGTATTTAATACAGGAGAAAATATAAAAGAAGAGAATATAGCAAGAATATGGAATCGATTCTATAAAGTAGATGAGTCTAGAAATAGAGCAGATGGTGGAACAGGAATTGGATTATCTTTTGTAAGAGCTATTATGAGTAACTATGGAAATGTATATGGTGTAAATAATAAAGAGAATGGTGTGGAATTTTATTTAGAATTAGATTTAAATATTTGACAGTAATAAAAAGTTACAATTCACATCTGTTTATCTAAAAGTCGGACTGGCTAGACAAGTTTTAAACTGTGAATTGTAACTAGACTAAAACAAATGTCGAATTTTGCGATGAAAAATTCTTTACAAAAGAGAAAAAATGTATTATTATGATATAAGGAAGTTAACTTTAAATCTAAAAATTTAATTCACAAAAATTTTTTCGAAAAAATTATTTCTTAATATTTTCATAAGAAGTATTAATTTTAAAGTAATAAAGGAGAGTGATAAGATAGCTATTTTAAGATATAGTACATGGTGTATCAATATTTTAAGTCTAATTATTTCTGTTATTTTATTTTTGGTTATAAATATATTTAATTCTCATTTCGATTTTTCATTCCGAAAAACCGTTTTGAAGGCAGGATTTTCCATAAATTCGGATAGTCAAAGTGGGATAGAAAGTGTTAATTTGATTCAAGAAGATAATACAAAAAAGGAAAAGGCAAAAGATTGGTATCTTGAAATTCCTGCTGTTGAGTTAAATGCTAGCATTGCAGAAGGAACTACCAAAGAGGTTATGGATCAATTTATAGGTCATTTTGAACAAAGTAAAAAATGGGTAGGAAATGTTTGTCTAGCAGCTCATAATAGAGGATATGAAAACAATTATTTTTCAGAGATAAAAACCTTAAAAGAAGGAGATAAAATTATTTACCACTATAAAGACTCTAGTAGAGAATATGTAGTAGAAGAAAATTGTATTATCCAAGATACAGACTTATCATGTTTAGAAGATACGAAAGACAACACTATTACACTAATTACTTGTATAGAAAATGAACCAAATTACAGAAGATGTGTCAAGGCAATTGAAAATAAAAAATAAGAAAGGAAGAATGATAATTTGAATAAAAAGAAAAGCAAAATAAAAAAAATACTTATTATACTAGCAGTTTTTATTATGAACGGGCTAGGGTTTATCAATGCAGTTTATGCAACACCCGAAATTGATTCAGCTTATATGTATTCAGTAGGAGATTGTGGGCAATTACTCAAATATAGAGGGGCAATCGTAATAACAGATTATGTACAGTACAGTTATAATGGGGTAGATTATCCAGCTTATTGTCTGGATAAGACAAAGGTGCGGTGCACAAGTACAACCATATAGTGTTTCTGTGAAAGAAGCTATTAAAGATGTAGGACTATGGAGAGTAATTATTAATGGATATCCTTATAAGTCCGTAGAAGAATTAGGTGTTGCTAATAAAGAAGAGGCATTTACGGCAACAAAACAAGCAGTTTATTGCTATATACATGGGAATAGACTAGAAGATTACGAAGGAATTGGAGAAGCGGGACAAAGAACGCTAAATGCTATATATAGGATTATCAATAATGCTAGCAATTCTAAGGAAACAAAATTATCTAGCACGATAGAAATTAATAAACTTGATAGCGAATGGAAGCAAGATGAAATAGATACAAAATATGTATCCAAGACATATTCTGTAACAGCTAATGCTAGTATTAAAAATTATAAAATTGCTATCACAAAAGAAAATCAACAAGATATAGATGGAATCAAGATTACGGATATGCAAAATAATGAAAAAAGCGAGTTTGCTAGCAATGAAACCTTTAAAGTATTAGTGCCAATCAAAAATATGACAGAGACAGGAATATTCAAATTAACAGTGGAAGGTCAAGTCCAAACAAAACCTGTTTTATATGGCGTAGCACCGAATAGCGGATACCAAGATTATGCTCTAACAGCTGCGACTTATGAAGATGGAATAGGAGAAAAAAGTGACGAATATCCAGAAAATCAAACGAAAATCATTATTATCAAACAAGATAAAGAGACAAAGGAAAAATTAAAAGGGGTAGAATTTGAATTATTAGATGAAAATAAAAATGTAGTATATTCAGACTTAAAAACAGATGAAGAAGGGAAAATTGAAATTAAAAATTTAGTTCCTGGAAAATATTATTTAAGAGAAACAAAAGCAAAAGAAGGATATCAAGCTTATGAAGAATTAATAGAATTGCAAGTTACTTTACATGAGCAATATACTATAACGGTGAATAATAACGCAGAAGAGAAACCAAAAATAGAAATAGAGGAAAATGAAAAAAGCAAAGAACTAAGTTCAGCAACTATAAAAAAATTGCCAGTTACTGGTATGTAAAAAAAGAAGGGAATGAAGTTAAAATCATTCTCTTTTTTTGCAAACTTATTGAAAAAAAAGCAAAAAACGGATATAATAAATACGACATAAAAAATAAAGGAGTAGATAATAAATGATATCACAATTCATCATGTTAGTCATATTAATTGCACTAAATGCCTTTTTTGCGGCAGCAGAAATAGCATTTATATCTTTAAATGACGCAAGGATAGAAAAACAGGCAAAAGAAGGAAACAAAAAAGCAAAACAAATTGAAAAAATGATAAAATCCCCAAGCAAATTTTTAGCTACCATACAAATCGGAATTACCTTAGCAGGATTTTTATCCAGTGCTTTTGCATCAGATGCCTTTGCAGAAAGATTAGCTCCATTATTATATGAATTAATGCCATTCATTAGTCTTGGCATATGGAAAAGCATTTCTATTATCATTATAACGATTATATTATCCTTCTTCACATTGGTATTTGGAGAACTAGTACCAAAAAGACTTGCCATGAAAAACTATGAAAAAATATCTTTTGCTACGATAGGGGTCATTAGAGTTATTTCAGTAATAGCTTCACCATTTGTTAAATTTTTGACAGTAGTAACTAATAGCGTATCTAGACTATTTGGCGTAGGAGAAAATGAAGAAGAAGCTGTTACTGAAGAAGAAATCAAAATGATGCTAGACCAGGGAGAAGAAAAAGGAACCATTAAAGAAGAAGAAAAAGAATTAATTAATAATGTATTTGAATTTAATGATATAACTGTGTCTGAAATTATGAGACATAGAAAAGATATTTTTGCAGTAGATATTAATATTAGCAATGAAGAATTATTACAAGAGCTTTCTAAAGAAGAATACCGTTATAGTAGAATTCCAGTTTATGATGAAACCATTGACGAGATTAAAGGTATTTTATATGTAAAAGATGTTTTAAAAAATATCAATAAAAAAACGTTTAAAGTAAAAAACGTAGTAAAAGATGCTTACTTTGTATCTGAAAACAGATTAATCAATGAAGTGTTTAAAGAATTACAAAAAAATAAAAAGCAAATTGCTATCATCGTTGATGAATATGGGGGAACCGCTGGATTAATTACAATGGAGGATATATTAGAAGAATTGGTAGGAGACATTTATGATGAATACGATAAAGAAGAAAAAGAATATGACAAGATAGATCAAAACACTTATTTATTAAGTGGAAGCATGACCATTTATGATGTTAATAAATTATTAGATGCAAAAATACCAGAAGGAGACTATGATACCATTTCAGGGTATTTGTTAGAAAAATTAGGAAGAATTCCAGAAGAGGAAGAATTACCTATAATAGATACAGAAAAGGTTACTTATAAAATAGAAGAATATGAGGATAAGAGAATTCTAAAAGTGAAGGCTTGCAAAAATAATATAGAAGAAATCGAGGAGTAAAAAATGAAAAGAAAATATGTAATAATGATAATAGCCATATTAATTTTAATAGCCATAGCCTCCATAGTTATTTATAACATTATTGTTGAAAATGGAAAAAACTATGAAATAGAAGAAGTAAAGCAATATAATTATTTTGTTTTGAAACAAAATGATTTATATGGTGTCATTGACAAAAAAGGGAATACCATTATAGACCCGGAATATAGTGAAATAAAAATACCAAATCCAGAAAAGGGGATTTTTGTATGTTATCAAGAGGATACCACGAAAGTTTTAAATGAAAGAAAAGAAGAAATATTAATACAATATAATAATATTGAGCCAATTCGCCTAAAAAATATTGCAAGCAACTTAATGTATGAAAAAAGTATACTTAAATATGGCAAAGATGGAAAATATGGCTTAATTGATTTTAAAGGAAATGAGATAACAAAGCCTATTTATGATGAGATAGATAGTTTGCCCTATAAAGAGGGAGAATTATTAGTAAAACAAGAGGGAAAATATGGTGTTATCAATATCAAAGGAAATAAAATAGTAGAAATTGAATATGATAAAATTGCAGTTGATGAATATTATACGGATGAAAATCGTTATCAATATGCAGGATATATTGTGTCTATTACAACAGAGGAAGGTTATCGTTATGGTTATCTAAATTATAAAGGAAAAGAAATTTTAAAAACGGAATATAATGATATTGCAAGAGTAACAGAAATTAAAGATGATGAGAATAGCTATCTAATTTGTGCAAAAAATGGGCAATATGGGATTACTAAAAACAAAGATACAATAGTAGAAAATGAATATCAATCAATTCGATATGATGCTACAAACGAAGTATTTGTGGTTGAAAAAAGCAAAAAATATGGGATAGCCAATCTGGAAGGAACATTAATTGTTCCCGTACAATATAATCAAATAGATATTACTGGGATTTATTTATATGCACAAAATGAGCAAGGAATTACTGTATACAACAGTAATGGAACACAGGCTAATATTAATTCAAATGTATCTATCTTAAATACTAGTAATGAAAAATATAAAATTAGAATTAATAATGAAAATGGAACAAAATATGGAGTGATTAATCAAGAAGGAAAGCAATTGATTGAAGAAAAATATAACTATATTGAATATTTGTATGATAATTATTTTATTGTAAGCAATGAAAATGGAAAGTTAGGAATTATAGATGATAAAGACACCATAAAAATAGAAATTAATAATGATTCTTTACAAAAAATTCAAGATACAGATTTGATACAAACTACATTAGCAGAGAGCAAAACAACGCAAATTTATGCAAAAGCGATGGAAAAAATTTGTGAAATGCAAAATGCTACTGTTGAAGTAGAAGATGATTATATCAAAATATATAATGAAACAGAGGTAAAGTATTTTAGTAAAGATGGAAAAGAACTAAAGAATACTCAGGTATATTCAAGCAACAAATTATTTGTTAAGGTAGAAAATGAAAAATATGGATTTGTTGATATCAATGGAAATCTAGTTATTGATTATCAGTATGATAAGGCTTATGAGTTTAATTCTTATGGATTTGCAGCAGTGAAAAAAGATGGAAAATGGGGTGCTATGAATGAGCAAGGAGAAGAAGTGATAGCTCCGACTTATGAATTTAATGAGCAAAGTGAACCATCTTTTATAGGAAAATATTATCGAGTAATTTATGGACTAGGAGAGTTTTATTATACAGATACTAAATAAAAATATTATATTAGCACTTTCTTGTTTAAATTCATATTATTAGTAAATACTATTAAGAGATTTTAGCAAAGAAGGTGTTAATTTGAAGTTAGGAATAGCTTTATCTGGTGGAGGAATTAGGGGAATTGCACATGCAGGAGTTTTAAAGGCATTAGAAGATAATGGAATAAAAATAGATATTATAGGAGGTACTAGTTCAGGAAGTCTAGTAGCTTCTTTATATGCCATGGGCTATTCTCCCTATTATATTTATATACTATTTAAAAGATATGCAAAAGATATTGTGGAAATTAATTCATTGCCTATTGTATCTGGGATAGGAAATTTTATGATGAATAAAAAAGTATGTATATCAGGATTGAAGACGGGAGAAACAATAGAAAGAGCGTATGATAATTTAGCAAAAAGGAGAGGAATAAAAAAGTTAAAAGACATTACAAAAATGCCTTTAGTAATTCCTACTGTAGATGTCAAACTTTCGAAAGAATTTGTTTTTACAAACCAAATACCAGAAAATTGTGAAGAAGAAACCTCATATATTACAGATATATCAGTAGGAAAAGCTGTAAGAGCAAGTAGTAGTTTTCCAGCTGTATTTTGCCCTTGTGATTTCAAAACACACAAGTTTTTAGATGGAGGAGTATTAGATAATATTCCAGTATTAGAAGTAAAAAAGCAAGGAGCAGAAAAAGTAATTGCTGTTAATTTTAAAGCTGATGATGTAGATGAAAACAGTAATATGATGGATATTGCTATGAGAACTATTGATATTATGGGAAACAAGATTTCAGAGGAAAGTTTAAGACAAAGTGATTTTGTACTAACAATTTCAACGGATAAAACTGGTCTTTTAGATATAGGTAAACTAGACAAGTGTTATCAATATGGATATCAAGCAACAATACAAAATTTAGATAAAATTAAAGAAATATAGTTTATCATTTTGAATATAATATATCGAAAGACGAAAGGAATGATCATTACAATGCAAATTAAATATTTTGACAATGCGGCTACAACAAGAGTGAAAAAAGAAGTATTGGAAGAAATGTTACCCTATTTTAATGAAAAGTACGGAAATCCATCCTCTCTTTACAGTATAGGGAGAGTTTCCAAAAAAGCAATAGAAGAATCCAGAAAAAAAGTGGCAAATCTCATTAATTGTAATCCAAATGAAATTTATTTCACAGGATGTGGATCAGAAAGTGACAATACCATCATCAAAGGAATTGCCAATACGTATCGAAAAAAGGGAAGGCATATTATTACTTCGCAAATAGAACATCCAGCTGTACTTCATACATGCCAAGCACTGGAAAAACAAGGGTTTGAAGTAACGTATTTAAAGGTAAATAAAGAGGGTTTTATTAATATAGAAGAATTAAGAAATTCCATTCGAAATGATACAATATTAATTAGCATCATGTTTGCTAACAATGAAATAGGTAGCATTCAACCAATTGAAATGATTTCCAAGATTGCAAGAATGTATAATATTGTATTTCATACCGATGCCGTTCAAGCTTGTGGAAATATTCCAATAGATGTAAAAAGAATGGGGATTGATAGTTTATCTCTATCAGGACATAAATTATATGCACCAAAAGGAATAGGAGCTTTATATGTAAGAAATGGTATAGAATTTGAAAAATTTATGGATGGAGGACATCAAGAAAAAAATAAAAGAGCTGGTACAGAAAACGTAGCAGGAATTGTTGGATTAGGAAAAGCCTGTGAACTAGCTAATATCCATTTAAAAGAGCATATGCAACATTTGAAAGAGTTGCGAGATTATTTCATATTACAAGTGGAAGAAAAAATAGAAGGAGCAGTATTAAATGGAGGGATAGAAAATCGATTACCAGGAAATGCAAATTTCGCATTTCCGTCAGTAGATGGGGAAGCATTGTTATTGAATTTGGATGCAAAAGGAATCTGTGCATCAGCAGGATCTGCATGTACTTCTGGCTCATCAGCTCCATCGCATGTTTTATCTAGCATAGGATTATCGGATGAACTTGCACGTAGTTCTTTAAGAGTAACTTTTGGAGAGGATAACACTAAGGAGGATGTAGATTATTTGGTGGAAAACTTATGTGAAATTGTGCAGAAGCTTAGGAAGTAATTATTTCTTTAATTTAATTATTTTCAAGTAAGCTAATGGCACATTTGATACCATCTACGGCAGCTGACATGATACCACCTGCATAACCGGCCCCCTCGCCACAAGGATAAATACCAGAAATGTTAGAGATTAGCTTTTCATTTCTAAGGATTTTGACCGGAGATGAACTTCTTGTTTCGAGTCCTGTTAAAATGCTATCAGGATTAGAAAAACCATGAAGTTTCGTATCAAAAAACTGAATTCCTTGTTTTAGGGTATCAGACACGAAGGTAGGTAATATTCCATTTAGATTAGATAATGTAAATCCAGGCTGATAGGTAGGTTTTACTTCACCTATTTGCTTGGTTTTTTGATTTTTCAAAAAGTCTTCTAATCTTTGAACTGGCGCAAAGTAATTAGAACCCCCAAGAACAAAAGCTTTTTCTTCTAAATCTTTTTGAAAATGAATACCAGCTAAAGGAGAAGTGGTTTCAAAATCTTTTGGCGTTATATTGACTAAAAGAGCAGAATTAGCATTTTTTCCGTTTCTTAAAAAATTGCTCATACCGTTGGTTACAATGGTATTAGATTCACTAGAAGAAGCCATAACAACACCACCAGGGCACATACAAAAAGTATAACAAGAGCGACCATTGTCAGCGTGATAAGCCAGTTTATATTCTGCTGGTGGTAAATTTAACTTTGTAATTGTACCATATTGAGCTTGATTAATCCATTTTTGTAAATGTTCTATACGAACACCAACAGAGAAATTTTTTGCTTCCATCGTAATACCTTTATGGTAAAGCGTTTCAAAAGTATCCCTTGAACTATGTCCAATTGCTAAAATAACATTTTCAACTTTTAAGTCTTTTTCTAATTGGTTGTGAATGGTACGTAAACTAACAATTTGATGATTAACAACTTCAAAATCAATTACTTTGGTATCGAAAAGGAAGGTACCACCTTTTGAAATGATGTATTCTCTCATGTTTTTAATAATACGAATTAAATGATCGGTACCGATGTGAGGTTTGGAAAGGTATAATATTTGTTTTGGAGCACCGAAATGAACAAATTCTTCTAAAACTTTTCTACAAAAAGGACTATGGATATTAGTTGTTAACTTTCCATCTGAAAAGGTACCAGCTCCTCCTTCGCCAAATTGCACATTAGAAAATGTGTTAAGCTTGCCTGTTTTTAAAAAGTTGTCTACACTTTCTTTTCTTTTTTCAACAGGTTGTCCTTGTTCTATAATAATTGGCTTAATGTTATTTTGAACTAAAATAAGGCTACTAAATAGACCAGCAGGTCCAGCTCCTATAATAACAGGACGAGTTGTTGAGCTATTTTTTATTTTAATATGGGGCATTTCAAACTTTTCTACTTTTTCTAAATTTTTATATTTATTTTCGTTTTTGACCTGAATATCAATGGAATAAGTATAATGTACATCATCTTTTTTTCTGGCATCAATGGATTTTCGAGCAATATGCCAGTTTAAAATGTCATTTTTTTTAATAGCATGCTTTTTGATAGCTATTTCAAGTATTTCATCATCTGTTAAGTCTTTTCTAATTTTCATATTATTAATTCTTAACATATAAAACCTCCACTCTAATTATTAAAATAAATTATAGCATATAGAGAAAAAATATGCTATGATTCATAAAAATGAATATTTTATGAATTCCAAAAAAATGCTTTTATTTTCTATACAATTAGTATATAATGTAAATAATTAAATTAAATGGGGAAATATATGGGAAAAAAGATAATAAATTATATCATAAAAATATTTTGGATATTTGTCATAGGGAGTATTTTTGGTTTTTTTGCGGAGATGTTATATGCATTAGTTTATACCAGAACATTAGTAATAAGACAAGGGCTAATTTATGGACCTTTTATACAAATATATGGGATAGGTGCAGTAGCCTATTATCTATTAATTTCTAATATACAAGAACCCAAAAAAGCATTCTTTGCAGGAATGCTTATGGGAGGTGCGTTGGAATATTTTTGTTCCTTTTTCCAAGAGATGTTATTTGGTACGATTTCATGGGATTATTCAAAGTTCTTTCTAAATTTAAATGGAAGAATTTGTTTATTATATTGTGTATATTGGGGAATTATTGCGATTATGTATTTGAAAATTGTTTATCCAGCACTTCAAAAAATGGAACCACTCATTCATAAAAAAAGTATTAAAATTATTACGGTGTTTTTTATGTTATTTATGGCTTTTGATATTACAATATCTTGTATGGCAGCAAATCGCCAGCAAGAAAGACGTCAATACGTACCTGCAGACGGAATGATAGATGAATTCTTAGATAGAACTTATCCAGACGAATTGTTAGATAGAATTTATAATAATAAGAAGGAGATAGAATAAGTTCTAATCACCTCATATTGAGAATACAATTAAACAAAAGTATTCGTATGGGGGTTTGCTTTATGAAATGTATATCAATCGAAGAGCGTGCTATTAGCTTAGCACATTATATAATAGATTCAAAAGATACGGTAAGAGGAGCAGCAAAAAAATTTGGGATTAGTAAAAGTACGGTACACAAAGATGTTTCTGAAAGACTCAAGAAAATAAATCCAGGATTAGCAAAAGAAGTTAGAGTTGTTTTAGATGAGAATAAAGCGGAAAGACATATGAGAGGAGGAATGGCAACAAAATTAAAATATAGTCATCGTTCATAAAATAAATGTCAATTAAAGGATAAAGACACAAATTGAAAGAAGGTTCCTATTTTGAACTGTTACCCAAAAGTTAGACACTAAAAAGTAAGAGAGGTTTTTTAGAAAGCATTGTGATTATTATTGTAATGCTTTTTCTTTTTTTTGTAAAAGGCTATAATAATTGTTTTTTTCTTGAAAAAAGGGAAAAAAAGTAGTATAATAGCAACGTGGAAATTTAAAGGGGTTGCTTGAAAATGAGTATCATTTAAACCTCAAGAAAGGAAAGAGAGTTATTATGAAAGCATTAATTAGTGTATCAGACAAAACAGGAATTGTAGAATTTGCAAAAAGATTAGAAAAACAAGGGATTGAAATCATATCAACAGGAGGAACCTACAAAAAATTAAAAGAGGAAGGAATCAATGTAATGGAAATATCAGAATTGACTGGATTTCCAGAATGTTTAGACGGAAGAGTAAAAACGCTTCATCCTATAGTACATGCAGGAATTCTTGCTAGAAGAGATAAAGAAGAACATAGAAAGCAATTAGAAGAATTAAACATAGAAACGATTGATTTTGTCGTAGTAAATTTATATCCATTCAAACAAACTATTTTAAAAGATGGGGTAACTTTGGAAGAAGCAGTGGAAAATATAGATATTGGAGGACCTACCATGCTTCGTAGTGCAGCTAAAAACTACCAAGATGTAACGGTTATTACGAATCCAAAAGATTATGAAATTGTTCTAAAAGAATTAGAAGAAAATGGAGAAGTGTCAAAAGACACAAAATTTAGATTAATGCAAGCTGTATTTGAACATACAGCAAATTATGATGCCATGATTGCTAATTACATCAAAGAGCAAAGAAAAGACGAAAGTTTACCTGAGAAATTAACGCTAACCTATGAAAAAGTACAAGAAATGCGTTATGGAGAAAATCCACATCAAAAAGCAGCTTTATATAAAGAAATTGGAAAATGTGAAGGTTCTTTAACCACAGCAAAACAATTAAATGGGAAAGAATTATCGTTTAACAATATTAATGATACCAATGGTGCATTAGAGCTATTAAAAGAATTTGAAGAACCAACAGTTGTAGCTTGTAAACATGGAAATCCATGCGGAGTAGGTAGTAGTAGCGACATTTATGAAGCTTGGCAAAAAGCCTTTCATGCAGATAAAACCTCTATATTTGGTGGAATTGTTGTAGTAAATAGAGAAGTAAATGTAAAGATGGCACAAGAAATGAAAGAAATATTCTTAGAAGTAATCGTAGCACCATCTTTTGAACCAGAAGCATTAGAGATTTTAAAGAAAAAGAAAAATGTAAGAGTACTAGAACTTCCAAGTATTAGTACGAAACAAAAAGAAAATGCTTATGACATTAAGAAAATAAATGGAGGAGCAATTGTTCAAACGATTGATTCAAAATTATTAGACGAATATGAAGTGGTAACAAATACAAAGCCAACACCAGAACAAATGGAAGATCTACTATTTACTTGGAAAATCGTAAAATATGTAAAATCGAACGGAATTGCTATTGGAAAAGGAAAGCAATCTATAGGAATTGGACCCGGACAAGTAAACAGAATTTGGGCAACGAAACAAGCCATTGAACATAGTGAGGAATTAATAGAAAAGGGAATTACCGAAGGTAGTGTTCTAGCATCTGATGCATTCTTTCCATTTTCTGATTGCGTAGAAGAGGCACATAAAGCTGGAATTAAAGCAATTATCCAACCAGGAGGGTCTATTAAAGATCAAGATTCTATTGATAAATGTAATGAGTATGGAATTGCTATGGTGTTTACAAAAATGAGACATTTTAGACATTAATATTAATTTCATAATACAAAAAAACAAGTCAAATTTATGACTTGTTTTTTTGTATCATAGAAAGTGAAATAAAGAACCAATCACAACTCGACAAAATATGACATAGAATATAATAGCTCAAATTCAGGGGTGATAGAATGAAAAAGATAAAAAAAGGAGATATTGTTGCAAGAAAGTCTCATGGGAAAGACATTATATTTGTTGTGAAAAATATCCTATATACAAACAAAGAAGAAATTGCTATTTTGAAAGGATTAGTTGATAGAATTGAAGCAGATAGTGTCATTAAAGACTTAGAAATAGTAGATAAAAAAATTATCAATAAAAAAATAGAAACATTGCATGATAAAATGAATAACAGAATAACACAAATAAAAGAAAAAAATAGAAGTGCGGAATATAGAATAGGAATACTAAGCCCAAACAATAGTAATAAAGAAAAAATAATAACAGGAAAAATACTACATTTGGATGGCGATAAAAAATATACTCAAAAGTCCTATTACTATTATAAAAAATTAGGATTAAAAGCAGTTGTAAAAAATATAGCAGAATATAGACAACCAAGAGTGGTATATAGTTTATTGCAAAAGTATAATCCAGATATACTCGTGATAACACGGACATGATGGAATGATAAAAAAGGGAAGAGATTTTTACGATATTTATAATTATAGAAATTCTAAATATTTTATTCAAACGGTAAAAGAAGCAAGAAGATATGATCAAGAGAATAACAAACATTTAGTAATTTTTGCTCGGTGCTTGTCAAAGTTATTTTGAAGCCATTATTTCAGCTGGTGCCAATTTTGCATCTTCTCCTGCGAGAATATTAATTGATTTTTTGGATCCATTAGTCATTGCAGAAAAAGTAGCATTTACTGAAAAGTATAAATATATTACAATTGATGATATTGCTAAAGAATTAAGAGATGGAAAAAATGGTGTTAGTGGTATAGGATCAAATGGTAAGATGATAAAGGAATTAATTTATAAATAAAAATAACCCGATTTAACACAACTGTAACACAAATGTAACACAATTGTAAAACAAGAAAGACAAACCGACAAACCCGTTGAAATCAGATGGATGTAGCCAATTGACAAGCCTTTGCTTTTTTTGACAATTTGTGCGAAAAATGCTATAATTAAGCCATCTTGAGGGAGAAGGTGATGATATGATTTGTCGCAGTGATATAGCAAATCTAAAAACAGACATCATAGAGAAAGTGGGTCAAAAGATAATTGTAAAGGGTTCTTTGGGAAGAAGCAAAGCCTTTGAGAAAGAAGCTACAATAGAAAAAGCCTATCCAAATATTTTCGTTGTAAAATATGAAGAAAATGATAGAAATGTTACTTATAGTTATACAGATGTATTAACTAGAACAGTAGAAGTACAGGTTTTTGATGGAGATTCCTATTCACCATTAATACCACCAGCAGTAGAAACCAAAAGGAAAAAGACATCATTATAAAAGGAAACGGAGTTATCTCCGTTTTTTTTTGTGTTTTGTCATAAATTTGTCTACCTCTCAATATACATATTATAAAGAAAAAAGAAGGAGGTAAACCAAATGGTTATAGAAACAGTAAATGAGAACTTATGTGTAAATAAATTAATAGCAGCAAAAAGAGATATCATAATGGTAGAAGGAGATATGATAGTTCCAGATTCCAAACCAGATATTTTAAGTACAATTTGTACAAGTGGTGTAGTATGTATCTATAAAAAAGAGGTACTAGACGAAAAAGTTAGAATGGATGGAAATATCAATACTTATATTATGTATTTAGCAGATGATACACAAGATAAGGTAAGAGGAATCAATACCAATTTGGACTTTTCAGAAGTAATATCAGTTCCAAATAGTAAAGAAGGAATGGATTCTGTTATACAAACCAAATTAAAATCTATAGAGTGTAAAGTAATTAATGAAAGAAAAGTAGGAATTAAAGCTACCTTAGAAGTAGACATCAAAATATATGCGAAAGAAGAAGTAGAAATTGTAAACAATATACAAAATGCTGAAGGTATACAAATGTTAAAAGAAGATTTACGAGTCAATTCTTTAATAGGAATGGGAGAAAATAAAATTTATACGAAAGATAATATTTCTATCGATAATATTGATAATTTAGCAGAAATATTAAAAACAGATATATCCATTGTAGATAAAGACATAAAAGTAAGTTATAATAAGATTTTAGCCAAAGCAGAAGCAAGAATAAAATTAATGTATCTAACAGAAGACAACAGAGTTAACTCTATAGACACTAAAGTACCAATTGTTGGATTTATTGATATACCAAATGTAACAGAAGAAAATATTTGTGATTTAGATTATGAAATTAAAAATATGATTATCAAGCCAAATGCACCAGAGGAACATTCCATTTATATTGAATTAGAAATGGGAGTAATAGCTATTGTTTATGAAGAAAAACAAATTAATTTAATTCAAGACTTATATAGTCCATGTGAAAATCTAGAATTTAATAAAAAGAAAATAACTATTATAACCAATAAGCAAACTCGCAGAGAGATGAAACAAATAAGGGAAAAAGTAGAAGTAGAGGGAATAGAAAATAAAAGTATAATTAATGTAGATGTCAGTCCTATTATTGAAAAGCAAGAGAATCTATCCAATCGAATTGTATATACAGGTACTATAGAAATTAACTTTATTTTGTCAAATCAGGAATTACAAATGGAGGTACGAAATTCAAAAATACCGTTTGAATATACAGTAGATGGCGTAGAAGATACCGAAAATGTAAATAGCAGATTAGATATAGAAGTAGCAAACCAAGACTTTATTATTCAAGATGGTGGAATGGTTTCTAGTAATATAGATTTAGTAATGAACAATGATATGTATCAAAATAATAATATGAACATTATAAATGAAATTCAAACAAATGGGGAAAGAGAAGCAGAAGATTATGGTCTAATTCTTTATATTGTAAAAAAAGGAGATACTTTATGGAAAATTGCTAAAAGATTTGGAAGTACCGTTGATGATATTGTAAGAACGAATGGAATAGAGGATGAAAACAAAATTAATCCAGGACAAAAATTATTTATTCCTCGCTATGTTAAAACGGGAATGAGTTATGCATAAGATTTATTCTAGACCAAGAATTAGAATTCCTAAAATTATCATACAATCAGGAAAAAAGATGCAAACTAAAAAAGCCAAAAAAGTGGTTACTATACTAATTATTTTAATCATAGCATTTTCTACTGTGAAGCTTATTTTAGATGCTGTATTACCCATTTTTGATACCTTGTGTGAAAATAGGGCAAAATCAATAGCTACTATAATTTCTAATGAACAGGCAACAAATGTTATAAAAGAGCATACTTATGATGAACTATTTACCATAGAAAAAGATAATAATGGCGATATCACGATGATAAAATCAAATGTCATTTCCATTAATGAAATTATTTCTGACGTAGCCAATAGAATTCAAGAGGAAATCAATAGAAAAGGAAGAGACAATATAGAAATTGCTCTTCGGCAGTTTTACTGGCTTTAAATTATTAGCAGGAAGAGGTCCAGGTGTTAAGATAACTATATCTACAATAGGGGACGTGGAAACTGATTTAAGAAGTGAATTTATATCACAAGGAATTAACCAGACCCTACATAGAGTATATCTACAAGTTAAATGTCATGTAAATATCTTAACTCCATTTGATAACATTTCACAAGAAATTACGAATCAAGTTTTATTAATGGAAAATGTAATTGTAGGAAACATACCGAATACTTATTACAACTTGGAGGGAATCAACGGAAGTAGTGATGCATTAAAGATTATAGAATAGATTTTCAAAAATTTCTATTTATAAAATTTTTAAAAAAGTAAATGCTATAATTGTAGTATTTGAAAAAGGAGGAATTTTATAATGGAAGATTTTGAAAAAAAAGATCAGCAATTAAAAAATTTAGAAAATTTAGTGGAAAGGCATACTAGAACACAGAGGCATTTAGAACAATATTCTGAAATAGGTGATCCAGAAAATAAAGAAAATGCTAGAAAGATTCAACAAATAAGAGAGAAGCAAATTGCAGAATTAGAAAGCAAAATAAAAGATGAAAACAAATTTATTTCCCCAGAAGAACATTTACAAAATTTAAAAGAAAACTATGAAAATACACAAGGATATATAGAAAAGAATAGGGATTCAATGGATGAACAGATGCTTAAAAATTTACAAGAAAAACAACAACACAGAGAAGAACAAATTAATTTTTTAGAAAATGAAGAATGAGCATTTTTATTGAAATATATAAATAAAAACCGCCCGATTGGGCGGTTTTTAGCTTAATTACCATTTTTTCTTTGAACTTACTAATTCTGAAATATAACCAACTAAACAATAAGGAGCTAAAATAAATGCATACAATAAAACATAAAAGATAAAAGCTAAGATACTTCTTCTTTCCAATTTACATTCAATTTCTCTTAACATATTTTTTCTTCTAATTTCAATAACTAAGCAAAGTATCATTCCAAGTAGAATGACAAGTAAAGATAACCAGCCAATTAGTAACGGATTCCCAAAAGCTAGTAAGATTAATCCAAGTGGTATAAAAATAAGAAGAGCAAGGTCTATAAAAGGGAAAAATACATTTAAACACATTAGGAATTTAGATTTAAAGTTTAGTTTTTTTGATGTGATTACTTTTACTTTTTTAAAAGCTTCTATCATGCCTCTAGCCCATCTTCTTCTTTGTTTACCTAAACTATTTAATTTTTCAGGAACTTCTGTAAAAGCAATTGCGTTTTTGGCAAAATTAGTTTCATAGCCTTGACTTAATAATTCCCAAGTTAAAACAATGTCCTCTCCTATGCAATTTTGCCATCCACCAATCTCTTTTAAAGGTTTTGTTTTGTAAGCACTAAATGCGCCTTGTGCAACTAATGTGGAATGATAGTTACCTTGATATAATTTTACACCAAATATTCCTAAAGTATAATCCCATTCTTGTAATTTGGTAATAAAACTTTTTTTAGCATTTTTTACAAAAATACATCCAGCTGTGGCTGCTGTTTTTTTATTAGAATTTATCAATTTATTCATAATGTTCCTAATTGCTAATGGATGAAGAACAGTGTCACTATCGACTGTGATAGTATAATCTGTTTTTACATGTTGTAAGCCTTCATTTAAAGCAAATGCTTTCCCTTTATGATTAGATTCTAATAATGTTATTTTAGAATCTAAATCCATAGATTTTAACACCTCTAAGGAGCCATCGGTTGAGCCATCATCAATTATATTAATATAAATGTCCCCACAATATTTTTGCTTTTTAATTGATTCTATTGTTTCTTTTATTGTTTTTTTGGCATTATAAACAGGTATCAAAATAGTGACATCCTCTTCTTTTTTCATACCTATCTTTTTTTCTTTTTTATCCCACAATAAACTAATAAACATAAAAACAAAGTTAAACCCTGGAATCAAGGCTATAAATAATACAAGATATATTGCTAAAAAGTATCCAAAGGAACATGCTATATCATTAATCCAATTAATGTTTATAAAAATTGAGCAGATAAAATAGAAAAGTGCAATCATAGTTGATATTAAAAACATTTTTATCACCCCATAGTTATCCTATGAAAAATGGTAAAAAATGGTGATAAATAAAAAAGCTTGTCGAAAAGAGAAAAAATGAATATGATATAGAGAGGTGAATAAAAATGAAAAAAAAATATCTAATTATGATAGTAATTCTAATTATCATAGCAATCATTGTAGCAATTATTTTTAAACATTATCAAAACAAAAAAAGGGCTGATGTTAAAATTCCAATATTACTTTATCATGATTTTGTAACAACAGTTCCTGATAATGATCCTGATAATTTTAATTATATCAACACGCCAGAAAGTTTTGAGGAAAATGTAAAAGCTCTTTTAGAAGATGGATATACCTTTATATCCATGAAAGAACTAAATGATGCCTATAGTGGAAAAATAGAGCTTCCAACCAAACCTATTTTAGTCAGCATGGATGATGGATATTATAGTAATTATGAGTATGTTTATCCTATTTTGAAAAAATATCAGGTAAAAGCATCTATTTTTGTTGTTACGGATAAAATAGAAAAAGAAATAGATGGAAAAAAATATTTAGGATGGAATGAATGTATAGAAATGCAAAATAGTGGACTTGTAGAAATTTTTAGCCATAGTAAAAGACATGTATTCTACGACAAACTTCCTGTTAGAGAAATTCGTGATGATGTAATAGAGTCTTATAAAATCATAGAAAAAAATTTAGGTAGTAAAAATTTAAAAGTATTTGCTTATCCTTATGGAGCATATACAAAAGCAACCGTGTGGGCTCTGAAAATGAACGGAATTGATATGCAAGTGTATGATATAGGAATGAATCATTTTAGTAATTTTAATAAAGATTATATAAAAAGAATTAATATTCCTTGTGAGATGACAGGAAAAGAAATTATAGAAGAAATTAATCAAACCAATTAAAACAATAATTTATTATAAAAACCTCGGAAGTATATAAACTTCTGAGGTTTAATGTTTTTATCTTTTTGAAAATTGTGGAGCTTTACGAGCTTTCTTAAGACCATATTTCTTTCTTTCCTTCATACGTGGGTCTCTTGTTAAGAATCCATTTGATTTTAAAGCTGGTCTATATTCTGAATTAGCTTCGTTTAAAGCTCTAGCAATACCATGACGAATAGCTCCTGCTTGACCTGTAAATCCGCCACCTTTTACGGTTGCGATAACATCATATTTTGCTGTTGTATTAGTAACAGTTAATGGTTGTCTAACGATAACTTTTAAAGTTTCTAGTCCGAAAAATTCGTCAATATCTTTTCCATTGATTGTTATTTTTCCAGTTCCTTCTACTAGTCTTACTCTAGCAACAGAACTTTTTCTTCTACCAGTACCATAGAAAACTATATTTTCTTTTTTAGCCATTTTATTTTACCTCCCATACTTCTGGTTTTTGTGCTTGATTTTCATGTTCACTTCCTGCATATACTCTTAGCTTTTTCGCTTGTTGTCTTCCTAAAGAATTATGAGGCAACATTCCTTTAATAGCTAAAGTCATTGCTTTTTCTGGATTTTTTTCAAGCATTACTTTGGCAGGAACTTCTTTCATTCCTCCAATATAACCTGAATGGTGTCTATAAACTTTTTGATTTAATTTGTTTCCTGTTAAGATAACATCTTTACAATTTAATATAATAACATGATCACCTGTATCAATATTAGGTGTATATGTTGGTTTGTGTTTTCCTCTTAATAATTTAGCAGCTTCTGTTGCAACTCTACCAAGTGGTTTGTTTGCTGCGTCAATCATATACCATTTGCTTTCAACTTCGCCACATTTAGCGCTATATGTAGTATTATTCATGGTAATAATTACCCTCCTATTTCTTTTTGTTTTTCTTTTTATGAATTAAAATGTAAAACTACCGGGGAGAAGTTTTATATTGATTCATAAGCGAAAATATTATATTATAAAAAACTGGATTTGTCAACTAATTCAGGAAAAAATTTAAAAACTTGACAAATTTATCTTTTATGTGTATACTAAGTGACATCAAAATAAATGTACTATATTATAAGTTATAAGGAGCAGAAAGAAAATGAAAAGTAAAATGCATATAAAAAGCATTGTAATCATAGCAGCCATAGGGATTATCAGTTTGTTTTTTATCAATATGAGTTTAGCAGCCAACACAGGAAAAATAAATGTGGAGACAGCAAACCTTAGGGAAACCGCAGATGAAAACGCTAAGATACTAGAACAACTTTCTATGAATGAAGAAGTAGAAGTAATAGAAAAAACAGGAGATTGGTATCAAGTAAAAGCAAGAGAAATTACAGGATATATAAGACAAGATTTAATTACTGTCAGTGGAGAAGTGGATACTAATACTACTTCAAACAATGAGACAACAGAGGCAACAGTAGATACAGCTACGGAAAATCAAGAAAATACATCAACAAGAGAAGATACAGAGCTTGGAAAAAGAATAATAGTAGAAGACACCAAATTAAAAATTGTACCAGTTATCAATGCAACAGATATCATAGAAGTAAAAAAAGATGAAGAAGTAAATGTAATAGAAGTTATGAATGGATGGGCATGTATAGAAGCTCAGAATACGAAGGGTTGGATTCGAAAAGAAAAATTACAAACAGAAGAACAAGTAAAACAAGAAGAACAAACAACACAAGAAGAACAGGCAGAACAAGAGCAAACCGTTAGTAAAACATTATATGTAAATACAGCAACGGTTCGTTTAAGAAAAGAGGCAAATACTTCCTCTGAAATTATAACAACTTTATCTATTAATACAGCAGTTGAGGTAACAGAAGAATTAGACGGATGGAGTAAAGTAAAAGTAAACGGGCAAGAGGGTTATATTTCATCTTCCTTATTATCTACAACAAAACAAGAAACATCAAGAAGTTCAACAGTAAGAACGGCAACAAATGAGCAAGAAGCAACAACAACACAACAAACACAAACAACCCAAACAACAACTTCTACACCATCAGGAAAAGGAAGTACTGTGGTAGCAACTGCGCAAATGTATATTGGTTGCAAGTATGTTTATGGAGGCACTACTCCAAGCGGATTTGACTGTTCAGGATTTACCTCTTATGTATATAAATTACATGGTGTCACTCTAAGCAGAACAGCAGCAGGCCAATATAGTAATGGTGTTGCAGTAGCTAGAAGTGACTTACAGCCAGGTGATTTAGTTATGTTCGGAAAATCAGGAATTAATCATGTTGCAATATACATAGGTGGAGGCATGATAGTACATGCTGCAAATAGCTCAAGAGGAGTTACAACTGATACGATTACTTCTGGATATTATAATACAAACTATGTAGGAGCAAGAAGAGTTATATAAAAGGCAATTAAAAAAGGAGGACTATGAAAGAACGACCAATTTTAGTTGCAGTTATAGGATATATAATAGGTATATTATGGGGGCTATACTTTAGTTTTAGTATAGTCCTTTGTTATATCCTAGTTCTAGCAACGTATTATACAATAAGAGAAATTTTTAAATTTTATAAAAAACGTAAATTTAAATTACTATCATTTAGTAGATATAGCAGGTATTTAAAGCTAATTGTTAATTCGAAAATGATTTTTATTCTAATAATTTTTTCTATTCTTTCCAATAGAATTGTTTTATTCAAAAATAATCAGTATAATAATTTTTATCAAGATAGTGAAAATCTTCAAATTACAGGGATTGTAGTAAGTCAAAAAATAGAAAAACAATATTATGATTTATATCAAGTAAAATTATTAGATTCAAAACCTTTCTGTCTATATATTCAAGTCAATAAGAAATCCAAAGAATTAGAATATGGTGACAAAGTAAAATTACAAGGTGAATATAGGAAACCATCTGGACAAAGAAATTATGGTGGATATGATGATAAACAATACTTAAAAACTCTAAAAATAGTAGGAAGAATCAAAGTAAATCACATAGAAATAATCGCTAAAAAGCAGTTGAATGGTATTTTACAATTTGCTAATGCCATAAAATTACAGATAAAAGAAAAAATAGAAATAATTTTTGAGGAAGATAAATCAGCTATTCTAAAAAGTCTATTATTAGGAGAAATGCAAGACATACAAGATGAAGTAAAAGAGAATTTTCAGATTTCAAATATATCACATGTTTTAGCTATTTCTGGTATGCATATTAGTTATATTATAATAGGACTTCAATTCGTATTAAAAAAGATAATGGGAAAGAGAATGACTAGAATTATTACGATTATCATTTTAATACTATATGCTTTTATGACAGGTTTTTCACCTTCTATTGTACGAGCAGTTAGCATGGGGGTTATCACATTAGGAGCAGGAATCGTATTTCGAAAAAGTGACGTATGGAACTCAATTGCTATTTCTTTACTTGGTATTTTAATTTATAATCCATTCTTGATTTTAAATGTAGGACTTCAATTATCATATTTAGGAACAATAGGAATTATCGTATTTGAACCAACTATTTTACGAATTTTTAATTCCATAAAAATAAAAAAGAAAACAAAAGTAGTCCAAAAGGTAAAAGAGATATTAGCAGTTAGTTTATCAGCTCAAATTATGATATTACCTATATTGTTATATCACTTTAATATTATAGGAATTTATTCTTTAATTACCAATTTGTTAGTCAGTGTAATTATTGGTCCAATCATTATATTAGGATTTTTTTGTATGATGACAGCTTTTCTATTTAGTTCTATTACGAAATTGCTTGCGTTACCATTAAATATAGGACTTGAGGTTTTAAATCTTATTTCGCAATTTAGTGAATTACCATTTTCAAAAATTTATCTATCAACACCAAGTATCATTGGTATTATTCTATATTTTATAGGAATATTAGTTGGCAATGAAATTTATTCTATTTATCATTTAAATTGCTTAATACCAACTCATAAAAGAGTAAAAAATATAATCGCATTATTTCAATATAAATTCTACCAGAAAAAGAAAAAATGCTTAAAATACATTTTAGTTGTTTTAATGATATTTATCATTGCTATTCCTTTGATACCAAAAAGCTTAAAAATTTATTTTGTAGATGTGGGGCAAGGAGATTGTACTTTTATCGTAACACCTCGAAATAAAACCATTTTAATAGATGGAGGGGGTAGCACAACAGATAGTTTTGATGTAGGCAAAAAGACATTAATACCTTATTTACTAGATAGAGGTTATACAACAATAGATTATATTATGATTAGTCATTTTGACCAAGACCATGTAGGGGGAATTCTTTCTGTTTTAGAAACATTAAAGGTCAAAAATGTAATTATCTCAAAACAAGGAGAAGAAACAGAACAATATCAAACTTTTGTAAATATAGTAAAACAAAAAAAGATAAAAGTAACCATAGTACAAAAAGGAAACAAAATAATAATTGAAAATGGTGTTTATTTTGATATTTTATGGCCTCAGACAGAACAAATTACAGATAATATTTTAAATAATAATGCCATGATAGCAAAATTACATTATCATAAATTTTCGATGTTATTTACAGGTGATATTGAACAAAAAGCAGAAGAATTATTATTGAAAGAAGAAACTAATTTAAAAGCTAATATTTTGAAAACAGCACATCATCGGGTCTAAAACATCTTCAATAGAAGAATTTGTTAAAGCAGTTCAACCTCAGATTTGTTTGATTGGCGTTGGAGAAAATAATTTATATGGACATCCTGATGATGAGGTAATTAAAAGATTAGAGTCGATAGGTAGCAAGATTTATCGAACGGATTTGAATGGAGAAATCGTACTTGAAATTAATGATAAAGAAAAGATTAAGGTAAATACAAAAATAAAATAACTATTGTATAAATTTAACAAAACCAGTAAATACTACTAAAGAATAAGAAAAAAGGAGAGTTAGGTTTATGAATAAAGTAATCATAACAATGATAGCTATCATTGTAGTAATAGGAGCCATTTTTACAGCAGTTGTAATATTTCAGCCCAATCATGAAGAGGAGGATCAAAAAGTAGAAACAGAAGTAGCAGAAGAAGAAATTTTAGATGATTGTACCGATGAATATGAAGGTATGGAATACGAAAATACAATAAAAGCCAATACACAAGAAGAAAAGACATCACCCAATTGTTCCCTTATCACAAAAACATATTATGAAAAGTGTGGACATACAACAAGTCAATATTCAAATTTACCACAAGATTTGGTGAATTTAACTGAAGATGAAATACAAGAAAAATACCAAGAATATAAAATAGAAAGTTTTGCTAGTAATGAAGTAATTTTATATCAGGAAAAAGAGGGAGAATGTGGAGAACATTATATGGTGAAAGATACAGAAGGATTTGTTACAGTTTATCAAATTTTAGAAGATGGTAGTGAAAAAGAATTAGAAGTTACAGGAATCTCTACTGAATATTTGCCACAGACAGATAAGATTAATATGAAAAATGGAATTCAAGTAAATGGAAAGCAAGCGTTAAACCAATTGATAGAGGATTTTGAGTAAGAAAAGGATAAGAGGACATTATCTACGTCCCCTTGTCCTATTTTCTTTCTTATCAACTGTAACTTCCTTCTTTAAATCCTGCTTATCAATAAATCCTTTATTATATAAATCTTTCACATACATAAGCAAAGAAAAAATGGTTGCTAGTAAAGCCAAAGTATATAATCCTAAATCTAAGTTTTCCCAAATTCCAGTTAGTTCAAATTGTTTTAGTAAAAGAGAAATGACAATAGCGATGTAAAATAATACAGTAGCAAGTTTACCATACCATTTACTATAAACTACAACATCTTTTCCATAAAGGAAAGAAGCACCACAAATCATAATAAACTCTTTTAACAATACAATTAGTAAAATCCATATCGGAATAATATTCATAAATACGAGAGAAGCTAAAGTACCTATCTGTGTTAGCTTATCAGCTAAAGGATCCATCAATTTTCCAAAATTGGAAATTAAATTAAATTTTCTAGCGATGAAACCATCGGCGATATCGGTTAAACCAGATATTGTAAAAAATACAAAAGCTAATATATAATTACCTGAAAAAATGAAAAATATAATTACAGGTATTAGTAAAAATCGAATAATGGTTAAGATATTAGGTATATATTTTAACATAATTTTCTCCTATTTTATTTCGAATTCTAGTTTATCATTTTTTAAATCTACAGCGACTGTTTTTCCGTCAATAAGTTCTTTTCGTAAAATCATTTCAGAAAGCTCATCATCAATATATCTTTGAATGGCTCTTCTTAAAGGTCTTGCACCAAATTTGATATCAGTACCTTTTTCTAAGATGAAGTCTTTTGCTTGCTTACTAATTTCAAATTGAATATCTTTATCTTTTAAAGCATTTATGGTATCTTTTAACATTAAATCTACAATTTGTAATAATTGTTCTTTAGTTAGAGAATCAAAGGATACAATTTCATCTACTCTATTTAAGAACTCAGGACGGAATACGTCTTTTAAGCTATCCATAATTTTATTTTTGTTAATGGTTTGACCACCAAATCCGATGGAATTATTATTTAAGTTAGAACCTGCATTGGAAGTCATAATGATAATGGTATTGGCAAAGCTAACAGAATTTCCTTGGCTATCGGTTAATTTTCCATCATCTAATACTTGAAGTAGGATATTAAATACATCTGGGTGAGCTTTTTCAATTTCATCTAATAAAATAATGGAATAAGGTTTTCTTTTTACTTTATCAGTTAATTGACCAGCATCATCGTACCCAACATACCCTGGAGGTGAACCTATTAACTTAGAGGTAGAGTGACTTTCCATATATTCTGACATATCAATTCTAATAATAGCATCTTCATTTCCAAACATCTCGTAGGCTAAAGATTTAGCAAGTTCTGTTTTACCAACACCGGTTGGACCAACGAAGATAAAAGAAGGTGGTCTTTTTGTACTTTGTAGGCCAGCACGATTTCTTCGAATGGCCCTTGCTACACTGCTGACAGCTTCTTCCTGCCCAATGATTCTTTTATGAAGGTTTGTTTCTAAATTTAACAATTTTTGTGTTTCAGCTTCTGTTATTTTTTTCACTGGTATTTTTGTCCAACTTTCAATGACATTGGCAATATCTTGAACGGTAATTTGTTTTAATTTCATTTTACTATTTAATTTATCAATTTCTTCAATTAATTGACATTCACGAGTTTTTAAGTCGGCAGCTTTTTGATAGTCTTCTGTAGAATCTGCTGCAATAACTTCTTCTTTTTCAGCTTGCACATGAGAAAGTTTTTGTTTTAACATTTCTAATTTGTATAAGTCTTTATTTTCTAAATTAATTCTAGAACAAGCTTCATCCAAAATGTCAATTGCTTTATCTGGTAAAAATCTGTCATGTATATATTTTTCAGACATGATAACAGCTTGGCGAATTACATCAGAAGATATTTTTACTTTATGGTATTCTTCGTAATATTTTTTAATACCCTCTAGAATACCAATGGAGTCATCAATATTTGGTTCTTCTACTAATACTTGTTGAAATCTTCTTTCTAAAGCAGAGTCTTTTTCAATGTATTTTCTATATTCTTTTAGGGTAGTGGTACCAATTAATTGAATTTCTCCATTTGATAAAGCTGGTTTCAAAATATTGGCAGCATTCATAGAATGTTCGCCATCACCAGCACCGATGATATTATGAATTTCATCGATGACTAAGATAATATTTCCGTATTCTTTACATTCATCGATAATTCCCTTCATTCGAGATTCAAATTGCCCTCTAAATTGAGTACCAGCAATAACGGCTGTCATATCTAGCAAATAAACTTCTTTATTTAAAAGTTTGGCCGGAACATTTTGGTTCGCAATTTTGATAGCTAATCCTTGTGCAATAGCCGTTTTACCAACACCAGGTTCCCCAATTAAACACGGATTATTTTTAGAACGTCTATTTAAAATTTGAACAATTCTTTGAATTTCTTTATCTCTACCAATAACTATATCAAGCTCATTGTTTTTTGCTTTATTGGTTAGATTGGTTCCATAAGTGTCTAGAAATTTTTTCTTTTTATTTTGTTTTGTATTTTTCTTTTTTTCTACTTTTACTTTTTTTCTACTATTGATTGGCTCTTCTTGATCTTCTTTATCTTTATGATTTTGTCCATGAAACATATTCGAAAAGATAGAACCAAGTGGAATGGCTGCACCTGCTATTTTAGGGGTATCTTCATCATTGGGATTACTGTTAGGATTTATGTTTTCAAAAGTAATAGCACCATCTATATTTTCAATATCTTCTAAATTAATGTTTTCTGCTAAATCTTTGAAAATGCTTTCAAATTGTTTTGTCATATCTGTTAAATTTACTTTATCTTTTGATAAGATATCAGTTTGTTTGGCTAATACTTCATTTGGGTTAATGCCTTTTTTCTTAGCACAGTCATAACAATAGCCTTCCATAGACTCTTTTCCATTCTCTATTTTTTTATAAAAAAGAATGGCTGGGTTTTGATTACATTCTGAACATAACATATATTTTTAATTCCTCATTTCTATCTAAATTTAATCTATAATATCATACCTCAAAATTGCGAAATAGTCAATAATTTTAATATTTAAGTTTCGGTTTTTTTCATCATGTAATGCCAGCCCTGGGGGGAAGATGGTTAAATTTTTGAAATTACCTTGTTCATTCCACTTTGAAAAGAAATTGTATAGTAGGAAAATGTGCCGCTTTCATGCTCAAAAGCAGTGATTTATCTATTTTGAATAAATGACGAATGCAACTTAAATAGTTTACAAATTCTTTAACGAAAGCCATAAAAGGTCCTGTTTTCGGGTATAGTTATGGCTTTCGTTCTAGAATTTGTTAACGTTATGTAAGGAAGCCGAGGAATTTATGAGAAATAGATAAATCACTGCTTTTGCCCTGAACATTTCTCATTTTCCTACTTAACAATTTCTATTTCTCGTTCCAATCAAGCGGTAATTTTAAAAATTTAACCATCTTCCCCCCAGGACTGGCATTATATGATAAAAAACCGAAATCATGGTTGCCAAAAAGATAGATAAATGTTATAATTATAGAAAAATCTAAAGAGGAGCAAATATGAAAGTTGTTTTACCAGAAGAAAAAGTATTTAATAAAAAGCAGATAGTTATTTATGTAATCATTGTGATAGTGTGCATTATTTCTATTATCATTGCTTCTTATGTTCAATTCTATGCTAGAATTGATATAGGAAGATTATTAGGTTTCGAATCAGAAAATGGAACTTGGAATAAAACAGATGAGGAAATAGAATTGTTAAAGGAAGAATTTGACCATATCTTTACAAATCGTATTGAAAATGAAGAAGGACAAGATAACAAAAAGATAGAAAACGACAAACCACTTGTATATACAAAGACTGAGAAAACAGAAAGCAAATTAAATAGCTATGATGTAGAGGTTCACATACCTTATATTAATATTAATAATAAAATAGTAGAAGAATACAACAAGGAAATTGAAGATTTTGTAAACAAAACCAATAATGTATTAGAAAGTGAAAATAAAAATATTATTTATACAGTAGAATATGTAGCAAATGTGCAAAATGATATTTTATCTTTAATGATTCGTTCTAATTTAAAGGAAGGATCTAGTGTACAAAGAGTAATTATCCAAACTTATAATTATGATTTAAGAAATAATAAAGAGATTACCTTAGAAGAAGTGCTAAGAATAGAAAATATCGATCAATCTGAAATACAAGAAAAGATTAAAAGTGAAATTAGTGTAGAGCAAAAAAAAGTAGAAGATTTAAAGCAATTAGGTTATAATATTTATAGTAGAGATATTACAAGTAATATGTATCATATTGAAAATTCGCAAGAGTTTTATTTGACAAGTGATACGTTGTATATTATTTATGCTTATGGAAATGAGACTTTTACTAGTGAAGTGGACTTAATTGTTATATAAAAAAAGAGAAGTGGTTAGCTTCTCTTTTTTGAAAATAAAAGGGGATGTTTTTAATTTCAATCAGTATTATTTTTTACTGACTATGATTGTATTTTACTAGTAGATTTTGTCCATTGTGTGAACTGAAAGTGAAGAATTAAAAAATTAAGGTTGTTCACCTAATGTAATGGTTAATTCTTTTTCTTGTCCATCTCGATTTACTTTAATTTTCATTTCATCACCAATTTGATGAGAATTTTTGATTTCATTTAGTTCATCCATAGTGGTAATTGTTTTGCCATCAGCTTCAACAATTACATCACCAATTTTAATACCGGCCTTTTCAGCTGCAGAGAAATCATCAACAGATTTTACATAGATACCTGTTACTAAATTATTGGCTTTAGCAGTTTGTTCATCTAAATCCATTCCCGTAATTCCAATATAAGGTCTTTTTACTTTACTATATTGGATTAATTGAGAAGTAACATCAGTGGTTGAGTTAATTGGAATAGCAAATCCCATACCTTCAATTCCAGTTCCAGAAAGTTTTAAGGTATTAACTCCAATGACTTTACCTTCACTATTAACCAAAGCACCACCACTATTACCAGAATTGATAGCAGCATCTGTTTGAATTAAAGTAAATGTTTTTCCATCGGAATCCGTAACTTCCCTATTTACAGCACTAATAACACCACAAGTAATACTACTTTGCATACCCAATGGGTTACCAACAGCCATAGCAAATTCACCAACTTTTATGTTGTCAGAATCAGCAAATTCAGCTTTAGAAAGTCCGGTTTTCTCAATTTTGATCACCGCTAAATCTGTTTGCTCATCTGTTCCAACAATTTTTGCCTCATATTTTGTTTCGTCATCAAATAAAGTAACGGTCATTTTTGTAGCTTCTGATACTTCATAATAAGATTCAGAAGAAGAACTAGAAACAATATGGTTATTTGTTAAAATGTATCCATCTTCACTAATAATAATTCCAGAGCCACTGGCAGTAGCTGTACTGGTTTGTGTTTGTCTGCCAAACATGGAAATAAGAGAATTTACATTGTATTCCACTTCAATTCCTACAATAGATGGTAAAATTTTATTGGCTGCATAAACCGCTGTATCAGAGTAATTAGAAAGTGATACTTGACTCACATATCCTAAATTTTGCGTATTGGTAGTATTATTATCTGTATTAGAATTTTCATTTAGTATTTTTGAGCGAACAGAAGGAATTCCAAAACAAGTTCCTAATACTACAGCGCATCCTACTACTCCGCTAAAAAAAGGTATTAGAACTGCCTTCCCAAATCCAACTTTTGATTTAGAGATGGGTTCATTTTGGTAAACTGTTTTGTATGTATTTGGATTTTGTACAGTTTTAAAGTTTTGTACTTTTTCTTCTTTTTTTTCATTTTCTCCCATTTTAATATCATTCCTTTCTGAGGTATACATCTGTTTAGATGATTTTAAACCTCCTAAAAAATATTTATTATTATCATAACCTATTATGCCAATATAATACAAGAGTTTTGTGAAAATTCTGTGAAAAAAAATTGCCTTTGTATTGAAAATATCAGGATAAAAGGTTATAATGTAGAAAAATAGAAAGGAATGGATTAAAATATGAATATAAATATAAAAACAAAAGAAACGAAGGGAATTACGTTAGTTGCTTTGTCAATTACTATCATTGTATTATTAATCCTAGCAGGAATTGCTGTTTACAGCGGTAAAGAAACAATACAGAAAGCAAAATTAGAAGAGTTGAAAACAAATATGCTTTTAATGAAAGCAAAAGCCAGAGAATATGTGGAAGATGCTAATTTTAAAATGGGAATTAATCCAGATGATACTAAAAAAACAGAAATTAGGGAACAAGTATATAGTAGCGAAGATGGAGCTCAATTGAAAAAAGCAGAAGAGAATGAAATTCCATCAAGTTTTGGAATATCAGATACAACTACATGTTATTGGCTAACAAAAGAAGCTCAAACTAAATGGGGATTAAGTAAAATGGAGAGTAATGAAAAAGAATATTTAATTCGATTTGATGAAGAAAATGTAACAGTAGAGGTTTATAATACAGAAGGATATAATGGTAAATATTCCCTAACAGACATTGAACAAATACAAGAATAAAAGATAGAAGTAAAGAAGATGGAAAAATGAAAGAAAAAGAACAAGAGAGATTAACAAAACTAAAAGAAATCGAAAAAGAGTTCTACAGTAAAGGATTTAAAAATATTTGTGGAATGGATGAAGCAGGAAGAGGACCACTGGCAGGGCCAGTAGTTGTTGCAGGAGTCATCATGCCACAAGATTCTATGATAGAAGGGGTAAATGATTCTAAGAAGGTTTCCGAAAAAAAAAGAGAAAAATTATATAATTTGATTTTAGAAGAAGCAATTAGTTATTCAATTGCTGTCGTGGGACAAGATGTTATTGATGAAATCAATATCTTAAATGCAACTAAGCAAGGCGTTACTAATGTTGTAGAAGGATTAGAAATAAAACCAGATCTAATTATAGTAGATGCTTTAAATCATATTGATACAAAAGGAATACCTTATGATTCTATCATTAAAGGAGATGCCAAATGTTATAACATAGCAGCAGCTTCTATTATAGCTAAGGTAACAAGAGATAAAATTATGAGGAAATGGGATGAAATTTATCCTCAATATGGTTTTATGCAACATAAAGGATATGGAACAGCAAAACATATTGCTACTATAAAAGAATATGGGCTTTGTCCGATTCATAGAAAGACTTTTACCAAAAATTTTGTATAAATAAGAATGATAGATAGTATTGAAAAAATGCAGAAAATGATAGAATTCAGCATAAAATAATTGAAATTTTGACAAAATATGTTATAATTATAATTAGTGTAATGATATAGAAAGGGCGGAGTCAGATGAAAAAGAAAGATAAAAAAGTGAAAACATCAAAAGGACAATATGATAAAGGACAAGTATTTGTCAAAATTATGGCAGGAGTTTTAGCTATTTTAATGATAGCAGGAACAGGAATTACGCTTGTTTACGCATTGATATAATGGTTAGAAAATGATTTGTGCGAAAGAAGAAAAAATGAAGGAGAAATAAATGGTAATAAATCTAGGAATGAATTGGGAAAATTTTTATAAAGACAATATCATGTCTTATATTAAATCATTACAAGAAAATCCTTTTGAATTAATTACATTGATATTAGATTTAGCAATTGTAATATTTCTATTATATTGCTTTTTTAAAGTAGTAAGAGGTTCTAGAGCTTGGCAACTAATTAAGGGAATTGTACTGTTAATTGTAGCAACATGGGCAAGTGGACTTTTAAATTTAAAAATTTTAAATTGGATTTTAACAGGTATCATGAATTTGGGAGTGATTGCTATCATTGTCATCTTTCAACCAGAATTAAGAAGAGGCTTAGAACAATTAGGAACAAACAAAATAACTAAATTTTTTGGAATTGATAAAGATGTATCTACTAAAACTAAAGAAGATATCTATAAAGTAGTGATTGCAGCAACAGAACTTTCTAAAGCAAAAACAGGAGCTTTAATTGTATTTGAAAGAGATATAAAAATACAAGATATTATAGCAACGGGAATACCAATGGACGCAGAAGTTTCACCACAATTATTAGTTAATATATTTGAACCCAAAACACCTTTGCACGATGGAGCAGTTGTGATAGCAGGAAATAAAATTGCAGCAGCAGCTTGTGTGTTGCCATTAGCAGATGATAAAGATATTGCAAAGGAATTAGGAACTAGGCATAGAGCAGCAATTGGTATATCGAAAGAATCTGATAGTATCGTAGTAGTGGTTTCAGAAGAAACTGGTAAAGTGTCAGTAGCAAAAGATGGAACTTTAATTGCAGATGTAAGAGAAGATGTTTTGAAGAAAATTTTAATTAGTAATATTGTAACAAAAAGATTTGCAACAGAAAGAAAAGAAAGAAAGGATCAATTAAAAAAGATAAAAGAAGATATCAAGAAAGAGAAAAAGCAAGAAGAAAACCAAGATAGTAAATAAAGTCGCTATTTTAAGCGACTTTGTTTATTACATAAAAATATGAGGTAATAATATGAGAAATATAAAATTAGTAATCGAATATGATGGGAAAGATTTTAATGGTTGGCAAAAGCAACCCAATAAATTAAATATACAAGGAACCATAGAAAAAGCTATTGAACAAATAACAAGAGAAAAAGTTGAATTAATGGCATCTGGTAGAACGGATAGCGGCGTGCATGCTTTGCGGTCAAGTGGCAAATTTTAAAACTAATTCAAATATTCCTATCGAAAAATTTGCGATAGCTATTAATAGTAACCTAAAAAAATCCATTTTAATTAAATCGGCAGAGGAAGTTCCAGACAAATTCCATAGTAGGCTTTCTTGTAAAAGAAAAACCTATCGATATGTGATTAACAATTCAAAGGTAGGAACAGCTATCTACCGAAATCTGGAAACTCACATTCCTATGAAATTAAATATCGATAAAATGAAACAAGCTATTGAGTATTTTGAGGGAGAACATGATTTTAAAGCTTTTAAAGCAAGTGGAACCAGCTCAAAAAGTAGTGTAAGGACAATTTATAAAGCAGAAATTATAGAAAAAGAAAATGACAGAATATGGATTGAATTAACAGGTAGTGGATTTCTATATAATATGGTAAGGATTATTTGCCGGAACTTTAGTAGAGGTTGGAGAAGGAAATATAGATCCAGAGGAAATTCCTAATATCATAAAAGAAAAAGAAAGAGGAAAGGCAGGAAAAACATTACCACCACAAGGTTTGTATTTAGTACAAGTAGTATATGATGGTCTATAAAATAATAGATAGTAACATTTTAGATTAACAAAAAATATTGGCATAGCATAAAATATAGTAAAAAATGAAAAGGAGAGAAGTTATGAATATTTTACTTATATTTTTTGCCCTACCAATTGCAGTTATTGTTATTTCAATTGCTTTACAAAAAATCTTAAAAAATCCACTATTAGTTGCTGCTATTATATTTGCTATTTTTCTAATTTTTACATTTATTGTGAATAACTTAAACTTTTTAATTGCTGCTATTGCATATGCCATCATTAGTTTTATTACTGCTCTTATCACATGCATTGTATGTAGAATTTTAAATAGGATAAATAGAGAGAATTCATGCTGTTGCAGAAGGGACGATAGGTGCTGTTGGAGAAGAGATAATAACAGTTGTGATAGTGATGATAATAATAGAAACAATGTATTAACAATTGCAAGTATTCAAGATGATTCATCTAATTGTAGTTGTAACCAAAGTAATAACATACGTAGTTATCAAATAATTGGTTCAGATGGTTCCAGTACAAGAATCAATATAATTCCAAATTCAAATAATAATAATTGTAGTAATAATACAACAAATGAAAATTCAAACGGATGTTGTTGTCGCAGAAGAAGATGATTTTGAGGATGGAGGGAAAATCATCCTAGTTTAACCATAATAATAAAAAGGAAATAAAAAAGTTTTGAGCTAGAATTTCTAAAAAATAGTTTAAACGATAAACTTTTTTATTTTCTTTTAATGTTTTAAGTTTGTTGAAAAAAAATAAAAGATGTGTTATGATAGAAAAACAAAAGAAGAAGGAGAGAAATATGATAGATATATTATTGGATGCAATGATTGATAGTATAAAATTAGTTCCGTTTTTATTTGTTACTTATTTGATTATGGAATATATTGAGCATAAAACAAAGGACAAGACGAAAGAAACAATTAAAAAATCAGGAAAATATGGACCATTGATAGGAAGTATATTAGGTGTATTTCCACAATGTGGATTTGCTGTTTCTGCAACAAATCTATATGCAGCTAGAGTTATTACATTAGGAACTCTAATTGCTGTTTATCTTTCTACTTCTGATGAAATGTTGCCAATTTTCTTATCAGAAGCGGTACCAATTACTACAATTTTAACGATATTGGGAATTAAAATAATAGTAGGGATGATAGCTGGTTTTGGGATTGACTTTGTGATGAGATTAAGACATAAAGAAGAAGAGGAAAGAATCATAGATTTATGTGAAAAAGAACATTGCCATTGTGAACATGGAATTATAAAATCAGCATTTAAGCATACCATCAATATTTTTGTATTTATTTTATTGATTACTCTTATTATAAATGTAGCAATATATTTTATAGGAGAGGAGCGAATTTCAGGATTTTTACAAAACCAACCAATCTTAGGACCAGTGATAGCGGGAATTATAGGACTTATTCCAAATTGTGCATCATCTGTTATTTTAACCCAAATGTACTTAGAAAATGTTATTTCAGTTGCCACACTGATTTCAGGATTATTAGTTGGATCAGGAGTTGGATTAGCTGTGTTGTTTAAAACGAATAAAGGAATAAAGCAGAATATAAAAATAGTTGCTTTGTTATATAGTATTGGTGTTATAGTAGGCATTATGATAGAATTAATAGGAATTCGTATTTAGACAAGAATTATAAAAATGGAGTTAAAACTTTTTTATTTTATAAAGTTTCAACTCCATTTTTTGATTTTATTTATTAGGATTTCCTCTTTTTAAATTAACAATAATAGCATCTTGATTATCAAATAAATATTTTGAATCAGTTATGTCCGTTTGTATAGGATCATATTCATTTTTTTTATCTAAGAAATTAATATTTTTTAAATCAAATTTCTTTTTAGTATCATCACTATCATTGTTATCTGTTGCAGTGCCATTTGAATATTTACTAAAGTCGTAAGTTTTAATTTTTTGTGGTTCTTTGTACTTGGATTGTAAAAATTCAAATTTTCCAGTTCCTCCAAGCAATCTTCCTTTGTCTCCTTTGATTTTATAAGCACATTTTCCTAATGTTAAAGCTTGCAGTTTCCCTTGTTTTACATTAGAAACATATTCCCATTTTACATTTCCGAGTTTAGGGTCATATTCTAATTTTTCAGTGTCAATGCTCTGGGTATATTTCCATTCCCTATGTGTACCAAATTCTTTTGACCACCATTCAATCTCATCCCATTCAGCATTTCCAGTAAATATTTTATTAGCACAGTTAGATAAAATAAGAGATCTAAAGTTGTCTTTCTGACCATGAACTTCTAATTGTGATAAACTTTGTACTGATATAGTAGGAGCAACTTTGAATTTTCTATATAAGGTAAACATAGGCTCTGTTGCTTTACAGATAAAATCAGCAAATTCATCAACATATAAGAAATGAGGAATACGAGTTGCTTCATTTCCTGGTCTTCTTAAAATAGCATCTTGCATAGAAATCAAGTAGAATAAGCCAAAGGCTTTATGTCCTGCAGCTCCTAAATCTCCACGTCTGGTACATATAAATATCATTTTTCCTTCTTCTAGGAATTTGTCGAAATTTACATTATTATATCTGTTACACAGGATTGGTTTAATCCCAGGAATTCTTAATAAATTATCTAATTGACTGACTGCTGTGTAGATATATTTTTCTATTTCTTCTTTTCCAGGAGCATTTTTATAAAAGTTTTTCTTAAAATAAGTAAGTTGTACCGAATATTCTTCTTTTAATTCTTCGTCATGTGCCATAATTTCACACATTTTTTCTATTAATTCAAAGTTTGTTAATAATTTTAATAAATCTTCCATATTAGGAAGTGCACCTTCGTTCATTCTAGGATACATTTCTTTTAACAAAATAGTAACATTTTCAATAGCTTGTGTTGAAACATCTCCTCTGTAAGCTTCTTCTGGATCATCATGGGTAACCAAAAACATAGCTTTTAATATAGAAGATATAGTAACCGCAATTTTACCAGGGTCATTATAAATAAAAGGATTTAAACCAATCGATGAACTATTAGATGGGTCTATCATATCATAATCAATTCCAAAGTTTTTACAAACATCAGTCATATGCTCAATGACTTCATAATCAGGAGCCATTAGAGTAAGACCTAAATTTCTATAAACCGTTTCTCCATTAACGGTACCTAAAATCATTTTCTTTAAATAAGTGTTAAATAAATTTTCTTTTCCAGATACTGGTGTTAGCATGTTTAAATTAAAGTTTTTATTTAGATAATCATTATCATAAGGTTTATTTAAAGTTGCAATTCCCGTTTTTAAAGCAGTAAATCCTAATTCTTTAGAGGCTTCCCTATAAAAAGATTTTCTTTCGATATCTCTTGCAATTAATGGTTCATAAATCAATGATGTTTTTCCTGTTCCAGAACCACCACACACAAATAAGGATTGATATCTAGAGCTTTCTGGCATAATGATCTTATGGCTATATTCATCGTCTATACATACATATACATCACAAGTATAAGGACCATGACCAACGTTTTTGTCTGCCAAACTTATGCCACGAAAGTCCCAAAGAGAACGTATTTTAAGAGGGTCATCTTTAACTTTAAAGTAAACCCATTTAAAAAATGGATATACGGTGACAAGTGGTAAGTATAATGAGATACTAATAAGAGCTGGTGTGACTAAATCCGAAAATTCAGTTATTAATTCTGTATAGTTTGGAACGGATAACAATAATAGCCAAGCCCCCATATTAAGCCATTGCGTAAACATAGAAAGAGTAATAATATAAAATGATGTGATAAAAACATAGAATAATGTTATCTTATGAGCTTTTGTTTTAGCAAATTTTGAAGTAGGAGAAAACGCAAAAGCAAAACAAGGACAAGCCAATGCCAAAGCGTATTGGATTGGTCCCCAATAAGAATAGGAAACACCGGTGAAAATCATTAGTAACATTTCTATAATTCTATCTACTACCATATATACAGTAATTAATGTTAGAACATAGGTGGCAAAAGTATTTCTGTCAGTATTTATTTTTTTCAAAAATTTGTCTATATATTTCATCAAAAAGAGTCCCTTTCTAAATTATAATTATACATATATATTATCCTATAAAATGGTGAAAAAAACAAGAGGTTTGGGTAAATTAATTAAATTTTTATAGGTATGAATAAAAATGGATATTATGAATATAATAAAGGAAAAGAATAATAAGAAGGGGATATCCTATGCAAAATGAGTACTATGTAAGAGAGAAAAAAATAATAGAAAAAACAGAAATTGAAAAAGAAATTGAATTAATAAGGACTATCATAAAAACAAGAGAAGAATTAAAAGCTGCTAATCGTAATTTTGAATATGCACAAGATGATTTAGTCGATTACTATACGTATCAAATAAAGGCAAATCAAGCAAAACTAGATTATTTAATTAAGTTAGCAAAAGCAAAGGGGATAGAAGTCGATATGATTAATGATATAAAATTTTCATTGTGGGATGAAGAAGAAGCTGGTTAAAGTAATATTTGTCCAAATTTTAACATACAAATGGTAATAAGAAATTATTATCATTTTTTTTGGAGTTGAAATTATTATGGATACTAACATGATTACCTATTTAGCATGCATTTGTTTTCTTTTTATATTCGGAAGAATTTTTATTTTACCACTCAAGAAAATATTAAAGTTAATATTTAATTCCGTTTTAGGTGGGATATGTATCTATGTCATCAACTTAATAGGTGGTGCTTTTGGGTTTCATATCGGTCTAAATTTTTTTACAAGCATTTTAATTCGGATTATTAGGATTACCAGGAGCAGTTTGTTTGATTGTTGTGAAATTGTTAATTGGGTGAAATGGGGACGTTTCTTTTTGCACATTTTTGTGAAATTAGGGACACATCTTATAAGAAATAGTTCATAATTGTTGTTATATATTATTTTTGCAACACCGCGTAAGCGACTAAACGAGCGGTAGCGAGTGCGATTGGAGCAACCAACCATTTTTTATTTTAGTGGTTGCGACATACTTTGGTAGTAAAAAAATAATATATAACAACAATAAAGTATATCTACCAAAGATGTGTCCCTAATTTCACAAAAATGTGCAAAAAGAAACGTCCCCATTTCACCTTATTCTACAGTAACAGATTTGGCAAGATTTCTTGGTTTATCTACATCTAATCCTTTTTCCTTTGAAATGTAATAAGCAAATAATTGCAAAGGAATAATAGACAAGATTGGAGAAATAAATGGATTTGTTTTTGGAATTTTAATTGTCATATCAAACATATTGTCATCTATATCTTGGTTAGTAATCACTAAAGTTTTGGCACCACGAGTAATTACTTCTTGAATATTGCTAACGGTTTTTTCAACTAAATTCTTATCTGTCATAATACTTACAACGGTAATACCATTTTCAATCAAAGCAATTGGTCCATGTTTTAATTCACCAGCAGGATAACTTTCTGAATGGATATAAGAAATTTCTTTTAATTTCAAAGAGCCTTCTTTGGCAACGGTTTCGTCAATTCCTCTACCTAAGAAGAAGATATCCTTCTCTTGGTATACTTTTTTAGAAAAGTCTTTAATTGTTTCTGACAATTTTAAAGTTTCCTCTATTTTTTTAGGTAATTCCATAATGTCTTTTTTTAAAGCATTAATTTTCTGATTGTCTATTTCTAATATTTCAGCAAAGTAAATCGCTAATATAGTAATTAAGATGACCTGAGAGGTATAAGCTTTGGTAGAAGCAACAGCTATTTCAGGACCTGCATGCGTATAGATAGAATAATTGGCTTCTCTTGTGATGGAACTTCCAATTACGTTACTGATGGCAAGTGTTTTAGCACCTTTTTCTTTACAAAGTTTTAATGCAGCTATGGTGTCTGCAGTTTCTCCTGATTGTGAAATAAAGATACACAAAGTTTTTTCATCTACTAATGGGTCTCTATATCTAAATTCAGAAGCAATATCAACTTCTGTTGGAATTTTACAAAGTTTTTCTATTACATTCTTTCCAGCTAAACCAGCGTGCATTGCTGTACCACAAGCGACAATATAAATTTTATTTAAATTAGATAAATATTCTTTTGTGAAATCTAATTCTTCAAATTCACATTTTGTTGTTTCATTAAATTTTGCACCGATAGTTTCTCTAATCGCGGTTGGTTGTTCGTGGATTTCCTTTAACATGAAATCTTCATAACCGTCTTTTTCAGCACTTGCAGCATTCCACTCAATAGTTTTAGTATCTTTTGAAATAGGATTTAAGTTTTTATCATAGAAATCTATATAATCTTTTGATAAAACAGCTAATTCTAAATCATTTAATAAATAGAAGTTTCTAGTAAAAGAAAGAATAGCTGGGATATCAGAAGATATATAATTTTCCTTTTCTCCTTTTCCAATGACAAGAGGGCTATCTTTTCTGGTAACAATCATGTTATCTGGATAATCTTTGCAAATAATTTCAATTGCGAAACTTCCTTTTAAATCGGAGCAAGCATTTTTAACAGCACGTAAAAATTTTAACTCATCTGAATTTTCATCTTTATGATAATAATAATGCACTAAATTAGGGATAACTTCTGTATCTGTTTGAGAATAAAAAGTATAGCCATTCTCTGTTAAGAAGCTTCTTAATTCATTATAATTTTCAATAATTCCATTATGAACTACACTAAAAGTTTTACTATTATCCATATGAGGATGAGAATTTTCTTTTGATGGTTTTCCATGAGTTGCCCATCTAGTATGAGCAATACCAATTGTTCCTGTTAAGTCATCAATTCCTTTTAAGTTATATAAATTTTTTACTCTACCTTTATCTTTCATAATAGAAAGTTCGTTTTTTTCAATGGTTGAAATACCAGCTGAATCATAACCCCTGTATTCCAATCGAATTAGCCCATTAATTAAGATAGGGCTTGCTTTTTTGGTTCCTATGTAACCTACAATTCCACACATTTTTTAAATCCTCCTAAAAATTAATATTGGAATTGAAAGTATGCAAATAAAAGCTTAAATTTATTAACCTTTGTTACAATATTGCTACTGTTTTTTCATTAATAATATGACCTTAAGCTAAAGCCACTAGAGCATCCGCCGAGTCTTTCGATCACTCTAGACCTCGTCAACACTTAAAGTAAGTGTCCAGGCGCTATATAATAATAATTTCTCCTTTCTAAATAATTTTTTTGCATTTCTTTCAATTTACTTTATTATATTATATCAAAAAAGAAAAAGAAGCAAGTCCCAACTAGATATTTTCTTTAATTTACAGGATTGATTTCATAATAGATTTATTATATAATTTGAACATGATGGAGTGATGGGTATGAAAAAGGTTGGAATTATTGTAGCAATGGATGAAGAAAAAGAAGCTATTTTAAATATTATGACAGATGTAAAAGTGGAGCAAATCTATGATTTGAAATTTGTAAAAGGAAAAATTCAAGGAAAAACTTGTATTTTAGTAAAAAGTGGGGTCGGAAAAGTCAATGCGGCACGAACCACACAAGTTATGATTCAAAATTTTGATATACAATATCTTATTAATATGGGTGCAGGTGGTTCAATTAATGCTATGTTAAATATAGGAGATGTATTAATTGCAAAAGAAGTAGTTCAACATGACTTTGATATTACAGCGTTTGGACATAGTAAAGGATATATTACAGGAGTTGGGGATAAGATCATTTGTGATAGAGATTTAATAAATGAATTAGAGCAAATCATTCAATCAATGCCAGAAAGAAGTTATCAAATAAAAATAGGAGTCATTGCAACGGGAGATATTTTTTGTACGGAAAATTGGATGAAGGATAAAATTCGTGCGAAATTCGATGCCGATGTGGTAGATATGGAATGTGCAGCGATTGCCCAAGTATGTTATTTAGATAACATTCCATTTATGGGAATCAGAAGCATTTCAGATACACCAAATGGAAAAAATGCAACAACATTTGATGAGAATTTGAAATTAGCATCTAAAAGATGTGCTAACCTATTAAAGGAATTTTTAAGTTAATGAAACAAAAAAGAACAATCCCACCTTTTTTCTCAGAAAAGTTACACAATAAGCTTGTATAATTTTCAAAAATTAGTATATAATCTATATAAATTGAAAGGAGTGATTTTTGTGGATAGAAAAATCAAAGTAGTTCAATATGGGACAGGCAAAATGAGTGTATATACAATGAGATACGTATACGAAAAAGGTGCTGAAATCGTAGGTGCCATTGATGTGAACCCAAATGTAATTGGAAAAGATATTGGTGAAATTATGGGGACAGAAAATAAGGGAGTAAAAGTAGTTTCACTAGAAGAAGCAGAAAATATGATGAAGGAAACAAAGCCAGATATAGCAATTGTCACAACTATGAGCTTGATTAGTGACGTAGAAGATGCTTTAATGTTATGTGCTAAACTAGGAATTAATGCTATCACAACATGTGAAGAGGCATTTTATCCAATGAACTCAAATCCAACAGTAACAAAAAGGTTAGATGATATGGCAAAACAAACAGGTTGTACCATAACAGGAAGCGGGTACCAAGATATTTATTGGGGACAATTAATCTCAAGCATAGCTGGTTCAACCCATACTATTAAAAAAATCAAAGGAAGTTCTAGCTATAATGTAGAAGATTACGGAATTGCTTTAGCAAAAGCACATGGTGCAGGATTATCCTTAGAAGAGTTTGACAAACAAGTAGCTTCTGTGGATAGAATATCAAATGAAGAAAGACAAGCTATGATTGATAAAGGAGAATATTTACCATCTTATATGTGGAATGTAAATGGTTGGTTATGTGACAAATTAGGTTTAACAGTAAAAAGCCAAACACAAAAAACAGTTCCGCAAACTCATACAGAAGACATCGAATCATCTACATTAGGAATGACAGTAAAAGCAGGAATGGCAACAGGAATGAGTGCGGTTGTAACAACGCAAACAGAAGAAGGAATAACTATTGAAAGTGAATGTATCGGAAAAGTATATTCAAAAGATGACTTTGACAAAAACGAATGGACAGTCATGGGAGAACCAGAAACAACATTAGTTATTAATAGACCAGCAACTGTTGAGCTAACTTGTGCATCCATTGTAAACAGAATACCAGACGTTATCAACAGCAAGCCAGGATATGTCCCAACAGAAGAGATGGGAGAATTAAATTATCGAGTAAAACCTCTTAATGAATATGTGAGGTGAATTAGGGACGTTTCTTTTTGCTCCTTTTGGTGCACTTGGGGACACATCTTAAAAATATAAAATAGAGAAAAATATAAAAAATGTAAAATAGCTTGATTTTTCAAGCTATTTTGTGTTATAATAATAATGTAATAAAAAATAAGAGAGTTACAAATTTCAAGTTTATAAATTGAGGTGTGAGATATGGAAAGTGAAGTTAATGTTAAAGGAGTAAGTTTAAAAGAATTATTGAAAGTATATACAGAATCTGATGTTTCCCAAAAAGCTCCTGAACAATCAGAAACAAATAAAGTATGGGAAAAAGTATGGGCACGTTTAGATAAAAAAGGAAGAGATTTAACGAATGGAGGAGCACAAAATAAGAAAGCAAAAGGTAAAACTTCGTTAAAAGGAAAAGTAGGAATAGAAAATGTATCAGAAGCAAGCAAGCAAAGAACATCCAATAATTTAAAATCTAAATCAAAAGGTAATAACGAAAATACTAGATAAAGTACAAGAAATTTAATTTTCTTGTATTTTTATCTTGACAAATGGAAAAACTACCTTTATAATTAATTGCGTTGCAAGAATATGGCGAAGTAGCTCAGTTGGCTAGAGCATTCGGTTCATACCCGAAGGGTCATGTGTTCGAATCACATCTTCGCTACCAACTTTTATAAAATAACTAAAAACAAGGTATCTCAATAGGTTTGAGATACCTTGTTTTTAGTTTAGTTATTTAAGATAAAGTTTAATTAACGGATGTATTTTTTTAATTTTGAAGTTAAATACTTTTATATTTTCTTTTTTGGATATCTTGTATAATTTTTTCGTTCTATTTTATTCTCCGTAGATAATTAATGGCAAACTTTGCAAGCAGTTCTACCTTCTGCAAGTGCTTGTTGTAGTGTAATCTGATGTCCTTTACCTTTTAGAGTACTACAACTTTGTATGTGATATTTAGTTCCAGTTTCTCCAACCCAAACCATTTGAGAATTAGTATTGGTAGAACTCGTTCCAGAAGTTCCACTGGATGACTTTGTACTACTTGTTGAAGAGGTAGTAGAATTGGATGATTTTTGGGTTTGAGAACCAGAAGTGGTAGTAGTTGATGATGGTGTTGATTTTATTGCAGATGTCTTTTCAAGTTCTTCTACTTTTGTAATTAATTCATTTTTTTCATTTTCTAAAGTTTGTTTTTCTTCTTGCAAAAGCTTATTTGCGTCCTGCAAATTAGTGATTTGTTTTTGGTTATCATCAATTTTGCTATTTAATTCATTTACTTGATTAGTTAAATCTTCTATTTGTGAATCATACTTATAAGAATTTGAATCTGAACATGCAACAATAAAGCAGAAGAGTAAAAAAGAAAGTATTATTATTGCTATATTTTTACCATTTAATAAAAAATTAAAAAATTTGTTATTCTGTTTTAGACTTTTTATTTTTTCTTTTACTTCTACCATATTATTTATCTCCTTTTACTTTTTTCATAGGCGTTTAGTTTGTTGTAACATATTAATTGGCTTAATTCAAATCGTTTAACACTTTTAATCTCATAGGATACTCCATATAATTATTATATCACAACGTTTTGAAGTATCAAGTGCTAACCATAAAATACAGTTAGGAGGTGTAGAAATGATAAGAATTAGAGGAAAAAAAGTGAATTAGAATAGATAGGATTATTGAGAATATTTTAACAAGAATATTTAAACATGGAACAAGGGAAAAGAGGGATGAAGTCCAAATATTATAAAGAATTAAAACAGTTCTTAAGGAATATATTTTGTCCTAATAATAGATTTTATAAAAATGCCAAATTCACATACAAAGAACTAAAAAGTATATTTTTTAATTATTAATAATCATATTTTTATAGAATATGATTATTTTTTATAAATAAAAATGAGCCTTTTATAAAAATAATGAATAAAAGACATTTTAGAGATGGTAAAATTTGATTAATAAAATGAGGTGAGGAAATGATAGATAAAATCTGTATGTTTCTAACCAATCGAATTAGAAGAGAAATGCCAGAAATAGATGACGAAAAAGCAGAAATAATTAATTATGGACTTCAAAATATTATAGGAGAGATTCCAAAAACTTTTTTAGTATTAATTATTGCTTATTTTTTAGGAATCTGGAAAGAAACACTAATAACCTTTTTATTGCTAATACCTTATAAAAATGCATCTGGTGGATTTCATCTAAAAACTCATCTTGGATGTATTATAGGGACAACAACTTTTTATTGTGGTATAGCTGTATTATCCAAATTTGCCATATTAAGTGGAATACTTAAATACATTGTAATAGTCAGCGTATGGATTTTTGGAATGTGTATGATTAAATTATATGCACCAGCTGATACAGAAAATGTGCCAATTTTGACAAAAAAAGATAGAAGAAGACAACAGATGATTTCTTATACTACTTTTTCAATCGGATTACTAATAGCAGGAATTATAAATTATTCTGTTGTTTCGAATATTATCATATTTGGATATTTTTTACAAACTTTAATGATAACCAAATTAGCATATCGATTAACCAATAATAAATATGGATATGAAGTATATGGAGATACTTCAGTTCAAAATGTTTAGTACAAAAACATATACCGGTAATGTTTCTTGTATTAATAATTTACAAAAGAAGGAGGATTTTATTATGTTAAAATTCTTAGCGAAAGTAGCGGAAAAGTACGCAAAAACAACAAATACAGCTTGCGCTGGATGGTGGATATTCCATCAACCAAAGATGCCAGCAAGCTTAATCAAAAAAGACTAATGAATGAAAATTCCATTGGTAAAAATAGGACGAAACCTTATTTTTACCAATGGAGGTAACTTAAAAGTTATACTTATACAATCCAACAAAAAACAGCTTTTTTCAAAGCTGTTTTTTGTATATCTAAATTTTTAATAAAGTTCTAATTGCTGTGAGAAGAATTTATCTGTTTTGGAGGTAAATAAATTAGCATTGTTATTTTTCTTAATAATTTTACGAACTTCCCATAGACCTAATCCAGTATGATTTTCTTTTTCGGATACGCCTTTTTCAAATATCTTCTCTGTATCAATGTTTTTATTTTGATAAGTGTTTTCAATAGTGATTAATTGTCTATTGTTTTTGCTATCATTTCTAAAAGTAATATTGATAATTTTTTCATCACATTCACTACTTGCTTCAATGGCATTATCTAAAAGGATACCTAATATTCTGGCAAACTCATAAATCTTCATTTTTAAAGTATTTAAATCTAACAAGAAAGTCATATTCACTTTAATATCTTTAGCCTCTGCTTCATGATATTTGCTAGTAAGTAAATTATAGATACCGAGGATTATTAACAATTTCAGGGCTTAACAAATACAAATTATTTACTTTTTGACAGTCATCTTCTAATTGAAGATAATAACTTTTTAATCCTTCCATATCATTGGTTCTTACATAACCACCAATAGTTGTAACGATATTATCAAAATCATGCTTAAATCCTCTAACATTATCATGTAAAATATGTAAGGTTTTATTATATTCTTCCGCGCTTTCTAGCTTTCTTGTGGTTAAAGTTAGCTTCATAACTCTAGTTAAACTATAAATACTAATGCCAAAATAAGCGAGTAAAGATATAAAACTTAGAAAAGTTATAATGATTGGAAGTGTATCCACATAATAAAATAGGATACAAGTTTGAATAATTAAGGTAATAATACCAAATATAAAATTCATTAATATTACCATTTTACTTTTTTTATCAATATCTTCATAAAAAGATATCACAAAATTTTTGTATTTTAATATTTGAATAAGTATATAAGTAATTATATATATAGTTATTGAATATGTCATGTTATAAATAGGTATTGTAGAAAGTTGGTCAGTAGTTATATTAATTATAGTCAAATAGGGGTTTAATATTAAACTTCCTATTATTCCTAAAATTGATATAGAAGAAACAATTGATATTAATGCTTTAAATATAGTTGTTTTAAATATCATAATAATAAATGTAAAGTAAAAAATGTAATTTATAAACACATTAAAGGGGCTAGGTATAAAAAAGCTAGTAATAATAGTGGTTAAAGATGCTAAAATAACATATAATAATTTACTTTTTCTATTAGTAGGAATATTTAATATGATTAGAAATAAAGTCATAGCAAGATATGTTTCTAGAAATGTAAAAGGTATAATAAATATTTTTCTATAAAACTCATTCGGTGTACTTAACACCATCCAAATATTATTCAAAATTTCCATAATCTTTTAAAACCTCCATAAACTCTTTTTTATACTTTGGACCAATATCACAAGTATTGCCATCTCTAAAAGTAATTGTACCAGAAACTGGCTCAACATCCTTGATTTGATTTAAATTAGCAATATAAGATTTATGACATCTTACATAAGTTTCTGGCAATTTTTCTTGAAACTTATTAAAAGAACTATAAGTATCATAATCACGAGAAGAGGTATGGAAAATTAATTTCATACCATCTCTTTTGATATATTGAATTTCAGCTTCATCAACAATGGTATTTTTATTATCAATTTTAATATACTTTTTGTTTAATTCGTTGGCATCTTCAAACAATCGAGTAACAGTATCTTCTAATCTGTCATAAGTAATTGGCTTAGGAATATAATCAAAAGTTTTATATTTATAAGCAACCATGGCATATTCTAAATGTCCTGTGGTAAAGATGATATAAGAATTTTTCTTTCTTTTTCTAACTTCTTCTGCCAATTCAAGACCACTTTTATTACATTTTAAATTAATATCTAACATTAGAACATCAGTAATGTTGTTATCAATATAATTTAAAATATCATCTGGATTGTCGGATTTGAATACAACAGAAGCATTATAATTATTCTTTGTGAATATTGTTTCTAGCATTTTTTCTAATTTGTCTAAAATGTTTAAATTATCATCACAGATTACAAAGTTTAACATATTATCTACCTACTTACCCTTCTTAATTAATATGATAGAAAAAAATATGGAAACAAGGTTTGACAAAAAATATCAAATTACCTTAATTTTCCAGACATATTAACAATATAATCTAAAAAATTGAACTTGTCAATAGGAATTTACAAAATTATCCAATTTGTAAAACAATTCATATTACTGTAGTTTGCGAGTAAAAAAGTGAATATCATAAAAGAATTATTTTTATGTAATCTAAATTGTAAATTGGAAAAAATAAATAAGAATTAAAAAAAATGTTGAATAAACAAAAAAAATATTATATAATGTAATTATCAAGTTTAAGGAAGAGTTTGAAAAATAATATTATATTATTTTCCAAACTATTTTATGCCTAGAAAGGAAAGAGAGTAAATGGAGAAAAGTTTCAGCGAGAGTTATAAACAAGCAGGTGTAGATGTAACAGCAGGATATCAATCTGTGAAACTAATAAAAGAAGCAGTAAAAACCACTTATAACGAAAATGTTGTATCAGATTTAGGGGGATTTGGAGGGCTATATGCTTTAAATGTGAAAGAAATGAAAGAACCAATTTTAGTTTCAGGTACAGATGGAGTAGGTACCAAATTAAAGTTGGCTTTTTTGATGAATAAACATGATACCATTGGACAAGATTGTGTAGCGATGTGTGTCAATGATATCATATGTTGTGGAGCAAAGCCACTATTCTTTTTAGACTATATGGCACTAGGAAAAAACGTACCAGAAGTAGTGGCCACCATTGTAAAAGGAGTAGCCAATGGATGTAAAATGGCAGGATGTAGTTTGGTTGGAGGAGAAACAGCAGAAATGCCTGGATTTTATAAAAAAGGAGAATATGATTTAGCTGGATTCTCAGTAGGAGTAGTAGAAAAAGAAAAAATGATTAATAGTCAAACCATTGAAGTAGGAGACCAAGTGATAGGTATTGCTTCTTCAGGAGTTCATTCCAATGGTTTTTCTTTAGTTAGAAAAATATTTGATATAAATGAAAATAATATCAACCAATACCAAGAAGAATTAGGAATGACTTTAGGAGAAGCACTACTTACGCCAACTAAAATCTATGTAAAAGCTATTTTGAAATTATTAGAAACTGTGCAGGTAAAAGGAATTTCTCATATCACTGGTGGAGGATTTTATGAGAACATGCCAAGAATGTTAAGAGAAGGTGTTTCTCTAAAAATTCAAAAAGATTCTTATCCTATTTTACCAATTTTTAAATTAATTCAAAAAACAGGAAACATTCCAGAAAGAGATATGTACAATACTTTTAATATGGGAATTGGAATGGCAGTTATTGTAAAAAAGGAAGAAGTACAAAAAGCAATTGAAATTATAGAGCAACAAGGAGAAAAGGCTTATATTATTGGAGAAGTAATACAAGGACAAAAAGATATAGAGATGTAAGGACATGGGGACGTAGATAATGTCCCCAAATATTCAAATAATTTTATTGGTGGGGACATTATCTACGTCCCCATGTCCTAGGAGGTTTTTAATGGAAGTAAAAAGAATTTATGTCAAAAAGAAAGAAGGATTTGACATAGAAGCAAAAGAGCTATTAGCAGATATTCAAGAAAATTTAGTAATTAAATCATTAAAGAATGTAATTATTTTAAATCGATATGATGTAGAAGGAATTACAGAAGAAACTTTTGAACAAGCCAAAAATACTGTTTTTTCAGAGCCACAAGTAGATGAATGTTATGTGGAGAAATATCCATTTCAAGAAAAAGATTATGTTTTTGGTATTGAATATTTACCAGGACAATTTGACCAAAGAGCAAATGCATTAGAAGAATGTTTACAAATTTTAGCGGGAGGAGATAGACCAACTGCAAAGTCTGCTAAAATTTATATTTTGCAAGGTGAAATAGCAGAACAAGAAGTCGAAAAAATTAAAAAATATATGATAAACCAAGTTGACTCAAGAGAATGTTCTTTAGAAAAGCCAGCAAATCTAGAACAAAAGACAGAAGTACCAGAGGATGTGGCTGTTATCACAGGTTTTACAGAAATGACAAAACAGGATTCTGAAAAATTTTATCAAAAATATGGTTTTGCTATGGATTTTGCTGATTTGCAATTCTGTCAAAAATATTTTAAAGAAGTAGAAAAAAGAGATCCAACTATGACAGAAATGAAAATGATAGATACCTATTGGTCAGACCATTGTAGACATACTACCTTTTTGACAAAACTAGAGGTTTTAGATATTAAATGGAATTTACTACAAAAAGTTTATGAAGATTATTTAAAAGCAAGAGATGTAGTTTATGAAAATAGAAGAGCAAAAGATATTTGCTTAATGGATGTTGCAACAATTGCTGCAAAAGAATTAAAAAGAGCAGGTTATTTACCAGAATTAGATGAATCAGAAGAAGTTAATGCATGTAGTATCAAAGCCACTATTTTAGTAGATGGAAAACCAGAAGAATATCTAATTATGTTCAAAAATGAGACACATAACCATCCAACGGAAATTGAACCATTCGGAGGAGCAGCAACTTGTTTAGGTGGAGCAATTCGTGACCCATTATCAGGAAGAGTTTATGTGTATCAAGCAATGCGTGTAACAGGATGTGGAGACCCAAGAAAAACAGTAGAAGAAACCTTGCCAAATAAATTACCACAAAGAAAATTAACTAATGAAGCAGCAAGAGGATATAGTTCTTACGGAAATCAAATTGGTTTAGCAACTGGACAAGTGGCAGAGATTTACCATGATGGCTATGTAGCAAAACGTATGGAAATAGGAGCTTTAGTAGGAGCAGCACCAAAAGAAAATGTCATTCGTACAAGACCAATTCCGGGAGATAAAGTAATTCTATTAGGAGGAAGAACAGGAAGAGATGGTTGCGGAGGTGCAACTGGTTCCTCTAAAGCCCATAATAGTGAATCACTAACTACTTGTGGAGCAGAAGTGCAAAAAGGAAATGCACCAGAAGAAAGAAAAGTACAAAGATTGTTTAGAGATCCAAAAGTAACTAAATTAATTAAAAGATGTAATGATTTTGGGGCTGGTGGAGTTTCTGTTGCCATTGGAGAATTAGCAGATGGATTAGTCATTAATCTAGACAAAGTTCCTAAAAAATATGAAGGATTGGATGGAACTGAACTTGCTATATCAGAATCACAAGAAAGAATGGCAGTGGTAGTAGCAAAAGAAGATGCAGATAGACTAATTGCTTACGCTGAAAAAGAAAATTTAGAAGCAACCATTGTGGCAGAAGTAGTAGAAGAACCAAGAGTTAAAATGTATTGGAGAGGAAATTTAATTGTTGATATTGCAAGAGAATTTTTAGACACCAACGGAGATGTAAAAAACGCAACCGTACAAGTTACCAAACCAGAGGAACAAAAATCTTACTTTAAACCAGAAAAAGTAGAAGATATCAAAGCAAGATGGGAACAAATAATGGCCGATTTAAATTGTTGTTCACAAAAAGGTCTGGTAGAGCGTTTTGATAGTACGATTGGTGCTAACACTGTTATCATGCCATTTGGAGGAAAATATCAATTAACACCTGCGCAAGGAATGGTAGCCCAAATTCCAACTTTAAAAGGACATACTGACAATGGAACCATAATGACTTATGGTTATAATCCTTATTTAGCAAGTTGGAGTCCTTTCCATGGAGCTGTATATGCTATTATTGAATCTGTTTCGAAATATGTAGCACTTGGAGGAGATTATAAAAAAGCTTATTTAACTTTGCAAGAGTACTTTGAAAAATTAAGAGATGACCCTACAAGATGGGGAAAACCATTTGCGGCATTACTGGGTGCTTACTATGTACAAAAAGAATTAAAGATAGCAGCCATTGGAGGAAAAGACAGTATGTCTGGTTCTTATAATGAATTAGATGTACCACCAACTTTAGTATCTTTCTGTATAGGAGAAACGGATACGACAAAAGTAGTATCGAATGAATTTAAGAAAACAAATTCAAAAGTTATGTTTTTACCAACCAAAATGGGAGGAGAAGACATATTAGATTTTGAAGATTTAAAAGAAAATTATGAAATCATTCATACCTTAATTGAACAGGGAAAGGTATTATCTGTTAGTACGGTTACAAACGGAGGAATAGCAGATGTCATTACGAAAAGTAGCATAGGAAATAAAATAGGATTCCAATTTGCAGAAGAAATACCAGACTTATTCTATCCTTACTATGGTTCCTTTGTAATTGAATTAAAAGAAGAAGTAGAAATAGAAAAATTACAAGTGTTAGGAACAACCATTCCAGGAGAAAAAATTGTGGTAAATCAAGAAGTATCTTTTGAATTAGATAATCTAATTACTATGTGGGAACAACCATTAGAGAAAGTTTTCCCAACGAAACCAAAACAAGACAACAAAGTAGCTAAAAATATATTAAGTAATAAAACATCTAGCATTACTCGTAAAATGCCAATTACCAAGCCACGTATCTTTATCCCCGTATTCCCAGGTACCAACTGCGAATATGATGTAGCAAAAGCATTCGAAGATGCAGGAGGAATACCAAGTACAGTGGTATTTAAAAACCTAAAACCAGAAAATATTCAAGAATCAATTGATTTATTTGCAAAAGAGATTGAAAAGGCACAAATTATTATGATACCAGGTGGATTTAGTAGTGGAGATGAGCCAGACGGTTCTGGAAAATTTATTGGAGCTGTATTTAGAAATCCAAAATTGAAAGACTTAATCCATAAACATCTATATGAGCAGGACGGGTTAATGTTAGGAATCTGTAATGGTTTCCAAGCTTTAGTTAAATTAGGATTATTACCATATGGAGAAATTAGAGAAATGGATGACACGATGCCAACCCTAACTTTTAATACCATTGCAAGGCATATGTCTAGAATGGTACAGACAAAGGTGGTTTCTAAGTTATCACCATGGTTTAGTGAAGTAGAATTGGGAGAGGAATTTACCATTCCAATTTCTCATGGAGAAGGAAGATTTATTGTATCAAAAGAATTAGAAAAACAATTAATTGAAAATGGGCAAATTGCTACACAATATGTTGATTTACAAGGAAATGCAACTTATGATATCTCCTATAATCCAAATGGCTCTATTGACGCGATTGAAGGAATTACTAGCCCAGATGGTAGAATTCTAGGAAAAATGGGACATTCTGAAAGAAGTTACCGTGAGATTGTAAAAAATATACCAGGTAGAAAAGATCAAAAATTGTTTGAAGCGGGAGTGAATTATTATAGATAAATAATTAATCTAAAATTAAAAATTTTCAAAAATGCTCGTTCAAGCTAATTATCATAGAAATTCTAAATCAATTTTATGGCACCCTTTCAAAACAAGTTTGAACATTTTCCATAAAATTGATAAAGAATTTCTAATTCAATTACTTTCAATCCGCTTTTTTCAAATTTTTAATTTTAGATTGAAAGTACAAAATAAAAAAGTTAAGGAGATTTAAAATGGAAAACAATAAATATGTAACACCACTTTCTGGAAGATATGCTAGCGAAGAAATGAACCAATTATGGTCAAATGACAGTAAATATTCAACATGGAGAAGGTTATGGGTGGCATTAGCTGAAACAGAAAAAGAGTTAGGAATTGATATTACAGAAGAGCAAATTCAAGAAATGAAAGAAAACATAAATAATATTGACTATGATGTTGTAAGCAAAAGAGAAAAAGAATGTAGACATGACGTTATGGCACATGTATATGAATTTGGAACAAAATGTCCAAAAGCAAAACCAATTATTCATCTAGGAGCAACTTCATGCTATGTAACAGATAATACAGATGTTATTTTAATGTCACAAGCATTACAATTAATCAAACAAAAATTAATTCTTGTTATTAATAACTTAAAGAAGTTTGCTATGGATTATAAAGACGTAACTTGTTTAGGTTATACACATTTTCAACCAGCACAGTTAACAACAGTAGGGAAAAGAGCAACCTTGTGGTTGCAAGACTTATTAGAAGATTTAGAAGAACTGGAATTTGTGCAAAGCCATATGAAATTATTGGGATGTAAGGGAACAACAGGAACCCAAGAAAGCTTTATGAAATTATTTAAAGACGAAGAAAAAGTAAAACAAATTGACAAGAAGATTGCTGAAAAAATGGGATTTGATAAAGTATATTCTGTATCGCGGACAAACCTATACTAGAAAATTAGATAGCAGAGTACTTAGTGTCTTATCGCAAATTGCACAAAGTGCTTCTAAATTTGCTAATGACATGAGGCTATTACAACATGAAAAAGAACTAGAAGAACCATTTGAAAAAGGACAAATTGGCTCCTCAGCTATGGCATATAAAAGAAATCCTATGAGGAGTGAAAGAATAAACTCTTTGGCAAGGCATGTTATGACACTAACGATAGATCCAACCATTACAGCTGCGACTCAATGGTTAGAAAGAACCTTAGATGACTCAGCAAATAAGAGAATTTGTGTCCCAGAAAGCTTTTTAGCAGTAGATGCAATCTTGATTTTATATGCTAATATTTCTAAAAATATTGTAGTATATGAAAATGTAATCAAAACCAATATGATGCAAGAACTTCCTTTTATGGCAACTGAAGAAATATTGATGAATGCGGTATTAAAAGGAGGAGATAGACAAGAATTGCATGAGAAAATAAGAGTTTATTCTATGGAAGCAGGAAAACAAGTAAAAGAGTTAGGAAAACCAAATGACTTAGTGGAACGAATTTCTGCAGATGAAACCTTTGGACTTACAAAAGAAGAAATTATGCAGCTATTGAATCCAGCCCATTTATGTGGAAGAGCTCCAAAACAAGTAGAAGACTTCATAGAAGAAAGAGTAAATCCAGTTTTAGAAAAATATAGCAATTTGCTACAAGACATATCAGTAGAAGTAAATGTGTAAAAAGAGGGACGTCCCTAAATCCCGTTTTGAAAAGGAGAAGATATGATAATGAAAAAATGTTTATTGTTAGGAAATGGTGGTCGTGAAGCAGTATTAGCAGAACAAATTGCGAAAGGATTTGAGCTATATGCTATTTTGCCATATGCCAATCCATCTGTTGTGGAACAAGTAGAAAAATCAAATGGAAAATATCTAATAGGAGATCCATTTGATAAAGAACTTGTCAAAAAATTTGTGCAAGAAGAAAATATTGGAGCATGTGTTGTTAGTCAAGATAATTTATTGCAAGAAGGACTAATTGATTTAGCAAAAGAACTTGGAATGCAAACTTTTGGACCAACCTCACAAGGGGCAAAAGTGGAATGGAGTAAAAGCTATGCATTAGATATTGTTGAAAAATTAGCTCCAGAAATGATTATTAAAAATGAGAGTATTACTACTTTAGAAAAACTAGAAGAAGTTATGGAAAATTATGAAGATGATAGTTTTGTTGTAAAACCTGAAGGACTAACAGGAGGAAAAGGGGTTAAAGTAGGTGGAATTCATTTTAAAGGAAAACAAGAAGGATTTGAATATGCTAAATCTTGTTTAAAATCAGATGGAAAAGTAATTGTACAAGACAAAGTAGAAGGCAGAGAATTTACGGTAATGGCATTAACAGACGGAAAAAATATTGTAGTAACACCAACAACTTTTGACTATCCATATCGATTTGATGAAGACAAAGGACCTGGAACAGGTGGTATGGGATGCTTAAGTTTTGAAAATGGTTTATTACCATTTTTAGAGCAAAAAGATATAGAGGTATGTAGCAAATTAATTCAAGATACAATTCAATATGTTAATAAAGACAGTTTAGAATTTACTGGTGTCATTTATGGTGGTTTTTTCAAATGTAAACAAGGAATTAAATTTATTGAGTTTAATGCAAGATTTGGAGATCCAGAGGCAATCAATGTATTAAATTCTTTAGAAACACCTTTTATTGAAGTTATGGAAAATATATGGAAACAAGAATTATCAACTGAAAATTGTAAATTTAAAAATAATTATACTTTTACCGTTTATGTGGTAAGTCCAGATTATGCTATTAAAAAAAGCGAGCCTTTAGAATTTACTTTAAATACAAAAGCAATTCTAGAAAAAGGTGCCAAAATTTATTTTGCAAGTACAAAGCCAGTATCTGGTAATCGTTATATGTCAGTAGGAACTTCAAGATTGTTTGCTATTCACACGAGTGGAAATACTTTGGAGGAGGCAAAACAAAAGGCATATGATGCTATGAAAAACAATATCGATAGCCAGCTAGACTATCGAAAAGATATTGGGGAAATTTATGAGCATTAAGAAATCTCATGATGTACAAAGCGATTTAGAACTTCAATTAGTTGAATTTTCTCAGCAGTTTGTACTTTTTGAGACAGAGTTTCAGCTGTATCACTAGGAAGAACTTCTACTTTTGTTTGGCTAATGATATTACCTTTATCATATTCTTGATTGACAAAGTGAATGGTAGCACCACTATATTTTTCTTGAGCATTAATAACAGCTTCATGAACATGCATACCATGCATCCCTTTTCCACCATATTTAGGAAGTAGAGAAGGATGGGTATTGATAATCGTATATTTTTCAAGTAGATTTGGACCAATCATTTTTAGATAACCAGCAAGTACGATAAGGTCAATAGAATATTTAGAAAGTACATCAGATAATTCTAAATCTCTTTGTGTAAAATTTTTATTTTGAATGATATAGGTCTCTATATGATTTGCCTCAGCTCTTTTTAGTGCATAGGCATTTGGATTATTAGAAACAACTAAAGAAATTTGAGCTTCTAATTCATGATGGTTGATACTATCAATAATAGATTGTAAGGTGGAACCATTGCCAGAAGCAAAAACAACTAAATGATACATAAAATTACCCCCCTAAATTTAATGTTACATGTAGTTTAGCATGAAAATAGGATAAAGTCAATGAAAGTAAAGTAAAGGAAAGGAAAAATAAAATGTTAGATGAAATAAAAGAAGAATGTGGAGTATTTGGAATTTATGCCAAACAACCAAAAGAAGAATTGATTGGACAAGTTTGTGTAGGATTGTCTGCCTTACAACATAGAGGAGAAGAGAGTTGTGGAGTTGCTATTAATGACGATGGTATTATTCATTTTCATAAAGATATTGGACTTGTTTCAGAAGTGTTTACGAAGGAAGTTCAAAGTAGTATGCCAGAAGGAAAAATGGCAATTGGTCATGTGCGTTATTCTACTACCGGTGTCAGTAAAAAAGAAAATGCACAACCAATGGTAGTTAGACATAAAAAAGGAAATCTAGCAGTTGTTCACAATGGAAATATAGTCAATGCAGTAGAGTTAAAAAGAGATTTGGAAGAACAAGGAGCTATTTTTACTACAACAAGTGATACAGAAATTATATGTCATGTAATTGTAAGAGAAAGATTAAAAACAGATTCAATTGAGCAAGCTGTAAAAAACACAATGAAAATTATAAAAGGAGCTTATTCACTTTTGATTTTATCTCCTCAAAAGATGATGGCAGTTAGAGATCCACAAGGATTTAAACCTCTTTGTATAGGTCATTTAGGTAAAGATATCGTATTAGCATCAGAAAGTTGTGCTTTAGATATTATGGGAGCTACTTTTGACCGCGATATTGAACCAGGAGAATTAGTAACGATAACAAATAATGAAATTATAAGTGAAAAAGTTTTGCCAGATGAAAAAAAGGGAATGTGTGTATTTGAATATATTTATTTTGCGAGACCAGATTCTACAATTGATGGTATCAATGTACATCTTTTCCGTGAACAAGCAGGAAGATGTTTGGCAAAACAGCTACCTGTAGATGCTGATATTGTAGCAAGTGTTCCTGATTCTGGAAATGATGCGGCATTGGGATATTCAAAAGAGTCAAAAATTCCGTATGATATTGTGTTTATAAAAAGCAAATATATTGGAAGAACTTTTATCCAAAATACTCAAAATAAAAGAAAAAAACTAGTGAATTTAAAATTAAACCCTTTACGACATACAGTAAAAGGAAAAAAGATTGTATTAGTAGATGATTCTATTGTAAGGGGAACTACAATTACTAGAATTATAAAGACTTTAAGGGAAGCAGGAGCAAAAGAAGTACATATTCGAGTAGCAGCGCCACCATTCATAGGCATTTGTTATTTTGGAACAGATGTTGATAAGCAAAAAAATTTAATTGCTTATGGTAAGACAATTGAAGAAGTTAGACAAGAGATTGGTGCCGATTCTTTAGAATTTCTAAGTTTGGAAAATTTGAAAGAGATAACGAAGGACTGCAAAGTAAAAGGCTTCTGTGATGGATGCTTTACTGGTAAATATCCAATTGAAGTACCAGAAGAAATTGATAAGGATCGCTTTGAAAAAATACAATTGTAAAGTAATAGCAAAAGAGCCTCTTCCATTATGACAAACCTGTCAACTTAAGATGTTATATATTGTTTTTTTACACACCTTGTGTGTCGCAACCTACTAAATAAAAAATAATATATAACATCTTAAGTTTAAGAATTATTACAATAGAAGAGGTTCTTTTGCTGATTATACACTACCTTTAAAATTTCTTTCCTGTAAGTAGTTCATAAGCTTCAACATATTTTTGAGCAGTTGTATGTATTACATCATCTGGAATTGGAGTACCAGACTCTGGGTCATAACCAGTAGACTTAATCCAATCACGAATATATTGTTTATCAAAACTTTTTTGACCTCTGCCAACTTGATAATCAGAAGCAGGCCAAAATCTACTAGAATCTGGAGTTAATACTTCATCTCCAATCACTAATTTGCCATTTTCATCGATACCAAATTCAAATTTTGTATCAGCAATAATAACACCTTTTGTTAGAGCATAATCTGCACATTTTTGATAGATTTCAATTGTCTTGCTACGCAATTCTTCTGCCAAATCTTTTCCAATCAAGTTACAAACTTCGTCAAAAGAAATATTTTCATCATGTCCTTCTGATGCTTTTGTGGTTGGAGTAAAGATTGGTTCTGGTAGTTTTTCAGACTCTTGTAAACCTTCTGGTAAAGTAATACCACAAACAGTACCATCTTTCTGGTAATTTTTCCATCCAGACCCTGTAATATATCCTCTTACAATACATTCAACAGGAATCATTTTTAATTTTTTTACTAACATACTTCTTCCTTCAAATTTTTTCGTTTGAAATTCTGCAGGAAAATCTTTTATATCGGTAGATATTACATGATTTGGAATAATATCTTTTATATAATCGAACCAGAATTTAGAAATTTGGTTTAATATTTTTCCTTTGTTGGGAACAAGACTTGGCAAAATATAATCAAATGCAGAAATTCTGTCAGAAACAACAAGTAAAAGTTTATCCTCATCTACTTCATAAATTTCACGAACTTTACCACTACTAATTTTTTTCATTTTTATCTCCTCTTTCTTTTTTATTTCATACTAGAAATATAATCTTCATAACCTAATTCTTGTAATTTTTCATCTTTACTAGAGACAGCATCTTTTAAAGAATTCTTAAAATCAGCTAATTTATTTTTAATTTCTTCATTTCCAACTGCTAAAATAGAAGTTGCTAAAATAGCAGCATTTTTAGCTCCATTAATGGCAACTGTTGCAACTGGAATGCCAGAAGGCATTTGTACGATTGAATATAGAGAATCTACACCACTTAATGTTTTGGTATAAATTGGAATTCCAATAACAGGAACGGTTGGAAGCATAGCGGCAAATACCCCAGGAAGGTGTGCAGCTCCACCAGCACCAGCAATAATTACTTTTACCTTGTTTTCTTTTAAGCTATTGGCATATTCCATTGCTTTTTCTGGCGTACGATGGACAGAAAGAATTTTCATTTCATAAGAGATTCCCATTTGGTCTAAAAATTTAGCACAGTCTTTCATAATTGGTAAATCAGAATCACTACCCATAATGATGGAAACATCGATGTTTTTTTTCATAAATTTGTCCTCCTTTTTGAATCTATAAATAAAAATTATTGATCTTAATAATAATCAATATATAGATTTAAGATAATTGTATTATAATATAGAAATAAGAAAGAATCAATGTTTTTATTAAATTTAAGTAATACTTTCTATCTTATATAGATAAAATGACTAAAATTATCTTTTTTTCATATCTTTTAATCTTTTAAAATATATATGTAATATCAGAAAAAATGGGAGGCAATTATATGAAAAAAATAAAAAGAAACAAAACCATTCGATATGGATTTATCATTCTGTTAATGATAGCAATTTTCTCATTAAGTGTAATCACTATGGATACAAAAGAAAATGATATAGCAACAAATGCTAATACGGTAAGTAACAAAAAAATAGAATGGGGCATCAAAAGAAATAACAATCACGAACAGCCAGATTGTCGGGAGTAGCAATCAAAAAGTATTAGAAGAAAATGCCGGAATTTGTCTAGGTAACAACGAAAAGAAAATTATTTATTTAACTTTTGATGAAGGATATGAAGCGGGATATACTCCACAAATCCTTAATATACTAAAAGAAAATCAAGTAACAGCCACTTTTTTTATAACAGCACACTATGTAAATACACAACCTGATTTAGTACAGCAAATGATAGATGAAGGGCATATAATAGGAAATCATACACCTAATTACTTAATGTCCGGAAGTATAGTTTGAAAAATAATCATCATTTGGCGTTGTTAAACTTCATTTGAAATCTAATCAACGTACAAAAGTACGCCTCATAGATTTCAAATTCGTTTGCCTAGCCAAATAATAATTCTTTTTCAAACTAATAATTGAATAAAAATAAATAAGAGAAAAGTAATAGCCTATTTAGAGCAAATAAAAACAACTAGAGTATTAAAAGATGTATGAATAAAAAGTTAAATGTTTTGATATAGGAATAAATAATATAGATTTTTAAAATTTAATTGTATAAAAAAGGAATTTATGATATTATAACTTCAAAATAACAATGAGAAAAAGGAGACAAGCCTTTATGGAAGAAAATATTAAAAATATTATTTTATTAGGCGAAAATGTTAATACAGAATTAAAAGAAGCTACTAATGGATTACCTAAAAGTGTGTTTGAATCTGTATGTTCATTTTTAAATACAACTGGAGGATATATCATTTTAGGAGCAAATGATAAAAAAGAGATTATAGGAATAAAAGAGGAATTAATAGAAAAAATAAAAAAAGATTATACAACACAGTGTAATAATAAAGAAATTATAAACCCAACTATTTTATCAGAATTACATGAAATAAAAATAGACGGAAAAATAATTCTATACACGCATATTGAAGAATCAACAGAAATTCATAAATGTAAAGGAAAAGTTTTTGTTCGTAATTATGAAGGTGATTTTGACATATCAAATAATATTCCATTAATTGCGAGTATTCATAATAAAAAACGAAAAATATTTGATGAAGATACAATTTATCCATATGTCTCAGTAGAAGATGATTTAAGACATGATTTAATAGAGAAAGCAAGAAAGTTAGCTAATTCAAATGTAAAGAAAAGACATATTTGGATGGATATGACAGATT
>CALXCE010000006.1 GCA_944386725.1 uncultured Clostridia bacterium
ATACCTTTAAATGAGATAACAAGTCAAAATTAAAATTAAAGTATTAATTTTGATTAACTATATTATACGAGGAGGAATAAAAATGGCAGTAACATTTGAAAGTTATGAAAGAAGAATCGACCAAATTAAACCAGTCATGGAAAAATACGGAATTAAAGATTTTGAAGACGCATTAGAAATATGCAAAGAAAAAGGATTTAATCCATATGAAATTGTAAAAGGAGTGCAACCAATCTGTTTTGAAAATGCAGCATGGGCATATACTCTAGGAGCTGCAATTGCTATAAAAAAAGGATGCACTAAAGCTCACGAAGCAGCAAAAGCAATTGGAGAAGGATTACAAGCATTTTGTATTCCAGGTTCTGTTGCAGATGACAGAAAAGTAGGACTTGGACATGGAAATTTAGCATCTATGTTATTATCAGAAGATACAAAATGTTTTGCATTTTTAGCAGGACATGAAAGTTTTGCAGCAGCTGAAGGTGCAATTGGAATTGCTAAATCAGCAAACAAAGTTAGAAAAGAACCATTAAGAGTTATCTTAAATGGACTTGGAAAAGATGCAGCACAAGTTATCTCAAGAATTAATGGTTTTACCTATGTAAAAACTGATTTTGATTTCTTCACAGGAAAAGTAAAAGTAGTAGAAGAAATTCCATATTCAGATGGAGAAAGAAGCAAAGTGAGATGTTATGGTGCAAATGATGTAAGAGAAGGTGTAGCAATCATGTGGCTTGAAGATGTTGATGTTTCCATTACAGGAAACTCAACAAACCCAACAAGATTCCAACACCCAGTCGCAGGTACATACAAAAAAGAAAGATTAGAAGCAGGTAAAAAATATTTCTCAGTTGCTTCAGGTGGTGGAACAGGTAGAACATTACACCCAGATAACATGGCAGCTGGACCAGCTTCTTATGGTATGACAGATACTATGGGAAGAATGCACTCAGATGCACAATTTGCAGGTTCATCATCTGTACCAGCTCACGTTGAAATGATGGGATTAATTGGAATGGGTAACAATCCAATGGTTGGTGCATCAGTTGCAGTAGCGGTTGCAGTGGAAGAAGCTATGAAATAATATTTCTATACTAAAAGAGCTTAAAAGGAAGTTCGCTTCACTAAGCTCTTTTGCTTTATTCTAGGAAATATTAAGATGACGTAAATGCTTGAAAATCATGTAAAATTATACTAAAATTATTAGGAGAGAAAAATTTGCTCCAAAATTTTGAAAAACAGGAGGAAAATTATGAAAGTATATTTAGTAAGACATGGACAAGTTGATTCCAACTTGAAAAAGATATATAACATTTCAGAGGAAGAAGATATCAATGAAAACGGAATACAGCAAGCAGAAAAATTAAAAGAAAAAATTAAAAATATAGATTTTGATGTCATCTATTGCTCTCCATTCTTAAGAGCTAGACATACTGCAGATATCATAAATTCTAGAAATAAAGAGATAATAATTGACAACAGATTAAAAGAAAGAGATCTGGGAAATCTTGTAGGAAAACCAATAGAATGTACAAATCGTGAAATGTATTGGGATTATTATGCAGATATTAAATATGGAACAGAAGAACCAATTCAAAGTTTATTTAAAAGAGTAAATAATTTTCTAAATGAATTAAAAAACAAAAACTACAACAAAGTATTAGTAGTAGCTCATTGTGGAGTTTCTAGAGCATTTTATGTATATTTTAACGGTATTCCAAAGGATGGAAAGCTTTTAAATTTAGGACTAAAAAATGCAGAAATGGTAGAATATGTTTTTGGGGACGGGGGTAAAAAACACCATCCTTAAAAACATGTAAAAAGAGTTAAAAAGGGAGGAATCCATAAGGACTCTTTTTCGTAGGAGAACAAAGACGCAGACTTCAAAGCGTTTTAATAAGTGCCAAAGTCAAAGAAGTCGGATTTTGTTTTAATTGTAATCTTGCTCTTGATTTTATGTAAAATTTACAGATAACTTATTAGAAAAAATTACCTGCAAATAAATAAAAAAAATGCAAATAATATCAATAATAGAAAATAGAATAAAAAGGAGATAATATAATAATATGGAATATCGCAATTTACAAGATAACATTAGAAAAGAAGAATATAATGACAGAACAAAAGGCATTTTACAATGGATAAAAGAAAATAGAGATAAAGCAGATTGGGCAAAAGACCCCAATGCCTATGAAATGGTAAATGTATTTTTATTAGGTGCGAAATATAGACAAGAAGGAGAAAAAATAGATACAAAAGTATTAGAAGAAATGTGGAGTATTCGTTCAAAAGATTTTGAGCATGCAGGAGTGCCAAATCAAAGTTTTGTTTATAGAATATGTGAGGACGCCTATCAATCTGCAAAAAGTGGAAAAGCATTAATAAATGATGAAGCTTCCCATCATGCTTTAAGAAAAATGGCAGGAATTGGTTTGTATTGTAGTCAACAAAAGAGAGATGGAAAAAAGATAGAATACAACAATCCAGGAGAATTGCTAGAATTAATAGAAACTGCTAGAACTCTTAAAGGAGTGCATCCAGACCTATATGAAAAATATCAATTTCAAACTAATTTAGAACGATTGTGTGAATTACAACCAGAAAATGGTCTTCAAAATAGAATACAAGAAGCAATGGAAAGTTTAGAACAAAGAAGGGAAGATACAAAGGATGAGATAGAAAAAAACGAAATAGAAAAGGATAGAACTTAAATATCTCATAAAATAAGTCAAAAAAATGTCAAGTGCAATATTAATTTTTACACTTGGCATCTTTGATTTTATATAAAATGAGACATTTAAGACCTGACCTTTTTTATTCTTTATCAGCTTTTTTTATTCTTTTCTTTTCGTCTGTTACAACTTCTTTCATTGCACCTAAGGCACCTAAAGCACTAGTTGCTTCAAAAGGTATAAACACTTTATTTGCATCACCCTTAGCTACTTCTTCTAAAGCTTCTAAAGATTTTAATTGAACTAAGGTATCATTTGGATTTGCTTTTTTCATAGCATCATAAACCATTTGAATTTCTTTTGCTTTGGCATCAGCAACTTCTCTAATAGCTTGTGCTTCACCGGCAGCTCTTCTAATTCTAGCTTCCTTATCAGCTTCTGCCTCTAAAATAGCAGCTTGTTTTTTACCTTCAGCAATGGTAATAGCAGATTGTCTTTGAGCTTCAGATTCTAAAATGATTGCTCTTTTATTTCTTTCTGCATTCATTTCTTTTTCCATGGCATCTCTAATATCAGCTGGTGGATTAATATCTTTAATTTCAACCCTATCAATTTTACATCCCCATCTATCTGTTGCTTCATCTAAAACAATTCTTAATTGATTGTTAATACCATCTCTAGAACTAAAAGTTTCATCTAAGTCCATTTTACCAATGATATCACGAATTGTTGTAATAGCAAGATATTCAATACCTTTCTTTAAATTTTGAATTTCATATACTGCTTTAGCAGGGTCTGTTATTTGATAGAAAACAACCGTATCGATTGTAATCGTAACATTATCCTTTGTAATAACGCCTTGAGGTGGAACATCCATAGTTTGTTGTTTTAAGCTAACGACACTTCTTACATGGTCAAAAAATGGAACAATAATGGTAAGACCAGCATCAGCCACCTTATAAAACTTACCTAACCTTTCAATAATATATACTTCAGATTGTTTAACAATCTTAATAGACATAGCTGCTATTATTAAAATAATAACAAGTAAAACTAATAAAAACCACATAAATTTTTCCTCCTTTTAAAACTATTTTTGAATTGGTGAAACAATTACTTTAACACCTTTTATTTCTCTAATTTCTACTTCTGTACCTTGAGGAATATTCATATCATCGATTCCAACAGCAGACCAAACTTCTCCATCTACTTTTACTTGACCGAATCGAATGAATAGAATCAATGTCTTTTGTTACAATTCCTGTTTTACCAACGGTTGAATACACATTTGTTTGAACCGCATTTTTATTATTAACAAATTTTTTAACAAATGGTTTAGTTGCAAAAATTAAAATCGCTGAAGATATGATAAATACTGAAGTTTGAATAACTAAGTTATCAGTAAAGAAGCTAACAATCATAGTAACTAAAGCTCCTATTGCCAACCAAAAAATTAAAAAGCCTACCGTCATGATTTCAATTATTAAACACACACCTGCAATGATTAACCAGATTTGCCACATATAAAATTCCTCCCTTAATACCGACTATTACTATTATAGCATATATTGGTAAAAAAAGAAATAGTTTTATGTCAATTTTAGGAAAATTTATTAATAAATAGGGAAATATGTTGTGTATAAAAAGTGAAAAGAAATAAAACAATCTGTAAATGAATAAAATTTTGAAAAATGTACATAACAATAAAAAGGAAAGAGAGTGTGCATTTTAATGGATAAGAAAACAAAAAAGGAAGGAAAAGAAAAACAAATAGAATATGGGGTTGCAGAAGTAGGGGAAGATGCAACGAAATATGGAGAATTTATATCTTCTTACTTTGCATGGGTGTCTTTACCAGAACAAAAAGAAAAAGTAGAGGAACTACAAGATATAACGAAGGACAAAAAACAACGAAAAAGGGAGAAAAAATAAGAAAATAAGATAAAAATAAAATAAAAAAGAAGGAAAAGGTCAGAGAAAGTCAAAAAACGTTCTTGAAAAAAACAATAAAATGAGTATAATTATATTGTAAGTCAAAGAAAGTCAAAGTCAACACATATAAAACTATCTTAAAACAAAAAAGGAGATGAAAGAAATGAGAATGTCAGACATCATAGAAGAATTTATCAAAGAATTATTTGATAAAACAGATAGCATCGAGATACAAAGAAATGAACTAGCAGAACAATTTAACTGTGTACCATCTCAAATCAATTATGTCATAGCGACTCGATTTAAACCATCACAAGGCTATTATGTAGAAAGTCGAAGAGGTGGAGGAGGTCACATCACAATAAAAAAAGTAAACAATACAAAATCTGACTACATCATGCATATCATAAATAATATAGGAAGTGAAATAACAGCAAATGAAGTAGATATACTAATTAGTGACTTTCTAACATATGACATCATAGAGCCAAAAGAGGCTAAATTATTAAAAGTAGCAACAAGTGATAATGTCTTGCAATTAGACAAAGATACAAAGGATAAAGTAAGAGCAAGAATCTTTAAAAATATGCTACTTAATTTAGAATAAAGGTGTTTTTTGTCTCCGTCCCCAAAAACACCTAAAAAGGAGGAATTTAAAATGTTATGTGATAATTGTGGAAAAAGAGAAGCCAATGTAAGATATTCAGAGAACATAAACGGAAGAAAAAAAGAATTAAATTTATGTGAGGAATGTAGTAAAAAACTAGGAATAACCAATATGGATTTTAGTATGCCAATCGACTTTTCTAGCTTTTTTGGAGAATTTATGGAGGATTTTGCAACGCCAGAATTTATGCCATTATTAAATGAAATAAAAACTTTAAAATGTGATAATTGTGGTTCTACTTTTGAAGATATAGCAAACACAGGAAAACTAGGATGTGGAAATTGCTACGATGTATTTGAAGAAAGATTAGATCCTATTATTAGAAGAATGCAAGGAGCAAATCGCCATGTAGGTAGAGTTGGAAAAATAATTGATAGTAAAATAGACAAAAAAGTATCTAATGAATCTACCCAAAAAGAAGAGAAACAAAACAAAACAAAAGAAAGTGAGAAAGAAACCCAATTAGAAAAATTACAAGAAGAGTTAAAACAAGCAATTAAAGAAGAAAGATATGAAGATGCGGCTAAAATAAGAGATGAAATAAAGAAAATTTCATAACGAGGATAAGGGGTGCTCTCGAAACTTTATTAATAAAGGAGTGAAGAAAATGAATTGGTATTTACAAAGTAGTGAAACTTCAGATGTTGCAAAAAGTACAAGAATAAGATTGGCCAGAAATTTACAAGATTTTAAATTTAATTTAAGCAAAAAGGACGACATTGAAAGGTTAGAAAATAAGATAAAAGAAGGATTATACAATATTGGATATGGTTTAAGGTTCTTTAAATTAAAGGATATGGATGATATTACAAAAATGAGTTTAGTAGAAAAAAATTTAATTAGTCCGGATTTTGTTTTAAACAAAAATGACACAGGTAGTATTTTGATTAATGACGAAGAAAATATTTGCATCATGATAGGAAATGAAGATCATCTAGAAATACAGGTGTTTAATTGTGGGTTAGATTTAGATAATACACTAAATTTAGCAGTTGAAATTGATAAAAAGATAGGAGAAACTTTAGGATATGCCATCAGCAAAAAATATGGCTATTTGACAGCTTGTCCTAACAATGTGGGAACAGGATTAAGAGCATCTGTTATGGTGCATTTACCAGCTCTTTCTAAAACAAAAAATACCAAAAAAGTATTAGAAGCCATTAATAGTTTTGGTATCAATATTAGAGGAGTATATGGAGAAAACACGGAAAGTACAGGAGACATGTATCAAATTTCTAATAAACAAACACTTGGAATAACAGAAAAAGAAATTGTGGAAAACCTAAACGTAATTGTTGAAAAGATTATTAAACAAGAAAGACAAGCAAGAAAAATTCTAGCAAAAGACGATATCGCATTAGAAGATTTAATTTATAGAAGTTATGGTATTTTAAGTCATTGTAAGAAGATTTCTTCAGAAGAAACAAGAACTTTATTGTCTAATATTAAGCTAGGAACAGATTTAGGAATTCTAAAAGAGTTAACAGATTTAAAGGTACAAAAGTTATATCTCTATACGAAACCAGCTAATTTACAAAAGTATGTAGGAGAGCAATATGAAGCAATAGAAAGAGATATTAAAAGGGCTGAAGTAATTCAGCAAATTATGAACGAAAATTAAAATGTGCAAAGGAGATGTGTCCCTAATTGCCCAAAAAGGAGCAAAAGGAAACGTCCCCAATGGAACATGAAAGGAGTGATTTAAAATGACATACAAATTTACAAACAGAGCCAAAAAGGCAATTGAATTAGCAAATGAAGCAGCTATTGAATTAGGACATAATTATATTGGAACAGAGCATATTCTTTATGGATTGACAAAAGAAGGAATGGGAGTAGCTTCTAAAGTATTAGGAAATCAAGAAGTTACGCCAGATGGAATTATCGATAAAATCGTAGAATTGATTGGACAAGAAGCCCCAATTACTCAAACATTAGGATTTACCCCAAGAACAAAACGTGTTATTGAAAATGCTTTTATGGAAGCAAGAAAATTAGGTTATAACTATATTGGAACAGAGCATTTATTGATTGGAATTCTAAGAGAAGGAGATTGTATTGCAGCAAGAATTTTATTAGAATTAAATGTTAATATTCCAAAGTTATATAATGAAATTATAAAAGTAATAAATGAGGGAGAAGATCTATCAGGAGAAGAAAATGGTAATCATTCAGAATATAAGAAAGGAAGTTATAACCAAACTACTACGTTAAATCAATTTGGCGAGGACCTAACGAAAAAAGCAGCGGAAGGTAAATTAGACCCTATTATAGGAAGAAAAGAAGAAATTGAAAGAGTTATTCAAATTTTATCTAGAAGAACGAAAAATAATCCTTGTCTAATTGGTGAACCAGGTGTTGGTAAAACAGCGGTTGTAGAAGGATTAGCCCAAAAAATTATGCTAGGTGATGTTCCAGAAATACTAAAAGACAAAAGAGTGGTGGCGATGGACATATCAGGAATGGTAGCAGGGGCAAAATATAGAGGGGATTTCGAAGAAAGAATAAAAAAAGCATTATCAGAAGTAAAAAAAGCAGGAGATATTATTTTATTTATTGACGAAATCCATACCATTGTTGGAGCAGGTGCGGCAGAAGGAGCCATTGATGCTGCTAATATTTTAAAACCATTATTAGCAAGAGGAGAAATTCAATTAGTAGGAGCCACAACTTTAAATGAATATAGAAAGTATATTGAAAAAGATGCAGCATTAGAGAGAAGATTTAGCCCGGTTAATGTAAATGAGCCAAGTGAAAAAGATACCATAAAAATATTAAAAGGAATTCGAGACAAATATGAAGCACATCATGGTGTTAAAATTACGGATGAAGCAATTGAAGCAGCAGTGACAATGTCAGTACGTTATATTAATGACAGATTTTTACCAGATAAAGCAATTGACTTAATTGATGAAGCAGCCTCTAGAGCAAAATTAAAAACCTATACTGAGCCAGATAATTTAAAAGAATTGGAAGATCAAATTGAAGAAACAAAAAAAGACAAAGAAGAAGCAGTCAGAACGCAAAAATTTGAAAAGGCAGCAAGCTTAAGAGATAAAGAAAAAGAATTAAAAGAAACCTATGAAAAGGAACAAAAGAAATGGAAAAACAAAAATACAAAGCAAGTGACGAATATAACTGAAGAAAACATAGCAGAAGTGATTAGTAATTGGACTGGAATACCAGCCAGCAAAATAACAGAAGATGAAAATGTTAGATTAAAAAATCTTGAAAAAAACCTTCATGAAAGAGTAATTGGTCAAAATGAAGCAGTAGAAGCAGTAGCTAAAGCAATTCGTAGAGGAAGGGTTGGATTAAAAGACCCAAAAAGACCAATTGGTTCCTTCTTATTTTTAGGACCAACTGGGGTTGGTAAAACAGAATTGTCAAAAGCCTTAGCAGAATCCTTATTCGGCGATGAAAATGCTATGATAAGAATCGATATGTCTGAATTTATGGAACCACACTCTGTATCTAAACTAATTGGTTCACCTCCAGGATATGTGGGATTTGATGAAGGAGGACAATTAACAGAAAAAATAAGAAGAAAACCATATTCTGTCATCTTATTTGATGAAATTGAGAAAGCACATCCAGATGTAATGAATATGTTATTACAAATATTAGAAGATGGACGTTTAACAGACAGTCAAGGAAGAACCGTAAATTTCAAAAATACAGTTATTATTATGACTTCTAATATTGGTGCTAGATTAATTACAGACAAAAAAGCACTGGGATTTAGTAAAGCTGCAACAAATGGAGAAGAAGACGCTAAACAGGAATATGAAGAAACCAAAAAAGAAGTAATGGAAGCTCTAAAAAAAGAGTTAAGACCTGAATTTATTAACCGTATTGATGAAATCATTGTATTCCATAAACTAACCGATAAGGAAATTAGTCAAATTATTGATATTATGCTAAAAGAAGTAACTAAGAGATTAGAGGCTCAAAAAATAAAAATTGAATTAGAACCAGAAGTGAAGGAATTAATTGCTAGTAAAGGCATTGATAAAAACTTTGGAGCGAGACCGCTTAGAAGAACCATTCAAAGTGTGTTAGAGGATAAATTAGCAGAGGAAATTTTAGATGGAAATTTAAAGAAAAATAAGTTGGCTAAGATAGGGGTAAAAGAAGAAAAAATTGTAGTAAAAAAATAGTTGTTAACAGAAAAAAGCGAAAAAGAAAAAAGAAAATCGAAATATAGGACTTATTGCGATGAAAATATGGAAAAAAGTCTTGAAATTAAAGAAAAAACATAGTAAAATAATGCAAATACAGTTTTTATTGTATTTGCATTTTTTATATCATAATAGTTATTTTTTATTTTTATCATCTTTTTTTATCACATTATAATATTTATCATCAGTAAAACCTGCTAACCAAGAAGGAGAAACTTGAAAATAATGTGCAATTTTGGCAATACCACTTGGACCAATTTTTAGAGTTTGACCATGTGCATATTTAAATACCGTACTTTTAGCTTTATAACCTAATCCTTCAGCAATTATTTCATAAGTAGAATTAGATTCTTCTATTAATTCTTTTAGTCTTTCGATAAAAATTTTGTCAAAAATTTCGTCCAATATAAAAACCTCCTATAAGACATTATAGTAAAATTATAACATTTCCTTTAACTTTTGTAAATAAAAAGTAAAAAAAAGATTTTTATTTAAAAATCTTATATCTAATTATTTGTACACCAAAAACAACATAATTCAAATGAATTTTTGTAAAAAGTAACATAAAAACTATAACAATAACATCAAAAATTATTGACAAAAGAAGAAAAATGTTGTATTATGTTTTCTAATAGGAAACAAATGAAAGGAGAAAAGATGGAACCAGAAGTAGTAGGAAAGAGAGTCATCAAATTAATGAAAGAGCATAAAATGGAAATAGAAGAATTAGCTAAGAAAATGAATTTAAAACAAACAGTCTTAAAAGATAAACTAGAAGGAAAAGAAGAATTTTATTTAGAAGAAATGATAAAAATAAAAAATATTTTTCATTTAGACACGAAAAGTTGTGATGAAATATTTTTTCAAGAAACGACAGAAAGTAAAAAAAATATGACAACAAAGTAAGTTTCATATAAGAAAATGTACGTTTCATAAAAAAAAACAGGAAAAATAGATTTTTATCGTATAATTTTGCGAGGAGGATATTGTGGAAAAGCGAAATAAATTACCAATTAGTGTCCAATTGATATTAGAAAATGAAGACAAGATACTTTTAATGAAGAGAAAGAATACAGGTTATGAAGATGGTAAATACTCTTTACCAGGAGGACATGTAGAGCCTAATGAGGAAATTAGAAAAGCATTAATAAGAGAAGCACAAGAAGAGATAGGCATTCATATAGAGGTGCAAGACGTGGAATTTTATAAAGTAATAAATCGAAAAGTTAATACAGAACAAGAATATGTCGATTTTATTTTTAAAGCAAATCATTGGACAGGAAATGTTACAAATGAGGAAAAAGATAAATGTGAAGAAATAATTTGGGTAAATAAAAAAGAAATTCCAGAAAATACATTAAACTTTATTCCTCAAATACTAAAAAATAATGAATCACCTTATTTACCCTATAACTGGGAGGAAAATTGATATGAAGAAAAATACAAGTGCAATTATAATTTATGATACAGAAGAAGATACCTATGATATTCGATTAAGAAATCCATTATCTGTATGTTGGCAAATCACAACAAAATGTAATTTAAATTGCAAATATTGTTTATCGGATTCAGGAGTAGAAGGAAAGTATGGTTTAGAAACAAAAGATGCCATAAAAATCATTAATCAATTAGGTAAAATGGGAATTAATAGATTAGATTTTACAGGAGGTGAACCATTACTTAGAAAAGATTTACAAAAACTTATTCAATGTGCTAAATACAATCATATCAATACCATTGTTACAACCAATACTACTTTATTAAACAAAGAAAACATAAAAGCTTTGAAATTAGCTGATTTGGTGCAAATCAGTGTAGATGGACCAAAACAAATTCATAATGAACAAAGACAAAATGAAGTATTTGATAAAACCATTGAAAATATAAAAAGATTAAAAAAAGAAGGTTGCAAAATTCGACTAAATAGCTTTATCTACAATTCTAATAAACAGTATGTAGACTATTTAATTAATTTATCAAAAGAATTAGATGTGTTTTCCCATTTGTTTATTATTTTCACACCACAAGGAAGAGGAAAAGACCATTTAGAAGAAATCATACCAGAAAAAGAAGTAGAAAAGATAAAAGAGAAAGTTATCACTTGTAGAAAAAAAGAAAACAGAAATATTAGATTATATGATTATAATGAATACATTCATTCTTGTGTACTATTAACACCAACTGGTGATGTGATATCACAAGGATTTTATGAAGAAGACTCAATTAAGGTAGGAAATATATTACAAGAATCATTAGAAGAAATATTTGAGAATGAAATATTTGATCATCCAACTCATGTATTACATTATTTACAGAGGAGGGCAAAATAATGGTAGACGTAACCGACAATACGATGTTATCAAATGGAGTTTTAATTGATAATAAATTTTTTCCTAAAAAAAATTTACAGTCTGGAACTCTTAGAATTGTGCTTACCACACAATGCAATTATAAATGTAAATATTGTTTTGCAGAAGGAGAACAAAACAAACAGATTAGAATCATACCATTAGAAAAACTAAAGCCAATTTTAAAGACATCTAAAGAATTTGGAATCAATAAAATAAAGCTAACAGGTGGAGAGCCTCTTTTATATCCAGAAATGGAAGCACTACTAGAATATATTAGACAAATAGATATACCATATGTAGATTTAACAACTAATATATCTTTGCTAAATGAAAAAAACATTAAATTATTAAATAAATATCAAGTAAATGCATTAACATTAAGCCTCAATACACTAGAAAAAGAAAAATATGAATATTTAAGTGGTTTTTCAAATTTTGATTTAATAAAAGAGAATTTAGAAAGAACCATTCAAGAATTTAAAGGAAAAATTAGAGTAAATTGTGTCATTTTTGATGAGAAATACAAGGAAAAAGATTATCAATCTATCATTCATTTATGTCAAGAAAACAATTTAGGAATGAGACTGATAGAACCATCTGTTGTAGATGGGTTTCCAATTACTTACACCAAAGAAAAATTTAAAAAATTCACCAATCAATTGAGGAAAAAAGCAGAAAGAGTAATTGAATCAGACTGTAATTCCGTAGAATATCTATTTTTTGGAAATTGGTATTTAACGATTATGCATAGTTTATGTGACAATAGAATTTGCGAAGCTTGCCCCAAATATATGTATATTCGTATTACATCAGATTTAAAATTCAAACCATGCTTGTCAAGAAGAGACACAGAAATACCAATTGATTTAGAAAATGAGCAAACAATAGAGCAATCTTTCATACAAGCAATTAATTATATGGGGGTTGGTATATAAATGAAGATGTCAAAAATAGAAGGACTGAAAATGCTACAGATATTAGATTTTCCAACTATAGAACAAATTGATTCCAATTTATTAGATGAAAATAGTCAAGTATTAAAAGAAGGATTAAGTGTAAGAACATCACCTAAAAAAGATTTAACAAGTAATGTTTACCTACCATCCATTCATAATTGTACCGACCTAAATGAACTAAGAAAATTTATAGAAGAATATAAAAATGAATATCATATTATTGTACATAAAACAGTCAAACCAAAACAAATAGGTTCTGTTTCTCGATATGAAGTAGGAGCAGATAAACTAGTGATTGAAATTTTTGAAGACTTTGAGAAAAGAAAACAGGGCATCATAAAAAATAGAGTGACTTTACCAGTTATGGGAGAAAAATTTGCCATCAGTCAATTACAAATCGATAATGAGGATCCACAAGAATTTAAAGTATTTAGTAACGTGATTAAAGAGGTAAGATATATGCCATTTAAAAAGTTTGATGCAGAATTTGTGGTAGAGGATGGAAAAGTACTTTTTACAGATTTAACAATACAAGGTAGAGAAGATACTGAATATGCAGAAGAAATAAGAAGAAAAGCACAACAAAGAGATGAAATAAGAAAGGAAGTAGAAAGATAATAAATAAGAGGAGTGAAAAATAAATGAAATTATCAAAAGCAGGAATAAAAACAGCAAGAATAAAAGAAGTAGACCCCAATTATCCAGCTCAAGATATTTTATTACAAAGTGGACAATTATCACAATATGGAAGTGGCATTTATGGATATCATAATGTACCATTAAAAGTAAAACAAAGAATTGAAGAAATTATAAGAAAAGAATTAGAAGCAAAAGATTGTATAGAGGTTGAATTACCTACATTACAACCCAGAGAAATTTGGGAAGAATCAGGTAGATGGGATAGATATACAAAGGATGGAACAATGCTTACTGTCAAATCAAGAAAAGGCGAATTTGGATTATCTCCGACAGCAGAAGAAGCTATCGTAGATTTTGCAAGAGAACAAATTTCATCTCATAAAAAATTACCTATTATTTATTATCAAATTGGAGAAAAATATAGAGATGAATTACGAAATAGAGGTTGTTTATTAAGAGGAAAAAGTTTTCTTATGATGGATGCCTATAGTTTTAATAAAAGAGAAGAAGACTTACAACAATCTTATGATACGGTAAAAGATGCTTATATGAAAATATTTAAACAATTAGGATTAGAGGCAATGCCAGTTGCAGCAGAAAGTGGAGCCATAGGAGGAAATAAATCAGAAGAATTTATGGTATTATCTGATATAGGAGAAGATAATGTTTTAGTAGACGAAGAACAAAAAAAAGGTTTTAATGAAGAAGTGCTGGAAAGACCAGATTATGAAGAGTACTTGAGAAATGAATATGGCATAAAAGATATCGATGCATTAAAAAAGAAAAAAGCCATAGAATTAGGGCATATATTTCAATTAGGAACAAAGTATTCAGAATCTATGAATGCAAATTATGTAGACAAAAAAAATCAGCAAAATCCGTTTTATATGGGATGTTATGGAATAGGAGTAAGTAGAACACTAGCAACGATTTATGAAAAAAGTTTAATACGAGATGAAAAAGGAAACCCAGGCATATCCTTACCAGTTAATTTAGCTCCCTATTTACTACATATCATATCCAAAGGAGAAGAAAAAGGAAAAAGAGCAGAAACTCTTTATGAAGTGTTAAAAGAACATAATATTGAAAGTATATTAGATGATAGAGAGGAAGGTAGTATTGGCAGTAAAATACGTGATTGTCAAATACTAGGAACACCTTATATTGGAATACTAGGAGATAGAACAAAGGAAGACGAAATAGAAGTTCAAGTATCAAGCACAGGAGAAAAAAAGGTATTAAAAATGGCAGAATTAGTGTTAGCCTTAAAGAAATTAGAAAGAGATAGAAAAACAAATCCAAATGCTCGATTGGAGGATTATTGGGAAATTAGTAAACAAGAAAAAGAAGAGAGGCAAGAAGAAAAAGAAATCTCTATATAATATTATAGTAGAAGCTGTTAATAGCTTCTTTTTCTATATATTTTCTAAATATTTATCTTTTATTTTTGTTATATCTTCATTTGTAATACCTATTTTTATTAAGTAATTATTTATGGTTGTATATTTTTCGTAAAAACAATCTAAAAATTGTTCCATATATTCTGGCTTTGGTGTTATAATTTCTCTTATTTTTTTGTTAGTAGAATTTTTTTCGAATTCTTTTAATTTATTTTTTAAATATAGACTTGATAATGTGTAATTTTCAACAATATCTTGTCTTTTTATTCCTAATGTCATTAATATTAAAGCTGTAACGACACCTGTTCTATCTTTACCAGCATTGCAAAAATACAAAATACCTTGTTCGTTTTTTACTAAAACTTTAAAAATATTATGTATTGTATTTGTGCCATCTAACATTTTCATATAAGAAATAGGAACATCTTTACATGTGTTTGGTACTTTTCCATCTCCATTTATTTTATAATGAAGTAATTTAAAATCTTTATTATTTTCAAAAACAGATTTTTTATTTTTAATTTCTTCTTGACTTCTCAAATCAATTACAGTTCTTATTCCAATTTTTTTTAGATATTCTATGTCATTTTGAGTTATACAGTTTGGTAAATTACTTCGAATAATTTTTTGATATTGTATTCTTTTATTATCTCCAACTAAATAGCCACCTATATCCCTCATGTTTTCTATAGAATCAACTAGATATCTTATCATAATATATTGCATTCATAACCTTTCTATATAATTTATTTTAAATGATGTAAATAGAATAGCATGAATTACAAAAAAAATCAAATAACTTAACAAAAAAGATTTTGAATATTGCAAAAGCAAAAAAACGTGATATAATAAGCTCACAAAATAGAAAAATAGGTGATATCATGTTAGAAAAAATAAACTCACCAGAGGATGTTAAAGAACTAAATATAGAACAAAAAAAGCAACTAGCAGAAGAAATAAGAAAATATATATTAGAAATTGTGTCAGAAAATGGAGGACACTTAGCTTCTAACCTGGGTTTAGTAGAATTAACCATTGCCTTACATAGCGTATTTGACTTACCAAAAGACAAAATTGTATGGGATGTAGGACATCAAACCTATACACATAAAATCATAACAGGAAGAAGAGAACAATTAAAGACCTTAAGAAAGTTAAATGGAATTGCAGGATTTCCCAAAAGTAAAGAATCTGACACAGACTGTTTTAACACAGGACACAGCAGTACGTCTATTTCTGCTGCCCTTGGAATGGCAAGAGCTAGAGATATAAAAGGAGAAAATAATTCTGTGTTAGCTGTAATAGGTGATGGCGCATTAACAGGAGGAATGGCTTTAGAGGCCTTAAATGATGTTGGATGGAGTCAGACAAGAATGACGGTTATATTAAATGACAATGAAATGAGTATTTCCAAAAATCTAGGTGGCATAAATATGCTACTTAGCAAATTGAGAACCAAAAGGTCTTATCATAAATCCAGTGATGCAGTGAAAAAGGTTATTTTAAAAATTCCAGGTATTGGAAAACTAATTGTAAAATTTGTGCGAAGAATCAAAAGAAGTATTAAACAATTAATCATACCTAAAATGTTTTTTGAAGATATAGGTTTTCGCTATTTAGGACCAGTTGATGGACATGATATCGCAGAATTAGAAAGAATGTTAAGAATTAGCAAACAATTAGAAGGTCCAGTCCTAATTCACGTTTTAACAAAAAAAGGAAAAGGCTATTCTATAGCAGAAGAAAATCCAGACAAATTTCATGCAACAGGACCTTTTGATATCAAAACAGGAAAAAGCAAGAAGGAAAAGAAAGAAGACTATTCAAAAGTACTAGGAGAAAAATTAGTGGAATTAGCCAAAAAGAATGATAGAATTGTTGCTATTACAGCATCCATGAAAGATGGAACAGGACTTACAAAGTTTGCTAAGGAGTTTCCAGAAAGATTTTTTGATATTGGAATTGCAGAACAACATGCCATTCGGAGTGGCAGCAGGTATGGCAAAAGAGGGGATAATTCCAGTAGTACCTATTTACTCGTCCTTTTATCAAAGGGCTTACGACCAAGTCATCCATGATGTTGCTATGCAAGATTTACCAGTTGTCATGTGTGTAGACAGAGCAGGAGTCGTTGGGGCAGATGGAGAAACCCATCAAGGAACATTAGATATGTCGTTTTTTCGATTAGTGCCTAACTTAACAATTATGGCACCAAAAGATTTTAAAGAATTAGAAGAAATGTTAGAATTTGCTATCAATTTAAAGAAACCAGTTGTAATTCGATACCCACGAGGTGGAGAAGATGCATATAAAATAGAAAAACAGGAAAAATTAGAATTAGGGAAAGCAGAAATATTAAAAGAAGGGAAAGACCTAAGTATAATTGCAATCGGAAAAACAGTAGCAAGAGCCATGAAAGTAGCGCAAAGAATAGAAGAACAAGGAGACATATCAGTAGAGGTAATAAACGCTAGATTTTTAAAACCAATTGACAAAAAAACGATAAGGGAATCCATCGAAAAAACCAAAAACGTGATAACAATAGAAGATGGAACGATTATTAATGGTTTGGCAACAGCCGTCCAAGAGATTATACAAGAAGATTTGCAAAAAATAAAAATGAAAAGTTATGCTTATCCAGATGAGTATATACAACATGGAAGCGTAGAAGAATTAGAAAAAATTTATGGAGTGGATGAGGAAACAATTGTAAAAGAATTTAATAATAAATTTAGTATATAAAAATAAAAGAAAGGAATAAAAATGGAAAAACAACAAGTATTGAAAGATTACAAAAAGCAAGAAGATAAAATATGTTTATCGCAGGTATTAGATAAAATAGAATTTTCAAAAACAAGAGATAAAATAGAACATACTGACTTTTTAGATATGTATCAAGTAGCTTTAGTGAAAAATTTTTTAAGAAAAATAAATTTTGAAAATTATCAGTTATATGGAGGATATGAGGAAGCAGAAAGAAAGATATTAATTGTCTATCCTAAAAAATATGATGACAAAATGCTTAAGAAAAATTATAATAAGATGATAAAAGTGATAAGAATCCAGTTACCAGAAGAGTTATACAAAACATATTCTCATAGGAATTATTTAGGTGGAATTATTAAATTGGGCTTAAAAAGAGAAAAAGTAGGAGATATCATTGTTTATGAGGAAGGCGCAGATATCATTACATTAGATGATTTTACCGATATATTGAAACAACAACTACCATCTTTAACAAGGTTTGAAAACAGCAATATCATCATAGAAGAAATACAAAATTTACAAAAAAGGGAAGTAAAAGTAGAAGAAGTAAAAATTATTGTTCCTTCTTTAAGACTAGACAATTTTGTATCTGATTTAGCAAGAACTTCTAGAAGTAAGGCAGTTCAAATGATAGACCAAGAAAGAGTTTTCGTAAATGGAAAAAATGAAACAAAAGCTTCTAAACAGCTAAAGCTAAATGATGTTATTACCATTCGAGGAAAAGGCAGATTTATAGTGAAAGAATTTGATGGTACAACAAGAAGTGGAAGAACAGTTGTAGTGATAGAAAAATATGTGTAGAAATTAATCTATAATGTCGAAATTTGACGATGAGTTTTTCTTGACAAACACTTTGTACGTATATATAATATGTGTACTAGCTATAAATAATATTATAAATACAAAAGAAAGGAGGTAGAAAAAATGAATCAACAACAAAGAGACAAACTTTTATTAGAAATGCATGAAAATTATCAAGCAATTAACAATACACAAGAAAACATAATAGAAGAACAACAAAAAATGCGTAAAAATTATGAAGAAATGAAAAAAAACCAGCAAGAGATGCAAGAAAACTATAAAGAAATGAAAAAAGACCAACAAGAGATGCAAAAAATGCAAAAAGAAATGTGGACTTTACAAAAAATAATGGAAAAAAGACAAAAAATAGCAGAAGACACACAAAAGTACATGAAACAACAGCAAGAAGAAATGAAAAACAGACAAAATAGTATGGAAGAAGAACTAAAAAGATTAGGAAATATTGTAACAAAGATGGAGTATGAACACGGTAAAAAATTAGACATGATACTAGAAGTTTTAATGGGTCACACAAACAAATTAGAAGAACATGATAAACGATTTGAAAAAGACGAAAAAATAATAGAAATGCATGGACACCAAATTTATGGAATAGAGCAAAAATTACAAGCATAAGAAGCCTATTTCATTTATAATATAAAAATAGGCTTTTTATATCATTAAATTTTATTCATTATTTTAATTATTTTAATTCAACAACGGTAACACCAGTTTCGCCCTCACCATAAGTTCCTAGACGGAAAGATTTAACATGAGGATGATTTTTTAAAAATTGATGAATACCGATTTCTTAATTTTCCAGTACCTTTACCATGAACAATTCTGACAGTCTGAAGTTTGCTAAGTAAGGCATCATCTAAAAATTTGTCAACCACAAAGATGGCTTCTTCAACATTTAAACCAATCACATTAATTTCTGATTTTATCGTTTTGGTTTTTGAATGGTAAGAATTTTTTAAATTATTTATAGCTAAGGAAGAATTATTTTTTACGGAAATATTAGGCAACTTGAGATACTTTATAGCAACATTCATTTTTAAGTTTCCAACTTGTACTTGAACTTCATTTGACTTAGAAACATGAGAAAGAACCACCCCATTTTGTCCTAAATTCGTTATAAAGACCTCCATATGCGGTTTTATATCTTTAGCATCTAAAATATCTTTGGAATCAGTTGAATCATCATTATCATTATGATTTATATTATCTACTAAACTAATATTTTTAATCTTAGTATTTAAAGTATTTCTAGCACTTTCTAAATCTTGACGACTTGTCAAAGAATTCATTTCCTTTATCATCTGATTGGCATCTTCTTTTGCTTCTAACAAAATATTTCTAGCTTTTATTTTAGCATTATGAATCAAATCTTCTTCTTGACGTTTCAGATCTTCATTTTCTTTTTCTAAAGACTTTCTTAAACTGGTAACACGTTCGAGTTCCTGAGAAATTTTAGTTTTTTCTTTCTCTATGAGAGATTTATTATCATAAATATTTTTCAATAAATTTTCAATGTCAACTTGACTAGATGTCATAAGAGATTGAGCTTTTGTAATAATTGCTTCATCTAATCCCAATTTCCTGCTAATTTCAAAAGCATTGCTTTTTCCTGGAATACCTACTAACAATTTATAAGTAGGACTTAAAGTGGAAACATCAAATTCAACAGAAGCATTTTCAAAGCCATCTGTTACTAAAGCATATTGTTTCAATTCTTGATAATGAGTAGTAGCAATCGTCAAACTTCCAATTGTTTTAAAATAATCTAATATACTAATAGCAAGATTACTACCTTCTAATGGATCTGTGCCAGAGCCTAACTCATCTACTAAAATTAAAGAATGTTCAGTAGCATGTTTTATAATTTCTACAATATTAAGCATGTGAGAAGAAAAGGTACTCAAAGAGTCAAGAATGCTCTGGTCATCTCCTATATCAGCAAAAATAGCATCAAAAACATAAATACTAGAATTTTCATCACAAGGAATATTAAGACCACTACAAGCCATGCAAGTTAAAAGACCAACTGTTTTTAAAGTAACTGTTTTGCCTCCTGTATTGGGACCTGTAATTAGTAATACCGAAAAATCACTTCCTAAATCCAAAGAAATAGGAACAACTTTGTCTTGGTTAATGAAAGGATGTCTAGCATTTTTTAAATGAATTTCTTTTTTGTTATTGATAAGTGGAGTTGTTGCTTGCATGGACTTTGAAAATTTTGCTTTAGCAAAAATAAAGTCTAACTTGCCAATTAAATCAACATCTAATTGTAATTCTTCTACATAAGGATAAAACAATTTAGTTAATTCTTGTAGAATTTTATCAATTTCCAATTCTTCTTCTTTTTTTAAGCTATTTAATTCGTTATTCATTTCAAAAACAGATATAGGCTCGATAAAAACAGTAGAGCCAGCATTCGAAATGTCATGAATAAAGCCTTTTATTTGAGAACGATATTCTTCTTTTACAGGAATAACAAATCGATCATTACGAATGGTAACAATATTTTCTTGTATACATTTTGCATAAGTAGAAGAATGAAGCATGTTATTTAATTTGTTTTTAATATCCTGCTCCAACTTTTTTTGCTTTCTTCGAATTAATTGCAAAGTTTTAGAAGCACTATCATCAATTGTATTTTCATCTAAAATGCATGATAATATTTTATCTGTTATACTTTTGTTAGCATATAATTTTGAAAATAAATCTGCTAAAATAGGATATTGAGATAAGTCTAAAAAATCTTTGTTAAAATAATCTTTTAATTCTTGTGATAATTTAAAAATATAAGCAAGATTCAAAAGAGATTTAGCAGATAAAGGAGTATTGCTTTCTAACTTTTTTAATGCAATTGCAATATCAGCAATTTCATAAAAAGACGGAGTACTATTACGATAAGATAGATTAACAGCTTCTCCGAGTTTCTTGCAAAAGTTTTCGCACTTTATTTACTTGATTACTAGGAACTAATTTAGAAGCAAGTACTTTTCCTTGATTTGTGACACAAAAATTGCTTACCATTTCTCTAATTTTATAAAATTCTAATTTTTCTAAATAATTCGTATTCATTGTAAATCTCCTATGTCATATTAGGGACATATCTTATTTTATTGAGTTTATTTTTACAGCAATTTGTATGTTCTAATGATTAAATATTCCATTATAGAAAATCCCTCTTTTGATTATTATTAATTATAACACATTATGAATAAAATGTGTCCCCAATGAAACAAAAATATCCAAAAAGAAACATCTTAGTTATCTACAAAATAAAATCAATAAAATAATTGCAAAAAATATAAACTTATGATATAACGTAAGCAGAGAAATTATAAAGATAAAAATACAAAGAAAAAGAGGTGAAAAAATGATAAAGGCTTATGCAAAATCAGATATAGGAAAGGTAAGAGAAAGCAATCAAGATTATTATTACCTATCTGATTCACTAGACCAAGTGCAATTATACATGTTAGCAGATGGAATGGGAGGCTACAATGGAGGAGAAATTGCAAGCGAATTAGCCGTACAGACAGCGAAAAGTTATATTGAAAACAATTTTAAACAAATTGATAAAGATAAAGACAGTATTATTCAATTAGTAGGCAGTAGCATGGAATATGCCAATATGGTAGTATATGAAAAATCAAAAGAGAGCAAAGAATTAGAGGGAATGGGTACTACTTTAGAAATTTGTTTAATATATAATAATAAGGCATTTATTGGACATGTAGGAGATAGTAGAATTTATAGAATTCGAAAAGAGTTTATGCGAAAATTGACACAAGATCATAGCTATGTTCAAAAATTAGTGAAAGATGGAACGATTACACAAGAAGAAGCAACCCATCATCCACAAAAAAATATGCTAATGAAGGCACTAGGATGTAATGCATTTGTAGAGCCTGATGTCATGGTAAAAGGATTTCTAAAAGATGATATCATTGTAATGGGGTCAGATGGTCTAACCAATTTAGTACCACAAGAAGAAATTTATCGATTAGCAAAAAAAGATATAGAGAGGGCACCAAAAGAACTGGTGGAAATAGCCAATCAAAATGGCGGATATGACAACATCACTGTTGTCATCATAAAGAATATATAGGCAATCTACAATGAAACATGATTTAAGGAGAGATAAATATGAATTTAGAAGGAAAGCTATTAGGAAGTCGATATGAATTAGTTGAGAAAGTTGGAAATGGAGGAATGTCTACAGTTTACAAAGCTACGGACAAAATCTTAAAAAGAGATGTAGCAGTTAAAATATTAAGAGATGAGTTTACAACGGATGAAGAATTTATTAAAAGATTTGAAGTAGAGGCACAATCAGCAGCGAGATTAACCCATCCGAATATTGTTTCTATCTATGATGTAGGGGTAGAAGGAAATTTATATTACATCGTAATGGAGTTAATCCAAGGAAAAACACTCAAAGAAATTATTATAGAAGAAAAAGGACCACTACCTTGGAAATGGTCTGTAAATGTTGCAATTCAAATTGCTTCTGCTTTAGAAACAGCCCACAGAAATAATATTGTACATAGAGATATCAAACCACACAACATTATTATTACCGAGGATGGAATTGCTAAGGTGACAGATTTCGGAATTGCTAAGGCAGTTTCTAACTCAACCATTACTGCATTTGGAACGACAATTGGGTCTGTTCACTACTTCTCACCAGAGCATGCCAGAGGCGGATTTACAGATGCTAAATCAGACTTGTATTCATTAGGAGTGGTTATGTATGAAATGGTAACAGGTAGAGTGCCATTTGATGCCGACACACCGGTATCAGTAGCTTTAAAACATATGCAAGAAGAACCAGAAGAACCAATTGAAATCAATCCAAATGTACCATTAGCGATTAATAAAATTATTATGAAAGCATTACAAAAAGATGTAACATTAAGATACCAATCTGCAACAGAAATGTTAGGAGATTTAAGAAAATCACTAAAAAATCCAGATGGAGATTTTGTGGAAGAAATAGAATATGATAATACAGCCCAAACACAAAAAATTAATACCGATATGTATGGCGAAATAGAAGATAAACCAAATAGTAGGAATAAAAAAGGAAAAAAAGAAGGAAAATTCAAGCAATTTGTCAAAAAACATAAAGTACTTAGTACCATAATAGGATTAGTTTTACTATTTGCTTTGAGCTTAGGAGGAACACTATTGGTATTAAATATAACCAATCCTGCTGAGGTAGAAATGCCTAATGTAGTTGGATTATCCAAAGAAGAAGCTCAAAAAGAAATAGAAGCTGCTAAATTGAAATTTGAAGTAGAAAAAGAAGAATATAACAAAGAAGTACCGGAAGGATACGTTATTTCACAAGACCCAACTTATATGGAAAGATTTAATAAAGTAAAAGAAGGTAGTACCGTAAGTGTAGTTATTAGTAAAGGACAAGAAAAGGCAACAGTACCAAATGTAAAAGGCAAAGAAAAAGAAGAAGCAATCAAGTTAATAGAAGAAGCAAACTTAAAAGCAGAAATTGTAGAAGAGACTAGCAGAACAGTCCAAGAAGGATATGTTATCAGCCAAGAAACAGACCCAGATACAGAAGTTTACGCAGGAGATACGGTTATTATCCATGTTAGTACGGGAACTGGCATCAAAGAAGTTACTGTAGTTAGTGTAATAGGACAATCAGAAGCCAATGCTACATCAACATTGCAAGAATTAGGTTTAAAAGTTAATGTATCTTATGAGGAGGATTCTTCTAAAGATAACGGCGTGGTATTAAAACAAAGTGTAGCATCTGGAAATGTAGTAGATGAAGGAACAACCATTACAATTACAGTAAACAAATTAGCAGAAACCAAAAATGCTACTGTATCAATTAATGTTAAGAATATAACAGGAGGATATACTCAAGATGAAGGAACAGATACTACAACAGCAAAAACAGTAAAAATAGAACTAAAAGTCGATAATACTGTTGTATACACAGATTCAAATGTTGACAAAAATACAACAAATAAAACAACACAAATTTCAGGAAAAGGAACTGTTACCGTATACTTAACAATTACAGATAGCGATGGAGGAAATTGGACTCGTTCACAAAGTATAAATTTGAATAATACATCATCCATAAGCTTTTAAGAAGAAGTTCAGTTGGAGAAATACAGATACCAACTGGACTTTTTGTTTGTAAAAGGAACGGTAACAATAAAACGAAATGAAAAAAGTCTATCTAAAAATTGATGTTTAGCATAGACTTTTTTTCTGTTGTTATGATATAATAATAAACATGGAAAAAGTAAAAAATATAATAGAAAAAATAAAAAATAAAAGAAATAGAACCATTTTTGTAGGAATATCTCTCATCCTAATCTTAATCGTAGTGATTGTTTTGATATGCATATATATCAACAAAGAAAAGCCACAAAAATATGTTGTATACGATGGAGAAAATATAAAAGAAAGCAAATATCCAGGATATCAAGAATTAATAGAAGAATTAAAAGAAGAACATCCTAATTGGACATTTACCTTATTTTATACACGTTTAGATTGGAACGAAGTAATAGCAAATGAAGGACATTCAAGCGATAGAATCAATCCATTAAACCTAATTCCAGATTCTTCAAAATATCCAGAAGACTGGAAGTGTGAAATAGATGGCGATAAAACTTTTGATAATGGAACTTGGTTATGTGCATCAAATAAGGCAATTGCTTATCAAATGGATCCTAGAAATATTTTAAAGGAAGAAGACATATTCCAATTTAAAACATTAGAATATGTAGAAAATGCAACAACCATAGAAGGAATGAAAGAAATAACCAATGATACATTTCTAGAAGGAGATGAAATCTCAAGGGTGCTAATAGAAGCTGGAAAAAATGTTAATGTAGATCCTTATTTTATAGCCTCTAGATTAATTCAAGAACAAGGAAGAAAAGGAACTGTATTATCACAAGGGTATGATTATAAAGGGAAAACTATTTATAACCCATTTAATATGAATGCTAGTGGAAATTCACAAGATGAGATTATTGAAAATGCAGCTAATTATGCTTATGAACAAGGATGGGATACATTAGAAAAAGGACTTCTTGGAGGAGTTGAATTGATAAAAAAAGGGTACATCGATAAAGGACAAAATACATTATATTTACAAAAGTTCGATGTAGTAAATCAAGATGGAAAATTATATACAAATCAATATATGCAAAATTTATTAGCGCCTATGTCAGAGGCCAGCAATATGTTAGAAATTTATGAAGCCTCTAAAACAGTAGATTTTAATTTTAATTTTATTATCCCATTGTATGAAAATATGCCAAAAGAAGCATCAGAAAAATAGAAAGAATATAGAAAATATAGGAGGAGAGATGAGAGGGTTCATCATAGAAAACATCGCTAATTTGTATAAAGTAGAAAAGCAAGAGAGCAAAGAAATTTATGATGCATTAGCAAGGGGGAAATTTAAGAAAGAAGAAATATCCCCTGTGGTAGGAGATTTTGTTGAGTTTGAAGTGACAGATAAAGAAAATAAAAAAGCAGTCATTGATAAAATATTAGATAGAAAAGTTTATGTAAAAAGGCCAAAGCTTGCTAATATCACACAAATTGTATTTGTGGTTTCAAGCCAAAGTCCAAAACCAGATTTACTAATGCTAGACAAACAATTAGCTTTTGCCCAGTTTTTAGGAATAAAATCCTTAATTGTATTAAATAAGACAGATTTAGATGATAAAGCAGAGTTTAAAGAAATTAAAAAGACATATGAAAAAATAGGATATAAAGTAGTAGAAACAGAGGCTAAAAATAAAAAGGGAATTGACATTTTAAAAAAAGAACTAAAAGATAATATGAATGCATTTTCAGGAAATTCAGGTGTTGGAAAATCTACCTTAATCAATGGAATTTTCAATCAAGATATAACCTTAGAAGGAGAGATTAGTCAAAGAAATAGGAGAGGAAAAAACACGACTACTTCTATTAAGTTATACCGAATTGATGAAAATACTTATATTGCAGACACACCAGGATTTTCAACATTTTCTATTGAAGAAATAAAAAGTGAAGAGCTAGCCAATTATTTTGTGGAATTTAAGGACAAGATGGCAAATTGCGAATTTGTAGGATGTACCCACATAAAAGAAGAAAATTGTGGTATTAAACAAGCCGTGAAAAAAGGAGAAATTGAGTTAGCAAGATATAATCGATTTTGTAAAATATATCAACAATTAAAAGAAAGAGAGGAGAAAAAGAAATGGTAGAAGTTTCAACATCTATATTATCAATCAAGGAAGGAGAAGAATCAAAAGTTTATTTTGAGTTAGAGACAGCAAAAACAGATTATTTTCATATTGATGTGATGGATGGAAAATTTGTAGAAAAAGATACTTATCATAAGATGATAGAAAATGCATCTTATATAAAAAGAATTTCTAATTTACCATTAGATGTACACTTAATGGTAGAAGATGTAAAAACAGCAATAGATGATTTTTTGGCAGTAGAGCCTAATATCATAACATTTCACTTAGAAGCTTGCAAGAGTAAAGAAGAAGTGTATGAAATTATAAACTATATCAAAGAAAATAATTGTAGAGTGGGAATATCCGTAAAACCAAATACCAAAATAGAGGAAATATATGAATTTTTACCTTATATTCATATGTGTTTAGTTATGACAGTGGAACCTGGAAAAGGGGGACAAACATTATTAACAGATATGTTAGATAAAATAGCAACTTTAAAAAAATACGTAGAAGAACAAAACTTAGAATTGGACATAGAAGCAGATGGGGGAATTAATTTAAAAACTGCTCCAGAAGTGAAAAAAGCAGGTGCTAATGTTTTAGTCGCAGGAACAGCCATTGTTATAGCAAATGATTTTAAAACAATTATTGATGAATTAAAAAGTTAAGAGAAAATAAAAAAATCATACATAAATAAAAGAGGTTCCATACTAAATGAAAAAATTAGTATGGAGCCATTTTTGATAAGCAATGTTAGTTTAATTTTTATTTTCATTTTTTGTATCTTTAACTTTTTCTTTTAAAACTAAGCTACAAACAATAATTCCCAATCCTAAGATAACAGCTATTATATTAGCAAAAGAACCAACAAAAGGAATTAGACCAATTAACCATAAAACAATACTACATACAACTAACGTGCCAAAAATACCAGTTGTTTTTTGAATTTTTAGTTTATTACAAATGATATGATTAATTGTAATAATAAAGATGGACGTACTAATAGTCATTAAAACAAATAAGGCAACCAATAATAATAAAGCTATTTTATAAGTAATTCCTATTACAAATAATAGAATTGCTAATAGTATACTAATAATTGGTGTTAAAATTCCAAATCCAATAACAGGTAAAATCTTTTTTGTTGTTAAAAGAGATGCATTGTTTTTCAAGAACTTAGGTGCAAGCCACAAACATAATAGCCAAATAACAATAACAGTAACAACAAAGGTACCTAAAGATAGAATTTGTTTTTGTATAGCATTACCATTATCAAAATCAGCTTCTTGTTCAAAAGTAGTTTCTCCTGTAACACTACCTTCTGGTATAGAGACTTCCTCTTTTGCGGTATATTTTAAATTACCATTAATTATACCTTGAGAAGTCAACGTTGCTTCTTCTTCCTTATCCGTATCCATATCTTGAGAAAAATTAAGGTTTACACAATCTATATAAGCATTTCTTCCAATAGTCCCAAAAATATTGACAGTATTAGAGCCTACTCGAATATCTCTATAAACATATCCATTAATAGCTGTAGTTTCAGAAGCTGAATATAAATCATAGACAACACCATTTACATTGACGTTTTTTGAAAGAGTAAATAAGTTACTAAATACATACCCTTGTTCTCCAATGGTAACAGTATTAGCACAAATAAAAGCATCTCCACCAATTTGTGAATTGATAGTAACAGTATTGGCTACTACAAATAAGTTTCCATCAACAATATAATCAATGGTAACATCGTCACCAGTTAGGTAAACATCAGTCCTCTTAAAGTTTTCCTCATCCATAGTGTTAGTAGTAATTTCAGTATTGCTTGAATTCGTAGGTGAACTTGTTGTTGCGTCTTCAGCAGTTTCGTTTTCTGCTCTTACAACAGGAAGCGTAAGAGCCAAAATAATTACTGATAAAATAGCAATTATCTTAAATTTGTTTTTTAACATATAAAATCCCTCCTAAAATTTTTTATATAAATATGTAAAAAATATATCTCTTTATTTCGTTTTTGTCAATGAAATACTAGTTATTTTTTTGATTGATAAAATTTACAAAATTGATTTACAACGCAAGTGTCACATTTTGGATTTCGTGCTGTACAAGTATTTCTACCATGCCATACAAATATATGATTGATATCTTTCAAATATTCTTTCGGAAAAACTTTCAACAAATCTTGTTCCACTTTTTCGGGATCTTTTTCTTGGGATAATCCGATCAAATTAGATATTCTTTTTGCATGCGTATCAACAGCAACACCTTCAGCAATACCAAAAACCTCTAATAGAATGACATTAGCACTTTTTCTACCAACCCCTGCTAAGCTTGTCAATTCTTTCATTGTGTGAGGAACTTCTCCATCGAAGTTTTCTAAAATTTGTTTTGCACATAATTTAATATTTTTAGCTTTATTTTTATAAAATCCGCAAGGATGAATTAATTTTTCTAATTCTTGAATATCGATATCAGCAAAATCTTGAATCGTTTTACATCTAGCAAAAAGTTTAGGTGTGGTCTTGTTAACCCTTTCATCGGTGCATTGAGCGGAAAGCATAACAGCAACCACCAACTCAAATGGAGTTGTAAAGTCTAAGCTACAAGTAGCATCTGGATATCTCTTTTTTAGCAGTTGAATTAAGGTAACAGCATCTTGTTTTTTCATAACATCATCTCCTGAAAATATTTTACAAGATAAAAGCAAAATAGTCAATTATAGCGTGTTTTTTGGTTAAAAAGAGGGTAAAAATAATATGGAGAAAATTGTTTTACATAAAAAGGAACGAATAATAAAAAAGAGTAATATAATATACAAAAACAAAGGAGGTAATAATTATTATGTTAAGGTTATTTCGAAAAACGCTTGCCATTTGCTTAATTGGTTTAGGATTAGGAATTCTATTAGTATTATTACTTCCTATAACAGGTTGGCTATTTATCATAGGAGTCGTCGTAATTTGTGTTGGTTTTATGTGGCTTGCTTGTTAGAATATAAAGGAGGGAGATACATATGACAGTAGTTGTAAAAAAAGTACCAAAGTTTTTAAGAGGGTTTGTAAAATTAATTTTTGGAATTAAAGATTAGGTGCAATGGGGACGTTTCTTTTTGCTCCTTTTGGTGCACTTAGGGACACATCTTGGTTAGAGATATATTATATTGTTGTTATATATTATTTTTATATTCATTCCTCAGTTTGTTACATGACCTAGAAAATCTAATAGAAATCAGTCAGCGCCCTCATGGTTGGTGAGATTCCCTAACTGATTTAATAAAATTTTCTACGGTCATTACACTGTACATTTGTCATTTCTATTAAAAATAATATATAACAACACTTAAATAAAGATGTGTCCCTAAGTGTGCCAAAAGGAGCAAAAAGAAACGTCCCCAATTGCCCAACAAAAAAAGAGCAGTTATGCTCTTTTTACTTTACCATCTTTTAAACATTTTGCGCATACATATATTCTTTTGGTTTGACCATTCATCTCAGCTTTTACTCTTCTTAAATTAGGTTTCCATGTACGTGGAGATCTTTTACTAATATGAGAACGAGTAATACTAAGTTTATTTCCATGACTTGCTGTCTTTTGACAAATTTCACATACTGCCATTCTTAATTGCACCTCCTAAATCTTCTTAAATAAATTGACTAATAACAAGTTTAACACAAATAGAAAAAAAAAACAAGTATTTTTTGAAAAATATAAAAAATTCCTTGCAAAATAGGAAAAATGTGGTATAATGTATAAGCTATGTGATTAATAAAGAAAGGATTGAAAATAATGAATTGTAAAGTAGAAAAAACAAAAAATGCAAATGAAGTAAAATTAGAAATAACAGTTGAGGCGGAAAAATTTGAGGAAGCTATCAAAAAAGTATATTTTAAAAGTGCCAAATATTTTAACATACCAGGATTTAGAAAAGGAAAAGCACCAATGCAAATTGTAGAGAAATATTATGGGAAAGAAATTTTCTACGAAGATGCTTTCAATGAAGTAGCTGAGGACGCTTTAAAAGAAGCAGTAAAAGAAAATAAATTAGAAGTAGTAAGTAGACCAGATATAGATATTACACAAATTGAAAAAGGAAAAGACTTAATTTTTACAGCAATTATGCAAACAAAACCAGAAGCTAAGCTTGGAAAATATAAAGGTATAGAAATCAAAAAAATTGAGTATAATGTAACGGATGAAGATATTGAGCATGAATTAGGACATATGCAAGAACACAATTCAAGACTAATTTCTATTGAAGACAGACCAATCGAGAGTGGAGATATTGCAACTATTGATTTTGAAGGATTCGTAGATGGAAAAGCCTTTGAAGGTGGAAAGGCAGAAGGACATGAATTAGAAATTGGAAGCAATACTTTTATTCCAGGATTTGAGGACCAAGTTATTGGAATGAAAATCGATGAAGAAAAAGACATCCAAGTAAAATTCCCAGATGAATATTTTTCTAAAGATTTAGCAGGAAAAGATGCTACTTTTAAAGTAAAAGTTCACGAAATTAAAAAGAAAGAATTACCTAAATTAGATGATGAATTTGCAAAAGACGTTAGTGAATTTGATACCTTAAAAGAATTAAAAGAAAGCATCAAAGAAAAACAACAAAAGCAAAATGATGAAAAAGCAAAATATGAAACACAAGAAGCTGTTATAAAAGCAGTTTGTGAAGATATGAAAGTAGAAATTCCATCTGGAATGGTAGAAACAGAAGTTGACAATATGTTAAAAGACATTGAACAAAGATTATCTTATCAAGGATTGAAATTAGATCAATATCTTCAAATGATGGGTAAAACCGAAGAAGATATGAGAAAAGAATATGAACCTCAAGCAATAGAAGGAATTAAATCAAGATTAGCTTTAGAAGCAGTTATCAAAGCTGAAAAAATAGAAGCAACAGATAAAGAAGTAGATGAAAAATTAAAAGAAATGGCTAAGAATTACGGAAAAGAAAATGATGAAGAATTCTTGAAAAATGAAAATGCAAGAAATTACATAAAAGAAGGATTATCATCAGAAAAAGCAATGGATTTCTTAGTAGAAAATGCAAAAATAAAATAATAGAAAATAAAAGGTTGGGGTGCAAAACTAAGAAGTTAATTTTTAACCCCAGCTTTTTGGATTTTCTAAGGTTTTATCATTAAAATGTAGAAAATATATTTTAGTTTATTTAATTAAGAAAAAACGAGGAGGAAAGTTATGTTAGAAAAAAATAGTTTAGTGCCATATGTAATTGAACAAACCAGTAAAGGAGAAAGGTCTTATGACATTTTCTCAAGATTATTAAAAGATAGAATTATATTTTTAGGAGAAGATGTCAATCCAACTACATCTAGTTTAATCATTGCCCAATTATTATTCTTAGAATCAGAAGATCCAGATAAAGATATCAATTTATATATTAATTCACCAGGAGGTTCTATTACAGACGGAATGGGAATTATTGACACAATGAATTATATTAAATGTCCCGTATCAACCATATGCGTTGGAATGGCAGCAAGCATGGGAGCTGCACTTCTAGCTGCTGGAGAAAAAGGAAAAAGATTTGCAACACCAAATGCAGAAATCTTAATACATCAACCATTAATTGGTGGTGGAGGAATTTCAGGGCAAGCAACAGAAGTAAAAATTCATGCAGACCACTTAGTAAAAACAAGAGAAAAATTAAATAAATTCTTAAGTGATCGAACAGGTCAAAGCATAGAAACGATTCAAAAAGATACGGAAAGAGATAACTATATGACAGCAGAAGAAGCTTTAAAATATGGTTTAATTGATGGAATTATGGACAAAAGAAAATAAATGAAAGGAAGAATATAAAAAATGGCAAAAAATGACACACCAAAAAGTGTAAGATGTTCTTTTTGTGGAAAGTCACAAGAAAATGTTAGGAAAATAGTAGCTGGACCAGGCGTATACATTTGTGATGAATGTGTAGAGCTTTGTACTAGTATTATAGAAGCTGAGTTATATGATGATGAAAAAGCAGGCTATACCTTAAATGAGCTAAATGATATTCCAAGTCCAAGAGAAATTAAACAAGTATTAGATGATTATGTAATTGGGCAAGAAGAAGCTAAAAAGACTTTATCAGTAGCAGTATACAATCATTATAAAAGAGTGGCTCATGAAGAAAATGCTTCTAAAGACGATGTTGAAATTCAAAAAAGTAATATTTTGCTTTTAGGTCCAACTGGTTGTGGTAAAACCCTATTAGCAAGAACATTAGCTAAAATACTAAATGTACCATTTGCCATAGCAGATGCTACTACCTTAACAGAAGCTGGATATGTAGGAGAAGATGTGGAAAATATCTTGTTAAAACTAATCCAAGCAGCAGATGGTGATGTTCAAAAAGCAGAAAAAGGTATTATTTATATTGATGAAATTGATAAAATAACAAGAAAGTCAGAAAATCCGTCTATCACGAGAGATGTGAGCCGGAGAAGGTGTACAACAAGCCTTATTGAAAATTATTGAAGGAACCATTGCATCAGTTCCTCCACAAGGAGGAAGAAAACATCCAAATCAAGAGTTAATTCAAATCAATACAGAAAACATATTAATTATATGCGGTGGAGCTTTTGAAGGATTAGAAGATATCATAAAAGATAGAACGGGTGAAAAAGCAATCGGATTTGGAAGCCAAATTAAGAGCAAAAAGGAATTGAATCAATATGAAGTTTTTCAAGAATTATTACCACAAGACTTGTTAAAATTTGGTTTAATACCAGAATTTATTGGAAGATTACCAATTATTGCAACTTTAAAAGAATTGGATAAAGAAGCACTGATTAAAATATTAATAGAGCCTAAAAATGCTTTAGTAAAACAATATCAGAAATTGTTTCAAATTGATGGTGTTGAATTAGTTTTTGAACAAGAGGCATTAGAAGCAATTGTTGATAAAGCAATTGAAAGAAAGACAGGAGCTAGAGGACTTCGCTCGATTATAGAAGAGATTATGAGAGATATTATGTATGAGATACCATCCAATCCAAATATTGAAAAATGTACCATAACCAAAGATACGGTATTAAATGATATAGGGCCTAAAACTGTTATCAATGAAGAAAAGATGGTGCGTAAACCAATCGTAAAGAAGAAAAGGCAAGTACCTGCAAATCAGGATGAAAAAGAAACAGCATAGGCTGTTCTTTTTTTGTGTTAAAACCATATATTTTATCAAAGGAGATGAAATATATGGAATATAATAGAGCAGCGGTAGTTGAATATGCTAGAAAATGGGCATTCTCAAGAAATCCACAATACTATAATTTTGATGCAGTTGGAGGAGATTGTACTAGTTTTGCCTCACAATGTATCTATGCGGGATGTAAAAAAATGAATTATGCAAAAGATTTAGGATGGTATTATATTAATGGAAATAATAAATCACCATCATGGAGTGGAGTAGAATACTTACATCAATTTTTAATTAACAATAAAGGTAGCGGTCCACAGGCAATTGAAACAACGCAAAATAAAATAGAAATAGGAGATATTGCTCAATTATCTTTTGATGGAGAGCAATTTGGACATACATTAGTCATTGTAAATATTGAAAATAAATTTACTTTTCGAGGAATAAAAATTGCTTCTCATACATTTGATAGTTTTAATAAAGCAATTTCAGAGTATAATTTCCAAAAAATTAGATGGCTTCATATAAAAGGAGTTGGTGTTTAAGAGAAAATTAATATTTTCTCTATTTTTTATTCATAAATTATATGGTATACTAAACATAGTAAAGGGGAAATGAAAAAATGTATAACGTATTAGTTGTTGATGATGATAAAGAAATCGTAGGAGCCATCGAAATTTATTTAAAACAAGAAGGATACAACATATTAAAAGCATACAATGGAAACCAAGCCCTTAAAATAATACAAGAAAACGAAATCCACCTTATTATATTAGACATTATGATGCCACAAAAAGATGGAATCGAAACATTAGAAGAAATCAGAAAAGATAAAAGCATTCCTGTGATTTTGCTATCAGCCAAATCAGAAGATTATGACAAAATAGAAGGATTAAATTCTGGGGCAGATGATTACATTACAAAACCATTTAATCCACTAGAATTAATTGCTAGAGTAAATTCGAATTTAAGAAGATATGTAAGCCTTCGGTTCCTTAGAAAACAAAAACAATAGCAAAATTTATCAAAGCGGAGAATTAGTAGTTAATGATGAAACAAAAAAAGTAACCGTGGATGGTAAAGAAGTTAAACTAACAGCAACCGAATTTAATATCTTAAAATTTTTATTAGAAAACAAAGGTAAAGTATATTCTATTCCAGAAATTTATGAAAATGTATGGAAAGAAGAAGGATTTGGTGCAGAAAACATTATTGCAGTTCATATTAGACACATTAGAGAGAAGATAGAGATTAATCCCAAAGATCCTAAATATTTAAAAGTAATATGGGGCGTTGGATATAAGATAGAAGATGAGGGGGTAGTAATCAAGTGAAAAAAGTAAGAAATTCAACTTTATTAAAAATCTTATGTTACATTCTTATACCAATACTAGTAGCTATATTAGGACTTGGTATATTCCATATAGCTTTTTTAAGTGAATTTGGGAATATAGAAGAGGAAACTAGATATTCACAAACAGAGAATTTTGCTAATCATTATTTAAACTTTTTTATTGATAAGATAACAGAGTGTCAAAATATAAAAAATACTTCTAATTTTATAGAACTAGAAGATTCACAAGGAAATGCTTATTATTACTCCAATAATCAAGCTAGTTATAATAATAGTAATGGAATAGGCAATTATATTAACTATATCATTATAGATAGAGAAACACGGAAAAATGTTTACAAATATAAAAAGTGATAATTACCAAGAAGTAATGGATAATATGAAGAACCAAGAGATATATTGGGATTTTGTGAACGGCAACATAGAAACAAATTTAAACTATATTAACCAAGATAATATACAATATAATTATCACTATTATTATTCTAATAATAGTAGCAGTCATTCACAAGAGGTTAAAGAAATTGCAGATTATGATATTTATAGTTCTTATGAGGAAAATAAAACAACACAAGCAACAAATTTTATATTAAATAAAAATATATATGATTTTATGTTACAACATAATCAACTACCCATATACAGCTGTATCATAAGTCTAATTTTATTAGTTGTAATAGCTAGTTACTTATTCTGGGCAATTGGACATAAAAAAGGAGAGGAAGGGATTCGTTTAAATGTCATTGATAAAATACCCTATGAAATGATTTGTATAGTATGTTTTATGGTTTTAATGCTAGCTTTAAGCATTGCAGTAAATTTCATTAACTTATCATCTTATTATGTGGTATTCATTATATCTATAATAGCTTATTTTATTAGCTATGTAGCATGTTGCATATGGGGAGTTACTACCATCAAAAGGATAAAAGCAAAAAGATTTTGGAAAAGCTTTTTAAGTTATAAAATTATAAGATGGTTTTATTGTAAAATAAAAAAGTTCATAAGCGAGATTAATCAAAAAACACCTTCTCGCAAGAAGATTTTTTGGTATTATTGGGGATTTGTATTAGTAAGCATTATTTTAGCAGGGATGATAGCAACTGGAATAGCTTTCATTCTACTAGTGGTATTTTGGATTTGGGTATTTTATCAATTAAGAAAATATACAAGACAACAAGATGAAATCAAACAAGCATTAGAACAAATATATCAAGGAAAAACTAATATACACTTAAATGATAAAGAGTTGCAAGGTGTTTTAAAAGAAATGGGCATTTATATTAATGACATAGCAGGGGGATTTTCAAATGCCATTGAAAAAAGCTTGAAATCAGAAAAATTAAAAACAGAGTTGATTACTAATGTATCACATGATATAAAAACGCCACTAACCTCTATCATTAACTATGTGGATTTATTAAAAAAGGAAAATATACAAGATGAGAAAGTAAAAGAGTATGTTCAAATTTTGGATAAAAAATCACAAAGATTAAAAAAACTAACAGAAGATTTAGTAGAAGCATCAAAAGTATCTTCTGGAAATGTAAAACTAAACATGGAAGAAATTAATTTAAAAGAATTAATGAATCAAAGTATTGGTGAGTTTAGGGATAGATTTGAAGAAAAAGACTTGAAAATAGAAATTAATATGCCAGATGAAGAAATCAAAATAAAGGCAGACAATAGATACATGTATCGAGTAATAGAAAACCTATTTAGCAATATTACAAAATACGCACTAGATAGTTCAAGGGTTTATATAGACATGAGGAAAGAAAAAGACAAAATAGAAATGAGTATCAAAAACATTTCGAAAGACAAGCTAAACATAAGTAGTGAGGAATTAATGCAAAGATTTGTTAGAGGAGACAAATCAAGATACACAGAAGGAAGTGGACTAGGACTATCTATCGCTAAGAGTTTAGTGGAATTGCAAGGAGGAAAATTTGATATTGTTATTGACGGGGACTTGTTTAAAGTAGTCATGAAATGGTAGGGGAACACATCTTGTTCGGTAACTTTGTACGCCAGGCAAAGCTATGTAAACATAATATAATTTTAGACATAAATAAGATATTATTAATAAAGACCGTTCGTAGAATAAAAATCTACAAACGGTTTTATATCACGTTATTTCATATAACTTTAATTTAATAGCTTAACGGCGATAAATTTTAAGGAAAAATTTAATTAATAATAATAAAAATCCTTGAAACCAAAAAACAAAGTATGTTAGAATAGAAAATAGGAGAAAAGTAAATGCTAAAATGGGGGAATGATAATGAAAAAACTAATTGTCATCATAATAATTTTAGCAATCATCTTTGTAGGAATGATTGTATACAAAAATGTAACAATAAAAGCCAATCAAATTAGTATACAAGAAATCGAAAAAATAGAAAACTATATCAGTCAAATTTATATGTGGAAGGAAGTAACTGGTGAGGCTATACCAGTTTTTGAAGACATCAATCAAGCAAATGAAAGATGGATATGGGAGGTTGTAAAGAAAAATATAGAAGAGGATAAACCTACTTATGAACAAATACAAGAAAAAGCAAAAGAACTATTTGGACAAAATTTCACTAAAGAATTTCCGAAGGAGGGAACAGAATATTTAACTTATGATGAGCAAAACAATCGATATAAGCTAGTAGAGGTTGAATTAGATCAACTGGGAGATTTATTCTTATTAAATAAAATTGAGAAAACAAAAGATGGATACGAAATAGAAATAATAGAGTATTTAGAAGACTATTCACCAATGCTAAAAGAAGAGGCCGAAAATTTTGTTATTATAAGAAATTTAGAAGAGGAAGAAATTGGAAGAATAAGTGGTTCTTATGAAGAAGAAGAAACAGAACTAGTGAAAAGAAATATAGATAAATTTACAACTAAAAAAATTAATTTGAGAAAAGCTTCAGATGGAAATATATATGTAGAAAGTGTGGAGTAGTAAATGATATTAATACTATTAACAGTAGGAATCGTTTCAGTTTATAAAAATGATATAAAAAAGAAAGAAGAAAAAAATGTTAGAAAAATGTACCATATGTCCGCATAATTGTGGAATCAATAGATTAGAAAGACAAATAGGAAGATGCAAAGCCAGCGATAAAGTAAGAATTGCTTTATATAGTACCCATGAATTTGAAGAACCATGCATCAGTGGAGAAAAAGGTTCTGGAACTGTATTTTTTTCAAACTGTAATTTAAGTTGTATCTATTGCCAAAACTATGAGATTAGTCAATTAGGAAAGGGAAAAGACATTAGCATAGAAGAATTAGCAGAAATTTTTATTAAACAACAAGATAAAGGAGTAGAAAACATCAATTTAGTAACACCTACTAGTTATACCTTACAAATTATAGAAGCAATAAAAATGGCAAAGCAAAAAGGTTTAGCTATACCGATTTTATATAACACGAATGGATATGAAAAAATAGAAACCTTAAAATTATTGGAGGGTTATATTGACATTTATTTGCCAGATTTAAAATATGCGGAAGACAAGATAGGACTAGAATATTCTAAGGTAAATAACTATTTTTCTATCGCAACCAAAGCGATTCAAGAAATGATTCGACAAGTAGGAGTTCCTAAATTAGATGATAGAGGAATGATTAAAAAAGGAGTTATGGTAAGACATTTAGTTTTACCAAATCATATAGAAAATAGTAAAAAAGTTTTAAAATGGCTGAAAGAAAATTTGCCAAACGAAATATATATTAGCGTTATGGCACAATACTTTCCAACCTATCAAGCAAAAAATGTGGAAAAACTAAGTCGAAAGTTGACAAAAGAAGAATGGGAAGAAATTGAAAGTTACATAGACAAAATAGGAATTGAAAATGGCTATGTGCAAGAACTAGAAGAACATGAGAAAGAATATGTGCCAAAATGGGAATGGAAAGAATAAGTTTTCAATTTTTAGATTTAATTTGTTTTAAGGCCTAGTTTTGTGTCGAAATTTGCGATGAAAAACTTGAGGAATTCCTTGAAAAATCAACTAATTTGCTGTATAATATAATTATAATTTATTTGTCAAAAACTTAAGTGAAAAATATTTTAAATCAGATAAAGGGGAAATATAGAAACTTCATTTAGAAGAATATATTTCCTATTTTTATATCTAAATAAAATCAAAAAATAATAAAAAATAATTGACAATACGTATAGTACGTAGTAAAATAGAAAGGAAGGCGATAGATTGACATTCAAACAAATGGAAAAAATTTTATTAAAAGATGGTTGGTATATTTACAAGACAGTGGGTTCACATTATCAATATAAGCATAATAGTAAGCAAGGAAAAGTAACAATACCAAAGCATTGTAAGGAATTGAAAAAGGCAACTGTCAATTCAATATTAAAACAAGCAGGTTTGAAAGAAAGGATGAGTAAAGTATGAAATTAGTTTATCCAGCAAATTTCTATTATGAAGAAGATGAAGGGTATAGTGTAGAAGTACCGGATTTGTTAGGTTGTGTAACACAAGGAGATAATCTAGAGGAAGCAATGGAAATGGCACAAGATGCAGCATTAGGATGGATATTAACAGCCATTGAAGATGAGGAAGAAATTCCTGCACCTTCACAAATTGAAGAAATAAAATTAGAAGAAAAAAACGGTTTTAAAACATTACTTTTATTAGATATTGACCAATATACAGAAAAATATGGGACGAAGAAATCAGTTAAGAAAACATTAACCATACCAGAATGGTTAAACAAAAGAGCCGAAAAAATAGGAATTAATTTTTCACAAGCATTACAAGAAACATTACTTAATAAAATTGTAAAAACAGATAGAAAAAAGTAGAATTTTAAATCATAATATGATATACTTGGAAAAAATTAAATGGTGTTTTTAGAGACAGGGACAAAAAACACCTAGAGGGAGGAATAAAAATGACACAAGCAGACAAACATTTTATAGAAACTTGTAAAGAAATTATTGAAAATGGATACTCTTCAGAAGGAACCAATGTACGTACAAGATGGGAGGATGGAACAGAAGCAAATTATATATCCATTGTAGGAGTATCCAATAAATATGACGTAGGGAAGGAATTTCCTATGATTACTTTAAGAAACAATAAAGGAACTGTAAAAAGAGCAATTGATGAAGTATTATGGATATGGCAAAAAAAGTCAAACAATATAAAAGATTTAAATTCACATATTTGGGATCAGTGGGCAGATAGTGAGGGAACAATAGGAAAAGCTTATGGTTATCAAATGGGAAAAAAATATCAATTTAAAACAAAAGAAGGAATTCAAGAAATGGACCAAGTAGATTATATTTTATATCTACTAAAAAACGATCCATCCAGTCGTCGAATTATGACAAATATATTTAATCATGCTGAATTAAAAGATATGAATTTAGAGCCATGCGTATATGGTACACAATGGTTAGTAAAACAAGGAAAATTACATTTGATTTTGAATCAACGTTCTCAAGATATGTTAGCAGCAAATGGATGGAATATAATGCAATATGCAGCACTGCAATATATGTTTGCTCAAGTAGCTGGATTAGAAGTAGGAACATTAACACATAATATAGGAGATTGCCATATATATGATAGGCATATACCTCTTGTAAAAAAATTAATAGAAGCAAAAAGCATGGATGTACATCCAAAATTAATCATAAAAAACCCTACTAAGAATTTTTATGATTTTAAAGTAGAAGATTTTGAAATAGAAGGATATGATTATAATAAAGAAATAAAATTAGGAAAAATACCAGTAGCTGAATAAAACAAAAAGAAGAAAGAGAGGAAGAAAAGATGTTAAGTATAATCGTAGCAAAAGCAAAAAATAATATTATCGGAAAAGAAAATAAATTAATATGGAATTTGCCAGAAGATTTAAAACATTTTAAAAAATTAACAACAGGGCATACAATCATAATGGGGAGAAAAACATTTGAGTCACTAGGAAGAGTATTACCAAACAGAAAACATATTGTTTTCAGTCAAAATCCTAATTTTAAAGTAAATGATGAAAATGTACAAGTTGTTCATTCCATGTTAGAAATACAAGAATATATAGAAAATGATGAGGAAAACTTTGTAATTGGTGGAGCTATGATTTATAATCTATTAATGCCATATGTAACAAAAATGTATGTAACAGAAATAGATAAAGAATTTGAAGGTGACAGCTTCTTTCCAAAAATCAATACAGATATCTGGAAAGAAACAAGCAGAGAAAAAGGCCCAAAAGATGAGGAAAATTACTTAGACTATGACTATGTAACATATGAAAAAATAGTCAAATAGTAAAGGAAAAAGTTTGAAAAATGATTTTTTTCAAACGGAAATTGTACTTTAGGGAGGGAATAATCGTAAAAGTGAGAATAATAGGGATTACTGGAAAATCAGGAAGTGGAAAATCAACATTAACAGCATTACTATCTAAAAAATGGCAATGTAATAGTGTTAATATTGACAAAATAGGACATAAAGCAACAAGTAATAAAAAAAATCTAAAAAAATTATGTGAGGTATTTGGTAAACAAATATTGGGAGACGATGGAAACATTGACAGAAAAAAGTTGGGAAATATAGTATTTTCTAGCAAAGAAAAGATGGATATTTTAACCAATATTACTTGGGACTATATGCAAGAAATCTTAGATGATATACTAAAAAAAGAAACAGGCAAAATTGTAATCTTAGAATGGGCATTGTTACCAATTAGTAAATATTGGGAAAAATGTAATACGAAAATATTTATTCAAGCAGATAATGAGAAAAGAAAAAATAAAGTAATCCAAAGAGATCATATATCGGAAGAGTATTTTTTAAAACGAGATGCTGGAAGTATAGACTACACACCATACAAATTTGACTATGTTTTTCATAATGATTATAAGCCAGAAACAATGGAGAAAATGGTAAATACAATTACATAAGAATAGCAAATATAGCTTTTGGTTAGAATAAATTCTAATGGAGGATAGAGAAAATGTTCAAACCAAAAGCTATTTATTTTGAAAAAGAAATAATCAATTATCCATTAGGAAAAGAATTAATGGAAAAATACAAAGATATTCCAAAATTTGAAATTGAGAATCATAATAACATTGAAGAAATGAGAAAAAAAGAAAACAAAGAATTTGCTAATATGAAAAGAAATTTAATTATAGGTGTTAGAAAAACACATAAATTTATAGAAAATCATAAAACTTCAGATTTCTTAGTACCTTATACATCTTCTGGATGTACAGCTTCTTGCATGTATTGTTATTTAGTTTGTAATTATAATAAATGTGCTTATTTGCGTCTATTTGTCAATCGAGAACAAATGCTAGATAAAATAATTAAAACATCTGAAAAATCAGAAAAAGAATTAACTTTTGAAATAGGAAGTAATAGTGATTTGATTTTAGAAAATACCATTACTGGCAATCTTTCATGGACGATTGATAACTTTAAAAATACATCTAAAGGAACTCTAACATTTCCTACTAAATTTGATATGGTAGATGATATTCTAGATTTGGATCATAAAAAGAAAGTAATTATTAGAATGAGCGTTAATCCAGAAGAAATTATCAATAAAGTAGAATTTGGAACCTCAAGATTAAAAGGAAGAATTGAAGCAATCAATAAGTTAAAAGAAGCAGACTATCCAATTGGAATTTTAATTGCACCAGTTATTTTAGTAGAAAATTGGAAAGAATTATATGCTAAGCTAATGAAAAGGTTGAGTGCAGAACTATCAGAAAAAGTAAAAAAAGATGCGTTTTTTGAAATTATTTTTATGACATACAGCTATATTCATACCAAGATAAATGAGGAAGCATTCCCAAATGCCATTAATTTATATGATAAAGAGATGATGACAAGTAGAGGTCGAGGGAAATATGGGTATAAGAATAACGTGAGAAATGAAGCAGAAATATTTCTAAGAGAGCAAATGAAAAAATATTTTCCGAATAATAAAATTGAGTATATTGTTTGATGATTTTAAGAAAGTACAGATAAATGTAAAATTTCTGTGCTTTTTTCTTTCAAGAAAAGAATATTTGTGATATAATCCAAATAAAAAGAAATGTTAGAAAATAATTTGTGTCTCAAGAAAGGGATGAGAGATAAAATGTCATACATAGAATTTAAAAATGTGTGCAAAGAATACAAAATGGGAGAAATCACTATAAAAGCATTAAATAACACAAACTTTAGCATAGAAAAAGGGGAACTAGTTGTAATCGTAGGACCATCTGGTGCACGGAAAAACCACGACACTAAACATTTTAGGAGGAATGGATACGGCTACTTCAGGAGAAGTAATAGTAGATAGCAAAGAAGTTACCAGATTAAAAAACAAAGAACTAATCAAATATCGAAGAGAAGACATAGGATTTGTATTTCAATTTTATAACTTAGTTCAAAACCTAACAGCTAAAGAAAACGTGGAATTAGCAACTCAAATTTGTAAAGATTCCCTAAACCCAGAAGAAGTTATCAAAAAAGTAGGATTAGAAGACAGAATGAACAACTTTCCATCCCAGTTATCTGGAGGAGAGCAACAAAGAGTGGCAATTGCAAGAGCAATTGCTAAAAATCCAAAACTATTACTATGTGATGAGCCAATAGGAGCCTTAGACTATAAAACAGGAAAACAAATATTAAAACTATTGCAAGATACTGCAAGAAAAGAAAAAATGACAGTATTAATCATTACCCACAACACAGCATTAGCACCAATGGCAGACAAAGTAATTCATTTCAAAAATGGAACAGCCAGTGCAATAGAAGTAAACGAAAATCCAATGCCAGTAGAACAAATTGAATGGTAAGACACGGGACATGGGGACATGGGGACGTAGATAATGTCCCAAATAAAATATTCTGGGACATTATCTACGTCCCCATGTCCCCATGTCCCAGTCCCTAAAGGAGGAAAAAGTGAAGAAAGCATTATTTAAAGATAGTGTAAAAGAGATAAGAAATACCTATAAACGATTTATATCCATTCTTTTAATGGCTTTTCTAGGGGTGGGCTTTTTTGCTGGAATGAGAGCAACTTCACCAGATATGGTGGATACCATTGATCAGTATTATAAGGAGAATCAAGTGTACGATATCCAAATCTTGTCCACCCTAGGATTAACGGAGGAAGATATAGAAGCAATTTCTAAAATAGATAATATAGAAACCATTGTGGGAACCTATGAAATCGACGGAATACTAGATATTGAGAATAAAGAAGTTGTTACTAAAATTATGTGTATTGAAGAATTGAATCAGCCGATTCTATTACAGGGAAAATTGCCTGAAAGTCAAGACGAATGTGTTGTAGAAGAAAATTTTTTAACTACCAATAATAAGGAAATTGGAGATACCATTGAAATTGAGATAGAAAACACAAAAAATGATGAGGGAGAAGAAATTGAATATTTAAATCAAAGTAAATTAAAAATTGTGGGAACCGTAAAAAGTCCTTTATATATTTTAAGAGATAGAGGAACGAGCAGTTTAGGTTCTGGTAAAATTGATTATTATATTTATATATCAAAAGAAAATATCAAAGCAAGTGAAATTTATACTAGTTTATACATAAAAGTGGAAAATAGCGAAAAATATACAACTTCTAGTGAAAAATATGAAGACTATATAGCAAAAGTAAAAGAAGACATAGAAGATATCAAAGAAGAAAGAGAAACAGAAAGACATAACAAATTAGTAGATATTGCAACAACAAAAGTAGAAGAAACAGAAACAGAATTCAACACAGAAAAACAAAATGCACAGCAACAAATAGAAGAAGCTAAGCAAGAAATAGAAAATGGAAAAAGTGAAATTAAAAAAACAGAAAGTGAATTAAATACCAACAAAAAAGAGTCAGACACACAATTTACAAATGCCTATAACCAGATTCAAACAGCAAAAAAAACAATAGCACAAAACGAAACACAATTAGCTACAAAGGAGCAAGAGACGAATCAACAATTTAGTGAATTGGAGGGACAAAAACAAGACTTACAAACACAATTAGCAACTGTAGAAAACAGCTTAGCACAGCTTGAGACACAATATGACCAAATGAAAGATAGTCCAGATATTCCAGAAGAACAAAAGCAAGCCATAGCAACCCAAATACAAAGTTTAGAACAATCAAAACAAACGATAGAAGCAGGAATTACACAAATTAACAACGCAATAGCAACAGGAAAACAAGAAATAGAAAACGCAAAAACGCAGATACAGAATGCTAAAAACGAATTGAACAACCAAGAGAAACAATACGAAGCGAAGAAAAAGTCAACCTATAGTCAGTTAGAAAGTGCAAAGTTAGAACTTGAAAAAGCTAAAACAGAATTAGAAACAGGAGAAAAAGAGTTAGAGCAAAAACAAAAAGAATTTGAAGAAAAAATAGCGCAAGCAGAAGCAAAGCTAATAGAAGCCAGAGAAGAAATTACAAATATCGAAAATCCAACATGGTATGTTTTAGACCGCTATAGCAATACAGGATACAATAGCTTTATACAAGATACAGGAAGTGTTGAAAATATAGCACAAGTATTTCCAATCGTATTTTTCATTGTAGCGGCTCTTATCTCGTTAACTTCGATGACAAGAATGGTAGAAGAACAAAGAACAGAGATAGGAACGTTAAAAGCATTGGGGTATAACAAGTTACAAATTGCAAGTAAATACATCATCTATGCAAGTCTAGCATGTATCTTAGGTGGAATATTAGGAATGAGCGTTGGATTTGTTTTAATACCAAAAATTATTTGGATGATGTATCAAATGATGTATCAAATGACAGATAGCATACAAATAAGTTTCAATTTAACCATTGGAGGAATAGGACTTTTACTAATTTGTGTATGTATTATTGGAGCAACCATATATGCAGTCTTAAAAGAACTAGTCCAAACACCAGCAACGTTAATGAGACCAAAAGCACCTAAAATGGGAAAAAGAGTGTTACTAGAAAAAATATCGTTTATCTGGAAACGCTTAAGTTTTTCCCAAAAAGTAACGGTAAGAAACATTTTTCGCTACAAAAAAAGATTCTTGATGACTATTATTGGCATCTTGGGTTGTACTGCACTAATTGTAGCAGGATTTGGAATTAAAGATTCCATTGAGTGTATTATGCCAAATCAATTTGAAAAAGTATTTGATTATGATATGCAGATTGGTCTAAAAAATGGATTAAATGAGGAACAAAAACAAGAATATATCACTAATTTACAAGAAAAGACAGAAATCCAAAAAGTACTAGAAGCTAATGTTACTTATAATACAGTAATCAACCAAGAAAACGAAGAAGATGTACAATTGATTGTACCAAAAGAGCAGAACGATTTGGATGGTGTGATTAATCTAACAGATGTGAAAACAAAGCAAAAAGTAGAATTACAAGAAAACGAAATTTGTATAACAGACAAAGTTGCCGAATTAATAGGCGTTAAGCAAGGTGATACGATTACTTTAAAAGATAGTAAAGATAAGGAAATACAAGTAAAAATCTCAAATGTAGTAGAAAACTATGTAGAACATTACATATATATGTCAAAAGTAACTTATGAAAATTTGTATGGAGAAACCTATAACACGAATGTACTATTTATCAAAAATAATGATTTGAGTGAGGAACAAGAAGAAAGTTTAGCAACTGAAATCATGAACCAAAGTGAAGTAGCAAGTATTAGCAGAATATCTACGGTTATGAGTATGCTAGACGATACCATGAAATCTTTAAATTATGTCGTAATTATCTTAATTGTATCAGCTGGGTTACTTGCCTTTGTGGTATTATATAACTTATCCAATGTCAATATTAGTGAAAGAATTAGAGAACTTGCAACCATCAAAGTATTAGGATTTTACGACAAAGAAGTTTATTCCTATGTAACAAGGGAAACAGTTATATTAACAGCAATTGGAATTGCTATTCGGATTAATCGGCGGATATTTCTTAAATTACTTTATCATACGGAACTTGCGAAATTAATATGTTAAGATTTGCTAAAATTGTACAACCAATGAGTTATGTATATGGGACATTGATAACGATTGGATTCACCGTAATTGTAAATATTATTACTTATTTTGCTTTAAAGAAAATTGATATGATTGAGAGTTTGAAGAGTGTAGAGTAAAATCTACATTCTTTATTTTTTGACATAAACGAATAAAAATAAATCAGAAAAATAAATGATATAAGAAAAAAACAAAAACACTTGAAATTTGTTCTAAAATATAGTACAATAAGTATGTCAAAAAAGACATACCTTTTACTTAGCTTTAAGATTAGCACCTAAACTTTAAGCTCAGTTAGAGGAAAAAAATAAAATTAGAAGGTGTGAGTTTGAAAAAATAATTGCCATTTGGCGTTGTTAAACTTTATTTTTAATTTAATCAACGTGCACAAGCACGCCTCATAAATTAAAAACTCGTTTGCCTAGCCAAATAACAATTCTTTTCCAAACTGTTTTGTGCCTTGAGAAAGGAGAGAAACTGAAATGACAAAGGAAAGAAAACAAGAAATCATTAATACTTACAAAAGAGAGGAAAATGACACTGGTTCACCAGAAGTTCAAATTGCTCTTTTAACGCAAAGAATTAATGAATTAACAGAACATCTAAAAATCCATAAAAAAGACAATCACTCAAGAAGAGGTCTTTTAAAAATGGTAGGGAAAAGAAGAAATTTATTAAACTATTTAGCTAAAAAAGATATCAACAGATATAGAGAAATAGTTGAAAAATTAGGATTAAGAAAATAATTGTAACAAAGCCCAGTGCTTATTTTGGCATGGGCTTTTTGTTAGTCCATTTAGGACAAGTAAATTCAAGCAAGAATTTAGGTCAGTAGCTTGTATAATATACTAGTAGTAATTAAATAGAAAAGCAAAATACTAATATATTATAGAGGTTACAATCTAAACTTGCTTGAAACAGGGATTTTAAGGAACATTCCTAAAACCCTCTAAAAGAAAGGAAGGATATTATGTTTAAAACTTATGAAACTAAATTAGCAGGAAGAAAACTAGTAATTGAAACAGGAAAAATGGCAGGTTTAGCAAATGGAAGTGTATTAGTACGTTATGGAGATACTTGTATATTAGTCAATGTAACAGCTTCGAAAGAACCAAGAGAGGGAATTGATTTTTTTCCATTATCAGTAGATTTTGAAGAAAAATTATATTCTGTAGGAAAGATTCCAGGAAGCTTCTTAAAAAGAGAAGGAAAACCAAGTGACAAAGCTATTTTGACATCAAGAGCAATTGATAGACCTCTAAGACCACTATTTCCAAAAGATTTTAGAAATGATGTAGTAGTAGTAGCGACAGTTCTTTGTGTGGATCAAGATAATTCACCAGAAGTAGCAGCCATGATAGGAGCTGCCTCAGCACTAGCTATTTCTGATATTCCATTTAATGGACCAACAGCAGCAGTAGCAGTTGGACTAATTGATGGAAAAATTATCATTAATCCAACGGAAGAAGAAAGAGACAAAAGTGATTTAACATTAACTGTAGCAGCAACGGAAAAGAAAATCACAATGATTGAAGCAGGTGCTAATGAAGTTCCAGATGATTTAATGCTAAAAGCTATTAAAGAAGCACATAAAGAAATTAAGAAAATTTGTAAATTTATTAGTAAAATCCAAAAAGAAATAGGAAAGCCGAAATTTGAATATAAATCTTTTGAAGTTGATCATGATGTATATGAATTTATAGAGGAAAACTTTAAGGACGAAATGAAGGAAAAAATCCAAGAAGCTGACAAAGAAACCAGAGATAAAAATATGGATGAGTTAACCAAGAAAATCGAAGAAACTTACACCGAAAAATTTGGAGAAGAAGCTTTTGAAGAACATAAATCTGACATTGGAGAAGCTATCTACAAATTAGAAAAAAAATGTGTAAGAGAAATGATTTATTTCGAACATAAAAGAGTAGATGGAAGAAAATTAGATGAAATCAGACCATTATCTTGTGAAGTAGGATTACTTCCAAGAACACATGGAAGTGCTTTGTTTACGAGAGGACAAACACAAGTACTTTCTGTTGCAACATTAGGAATGATTAGTGAAGAGCAAACATTAGATGGAATTGACACAGAAGAGTCAAAGAGATATATGCATCACTATAACTTCCCAAGCTATTCTGTAGGAGAAGCAAGACCATCTAGAGGACCAGGAAGAAGAGAGGTTGGACATGGAGCTCTAGCAGAAAAAGCATTAGTGCCAGTATTACCTTCGAAAGAAGAATTTCCATATGCAATAAGGGTAGTATCAGAAGTATTATCTTCTAATGGTTCCACTTCACAAGCAAGTATCTGTGGAAGTACTTTATCACTAATGGATGCAGGTGTACCAATCAAAAGACCAGTAGCAGGAATCTCAACAGGTTTAGTTACAAACCCAGATAACAACGAAGATTATGTTATGTTAGTGGATATTCAAGGATTAGAAGACTTTTTCGGAGATATGGACTTCAAAGTTGGTGGAACCAAGAAGGGAATTACAGCGATTCAAGTAGACATTAAGTGTGATGGTTTAACCTATGAAATTATTAAAGAAGCATTCGAAAAAACAAGAAAAGCAAGACAACATATTTTAGATGATGTTATGGCTCCTGTTATCAGTAAACCAAGAGAAAATATTTCAAAATATGCACCAAGAATTGTAAGCACACAAATTAAAGTAGACAAAATAAAAGATGTTATCGGACCAGGTGGAAAAATGATCAACAAAATCATTGAAGAAACGGGAGTAAAAATCGACATTGAAGAAGATGGACAAGTATTTATTTATTCAACAGATAATGAAAAAGCAATTCAAGCACTAGAAATGGTAGAAGACATTGTAAGAGAAGTAGAAGTTGGTGGAATTTATTATGGAGAAGTTGTTCGTCTAATGAATTTTGGTGCCTTTGTAGACTTAGGATGTGGTGGAAAAGAAGGATTACTACACATCTCTAAAATATCAAAGGAAAGAATTAAAAATATAGAAGACGTACTTCATGTAGGAGACAAAGTAACCGTTAAAGTAATTAGCATTGATGATCAAGATAGAATTAATTTAAGCATGAAAGATTTTAATGAAGTAAAAACAGAAGAATAAAAAATAAATAATAAAGACACAAAGAGTCCTATTTTGGACAAAAATTGTGGCTTTATTTTTTGTCTAGTCATAGTTGATATCTGATTAGAAATCCTATATAATGATGAGGGAGGCATGATATGGAACAAAGCAGAAAAAAGAATAAAATAAGTTATTTCTTATCATTAGTGATTTTACTAATCATATTATATTTTGCATATCAGTATTATCAAACGAATAACTTCAATGATTTTGTAAGAAGCGAAAGTAATTTATACACCTCTACTTTTAAAAGAGATGAAGAAACCAAATATTCTGACCAAAGAAGCTATAAAATTGAATCAATGCAATATAATGATGCTATGTTTTATAAAACAATACAGGTAGAGAAAAACAAACCATACAAAGTAACTTGTATGGTAAAAACGAACCATGTACAAGCCCAAGAAGAACAATCAGGAGTAGGAGCACAAATAGCTATAGAAGGAACAACAGAAAGGTCTATTGCCATAAGTGGAACACAAGACTGGCAAAAAATAGAATTGATTTTCAATAGTAAAGATAGAGAAGAAGTAAATGTAGGATTTAGACTAGGTGGTTATTTAGGAGAAGCAATAGGAGAAGCTTGGTTCTCAGACTTTACCATAGAAGAAGGAATAACAGAGCAAGATAATCATTGGAAGTTTGCATGCTTTATTTTCAAAACCACAGATGTAACAATTGATCAAAAACAAATTCAATTATCAGTAACGCAAAGTGATATCAAAGACATAACTAACACCCTAAACTTATTTGAAAGTTCATGTAGCAAATTATCTAATGGAAAAATGACAGCGGAATGTGATATCTATGAAATAGATACGCCACTATCTAGCTTATCTTATGATACTGAATTTGGTTATTATGTATCAGCAGAAGATATAGAAGACCAAATTAAAGACACAATATCTTCTGGTGACTATGACCATGTATATGCTATTGTAAGGCTTCGGAGATGAAAAACATGAAAATGACATAAAAGTAAATGATTGGATTGGATTAGGATCTATGGATTACTATGGAATTGGTTTTTCCAATATACGTTTGCCAAATGATTCTGAAAGTTATATATACAAATACAACAGCAAGATTAATACTTTTCCAGAAGAAGTATTTTTACATGAGTTTTTACATTCACTAGAAAGAAATGCAGAGGAATACGGCTATGAAAGACCAGAATTACACGATTACCAAAAATATGGTTATGAAAATGAAGCTTTAGTAGGGCAGAAAAAGTGGTATACAGACTATATGAACAAAAATATCAACACAGCAAGTGGAAAAATAGGATTGCCAGAAGAAGTATATACTTTAAAACCAGCTAAAAGTATTAATTTCAAATACTCTTATGAAATGAAGGAGGTATTTAAAGAACCTCAAAATATCATAGAAGAAATAAGAGGGATTATTAACAATTTAACCAATAAATTAGAGCTTATGGTACAATGAAACAATAGGAATGTTTCATAAAAAAAGTCGAAAAATGTGAAAGCATAAAATTACCAAAAATGGAAAAGAGGAAAATGAGTGAAAGTATCAGAATTTAATTATAAATTACCAGAAGAATTAATTGCACAAACACCAATTGAGAAACGAGATGAATCAAAACTAATGGTATTAAATAAGGAAAAGAAAACCATAGAACACAAAACATTTAAAGATATCATTAATTATTTAGAATCAGGAGATGTTTTAGTTAGAAATAATACCAAAGTCATACCAGCAAGATTATATGGAAAAAAAGAAACTGGTGCCAATGTTGAATTTTTACTTCTAAATAACATAGAAGGAGATATCTGGGAATGTATTGTTAGACCAGGAAACAAACTTCATATTGGAACGAAAGTAATTTTTGGAGAAGGCATATTAAAAGCGGACATATTAGAAGTTATGCCAGGAGGAACCAGAAAAGTAGAATTTCATTATGATGGAATCTTTAATGAAATCTTAGATAAAATAGGCTTGATGCCACTTCCACCATATATCCATGAAGAATTAAAGCAAAAAGATAGATATCAAACAGTATATGCTAAATACAATGGTTCAGCAGCAGCACCAACAGCAGGATTACACTTTACACCAGAACTATTACAAAAACTAGAAGAAAAAGGCATTGTAATAGCCAATGTAACTTTACACGTTGGAATTGGGACTTTTAGACCAGTAAAAGAAGAAACAGTAGAAGCTCATGAAATGCATTCAGAGCATTATTATATAAAACAAGAAGATGTAAACAAAATAAACAACGCTAAGAAAAATGGAAATAGAGTAATTGCAGTGGGGACAACCTCTTGTAGAGTGCTAGAGACAATTGCAGATAAAAATGGTATGGTAAAAAAAGCAGAAGGAGACACACAAATATTTATTTATCCAGGTTACCAATTTAAATGTTTGGATGGACTAATTACAAATTTCCATTTACCACAATCTACGTTACTAATGTTGGTATCAGCATTAGCAGGAAAAGATTATATTATGAAGGCGTATGAAGAAGCTGTAAAAGAAAAATATAGATTTTTTAGTTTTGGAGATGCTATGTTTATAAAATAGATAGGAGGATAACAATGAAACCAGCAGTAACATATGAATTGTTGCACGAATGCAAACAAACAGGAGCAAGAAGAGGAATTATACATACACCACATGGAGATATTCAAACACCAGTATTCATGCCAGTAGGAACGCAAGCCACCGTTAAGTCAATGACACCAGAAGAATTAAAAGGAGAAGTAAAAGCGGAAATTATATTATCCAATACCTATCATTTATATCTAAGACCAGGTAGTAAGATTGTAAAAGAAGCAGGAGGACTTCACAAGTTTATGAATTGGGATAGGCCAATTCTAACAGATAGTGGAGGATTCCAAGTATTCAGTTTAGGAGAGTTAAGAACAATTCATGAGGAAGGTGTTGAATTTAAATCACATTTAGATGGCAGTAAACATTTCTTTTCACCAGAGTCTGTTATGGAAATAGAAGAGGACCTAGGAGCAGATATCATCATGGCGTTTGATGAATGTGTAGAACACGGAGCTAGTTATGAATATACCAAACAATCTATGGAAAGAACTACAAGATGGGCAAAGAGATGTAAAGAAACACACTTGACGGTGGACAAACAAGCGCTATTTGGAATTATTCAAGGAGGATTTTATAAAGATTTAAGAGAAAAAAGTGCACAAGATTTAATTGGTTTAGACTTATCAGGATATGCAATTGGTGGAATTAGTGTAGGAGAACCAAAAGAAGAATTTTTAGAAATTTTAAAATATACAACTCCTCTTATGCCAAAAGACAAACCAAGATATTTAATGGGAGTAGGAACGCCAGATTATTTAATAGAAGCTGTGATGGCAGGAATCGACATGTGTGACTGTGTACTTCCTACTAGAATTGCAAGAAATGGGACAGCTATGACATCACATGGAAAAGTAGTTGTCAGAAATGCAACTTATGAAAGAGATTGGGGACCATTAGACCCAGAATGTGATTGTTACACTTGTAAAAATTATACAAGAGCTTATATCAGACACCTTGTCAAAACAAATGAGATTTTAGGAGATAGATTATTGTCAATTCATAACCTAAGGTTCTTGACTAATTTAATGGAAAAGGTTAAAATAGAAATAGAGAATGATAATTTGGCAAATTTTCGAAAAGAATTTTATCGAAAATATGGATATATCAAATAAAATAGGGGGTATACAAATGAATTTAATTGAAGAAAGCTTTCAAAATAAAGAAGAAAAAAACAAAAAGATGACAACAACAATTATATTAGTTGCTATTATATTGGTAGTAATCATAATTATTGCAATAGTTAGCTATTTAATGTATCTTAAAAGCTCAGTTATGACATTAACGATAGATGGAGAAGAAAATCAAGAATTAAAGAATTTACTCAGATTTGAAGAAGATGGAAGCATATCTGCTCCGATTAAAGAAATTGCAAGATACTTTGGTTATGAGAGTTATAATGGAGAATATAGTGATAGATCAGAAGACCAAAGTAAGTGTTATGTAACCAATGATAATGAAGTAGCAAATTTTGAATTGGGAGAAAACAAAATATATAAATTAGATTTAGCACAAAAAGATAATAGTGATTATGAATATATTTATATAAAAGATAAAGTAAAAGCATATAACGGAGTATTATATGTTTCAACAGAAGGATTGGAAAAAGCCTTTAATATTAGTTTTGATTATGATAAAGAAAAAAACACAATTACCATTTGGACCCTACCAAAATTATATGAATCTTATACAAGTAAAGTATTAGACTATGGATATACAGCATTAAGTGATGTATTTGTGAACCAAAAAGCGATATTAAATAATCAATTAATTGTGACAAATAGTAAAGAGCAATATGGTGTAATCGAAGCAGATGGAACAGTTGTATTAGAAGCTAAATATGATAATATAACCTATCTTACGAATACAGGAGATTTTTTAGTAGAAACCAATAATAAGATTGGTATTATTTCGTCATCAAGAGAAACAAAAGTACAAATCATATATGATAGTATTGAATTAATGGATAGTGATGCAGGACTATATCTGGTGAAAAAAGACAACAAATATGGTGTAATGGATAACAAAGGAAATCCCAAAATACCTACAGAAAATGATGAAATTGGAGTTGATATTTCTAATTTTTCAAAGAATAATATAAAAAATAAATATATATTAGCAGGCAACTTAATACCTGTTAGAAAAGATAAATATTGGGCGCTATATGATATCAATGGAAACCAACTAACAGAATACAAATATGACAGCTTAGGGTATATTGCATCTAGTAATAAAGAGGCAATCAATCTATTAGTTATTCCAGATTATAATGTATTAGTAGCTTGTAAAGATAAAAAATATACTTTAGTTAATTCATCTGGACAAGAACTATTAGGTGCAATTATAGCAGATGATATCTATATGACAATTAGTGGAGGAGAAACACATTATTATATTGTTGCAAATGATAGACAATATAATGCAGAAGAATATTTAGATAGTTTAGGAATAAAAACAACAGAATCTAATACAAATAATCAAACCAATAATACAACTTTGACCAATACAAGTACCAATACTTCTACCGACAGTTATAGCGAAGAATAAATTTGAATAAGGATTTAGGATTGATTCCCTAAATCCTATTTTTGTTTTTATAAAAATTCTAAAAAAATCTTAAAAAAACGTTTACTTTTTTTAAAAAGTCATATACAATATATTTAGACGAAAAATGTCAAAAAATAAGAATCAACAAAAGAAGATGAGGAAGAAAGGAAGTATAACCATGAAAATATTAATGTTAACATGGGAATATCCACCAAGAGTAGTAGGGGGAATCGCTAGAGTTGTATACGATTTATCAAGAACATTAAAGAAAGATGGTCATGAGGTAACCGTTATAACCTATCGCGATGGAGATGCTCATTATTTTGAAGACGACAAAGGAGTAAAAGTATATAGAGTAGATAATTACATGATAAATCCTAATAATTTTATCGATTGGGTTATGCAAATGAATTTCAATATGATTG